>NZ_QKYN01000004.1 GCF_003258295.1 Streptacidiphilus pinicola | reverse complement strand
ACGGACTGGTTCTGCGCGAACCACGCCGTGAAGGACTTCCACTCCTGGCCCGAGCCGATCGCGGCCGGCATCAGGTCGGAGGCGTCGAAGCGGAAGGTCGCCGACGGGTCCGTCAGGTACTTCGCCGAGAGCTGGTCGATCGGGTCGGTGTAGATGGACGGGTCCACGCCCTGGTTCGCCGAGACCCAGCCGGTGGCCTGCTTGATGCGGCTCTCCGCCCACTCCGTCGTCGACAGGTAGTTCTGCACGGCCTGCACCTCGGGCCGGCTGCTGAAGGCCGCCAGGAACTCGCCGCCGCCCTCGACCGGGGTCGGGACGGACGAGTCCACCGGCGGGAGCTTGAACGCGAAGATGTCGCCGGTCGGGCTGATCGTCGTGCCCTTGGGCCACTGCGCCTCGTAGAACGAGGCCTGCTGCAGCATCGAGCACTTGCCGCTGAGGATCGGCGTCCCCGCGTCCTGGAAGGTGGTGGAGGCGATGGAGGTGACGTCGCCGATGCCGCCGTTGACCCAGGCGGGGTTGTGCATCCAGTTCTGCACGACGTTCATCGAGTCGATGATCTGCGGGTCGGAGAACTTGATCTGGTGGCTGACCCACTTGTCGTAGACGTCACCGCCGTACTTGCCGAGGACGACCTCCTCGACCCAGTCGGTGGCCGGCCAGCCGGTCGCCGTGCCGGAGCCGATGCCGCCGCACCACGGCTTGTTCTTGCCCGCCTTGGCGATCTTGTCGCTGAGCGCCATCAGGTCGGCCCACGTCGTCGGCACGGTGTACCCGGCCGCGGCGAAGGCCTTCGGCGAGTACCAGACAAGCGACTTCATGTTGGCGCTCATCGGCGCCGCGTAGAAGGTGCCGTTGACCGAGCCGTAGGACTTCCAGATCGCGCTCCACTTGCTCTCGTTGGCGACGGTCTGGGCCGGCGGCTTGACCACCTTGCCGGTCTTGACCATCTGCTGGAGCAGACCGGGCTGCGGGATGATCGCCAGGTCCGGGGCGTTGCCACCGCTGACGCGGACCGGGAGCTGGGACTCAAAGTCGTTCGAGCCCACGTAGGAGATCTTGATCCCGGTGCAGGAGCTGAACTTCGCCCAGGAGCGTTCCAGCGCGTCGGATTCGGGACTCAGAATGGAGGCGAACATGGTGACTGTGGTGCCCGAGTGGCCCGCGTAGGCCTGGTAGGGAGCACAGTCGCCCGTCAGTGTCGGTGTCGCGGAGGCCGAGCCTCCGTTGCTGCTGGAGGAATTGGAGCAGCCCGCGAGCAGGGTCAGCGCGGCGGCTGCTCCCACTGCGACGGCGCGGCGTCCGGACAGGGTGGATCTCCGCATTGCGTGCCTCCAAGAGGGTGGACCGGGTGCGCGCCTTGCAAGTTCTTTCAGAGATACAGGACCATAACGTGACGGCAAGACCGGGCCAAGGGGTCGTGCCGCATTCAGATCTTGTATTACAGCAAGGCTCGAGGGGCCCACGGCGACAGCCGTGGGCCCCTCGACGTTCAAGCCGGACTCAGCGCATCGACCCGGTCCGCAGCAGCGTGCGGATGACCCGCATCGCGACGCTGAGGTTGGCCAGGTCGTACGACTCCGACGTCCTTATGTCGTCGAGCGTGGTCCTAGCGCGGTTGACCAGGGTCGCGTTCGCCTCGGCCCAGGCCCGGAACCGCTCCTCCGGCGTCGCGCCAGGCTCGCCGTGGGCCAGCAGGTCCGCGGTGAGGGTGGCGTGGGCCGCGAAGAGGTCCTCGCGGATGGCCGCGCGGGCCATCGACTGCCAGCGGTCGGTGCGGGGCAGCTCGATGATCCGGTCCAGCAGCTCGGTGATCTGCAGGCGCGAACCGAGGTCGTAGTAGACCTCCGCGACCTCCAGCACGTCGTCGCCGGTGCGGTCGGCCGTCTCGATGATGTCCAGCGACGGGAACACCGAGGAGAGACCGGCGCACTTGACCGCCAGCTCCTCCGGCACGCCGGCCTCGATCAGCTCTGCGCGCACGGACTCGAACCACGTCAGGTCCGAGCCGCGGACCAGCTCCGGAACCTTGCTCCAGACCAGGTTGGCCCGCTCGCGGAAGACCGCGATCGTCTCGGCAATGTCGAGCGGCTGGCGCCGGTTGTTGAGCAGCCAGCGGGTGGCGCGCTCGATCAGGCGGCGGGCGTGCAGGCGCATCCGCGTCTGGACCTCGGCCGGGACCTTGTTGTCCAGCGCCTCGATCTCCTGCCAGATGCCCTTGAGGTCGAAGATCGCGCGGGCCGCGGTGTGCGAGCGCACGACCTCCTCGTAGGTGGCGCCCGTCTCCTCACGGAGCCGGAAGGCGAAGGTCATGCCGCCGCGGTTGATGGTCTCGTTGACCACGACCGTGGTGATGATCTCGCGGCTCAGCGCGTGCGCGTCGATCTGGCTCTCGAACTTCTCCTGCAGCTGCGGCGGGAAGTACCGGTGCAGCTTGCCGCGCAGGTACGGGTCGTCCGGCAGGTCCGAGGCCAGGATCTCGTCGGCCAGGGTGATCTTCGTGTAGGCGAGCAGCACCGCCAGCTCGGGCTGGGTCAGGCCGCGCCCGGCCGCCGCACGCTCGCGCATCTGCGCGCCCGTCGGCAGGAACTCCAGCGCCCGGTTGAGGTGGCCCTCGGCCGTCAGGCGACGCATCAGCCGCTGGTGCACGTTGACCATGCTCGGCGCCTGCGAGGAGGCGTTGGCCAGGGCCACGTTCTGGTCGTAGTTGTTCGTCAGAACGTGCTCGCCGACCTGGTCGGTCATCTCGGCCAGCAGCGCGTTGCGCTGCTTGACCGTCATGTCCCCGTCGGTGACGACCTGGTTGAGCAGGATCTTGATGTTCACCTCGTGGTCCGAGGTGTCCACGCCCGCCGAGTTGTCGATGGCGTCGGTGTTGACCTTGCCGCCCTCGCCGCCGTTGCCGAGGCTGGCGAACTCGATGCGGCCGAGCTGGGTCGCGCCCAGGTTGCCGCCCTCGCCGAGGACCTTGACCCGCAACTCGCCGCCGTTGACGCGGATCGCGTCGTTGGCCTTGTCGCCGACCTCGACGTTGTTCTCCGCCGCGGCCTTGACGTAGGTGCCGATGCCGCCGTTCCACAACAGGTCGACCGGGGCGAGCAGGATCGTCTTCATCAGCTCGGCCGGGGTGAGCCGGGAGATGCCCGCCTCGATGCCCAGCGCCTCGCGCATCTGCGGAGTGATGTTGATCGACTTGGCGCTGCGCGGGAAGACGCCGCCACCGGCCGAGATCAGCTTGGTGTCGTAGTCCGCCCAGGAGCTGCGCGGCAGGTCGAACATCCGCTTGCGCTCGGCGAAGGAGCTCGCCGAGTCCGGGTTCGGGTCCACGAAGATGTGGCGGTGGTCGAAGGCGGCCACCAGCCGGATGTGCTCGCTGAGCAGCATGCCGTTGCCGAAGACGTCGCCGGACATGTCGCCGACGCCGACGACGGTGAAGTCCTCGTTCTGGGTGTCGTGGCCCAGCTCGCGGAAGTGGCGCTTGACCGACTCCCACGCGCCGCGGGCGGTGATGCCCATGCCCTTGTGGTCGTAGCCGGCCGAGCCGCCGGAGGCGAACGCGTCGCCCAGCCAGAAGCCGTAGTCGACCGCCACGCCGTTGGCGATGTCGGAGAAGGTCGCGGTGCCCTTGTCGGCGGCGACGACCAGGTAGGTGTCGTCACCGTCGTGGCGGACCACGTCCTTCGGCGGCACGACCTCGCCGCCGACCAGGTTGTCGGTGATGTCGAGCAGGCCGGAGATGAAGGTCTTGTAGGAGGAGATGCCCTCCTCCAGCCAGGCCTGGCGGTCGACCGTCGGGTCCGGCAGCTGCTTGGCGAAGAAACCGCCCTTGGAGCCGACCGGCACGATGACGGTGTTCTTCACCATCTGCGCCTTGACCAGGCCGAGGACCTCGGTGCGGAAGTCCTCACGGCGGTCGGACCAGCGCAGGCCGCCTCGGGCCACCTTGCCGAAGCGCAGGTGCACGCCCTCGACCTGCGGCGAGTAGACCCAGATCTCGAACGCGGGGCGCGGGGCCGGCAGGTCCGGGATGGCCTGCGGGTCGAACTTCATCGAGACGTAGGCGTGCGGGGCGCCCGCCTCGTCGCGCTGGAAGAAGTTGGTGCGCAGGGTGGCCTTGATCAGCGACAGGAAGGAGCGCAGGATGCGGTCCTCGTCGAGGCTGACGACCTGGTCCAGCGCGCCGTCCAGCTCCTCCAGCAGACCCTCGATCAGCTCGGCGGCGCTGTGCGTGTGCGCGGGCGACATGCGGGCCTCGAAGAGGTTCACCAGCAGGCGCGTCACGTGCACGTTGTTGAGGAGCGCGTCCTCCATGTAGTCCTGCGAGAAGGCGACGCCCGCCTGGCGCAGGTACTTGGCGTAGGCGCGCAGCACCATGGCCTGACGCCAGGTCAGACCGGAGCGCAGCACCAGGGAGTTGAAGCCGTCGTTCTCGGCCTTGAGGGTCCAGACGGCGGCGAAGGCCTCCTGGAACCGCTCGCGGCTCTCGTCGGTGATGGTGTCGGCGACCTCGGCGCGCAGCTTCAGGCCGAAGTCGTAGACCCAGGCCACCGTGCCGTCGGTGCGGCGCAGCTCGTAGGGGTGCTCGTCGAGCACCTCGACGCCCAGGCGGGACAGGACCGGCAGCACCTCGGTCAGCGAGACCGAGCCGCCCTCCCAGTAGATCTTGAAGCGACGCTCGTCGTCCTCGGCGTCGACCGGCTGGTAGAGGTTCAGCCGGAAGTCGCCGGCGCCGCTGAGCGACTCCAGCTGGCGCAGGTCGGCGACGCCGGTGGCCGGGGTGAAGTCGGCGCGGTAGCCGTCCGGGAAGGCGTTGTTGTAGCGACGGGCCGCCTCGGCCGCGCGCTCCTCGCCGCACTCGCGGACCAGCACCTCGTTGAAGCCGTCCGCCCAGGAGCGGGCGGTCTCGGCCAGCTTGGCCTCGAGCCGGTCGATGTCCTGCTCGGTCAGGTGCGGCAGCTCGGTGCCGGACGGGACGCGGATGACGAAGTGCAGCCGGGCCAGGACCGACTCGGTGTTCCACGCGGTGTAGTCGATCGCCGAGCCGCCCAGCTCCTGCATCAGCAGGTCCATCAGGCGCAGTCGGACGCGGGTGGTGTAGCGGTCACGCGGCAGGTAGACCAGTGCGGAGAAGTAGCGGCCGTACTCGTCCTGGCGCAGGAACAGGCGCAGCTTGCGGCGCTCCTGCAGGTACAGGACGGAGTGCGCGATGGAGAGCAGCTCGTCGGCCGGGGTCTGGAAGAGCTCGTCGCGCGGGTAGGTCTCCAGGATCTGGAGCAGGTCGCGGCCGTCGTGGCTCTCGGCGCTGAAGCCGGACTTCTCCAGCACCTCCTGCACCTTGCGGCGGACGACCGGGACGCGGTTGACCGACTCGGTGTAGGCGGCGGCGGAGAAGAGGCCGAGGAAGCGGCGCTCGCCGACGACGTTGCCCGCGGCGTCGAACTTCTTGACGCCGACGTAGTCGAGGTAGGACGGGCGGTGCACGGTGGCACGGCTGTTGGCCTTGGTCAGCACCAGCAGCTTCTGCTCGCGGGCCTTGGCGCGGGCCGGCGCGGTCAGGCGGCCGAAGGCGGAGGAGTCGCCGGTCTTCGGGTCGGAGCGCAGGATGCCGAGGCCGGTGCCGGCGAGCGCGTGCAGCGCGTCCTCGCCGTCCGGGGTCTGCACCAGGTCGTACTCGCGGTAGCCGAGGAAGGTGAAGTGGTCGTCGGCGAGCCAGCGCAGCAGGTCCCAGGTCTCCGCGACCTCCTGCTCGTCGAGGCCGGTCGGCGGGGTCTCGCGCAGCTCGTCGGCGAGGCGCAGCGCCGACTCCCGCATCTTGCCCCAGTCCTCGACGACCTCGCGCACGTCGCCGAGGACCCGGCGCAGGTCCGTCTCGATGGCGCGCAGGTCGTCGCGGTCGGTCTCGCGGTCGATCTCGATGTGCATCCAGGACTCGACCAGCGCGTCGGCCGGACGCTCCTTGGCGCAGGCGTCGACGTCGAGGATCTCGATCAGCTTGCCGGTGATGTCACGGCGGACGACCATCTGCGGGTGGATCACGACATGGATGCCGCGGTCCTGGCGGGTGAGCTCCTGGGTGACCGAGTCGACCAGGAACGGCATGTCGTCGGTGACGATCTCCACGACCGTGTGGCCGCAGGACCAGCTGTTCTCCTCGACGGTCGGGGTGTACACCCGGACCTCGACGGCGCCCTGCGGACGCTTGGCTGCGAGTCGGTGGTGGGACGCCGCCGCTCCGTAGACGTCGACCGGGTCCCGCTCGAGGAGGTCCTCGGGGGCCGTGTGCAGGTAGTAGTGCTTCAGGTACGAGGCAAGGGCGCCGTTGCCGAGCGCCTCCCCCTGAGCCGCCTTGCTGAGCAGTTCGGCCTTAGCTGCGTCCAGCTGGGTCTGCATGACTATCTGGCTCCTGTCGCGCGCCGTTGCGTGACCTGGTGGGTGCGGTTACATGGATCTGCATGGAGTTGCGCATGATCCACCGGGTCTGTCCCTATCCTCCCTCATTGCGAGGGATGCTCGGTCCGCTCCCGGTGGTTCCGGTCGAGCCTAACTTGGGTAAGAGACCCTGTCCCGGGCCGATTCGGTGCACTGCGTCAGGATCTTTGGTACCGCCTGTACGACTTGTCCAAGGGGCGTTCAAACTTCCTCTACCCCATCGAGGGATAGCGGTGGTCGGTCGGGGGTAGAAGGGTCTCCTTGATCGAACGCGTGGACGTCCATCGCAGCAGGTTCTGCTCGGCGCCCGCCTTGTCGTTGGTGCCCGACGCCCGCCCGCCGCCGAAGGGCTGCCGGCCGACGACGGCCCCCGTCGGCTTGTCGTTGACGTAGAAGTTCCCGGCGCTGAACCGCAGCCGGTCCGTGGCCCGCGCGATCGCGGCGCGCTCCTGGGCGACGACCGCGCCGGTCAGCGCGTAGGGCGAGGTGGTGTCCACCAGCTCCAGCGTCTGCTCCCAGCGCGCGTCGTCGTAGACGTGGACGGCCAGGACCGGGCCGAACAGCTCGGTGGAGAAGAGCTCCTGGCGCGGGTCCGTGCCGGTGATCACCGTGGGCTCGACGAACCAGCCGATGGCGTCGTCGCTGTGCCCGCCGACGACGATGTCCAGGCTGTGCACGTCGCGGGCGCGGGCGATCGCCCCCGCGTTCTTGGCGTAGGCGCGGTCGTCGATCAGCGCCCCCATGAAGTTGGACAGGTCGGACACATCGCCCACCGCGAGGGCCCGTACCTCGTCGAGGAAGTCGGACTTCATCGTCTGCCAGACGCTGCGCGGAATGTACGCACGGGAGGCCGCGGAGCACTTCTGGCCCTGATACTCGAACGCGCCCCGGATCAGCGCCGTCCGCAGCACCGCGGGGTCGGCGCTCGGGTGGGCGAGCACGAAGTCCTTGCCCCCGGTCTCGCCGACCAGCCGCGGATAGCCCGCGTAGCGGCCGATGTTCTGCCCGACCTGCCCCCACAGCGCCTGGAACGTCGCCGTCGAGCCGGTGAAGTGGATCCCGGCCAGCGCCCGGTGCGCCAGCGCCACCTCGGAGACGGCCTGCCCGTCCCCCGTCACCATGTTGATCACCCCGGGCGGCAGCCCCGCCGCCTCCAGCACCCGCATCACGTACCAGGCGGAGAGCGTCTGCGTCGGCGACGGCTTCCAGACGACGGTGTTGCCCATCAGCGCCGGCGCCGTCGGCAGGTTGCCCGCGATGGCCGTGAAGTTGAACGGCGTGATCGCGCAGACGAAGCCCTCCAGCGGCCGGTGGTCCATCCGGTTCCACACCCCGGGACCGCTGACCGGCTGCTCGGCGAGGATCCGGCGGGCGAAGTGCACGTTCCAGCGCCAGAAGTCGACCAGCTCGCAGGGCGCGTCGATCTCGGCCTGCTGCGCCGTCTTGGACTGCCCCAGCATCGTCGCCGCCGCGACCGTCTCCCGGAAGGGACCGGCCAGCAGCTCCGCCGCCTTGAGGAAGACCGCCGCCCGGTCGTCGAAGGAGAGCGCCCGCCAGGCCGGCGCGGCCTTCAGGGCCGCCTCGACCGCCCGACCCACGTCCTCGGCCGTGGCGTTGCCCAGCACGCCCAGCCGCGCGGAGCGATGGTGCGGCTGCACCACGTCGACCCGCTCCCCACCGCCCAGCCGCTGCGCGCCGCCGATCGTCATGGTCAGCCGGGTGTCCGTGGCCGTGGCCAGCTCCGCCAACCGCGCCTCCAGCCGGGCCCGTTCCGGGCTGCCGGGGGCGTAGCTGTGGACCGGCTCGTTCAGCGGCTCCGGAACGTGCGTGATTGCGTCCATTTCTGACATACAGTCATCATGCGACCAGCTGCTCCGCCAGAGAGACAGCCTCGGCCAGAGTGTCGGCCACCGGCACCCCGACGCGCGACAGCTCGCGGCGCGACCCGGCGCCGCCCGTGTACAGCACCGCCCGCACGCCCGCCTCGGCGGCGGCCACGGCGTCGTCCGGCACGTCCCCGATCAGCACCGTGCGCCCCGGATCCACCGCACCGCCCAGCGCGGCGAGATGGCGCACCAGGTACTGCCCCTTGCCCGTCGTGCCCGAGGTTCCGTCCCGGCCGTCGACCCGGCGGAAGTGACCGTCGATCCCGAAGCTGTGCACCAGCGGCACCAGCTCCTCGTGCCCGTACATCGACAGCAGCGACTGCGACTGCTGCGCCACCAGCAGCTCCATGGCCCCGGCCGTCAGACCGCAGGCGTCGCGCAGGGCGGTGTAGTGGCTGTGGAAGACGGCGTCCATCCGCTCCCACTCCGTCGGCGAGGGCATCCGGCCGAGCCGGTCGGCGTAGCAGTCGATCACCGGGACCCGGTACCAGTCGCGGTACTCCTCGACCGTCATCGGCGGCAGACCGAGCTCGCCGAAGGCGGCGTTGCTCGCGTCGACGACCGCGGATATGTCGTCGAAGAGGGTGCCGTTCCAGTCCCAGACGATGTGTGGTGCGTGCATGAGCAGGACGTTATCCGGTGCGTCTGACAGTCACGGCAACAGCCCGGGAATCTCCTGGGTCGCGAACCAGAGCAGCTCGTGGTCCTCCGCTCCGTCCACGGTGAAGCGCGCGTCCTCGTCGCCCTCGTCCGCCGCGGGCAGCGCGAGCGCGGCCGCGGCGATGTCCGCGAGCACCTCCGCGTCGTCCGCGTCGGCGTGCACGGCCGCGGCCTTCGCCAGCTGCAGCGGCTCGTTCAGGAGCACCGCACCGAGCGCGGCGGCCTCCTCGTGCTCGGCGTGCACGTTCAGCGCGACCGCGCCGTCCGGCACGTCCGCCGCCACGACCACCCGCCGCCGCGGCGCGTCCGCCTCCTCCGCCAGCATCCGCAGCGACGCCTGGGCGGCGCGCACCAGCGCGGCGTACTCCAGCTCCTCGATGTCGTCGCTGAGATACCACTCGCGCAGCGCCGGCGTCACCGCGTACGCCCGCAACGGCGGCGGCGCGACGGCGCCGTCGGCGTGGGCCTTGGCGAGACCGGTCAGGGTGAGGGGCACGTAGACGCGCATGCGCACAGGATAATCCGTCAACGACACCCGACGCCGACGGTCGCTCAACGTAACCGATTGAGTGGCCTTTGGTAGCCCTCCGTGATCGACCGCCGATCGACTCCTCTGGAATCGCCGCAGGTCAGGACGGCATTTTCACTCGGATAAGTGATTCTTCCGGGGCCCGCTCCGGCTCTCCGGCGCTCCTTGTCGGCGCACCCTGGCTCGGATACACGTCTGCCATGACGACGCACACCGGCAACGTCCGTATCGGCCGCATCCACGGTGTCGGCGCACGGCGCCGGCCGACGCCGTGCACGACGCCGCAGAACCCGCTGGCGCGTGCCTACGCGCAGCGGCTGCTGGAGGTCCTGAGCGGCAAGCGCCCGCAGGAGCAGTTGCTCGCCTTCGCGACGGAGGACGTCTACGACCGGGTCCGCACCCTCCGCGCCCTCGGCTGCCTGCGCGCGGCCGCGCTCCAACGGGTCTTCGACTCCACCCCACGCCCGGACGCCCTCGAAGTCACCGCCCTCTTCCACGTCGGCGACCGCACCGAAACCCTCGCCTTCCGCCTGGAGTGCCGGGCCCTCCGGCGCAGCCAGAACGTGACATGGCGCTTCACGGCCCTGGAATCACGATGGTGAGTTGCACTACTCAGGGGCGCGGGGAACTGCGCGAGCAACCACCTTGTGCGGATGGCCCTGCTCAGCGCGGCGACTCACCACGCGGGTGGCTTGTCGCGCAGTTCCTCGCGCCCCTGGGGTAGGTGCACCTACTTCTTGCGGCGGCGGCCGCCCTTGGCGGCCTTGCGGCGCTCGGCGCGGGTGAGGCCGTCGCCGTCCTCGGGCTCGTCCTCGAGGCCCATGGCGATGTCGGTCTCCACGATGCCGTCGGCCGTGTCGATCGTCGGCGCCTTGTAGTGCAGGCGGTCCGGACGCTGCGGAGCGTCCAGGCCCTTGGCATGGATCTCCGGGGCCGGCACGGCGTCCGCGACGGGGACCTCCTCCACCTGCTGCTCGACCTGGACCTCCAGGTTGAACAGGTAGGAGACGGACTCCTCCTTGATCCCGTCCATCATCGCGTTGAACATGTCGAAGCCCTCACGCTGGTACTCCACCAGCGGGTCGCGCTGCGCGAGAGCGCGCATGCCGATGCCCTCCTGGAGGTAGTCCATCTCGTAGAGGTGCTCGCGCCAGCGGCGGTCCAGGACCGAGAGCACGACCCGGCGCTCCAGCTCGCGCATGACCGTGTCGCCGAGCTGCTCCTCGCGCTCGACGTAGCGGGCGTGCACGTCGTCCTTGATCGCGTCGGCCAGCATGTCCGCGGTGATGCCGCTGCGGTCGCCGGCCTCGTCCTCGAGGTCCTCGACCTTGAGGGTGATCGGGTAGAGCTGGGCCCACGCGGTCCACAGCTTGTCCCAGTCCCACTCCTCGGCGAAGCCGTCCGCCGTGGCGTCGCGCACGTACGCGTCGACGGTGTCGTCGACGAAGTGGTCGATCTGCTCGTGCAGGTCCTCGCCCTCGAGCACGCGGCGGCGCTCGCCGTAGATGACCTCGCGCTGACGGTTGAGGACCTCGTCGTACTTGAGGACGTTCTTGCGGATCTCGAAGTTCTGCTGCTCGACCTGCGTCTGCGCCGAGGCGATGGCGCGGGTGACCATCTTCGACTCGATCGGCACGTCCTCCGGCACGTTGGCCATCGACAGCACGCGCTCGACCATGCCGGCCTTGAACAGGCGCATCAGGTCGTCGCCCAGCGACAGGTAGAAGCGGGACTCGCCCGGGTCGCCCTGACGGCCGGAACGACCGCGCAGCTGGTTGTCGATGCGACGCGACTCGTGGCGCTCGGTGCCCAGCACGTAGAGGCCGCCGAGGTCCTGGACCTCGGACTGCTCGGCCTTGACGGCGTCCTTGGCCTTGTCGAGCGCGCCGCCCCAGGCGGCCTCGTACTCGTCCGGGGTCTCCACCGGGGAGAGCCCGCGCTGGGCCAGCTCGGCCGCGGCCAGGTGCTCGGGGTTGCCGCCGAGCATGATGTCGGTGCCACGACCGGCCATGTTGGTGGCGACGGTCACGGCGCCCTTGCGGCCGGCCTGCGCGACGACGAGCGCCTCGCGCTCGTGGTTCTTGGCGTTCAGCACCTCGTGCGGGACGCCACGCTTGCGCAGCTCCTGCGAGAGGTACTCGGACTTCTCGACCGAGGTGGTGCCGACCAGGACCGGCTGGCCCTTCTCGTGGCGCACCACGATGTCGTCGACGACGGCGGCGAACTTGGCCGGCTCGGACTTGTAGATCAGGTCCGGCTGGTCGAGGCGCAGCGGCGTCTTGTTGGTCGGGATCGGTACCACGCCGAGCTTGTAGATCTGGTGGAACTCGGCGGCCTCGGTCGTCGCCGTACCGGTCATGCCGGAGAGCTTCTCGTAGAGGCGGAAGAAGTTCTGCAGGGTGATGGTGGCCAGGGTCTGGTTCTCGTTCTGGACCTCCACCCCCTCCTTGGCCTCGATCGCCTGGTGCATGCCCTCGTTGTAGCGACGGCCGGCGAGGATACGTCCGGTGTGCTCGTCGACGATCATGACTTCGCCGTTCATCACGACGTAGTCCTTGTCCGCCTTGTAGAGCTCCTTCGCCTTGATGGCGTTGTTCAGGAAGCCCACCAGCGGGGTGTTGGAGACGTCGTAGAGGTTGTCGATGCCCAGGTAGTCCTCGACCCGGGTGACACCGGTCTCCAGGATGCCGACGGTGCGCTTCTTCTCGTCGACCTCGTAGTCGCGGTCGATCTTCAGGCGCTGCACCATCTTGGCGAAGTCGCCGTACCACTTGGTGGCGGAGTCGGCCGGACCGGAGATGATCAGCGGGGTACGGGCCTCGTCGATGAGGATCGAGTCGACCTCGTCGACGACCGCGAAGTTGTGGCCACGCTGGACCAGCTCGTCCTTCGACCACGCCATGTTGTCGCGCAGGTAGTCGAAGCCGAACTCGTTGTTGGTGCCGTAGGTGATGTCGCAGCCGTACTGCTGGCGGCGCTCGGCCGGCGACATGTTCGCCAGGATGCAGCCGACCTCGAGGCCGAGGAAGCGGTGCACCCGGCCCATCCACTCCGAGTCGCGCTCGGCGAGGTAGTCGTTGGTCGTGATCAGGTGCACGCCCTTGCCGGACAGCGCGTTCAGGTACGTCGGCAGCGTGCCGACGAGGGTCTTGCCCTCGCCGGTGCGCATCTCGGCGACGTACCCGAGGTGCAGCGCGGCGCCACCCATCAGCTGCACGTCGTAGTGACGCTGGCCGAGGGTGCGCTTGGCCGCCTCGCGCACGGTGGCGAAGGCCTCAGGGAGGATGTCGTCCAGCGTCTCGCCGTCGGCCAGGCGCTCCCGGAATTCGTCGGTCATCGCGCGGAGCTCGGCGTCCGTGAGGTTGACGAAGTCCTCTTCGATGGAGTTGACCTGTTCTGCGATCTTGGAGAGCTTGCGAAGGATCTTCCCCTCGCCTGCACGCAGGATCTTGTCGAAGACGGACACGTGGGCTGGCTCCTTGCCTGGATGGACCGGGCGACTGTATCGGGCACCTTGTCTGGCTCGCAGTGGTAACGAATAGGCCACCGCGAGCCCATCGTATGCGAGGAGCCCGTGCTGCCGGGAGGTCCGTCAGCACAGCGCATGGTGTCGTCCGCGCGAGTGGCATTCTTTTTGCGTCGACAGCGGTCGAAATCGGACAGCGGGAAATCCCGCCTCAGCAAGTCTGACGCCATGCGTCCAGTTCCGGATGCTTACGGATCGCACTGATTCCCAGCCGTCGCGTCTGCGCGCAGAAGCCGGACGTCGGCACGGCGTACTCCGCGTCGAAGACGGGCTTGCCGGCGTTGACGAACGCGCTCAGCACCGGGCAGGTCCGCAGCTCCGCGCACTGCTCGTCCACGCCGTAGTCGAAGTCCGGTTGGAGCGCGGCGACCTGGTCGAAGTCGTTCTTCAACCCCACGGCCAGGCCCCGCTGGTGGGCGAGCCGCGCGACCGCGCGGTCGAAGGCGAGCTGGTCCGCGGCGGTGAGCGGGAACCCGGTGTCGTTCTCGTAGCCGTCCACGTTGTCCGGCTCGACCCCGTCGAAGCCCTTCGCCCGGCACTCGTCGAGCCGGTGCGCCAGCAGCGGCGTCAACAGGTCGATCCGCCGGATGTCCAGCCACCGCTCGTCCGGCCACCCGTCGAGCGCCTTGCCGAGCAACACCTTCGGGTACTTTCCCGCGTCCGGCCGATACGGTTCCCAGCTGCCCGCGTTGACGTAACAGACGACCCGCCGCCCGGCCCGGTGCAGCGCGGCGACGACGGACGCCGGGTTGTCGTCGGCGTCGATGTCGTAGACGTCGGCCGGCACGGACGTGTCGACGGGCGTGGTCAACTGCCACTGCCAGCTCAGCCCCGCGCTCGGGCGCCACCACCCGCCCCCGTCCTGCGCCGCGCCCGTGCGCGCTCCCCCGGCGGAGGCGGTCGCCCCACTCCCGGGCACGCCCC
>NZ_QKYN01000244.1 GCF_003258295.1 Streptacidiphilus pinicola | reverse complement strand
GGGTGGGCGCGGGGGGGGGGCGGCCCGCGAGCCTCGGCACCGGCGCGGACGCGCTGCCGCCGCGCCGGCTGGCCGCCGCGGTGGGCGGGCTGACCCTGCTGGTCTTCGCCGACGCCGCCTGGAGCCGCCCCGAGTGGGCCGCGAGCGGCCCACTGCCCGGAGCGGAACGCGGCTTCGCCGCGCTGTTCGCGGGTCAGCTCGTGCTGATCGCCGCGCTCGTCGCCGTCTGCTGGGCGCTGACGCGCGGGCCGGACGCCGACGACCAGCCGGTGCCCGTCGACCCGACGCTGACGCTGCCGAGCCCGAAAACGGGCGTCCCAGGCCCTGCCGACACCGGCTTCGGCGGCCCCAACGGCCCGGCGCTGCGCGGCTTCGCGGGCCCCGCCACGGGGCTGCTGGCGCTCGGCCTCGGCGCGCTCTTCACCTCCGGCGCCGCGCTCTTCACCGCGCAGCGGCTGGCGAACACGGGGGACCAGCCGCAGGCGGTCCCGTTGCTGGTGTGGCACGCGAGCGGGACGACGCTGCTGGCGCCCGTGCTGCTGGCGATCGCGGTCCGCCTCGCCGTGCCCCTGCTGCGGACCAAGCGCACGCTGCGGCCGGACGTGCTGGCCACCTACGACGAGCCGCCGACCACCGACTCGCCGCGCACCGGCCAGATCGCCGGCGCCCTCTCCGGCGCGCGGCTGACGGAGGCGGGCACCGGCGTCATCGGCGTGCTGGCGCTGGTCGCCGCGGTGCAACTGGTGGTCGCCCTGGCCGGCGCGCTCGTCAGCGGCGAGTCGCTGACGGCGGCGACCGCGGACCTCGGCATGCTCGGCTCCCGCCTCGGCGAGCTGCTGCAGAACCTCGGCGGTTGGCTCACCACGGCCCTGGTCGCGGGTCTGGTCGCGTTGGGCCGCAGCGCCTACGCCTCCCCGATGCGGCGCCGGACCGTCGGCGTGCTGTGGGACATCGGCACCTTCTGGCCGCGCGCCGCCCACCCGCTGGCCCCGCCGTGCTACGCGGAACGGGCCGTCCCGGACCTGGAGGCCCGCATCCGCGCCTGGCTGGAGACGGACCCGACCCGCAGGCTGGTCCTCTCCGCGCACTCCCAGGGCACCGTCCTGGCGGCCGCGGCGATGTGGCAGCTGGACCCGGCGACCCGCGGCCGCGTCGCCCTGCTCACCTACGGCTCACCGCTGCGCCGCCTCTACGGCCGGTTCTTCCCGGCCTACATGGGCCCGGAGCAGCTGATGCGCCTGCTGCGGGACATGCCGCGCTGGGACAACCTGTTCCGCATCACCGACCCGATCGGGGGCCCGGTCCGCATCCCTGCCACCGCCGGCACCCCCGCCCCGGACCAGCCCGCCCTCCCGGACCCGCTGGCCTTCGGCCGCAGCGGGGAGTTCCCCATCCTGGTCCCGGTCCGCGGCCACTTCGACTACCGTCTCGACCCCCGCTTCCTGGTGGCCCGCGACGCACTGCTGGAGGTCATGGCCGACCACGCGACGGGCCGGGCCGGTCAGGAGACCGGTACCACCTCGTAGACCTCCGTCACGGCCTTCTCGACGAGCCGCTCCACCTCCGCCCGGATTCGCTCGATCACGGGGAGGTGGGCTCGGGCCTGCTCGAACGCCTCCCGGCTCTCCCAGAGCATCTGGTTGACCACCTGCGTGCCGTCGAGGCCGCGCAACAGGTGGACGCGGCGCAACCCCGGGACCGCGCCGGGGTCGCCCGCCGTCCGGATCACGTCGATGACGGCCTGCTGACGCTCCGGGCGATGTCCGGGCGCGACAACCTGACGGCCTCGGTGGCCTGCCGCGACGTCGGCCACCTCTACGAGCTCACCGGCGGGCGGGCCGGTCCGCTCGACGGCGTCCGCGCGATGGAGGTCGTCCCCTACGCCCGGGTCGTCAAGCAGTCCGGCGGACTGGTCGCCGACGGGCGGCTCGTCGACCCGCCCTGACACGGGTTCAGCTCGCGGGCAGGTCCTCGGGCAACAGCAGCTGGAGCTGCTCCGTGGTCGGGTCGGGGAGGTGGGCGACGCGGACGGCGTGGCGTTCGATCATCGTCTCGAAGACCTGGCGGGCCGTGCGCCCGTTGCCGAAGGAGGGGCCCTTGGGAAGGGCCGCGAAGTGGGTCAGCAGGGACACCGAGGTGGCGTCGGCGAGCCGGTACTCGTGCTCGTCGGCCTGCGCCTGGGCGATGTGCAGCAGCTCCTCGGGCGTGTAGTCCGGAAAGGTGATGGTGCGGGAGAAGCGGGACGCCACACCGGGGTTGGCGTCCAGGAAGCGCTCCATCTCGGAGGTGTAGCCGGCGACGATGACCACCACCTCGTCGCGGTGGTCCTCCATCAGCTTCACCAGCGTGTCGATCGCCTCGCGGCCGAAGTCGCGGCCGCCGTCCTCCGGGGCCAGCGCGTAGGCCTCGTCGATGAAGAGCACGCCGCCGCGGGCGCGGTCGAAGGCCTCCGCGGTGCGCAGCGCCGTCGAGCCGATGTGCTCGCCGACCAGGTCCATCCGGGAGACCTCGACCAGGTGGCCCTGCTGCAGCACACCCAGTGAGGCGAGGATCTCGCCGTAGAGGCGGGCCACCGTCGTCTTGCCGGTGCCGGGAGAGCCGGTGAAGACCAGGTGCCGGCGCAACGAGGGCGCCTTCAGGCCGGCCTGACGGCGACGGCGGCCGACCGAGATCAGGTCGATCAGCGTGCGGACCTCCTGCTTGACCGTCCCCAGGCCGACCAGCGCGTCGAGGTCCGCCAGCGCCTCCTCGGCCGGACGGCAGTCCGGAATCGGCGCGATCTGCGGCAGCCCGGACGCCAACGGCTGCGCCGGGACGAGCGCGCGGGCGCGCACCAGCGCCGTGCCCGGCGGGGTCGAGGCCAGCGGCGGCTCGTCCACCGTGGTGACAGCCGCGGACGCGGCGGCGGGCTTGGCGTCGTCGGAGGTGCACGCCTCGACCACCGGGCCGGGCTCGGAGAACTCGAAGCCGCCCCGCGCGTTCTGCTCGGCGCGGCAGCGGGTGAGGGCCGTCGGGCAGCCGTCGATGACGTGGAAGCCGTAGCCCTTGCCGCCCGCCGCCCGGCAGTCCTCGAAAGTGCCCCGCCCGCCCGCGGAGACGTAGACGCCGGCCTCGCCGCTGCCGCTCAGCACACAGCCGCGCAGCACCGGATCCGCGCCGCGGGTGACGATGACGCCGGTCGCGGTGTCGGCGATCTCGCAGTCCGTCAGCAGCCCGCCGCTGCCGTGGTCGCGGAACCAGACGCCCGTGGTCGCGTCCTGCGCGGTCAGCCGGTCCAGGCGGACCGTCGCGCCGGAGGAGACCGAGACGGCCGTGCCGCGCACCTGCGTCAGCGTGCAGCGGGTGGCCTCCGCCGCCGAGCCGCGGTCCAGGACGAAGAGGCCGTCCGGCACGTCCTGGATCCGGCAGTCCGTCAGTTTGGCCGTGGCGCCGGAGATGACCCAGACGGCCGGGTAGTCGCCGGTGCTGTCGACCAGCTCGCAGCGGGCCGCCTCGACGGAGGTCTCGCTGTCCCAGACCGACAGGCCGTTGCGACCGAAGGAGCGCAGCCGGGTGTCGGTGAGCGTGAGCCGGGCGCGCCCGCGCAGGTCGGCGGCGTTCTCCGGGATGTCGTGCAGGCGGCAGCCGTCGAGCCGCAGGGTGGCCGCGCCGTCGAGGGTCAGGCCGTTGTCGGTGACGCGGGAGACCGCGCAGTCGGTGAGCACGCCCTCGGCGTGGTCGTCGGCCTGCACGCCGTTGCCGTCGATCTCGGTGAACTCGCAGCCCAGCGCCTCGATCCTGCTGCCGACGCCGGTCA
This sequence comes from Streptacidiphilus pinicola, assembly GCF_003258295.1. Taxonomy (GTDB): domain Bacteria; phylum Actinomycetota; class Actinomycetes; order Streptomycetales; family Streptomycetaceae; genus Streptacidiphilus; species Streptacidiphilus pinicola. The sequence goes on along the minus strand of NZ_QKYN01000244.1, from coordinate 1,233 downwards.
GCACCAGCCCCGCGCCGGAGGTGCGCCGCACCCTGCCGCGCAGCAGCCGCAGCGCGCCGCCGGCGCGCACCACCACGCCGGACTGGCCGGTGCCGTCGATCTCGCAGTCCTCGACCAGGGCCTGCGCGTCCTCCGAGACACGCAGGCCGAGCCCGCCCAGGTTCTCCACCTTGACGGCGCTGACGGTCGGCCGGGCCTCGCCGCGGATCTCGATACCGACGGACGACCGGGTGGTGATCCGGCACTCCGTCAGTTCCGGTGCTCCGGCCGCGATCACGACGGCCGGGGCGGAACCGTCCTGCCCCTCCAGGGTCACCCCGTGCACGACCGCCGAGGCCAGCACGATCAGCGCGCTGCCGGCGGGCGGCTCGATCCGCACCGTGCCCGGACCCTCCGCGCTGCGCAGCGTCACCGCCTTGTCCAGCACGACGTTCTCGCGGTAGACGCCCGCCCCCAGGGCGACGGTGTCACCCGGCTCGGCGGCCGCCAGCGCCTCCGCCACGGTGCCGTACTCGCCCGAGCGCCGACGCCAGCGCGAGGCGCCGTCCAGGGTCACCCGCACCACGCCTGCTCCCATGACGATCCGGCGCCCCAGCTCTCTCGTGCTGCTGTTTCGGTCCTGCGTTGTCGCCCACGGTACTGCGTCCGGCACGCTCGCCCGACCCTCTTCCTCCGACATCGATGACAACGAGCGTGACGACGATCGGTAGCCGTTCACACGTAAGACCTGCTCTGATCGGGAGCGATCAGTCCGGCAGCGGAAGGGGACCGGACTCCAGCACGGTCAGTTCGTCGCCCACGCGCAGTGTCCCGTAGGGGGCGAGCGGCACCAGGTGCATGCCGAACGCCGCGCTCCTGCCGAAGCGCCGGCGCTTGCGCAGCGTGCGCAGCGGCTGCTGACCGGTGAAGACCCCGGCCTGCTGGTCGACGGTGGTCATCACACAGCGCCCGCACTGCTGCGCCACCTCGAACTCCACCTCGCCGAGCCGGATCCGGCGCCAGCCCTCCTCGGCCCACGGGATCGGCTCGTCCAGCACGAGATTCGGCCGAAAGCGTGCCATCGGCACGGGCCCGTTGGCGGCGGCGGTCTCCGGGTGGTCCGCGGCGATGAGCGCGTCGAGCGCGGCCAGGGAGGAGGTGGTGGTCAGCAGGAACGGGTACGCGTCGGCGAAGCTCGTCGTCGCCGGTCGCGGCCTGCGGTGCGGGCGCTTCCAGCGGACCCACCCCCCCCTC
>NZ_QKYN01000046.1 GCF_003258295.1 Streptacidiphilus pinicola | reverse complement strand
TCTCGTGGGCTCGGAGATGTGTATAAGCGCCGAGCACCCGCCCCACCCTACGTGGGGAGCGGCGGCTCCTCGGCGACCGGCAGGCGCAGGGCGAGCAGGGGGCCGTGCTGCTGGGCGCCGTAGACGTCGGTCTCGCCGACGTCCCCGGAGGTCAGCGGGCGGCGGAGGTTGATCTTCACGGCGCGGGCCGGGTCGTAGAAGATCGGCTCGCCGACGTCCGCCTCCGGGACGCCGTAGAGCTCGGCGATCACCCGCCGGCCGATCAACCGGTCGCGTTTGACCAGCTCGTACTGGGCGCGGGTGGTGAAGATGAGGTCCAGGGTCAGCTCGTAGGGTCCGGCGTTCTTGCTGCGCACGACGTCGACGAGCTCGGGCAGGGGGACGGTGTCCCGACCGGTGGTCACGACGCCCCCTCGGGCAGCTCGGTCCAGTGGATCGGGAAGGCGGCGGACGGGTCGTCGACGCGCATCAGGTGGTAGACGCTCCACTCGTAGACCGCGCCCGCGTGGAAGTCCGAGGGCGAGTAGGGGAAGGCCAGGTTCCCGGCGGTCGAGAGGCGGCCGGGGTAGCCGAAGTGCAGCATCGTGGAGCGGGCGAAGGCGCACAGCGTGTCAGCGAGCGCCTGGGTGCGCGCGACGGCCTCGATGACCAGGCCCACCTCGTGCCCGGCGACCACCGGCCGCGGCTCCAGCGAGCCCATGCACCCGTCGCGCCCGTAGACGCGGACCAGCAGCTCGTAGTCGTCCGGCGAGAGGTCGGGGAAGTTGTCCGCGACGCGCTCGCGGACGCCCGCGACGATCGTGTCCAGCTCGCGGATGAAGACCGGGTCGCGGGCGCCGGCCAGCGAGACCGTGCGGTGGCCGCGCAGCCGCGCGCCCTCCAGCTTGAGCGTGTAGGGGGCGGGCACGTGCCGGGAGCCGGTCACGCGGACGCCGCGCTCGCCCTCGGGCGTGAACGCGCAGTCGGTGAGGTCGAGATGACCGCCGGGGCCGGGCAGGTGGTACGGGTCGCTCTTCTCGTAGAGCGTGTGCGCGGCCACGGAGGTGGGCGTGCAGCGGCGCTGTGGCGAGAGCGGCTCGACCACGAAGTGGTCGCGGCGCAGCGTGCCGAGCATGCAGTCGCTGCCGCTGCCTGGCACGGCGGCGATGGCGGCGCACTCCAGGATCTTGCCGAGATGCAGGGCGAGGCCCTCGTCGAAGCCGTGCAGCAGCGGCAGCGCCGCGAAGACCGCCGGGTCGTAGGTCCGCCCGGCCAGCACCAGGTCGGCGCCGCCGCGCAGTGCCTCCACCAGCGGTTCGACGCCCAGTTGGGCCACCAGGTGCGTCGTGGCGCGGACGTCCGCCTCGGTCAGCTCGGGCCCGTGCGGCACGGCGGAGATCCGGCCGGCCCGCAGGGCGTCGAGCACCTCCGGCCGCGGGACGTCCGCCGGGATGACCGCAGTGCGCAGCCGCAGCCCCTGCTCGGCGGCGATCTCGTCGGCGACGCCGCGCAGCCACTCCAGGTGCGGCGCCGCGCCCGCCCCGCCGGCGGAGCCGACGACGACGGGGACGCCGAGGCGCCGGGCCCCGGTCAGCATCCGCTCCAGATCGCGCCGGACGGCGGTGCGGTCGGTGAAGGACTCGCCTGCGCCGAGGTAGTAGGGCCCCGGGTCGGTCGATCCGGCGTCGGCCGCGATCACGTGCGGCCGCCGGGCGAGGCCCGCCTCGAACGACGCGTCAGGGAACCCGTAGCCCAGGATCGCCGTCGCGGCGAGGATCCGGATCTCCTCCGTCGTCACGTGCCCTGCCTCCGCCCGCCTCGTGCCTGCTCGTGCCCGCGCCGCCAGCATAGGCGGGCGACGCGGGCGAGCTGTCGATCGTACGCAAGTCAGGAGCCGACCGGGGTGCGATCCGGGTTCCGCCGGCGGTTGCGCAGGTCCAGGCGCCGGGCGAGCGTGACGGCGGCCAGGGCGAGGACGGCGAAGGCGACCGTCCGGGCGGAGGTGAGATCGGCCAGCTCGGGGAGGCCGAAGCGGAGCACCCCGACGACCGCCGCCACGCCGAGGGCGGCCGGGACCGTGCTGTGCCTGCGGGCCAGGGCCAGCGCCGCACCCACCGGGAGGAACCAGACGAAGCTGACGTACAGCATCATCAGGTGCGGGTAGTGCACCAGCAGCATCAGCGCGTAGGGCACCAGGGCGAACAGCGCGACCCCGCCCATCAGCCGGCGGTCGCGCGGTTCCACGGTGGCGAGGATGTCGCGCGGTGCCGCGAGCAGCAACAGCCAGACGAAGAGCGACGGCAGCAGTGCGCCGCCCACCGCGTCGGCCCGCCCCAGGTCGAGGCCGGGCAGCGCGGCGAGGACGACGGGGAGCTGCGCCAGGGTGCCCAGCGTCCCCAGGATGCGGGCGGCGCCGGTGCGCCCGGCGAGCAGCAGGCCGAGGACCGCCAGCCAGACCACGGTCGCGCCGGCGTCGGCGACCAGCACCAGCTGGTTCGCCGTGCCCAGGTGCGCGAACTCCGGCGCGTCGAGCAGCATCACGGCCAGGGCGACGGCGTAGGCGACCCCCTGGGTGGCGGTGAGCGTGACCGCCAGCGGCACGGCCCGCGCCACGATCTCGTCGGCGCGGCCCCCGCCGCCGAGGCCACAGCGCAGCCGCAGGCCGTGTCCGGCCACGTCCAGCGCCTCGCCGGCCGCCGCGATCCGGCCCTGACCGGCCGTCGCCTCGGCGTAGATGGCCGCCAGCTCCTGGGCGTGCCCACCGCGGGACGCCCTGGGATACGTGCGCAGCGCGACCCGCAACAACCCCGGCGTCTCCGTCGTCTGCTCGTTCGTCATGCCGTGACCCCCTTCAGGCGCGGCCGCAGCGCCAGGCGCCGCTCGGCCTCCAGCGCGACGGCCCGGATGCGCGCCGTCTCCTCCGCGAGCGCGGACGCGCCCTGGTCGGCCAGCGCGTACACCTTGCGGGCCCGGCCGTCGACGACCTCCTCCCGCTCCACCCGGACCATTCCCTCCCGTTGCAGCCGCTCCAGCGCGCCGTAGAGCGTGCCGGTGCGCAGCCGCACCCGTCCGTTCGAGATCTCGGCGACCTCCTGCATCAGTGCGTAGCCGTGCCTGGGCTCGTCGGCCAAGGCGGTGAGCAGGAGCAGCGTGGGCTCCTGCATGGGGCGTGCGCCTTCACTCATGTCGATTACATATATCGGTGACCGGCATATGTGCGCAAGGGTGCGCCACGGGCCAGCATGAGTCCCGACGACCCCACAGGGAGCCGTCGTTGAGGCGGGAAGGGGTGGCGGGATGCGTGAGGTGGCCGTCGTCGGGGCGGGGCAGTCCGGTCTGCATCTGGCGCTCGCGCTGCAGGCGGACGGGTATCGGGTGACCGTCGTCTCGGAGCGCACGCCGGACCGGATCCGGGCCGGCCGGGTGCTCTCCACGCAGGCGATGTTCGGCCCGGCGCGGGCGCTGGAGCGCGCGGCCGGGCTGGCGTTGTGGGACGGCGCGGCGCCGGACACCGGCACGCTGCACCTCGTGGTCGGCGTGGACGGGCAGCCGGTGCTGACCTTCGACGCCACGCCCGAGCAGCCCGCCCACTCCGTGGACCAGCGCGTCAAGACCGCCGCCTGGCTGGAGCTGTTCGAGGAGCGCGGCGGACGCGTCGAGTACCGGCGGGCCGCCGCCGACGACCTGGTCCGGCTGGCGGAGCGCAACGCGCTCACCGTCGTCGCCGCCGGACGCGGGCCGCTGGCGCGCGCCTTCGCGCGCGACGCCGAGCGCAGCCGCTTCGACGCGCCGCAGCGGACGCTGGCCGCGGTCTACCTGCACGGCGTGGGACGGCCCGCCGATCTGCCGTCGGAGGCCGGCGCCCCGGCCCGGATCCACATCGTCGCGGGCGCCGGGGAGCTCGTGCTGCAGCCCGGGCTGACGCTGAGCGGCCCGTGCGTGATCCTGCTGTGGGAGGCGATACCGGGCGGACCGCTGGACGTCTTCGGCGACGACCCCGACCCGAAGGAACTGCTGGCCCGCAGCGTCGATCTGATCCGTCGCCACCTCCCCTGGGAGTACCAGGCGTTGGCGAACGCCGAGCCGACCGACCCGGGCGCGTCCCTGGTGGGCGCGGTCACGCCGACGGTCCGCCACCCGCTGGCGCACCCGGGCGGCGCGAACGGACCGGCGGTGCTGGGCATGGCCGACACCCTCGTCCTCAACGACCCGATCACCGCCCAGGGCGCCAACAACGCCGCCCGCTGCGCCGCCCGTTACGCCGCGGCCGTCACCGAGCGCGGTGAACTCCCCTTCGACGAACCGTGGATGCGCACCCTCTTCGACGCGTACTGGGCCGAGGCCCGCCACACCGTGGACTTCACCACCGCCATGCTCGGCCCCCTCCCGGACCACATCGGCCTGGCCTTCGCCCAGGCCGCGACGGACCCGCGCATCGCCTCCCGCCTGGCCCAGACCTACGCCGACCCGACGGACTTCCCCCGCTGGCTCGCCACCCCGGACGCCACCCTGCGTTACCTCAACTCCCTGAACTGACGCACTCCGTCCGGATTCGAGCCCGACCCGCGAAGGGGCTGTCAGACTGCCGCAGAGCTTGTCCGCTCGTCGTCCGCTGAGCGATCCTTGGGAGTCGTCCGCATGGGCCTGTTCTTGCGCACCAACATGTTCCGCGGCGTCGACCAGGAGCAGGTGTACGCCGCGCTCGAGCAGTTCTGGTCCCAGGAGCGGCACCACCTCGAGGACGACCAGAGCCCCGGCGCCGACTCCTACGCCCTGCACGAGCAGCACAACGGCTGGACCGTGCTGAACTGGACCAAGGGCTGGGAGTGGGACCTGCGCCGGCGCGCGCAGCTGCACGTCTCACGCGTCCTCGACTGCTCCGGCCTGCTGACCTTCGTCTACGACGGCGACCTGTGGGGCTACGAGCTCTTCCACCACGGCCAGGTGGTCGACCGCTTCCTGCAGTGGACCGACACCGGCCCGAAGTTCTTCGGCGACCTGCCCTGCCAGGGGGCGCCGGACGTCCTGGTCGCCCAGTTCCCCGAGCTCGGGCTGAACGTCCGGCACGCCCGCGCCTACCTCACCAGCATCAGCGCCGACGACCCCCGCTACGAGGACTTCGCCTGGGACGAGTACGACCCCCGCAACCAGCCCGCCCGCGACGGCGACCGCTGGGGCCGCCTCGAGCCTGCGGCCATCTACGACTTCTGGCGCTACCTCGGCGTCGAGACCCACCGGGCCAACCACCGCTACACGCCCACCGCCCCGATCTGGCGCAGGTTCACCACCGCACCCGTCTAGGGCGGCCCCTCACGGATCAGGCCTCGTCCTCGACGAGCCGTCCGTCGCGCAACTCCACCACGCGGTCCGCGAGTTCCATCAGGTTCGGGTCGTGGGTGGCCACCAAGGCGGTGACGCCCTCGCTGCGGACGACCGCGCGCAGGAGTTCCATGACCGAGCGGCCGGTCTCGGAGTCGAGTTGGCCGGTGGGTTCGTCCGCGATGATCAGGGCGGGCTCGTTGGCCAGGGCGCGGGCGATGGCGACGCGCTGCTGCTGGCCGCCGGAGAGCTCGCCGGGGCGCTGGTCGACGTGGTCGGCGAGGCCGACCAGGGCGAGGAGCATGCGGGCGCGCTCCTCGCGCTGCTTGGCGGGGACGCGGCGCAGCCGCATGGGGACGCCGACGTTCTCCACCGCGGAGAGCACCGGGATCAGGCCGAAGGACTGAAAGACGAAGCCGATCCGGTCCCGGCGCAGGGTGAGGCGGGCGTCCTCGTCCAGGCTCGCCAGATCGGTGCCGTCGAGGCGGACCCGGCCGGAAGTCGGCGTGTCCAGGCCCCCGACCAGGTTCAGCAGGGTCGTCTTGCCCGAGCCGGACCGGCCCTTGAGCGCCGTAAGTTCACCCTCCCGCGCCTCGAAGGAGACACCGCGCAGCGCGTGCACCTCCCGCGATCCGCTGCCGAAGCTGCGGTGCAGATCCTCGACCACCACTGCCGCTCTCGCCGCCACCCGCGCTGCCACCCGGCCTCCCCCGTTCGTGCCACCCCTGTTGGTGCGCTCACATTTGCGCATCGGTTGGCTGCTTCGCGCAAGTCCCCTCTTCCGTGCACGGAAGACGCGTGCCAGGATCGGCCGCTGTGCCGCAGGGGGAGCGTCGCCGGCCCCCGTGGTGTACCGGGGGGGGAAGGACGAACTGTGTTCGGCTTGGTGCTGCGCCGGGCGCGCGGACGGCTGCCGCTCGCGATCGCGATGCTGCTGACGGTGCTGATCAGCACGACGGTGCTGACCTGCCTGACGGCCTTCGGCCGCTCCGTCGGGGACGCCGGGGTGCGGCGCGCGCTGCAGGGGCCCGGCCACGACCGCACCACCGTGCTGGTCGAGGGCACCGAGGGCGCCGACCAACGGCCCGCCGAGGACGCTGCGGTGGCCGCGTTCGGCCACACCCTCTTCGGACGCTTCCCGGTCGCCGTCGACGCCGTCTCGCACAGCCGCTCCTACGGGCTGCCGGGGCCGTCCAGCACCGGCGGCAGCGATCCCGACCTGACCAGGCTCGCCGCGCTGGGACGCGACCACGTCCAACTGCTCTCCGGCCGTTGGCCCGCCGCGGCGCACGGGCCGGGGACGGGTGTGGAGGCGGCCGTGCCGCGCGCCGAGCTGGCCCGGCTGCGGCTGGACGCGCACGCGCTGCCGGCGCGCGTCACGCTCGCCGACCGCTACGGGGGCGGGCCGACCACGGTCACCGTCACCGGCGTCTACCGCGCCCTGGACGCCACCGCGCCCTACTGGCAGCTGGACCCGTTCGGCGGCCGGGAGGTGCAGCTGAACGGCTTCGCCGGCTACGGGCCGATGCTGGTGGACGACACCGTCTTCACCACCCGTGCGCTGCCCGAGGACGGTCGGAGCTGGCTGCTCAGCCCCGACCTGTCGACGATCCGTCAGCCGGAGGCGGACGCGCTGCGCGCCCGGGTGGACCCGGCGAGCAGCGCGCTGGAGCACGCCGACCCGTTCACGGTGCAGACGCAGCTCGACGCGGAGCTGGACGACGTGCGGGCGGGGGCGCAGGCGTCCGCGTCGGACCAGCTGATCGGCTCGCTGCAGCTCGCGCTGCTGGCCGCCGTCGCGCTGCTGCTGGTCGTGCAGCTGCAGGGCGCCCGGCAGGCGCCCGAGGACGCGCTGTTGGCGGCGCGGGGGGCGACCCGGCGCCGGGTCGCCCTGCTCACCGCGCTGCAGGCGCTGCTGCTGACCCTGCCCGCAGCCGTGCTCGCGCCGCTGCTGACGCCGGTGCTGCTCCGGTTGTTGGCCCACGGCTACGGACCGCTGCGGCAGGTGCCGCTGGACACCTCGCTGAACTGGCGCTCCTGGCTGGTGGCCGGGCTGTGCGCGCTGGGCTGCGCGGTGCTGGCCGCCGCCCCGGCCCTGCTGCGCGGCGCCACCGACCTGCTGGCGCGGGCCGGACAGCGGCACGCCGTCGTCGGCGGCGTCGCCCGCTCCGGCGCGGACCTGGCGTTGATCGCGCTGGCGGTGCTGGCCTACCGGGAGCTCGGGCACTCCAGCGCGGACGCCGGCAACGGGCTCGGCGTCGACCCCGTCGCCGTCGCGGCCCCGAGCCTGGCGCTGTGCGCGGGCACGGTCGTGGTGCTGCGGCTGCTCCCCTACGCGGCGCGTCTCGGCGGCCTGCTCGCGGCGCGGGGGCGGGGTCTGTCGGCGGCGCTGGTGGGCTGGCAGCTGGCACGGCGTCCGGGACGGACCACCGGGCCGACGCTGCTGCTGGTGCTCGCCGTCGCCACCGGTGTGCTGGCGCTCGGTCAGCACTCCTCCTGGTCGGCCTCGCAGTCCGACCAGGCCTCCTTCGCCACCGCCGACGGCCTGCGGATCTGGGGTTCGACGCTGCCCGCGCTCGGCCAGGGCGGCCGGTTCGGCACGCTGCCCGGCGGGGACCGGATCATCCCGGTGGCCCGCACCCAGGCCTCGCTGCCCGACGGCAGCCAGAGCGAGCTGCTGGCCGTCGACGCCGCCGGCGTCGCCGCACGCGTCCCGATCCGCGCCGACCTGCTCGGCGGGCAGAGCACCGCCCGGCTCTTCGGCCCCCTCGTCGCCGCCGCGCCGCCGCACGGAGCCGCGGGCGGGGTGCCGCTGCCCGGTCGGCCGCAGCGCCTCGACCTGCGGGTGACCACGCGGCTGACCGGGTTCACCGCCGTCGCCGCGCCGGACGGCGGCGCCGCGACCGCGAGCCAACAGGCCGGACCCACCCTGCAGTTGCAGCTGCGCGACCGCTTCGGCGCGGTACACCTGGTGGAGACGCCGACCGTCCCGCTGTCCGGAGCCACGACGCTGGCGGTGAACCTCTCCGGGCCCGCCGGTACGCCGCTGGGCGCGCCGGCCTGGCCGCTCACGCTGGCGGGGGTCCAGGTCCAGGTGCAGCCGCTGCCGGGCGTCGCGCTCAGCGGCCGGCTGACAGTGCAAGGGATCGCGACCGCGGCGACCGCCGACGGGCCGGCCACGACCGTCGCGGCACCCGCCGGCACGTCCTGGTCGGCCTACACGCCGCCGGCGCAGTCGGCGGACGCGAGCTCCCAGGCGACGACGGTCGTGGACGGTGCCGGGGTGCTGGCGTTCGACTACCGGACGAACCAGAACATCCTCGACGCCGCGATCACCCCGGCGTCCTCCGGCGCCGGGCCCGCACCCACGGACAACCTGCCCGCCCTGGCGACGCGCGACTACCTGAGCGCCGTCGCCGCCAAGGTGGGCGACGTCGTGCCGTTCCCCGTCGGCGACGCCACCGTGCGGCTGCGGATCACCGGCGTCCTGAACGCGATGCCGACGGCCGGCAGCAAGGCGGTGGTCGTGGATCTCTCGTCGCTGACGCGGCAGTTGGCCGCCCTGGACGCGACCTGCCCGGAGCCGACCGAGTGGTGGCTGCCCGCCGCCGCACCGGACGACCCGGTGCCCGCGCGGGCCGCCGCGGCGCTGCGCGCCCTGCCGGGGACGCAGGACGTGCAGCTGCGCGGCGAGGTGGCCGCCCAGCTCACCGACGATCCGCTGGGCGCGGGACCGCAGGTGACGCTGCTGGTGCTGGCGGTGGTCGCGGCGGTCCTGGCCGCGATCGGGTTCGGGGCGGCGACCGCGGCCGCGGCGTCCGAGCGCGCCCGGGAGAACGCGGTGCTGCGCGCGCTCGGCTGTCCGCCACGTCGGCTGGCCCGGACGGCCGCCGCAGAACCGGCCGTGCTGATCGTGCTGGGAGCGGCGGTGGGCCTCGCCGTCGGCACCCTGATCGTCCATCTGGTGGTGCCGCTGGTGGTGCTCACCCCGACCGCGCAACAGCCCGTGCCGCCGGTGCAGGTGACGCTGCCGCTGGGCCGGACCTTCGCGTTGGTCGGCGCGATCGTCGTGGTGCCCGTGCTGACCGCCTTCCTGAGCGGGCGTCGCAGCACCACCGCCCGCCCGCGCCCCCTGGAGGAGCTGTGACCGTGCCCGTCCGCTCCCCCTGGGTGCGCACCCGCCTGCGCACCGCGCCACTGGCCGCCCTGCTCACCGCCGTGCTGGCGTTCTGTGCCGTCTTCCTCGCCGCCGCCCTGCCGCGCGAGCTGGACCGCTCGGCCGACCAGGCGCTCACCGCCTCCCTGCAGCGCGTCGACCAGACCGACACCCAGATCCAGGCGGACGCCGCCCCCCGCCAGCAGACCGGCCCGGCGCGCGCGGCGGACCTGGACGTCGCCCTCGCCGCGCTGACCCCGCAGCTCAGCCCCCATCTCCCGCTGGACGCGCACGACGTGGCCTACGGGGAGCGCAGCCGGCAGCCGCGCGAACTGCCGGATCCGGGCCTGGCCCGGCCCGACGGGGTCGACCCGCGGCTCAACCTGCTCTACCTGGGCCGCACCGACGGCCACCTGCACCTGGTGGACGGCCACTGGCCGAACGCCGCGCCCCGGCACGGGGTGCTGCAGGTCGCCCTCTCCCGGGCCACCGCTCGCACCCTGGGCGTCCGGGTGGGCCAACTGCTCCACACCAACGGCCTGATGGCGCCGAGGATCGACGTCCAGGTGGTCGGTCTCTACACGCCCCTGGAACCGGACGGACGCTTCTGGGCGGGGCTGTCCTGCGCCACCCACGCCTGTCTGCTGCCGCTGCCCGGCGGCGACGACCCGCCGCGGTACTGGCTCGCCACCGCCCTGATCGGCGCGAGCTCGGTGGCCGTCACCGACACCTGGTCAGGGGGCCTGGGCGAGGACTTCTGGTGGCTGCCGGTCGACTACACCCGGCTGCACGGCGACACCCTCGCGCTCAGCCGCGCCGACCTGTCGTCCTGGATGGGCGGACCGACCCAGCAGGCCGCGGCGGAGGCCAGCGGCCGGTACAACCTGCTCGTCGACTCCCCGCTGCTGGCGCTGCTGGACCGGGCCGCCGCCCGCCAGGCCGCGATCCGGCCGCTGACCGCGATCGGTCCGGCAGGACTGGCCGGGGTGGTGGCCGTGGTGCTCTGCCTGGCCGCCGGTCTGACGGCGGAACGGCGCGCCGCCGAGCTGCGGCTGCTTCGGGCGCGCGGCGGCTCCCGCCGCGATCTGGTGCTGCGGCTGCTCGGCGAGAGCCTGAGCACCGTGCTCCCGGCCGGGCTGCTCGCGACCTGGCTGGCCCTGGTCCTGCTGCCGACGCCCCGCCTGCTCCCCGCCCTGGTGGCCGCCGTCGCCGCGCTGCTCTTCGCGCTGCTGGCCGTGCCGGTGCGCACCCTGCTGCGCGACACGCTCGCGCTGCGGCCCGCCCGGCGGCGGCGCGGGCGTCGGCTGGTGGCCGAACTCGCGCTGCTGGCCGCCGCGGTGGCGGCCGTCGCCGAGGTACGCCGACGCGGCGTCGGCGGTCTTGACCCGCTGCAGGTGGCGGCGCCGCTGCTGCTCGCCGCCGTGGGCGCGGTACTGCTGGCACGCTGTCAGCCGCTGCTGGTCGGCGCGTTGGCGCGGGCCGCGGGCCGGGGCAGCGGGGCCGTCGGCTTCCTCGGCCTGGCCCGCGCGGCCCGCGGGACCGGCGGAGCGCGGCGCCCTTCCGTCCTGCCGCTGCTCGCGCTGACCCTGGCCGTCACCACCGCCGGCTTCGGCGCAGCCACGCTCCGGTCGGTCTCCGACTCCCGCTCCGCGCTCGCCCGGCTGGCGGTCGGCGGCGACGCGTCGGTCGTCGCTCCCCCGGGCGCGACACTGCCTCCCGGTCTCGCCAGGAGCCTGGCGGCGCTTCCCGGCGTGAGCCTCGGTACCGCCTTCTGGGAGCAGGACGACGTCACCGTCGTCAAGGACGGCGCCGTCCAACCCCCGGCCACCCTGGTCGCGGTGGACCCGCAGACCTACGCGCGGCTGGCGCGGGCCGTCGGCCGGGGCGCCTTCGATCCGGCGCAGCTGACCACGCCGTCGTCGGGCTCCGGCAGCCCGGTGCCGGGGCTGGTCAGCGGCGACCTCGCGGGCGCCGGCTCGGGCCACGGCTACGCGCTGCGTCTGGACGGGGGGCGCCAACTCCAGGTCACCGGGGTCGGCGTGGTCACCGGCACTCCGGCCGTCCCCGACGCCACCGCCACCGTCGTGGTCCTCCCGGCGAGCGCTGTCGCCGCGCGGTTGCCGGACGTCAGCCGGCCCAACCGCTGGCTGGGCCTCGGCGCCGTCGGCGACGCGCGGCTGCGCGCCGCCGTCCCCGCCGCCTTCGGGACGGACACCAGCGCCGCACACGTGGCCGCCCTCGCCGACGACCCGCTGCAGGCCGCCGCGGCCCGGATCTTCTGGGCGTGCACCGTGGCGACGTGGTGCTTCGCGCTGCTGGCCGTGCTGCTGGCGCTGGTCCGGGCGGGCCCGGAGCGCGCCGCGCTGCTGGCCCGGCTGCGCACCATGGGCCTGCGGCCACGGCAGGGCCTGCGGCTGATCCTCGCCGAGTCGCTGCCGCAGACCCTGACCGCGGCCCTGGGCGGCGGGCTGGCGGCCACCGCCGCGGTGCTGCTGCTCGGGCCCACCGTCGACCTGTCGCCCCTGGTCGGCACGCCGGTCCCGACCGGTCTGACGCTGACGGCGCCACCGATCCTCGAACAGACCCTGATCGTCGCCGGCCTGGTGGCGGTGGCGGGGCTGGCCGAGGCGACCGTCCAGGGCAGACGACAGATCACCGTCGAGTTGAGAGCAGGAGACGGCCGTTGACCAGTACCCCGACCTTCGACGAGATTCGTGACCGCGCTCTGGCGGCGGCCGTGCCCGGACGCTACGGAGCAGGCGCCGCGATCGCCTGCGACCGACTGGTGCGGATCTTCCGCGCGGACCGGATCGAGGTCCAGGCCCTGCAGGGGCTCGACCTGGTGGTCGACCAGGGCGACCTGGTCGCGCTCGTGGGCGCGTCCGGCAGCGGCAAGTCCACGCTGCTGAACATCCTCGCCGGGCTCGACCTGCCCTCCGCCGGCGGCGCGACCGTCGCCGGCTGCGACCTGCTCGCCATGACCGCCAAGGAGCGGCTGCGCTACCGGCGCGAGGTGGTGGGCTTCGTCTGGCAGCAGACCGCCCGGAACCTGCTGCCGTTCCTGACGGCGGCCCAGAACGTCGCGCTGCCGCTGCAACTGGCCCACGGCCGCCGCGCCAGGCGGCATCTGCCGCGGGTACGCGAGCTGCTGGACGCGCTCGGGATCGGCGACCTCGCCGACCGCGTTCCCGCCGAGCTCTCCGGCGGCCAGCAGCAGCGCGTCGCGATCGCCGTGGCGATGGCCAACCAGCCGGCGGTGCTGCTGGCCGACGAGCCCACCGGCGAGCTGGACTCCGAGACCGGGGCGGGCATCTTCGAGGCCTTCCGCACCGTCAACCGCGAGCTCGGCGCGACCGTCGTGATCGTCACGCACGACCCGATGGTGGCCGGCGAGGTCCGCCGCACCGTCGCCGTCCGCGACGGCCGCACCAGCAGCGAGGTACTGCGCCGCACGGTGGTCGACGAGCACGGCGCGGAGTCGGTCAGCGAGCGCGAGTACGTGATGCTCGACCGCACCGGCCGGGTCCAGCTGCCCGCCAAGTTCCTACAGGCACTGGGCATGGAACACCGTGTCGCGGTCGATCTGGCCCCGGACCACATCGAGGTCCGCAAGGACGACCACGACGAGTAGGGCCTCTCTTACAGATCGGTCCGCGCCACCGGGGCGGCCCTCCCCGGTGGCGCGGCGGAGGGTCAGCGCTGGTCGAAGACCCGGTGCACCGTCACCTCCGGCTCCAGCTGCGCCAGGGCGTCCACGCCCGGGCCCTTCGGGGCGGTGGCCGCCGCGGCTTTCAGGATCGAGGTGACCTGGGCGGCCAGCGCGTCGGCCTGGCTCTTCAGCTCCGCCACCGAGGCGTGCGAGCGGCCCAGCGCGTCCAGCTTGCGGTGGATGTCCGCGAGTTGGCGCTGCGCGGCGGCGCTCAGGGTGAACGGGCGCGGTGTGGAGACGACGAACTGGTAGGCCCCGGCCAGCGTCTGGCAGTCGTCGCAGTGCACGTTCTCGGCGCGGCTCAGGTTGACGGCGTTGAGGTGGATGTTCTCCCCCGCCATGGTGACGATCTGGAACGACAGCGCGACCGAGCGGCACGGGTCGTCGGCGGAGCAGTAGGCGGAGACCGCCAGCGCCTGGTTGCGGGCGCTCGCCGCGTAGAGGGTGCCGTACTGGTGGACGGTGAACGAGTCCTGGAACCTGGTCTCGTGGGCCCGGTCGGCCAGGGTGCGCGCGCTGTCGTGCGCCACAGCGACGCCCTGGACGGCCTGGGCCGTGCCGGCGGTCGCGCCGATCACGCCGAGCCCGGCGGTGGCGAGCAGGCCGAAGCGCAGGGCGCGGCGCGCCGCGCCGGCGTGGGGTCGGATGCGGGGCTTGCGGTGCGGGTTGAGCTCCATGGGTGTGCTCCTCGCTGGGAACGGGCTGCAGGGATCTACGGGAGCGCCTTGGTGGCGCTCGTCGCGGCCGTCGTGGGCGGGGGAGGCGCCGTGGCGGACGTGGAGGGCGACGCGCTCGGCCTGGCGCTCGTCGAGGCCGACGGCCCGGTGCTCGGGTGGTCCGAGGGCTTGCCGGCGCTGGGGGTCGCGGTGGGCGACGCCGGGTGGGTCGGTGGCACGGTGGGCCGGGCCGTCGCGCTCGGGGAAGGGAGCACCGACGGCGAGGGCGAGGCGCTGGGCGACACCACGCCGACGCGGGCGTGCCCCGAGCCGGAGCCCGGCGTCGCGCCGCCCCCGGCGCCGGCACCGCCGTGGCGCGGATGGCGGGTGACATGGACGCTGGGCGTGGCCGTCGGCACGCCGGGCTGCAGCACGGGGACGATCGGCGGCTGCGCAGGCAGCGGCTTGGGGGTGAGGCCGACGAGCCAGGCGCAGCACAGCCCGCCCACGGCCACCAGCCCGAGCGCGCTCACCGAGGCGCGCAGGCGCGGCCTTCCCTCGGTCGCGCGCCCGGCGACGCGCAGCAGGCGGCCGGCCAGCCGGACCGACAGGTAGGCCATGCCGGCGAGCGGACAGATCAGCATCACGCAGCCGAGCAGGCCGACGGCCCCGAAGGCGAGCTGCCCGTGGCCGAACGCGTCGGCGGTGCCGGAGAGTTGCTCGGTCAGCGAGCGGACGCCGGTGGCCACGATCCGGGGCAGGTTCCACAGCGCGTAGCCCAGGTCGCCCAGCAGCAGCGGCACCATGGTGCAGACCCAGCCGGTGACGATGACGCGCGCAGAGCGCTTCAGCCCGGCGACCTCGGGCGGTGTCGGGCGGCCGGGGACCATGCTGAGCACGATCGGGCGGATCTTGCCGTAGAGGTCGGGGATGCCGGCCAGGTCGCCGAGGATGTAGTAGCCGTCGAGGCGGACGGCCGGCATCAGCTGTTCCAGCACCTCGAAGTGGCCGAGGTAGACGGCGCTGAGGAAGAACGGCTGGCCGGTGAGGAAGTAGCAGCCGGTCAGGCCCAGCATGAAGACGACGTTGAAGTAGACCCCGCCGAGGTCGGTGCGGATCCGGCCGGCCCGGCCGATCCGGTAGACGTCGGTGACGTCGGTGTACATCGAGGGCCAGATCAGGAAGAGGCCGCAGCCGATGCAGCCGGGCCTGGCCCCTCCGTAGCGGCAGGCCGAGGCGTGCCCGAACTCGTGGAAGACCAGCGAGGCGACGGTGAGGGCGAAGACCACCAGCAGCAGCACGGGCTGGTCCAGCACGTGCAGCACCGGCGTCATCGCGCCGTAGGAGCCGAACAGCCACACGTCCATCGCGACCGCTGCCAGTAGCACCGCCACGACCACGGGTGGCCGGTGCAGCCAGGCCAGCGCGCGCCCGATCCGGGCGACGCGGTGCTCGTCGAAGAGCACCCGGTGGCCCTTGAGGGCCAGCAGCAGGTCGGAGCGCGGGGCGTCGACCTCGTCGTCCTCCTGGCCGTAGGGGACGGCGACGCCGAGCGGGACGAGCTTGTTCTCGATCAGGTAGGCGACGTTCTCCTCGCTGACCTCGCGACCGAAGAGCCCGCTGACGCGGTGTGAGATGCCTTCGGTGTCGCGCTCCCCGTCGATCGCGCCCGCGACCAGGTGGAGCAGCCGGGACAGCTGGACGACCTGCCCGTCTCCGCGACGGGCGATGTACCGCGGCTCGGTGAAGCCCGAGCCCTGGTACTCGCCGTGCAGCCGCAGCCCGGCCGAGAGCCGGGGCACGGGGAACACCGGACCTGGCAGGTGCGGCGGCTGCACGGACGTGGCGAAGCCACCTGGACCGGGGACGACCGCGACCTCGGTCTCCACAGTGACTGTCATCTTGGGTGTGTCCTCCCCCGTGGGCGCGGGCCGGCCCCTCCCCGAGACCGGCCCGTGCCGCGGTCGTGTCTTGTGCGGAACTGCCGTGGATTACTGCGAGATGACGATCGACTGGGAGGCCTGCGACTCGGCGTCCGCGCCGTTCGAGGCGATGTTGGTCGCCGTGGAGCTGTTGTGCGCGTTGACGTGGGCGACGTGCTTGGTCACGTTGACCGTCTTGTGGAAGCTGAACTTCAGCCGGCCCAGCGCCTCACGGCCCGGCAGCAGCTCCGCCGACTCGGCCTCCAGCTCGTGCATGTCCATGCTCATGGTGCTCTCCTTGCTCAGTGGTGGTCGGATGGCCGGTGGAACTACTGGTGGATGACGATCGACTGCTGCGCCTCGGACCCGGCCGTGGAGCAGTTCGAGGCGATGTTCGTCGCGGTGGAGCTGTTGTGCGCGTTGACGTGGGCGACGTGCTTGGTCACGTTGACCGTCTTGTGGAAGCTGAACTTCAGCCGGCCCAGCGCCTCACGGCCCGGCAGCAGCTCCGCCGACTCGGCCTCCAGCTCGGTGATGTCCATGCTCATGGCTCCCCCTCCGGGATCTTCGTCCAATGTTGTCGGACGGCTTGTCCAACGAGATTGGACAGTAGTCACCCGGCGGCCGACCGCGCAAGGGTTTCCTCGACGACTCTCTGTAACAGACTGGCAACAGAGAGAAATGTGCAGGTGGGCGGCCATGCACCAGTCCCAGGAGGCGTGATCGCCCTAGAATCGAGCCAGCACGAGGGAGGGAGCAGGGTGTCCAACACACTGCAGGCGCTCATGAGGGAGCGGCTGGACCGTCAGGGCTGGTCCTACGGCGACGTCGCACGCCGGGGCGAGATCCCCCGGTCGACGGTGCACCACCTCGCCACCACCGACCGCCTGGTGCGGATGCCCCAGCCCGCCACGCTGGAGGGCTTGGCGCGCGGGCTCGAACTGCCCCTCGACACGATCCGCCGCGCCGCGGCCGAGGCCTGCGGCATCCACCTCTACGAGGCCGCACCCGATCCCGAGGTGGACGTGCTGATCGCCTCCGTGCAGCAGCTGTCGCCGGAGAACCGGCGCCACGTGGCCGCCCTGGTCGAATCCCTGCTCGAACGCAGCCGCCTTCCCGAGGGTGAAGGTTCGGACTGAGGTCGGATAACGACGACCTGCCGGCCGAATCGGTTGCAGGAATGTCCGATGTCGACCGCAATGAGCGAATTCGGCGATTGCCAGGGGCCGAAGGCCCCTGGCCGGGCTAGCGTCGTCGCCAACAGGGACCTCCGAGCCTCCGGCGGACTCTGCCGAACGTTGGCAACAAGGCCAGGGGGGATACGTGCTGGTCGTGCAAGGAGGCCCCACCACCGCGGTGGTACGGGGCCGTAGCGGGGAGTCCGTCGTGCTGCTCTCGGGGGAGCTGCCGGCGGAACTGACGGACGCCGCGCTGCATCAGGTCCTGGATCTCGCGGCAGCGGTCCTGGACGACAAGGAGATGATCCTTTTCTGCCGCTGCCTCGACGCGCTCCGACGCGGGGACATCACCCGCACCCGGCGGATCGAGATCGACGGCGCGGTGCTGACCGTCTGGTCGGACTGATCACACTGATCGGACTGAGAAGTCGTCAGCGAAAGGAATCAGCCCTCCCGGTCTGTCGACCGGGAGGGCTGATTCGATCAAACGTGCGCGAGGGGGGACTTGAACCCCCACGCCCCGAAGGGCACTAGCACCTCAAGCTAGCGCGTCTGCCATTCCGCCACCCGCGCCGGTGGCCTGCGCGGTTCCCCGCGCTGACGTGCACAACAATACCAAGAAAACAGAGTGCTCCCGACCACCCCGACCTCCGATCGAAAGGCGTCCGATCAGGTCACTTTCGGAAACCAAGCGTGCATTGTCGGTCACTTTGTGCGCTGGAGCCGCTCGATGGGCAGGACAAGGCTGTGATAGGACGACCTCTCTGCCCAGGAGCGACCTCTACTGCTAGCCGAGGATGGCGGAACGAAACATGCATGTCCGCGGAGACCAGCCCTGCGAACCGCCGCTCGCGACCGGAACCGTGCCGGGCGGCTCGGATGTGACAGCGCCCCCCGGCATCGAGGGGGGCCCCGCCATCGAGGGGGTTTGGCGCTTCGCCGCCCCGGCGGTGGACGTGACCGTCTCCCACGCCCGCCACGCCGTGCGGGACCTGCTGGTCGCCCAGGGCATCGGCGGCCCCGGCCACCAGGAGCTGCTGGACGGCGTCCTGCTGATCGTCTCCGAGCTGGTCACCAACTCGGTACGGCACGCCGCACTGCTCTCCCCCGAGCTGGTGGTCGAGGTGGTGCTCTCCCGCGGCTGGGTCCGCCTCTCCGTGGAGGACAGCCACCCCTACCGTCCCAAGGCCCTTTCCGAGGACTTCAACCGCCTCGGCGGCCGCGGCCTGCTCCTGGTCAAGGCGGTCACCGCGGAGTCCGGCGGCACCTGCGACGTGGAACGCACCGCCACCGGCGGCAAGGTCGTCTGGGTCGAACTGCCCATCCCCCACCCCCGGATGGGCAGCTGACCAGGGAACTCACACCACCGCGCGTCAGACGACCGAGCGCCACCAGTGGTCGAGCTTGGGCGGCGCCGCCGCGAGCAGGCGCTCGCCCGGGCGGGGGACGGCCAGGGCGACGCCGGCCGCGTCCGCGGCCTCGCAGAGGCGCTCCACGGGCTCGGACCAGTCGTGCATGCCGAGCACGAACGTGCACCAGTGGACCGGCACCAGCAGCCCGCCGCGCACGTCGAGGTGGGTGCGCAGACCCTCCTCGGGGGTCATGTGGATGTCGGGCCAGTGCTCGCTGTACGCGCCGATCTGGATCAGCGTCAGGTCGAACGGGCCGAGTTTCTCGCCCGTCCTGCGGAAGCCGTCGAAGTAGCCCGAGTCGCCGCTGTAGAAGACCCGGCGCTCCGCGCCGAGGATCGCCCAGGAGCTCCACAGCGTGCCGTTGTTCCGGAAGCCGCGGCCGGAGAAGTGGTAGGCCGCGGTGCACACCAGGCGCAGCCCGCCGACCTCGACGGACTCGTCCCAGTCGAGCTCGATGATCCGGGAGCGCGGCACGCCCCAGCGCTCCAGGTGCGCGCCGACGCCCAGCGGGACCACGAAGGGCGCGTCCTGCAGCCGGGCCAGCGCCCGGATGCTGTGCATGTCGAGGTGGTCGTAGTGGTCGTGCGAGATCAGCACCGCGTCGACGTCCGGCACCCGCTCCAGCTCGATCGGCGGGTTGTGCAGCCGGCGCGGGCCGACCGACTGGGAGGGCGAGCAGCGCTCGGACCAGACCGGGTCGAGCAGCACCCGCTGACCCTCGATCTCCACCAGCGCGCTGGAGTGGCCGAACCAGGTCACGGCCAGCTCCTCGCTCGCCTCGGCGGCCACGTCCCGCACCAGCGGGATCGGCCGGGAGGGCTTGCGCTGCTGCTTGCCGAAGAGCAGCTCACGGGCCACGCCGCCGCTGTCGGGGCGGGAGAACTCGCCCGTGCGCTCCGGGCCCGGCGGGTTGTGGAAGACGCCGTCGCGGTACTGCGGGGACGCCTGGAGGCGCTCGCCCCGGCCACCCGAGGTCGGATCGCCACCGAAGGCGACCGGCACCTCGCGTGCCGCCCAGGCCGCTGCCGTGGCGCCCGCCACGCCCAGCCCCGCGGCGATCCTCCCCGCCCGGTTGAGTCCCATGCTCCGGCCCTCTCCTTGCTCTGTCCGTTGCGACTTACGGCGACGCCGCCCCGCACTGCGGCAACGGTCCACCGGAAGCCGCTGTTCCCGAGATTCACGATCACCGCTGTGACCTGCACCGCTACCCGGTGCGTCGGCGACCCGTCGGCGAGGGCGGGCGTGACCATCCCCACGCGTGACAGGTCGGGACGGTTCGGGCACTCTGCTGCCATGGATCACCACCCTCATCCTCTCGACGGTGGTTCCACGGCCCCCGCGACGGCGACCCCGGACGCGGCGGACCTGGAGCTGCTCGACGAGATCCAGCAGCGCGTGCTCTGGCTCGCCACGCGCATCGTCGACTCCGCCAACCACGACCGCGCCACCGGCGACGGCGTGAAGGTCGGCGGACACCAGGCGTCCAGCGCCAGCCTGGTCTCCGCGATGACCGCGCTCTGGTTCCGCCACCTGGACGCACCGGACAAGGTCAGCGTGAAGCCGCACGCCTCGCCTGTCTTCCACGCCATCCAGTACCTGCTCGGCAACCTGGACCGCTCCTACCTGACCACCCTGCGCGCCCGCGGCGGCCTGCAGTCCTACCCGAGCCGCACCAAGGACCCGGACCGGGTCGACTTCTCCACCGGCTCCGTCGGTCTCGGCCCCGCCGCCCCGCTGTTCGCCGCCGCCACCCGCCGCTACGTCGACGCGCACTTCGGCGCCCGCCCGGCCTCGCGCTTCGTGGCGCTGATGGGCGACGCGGAGCTCGACGAGGGCAACGTCTGGGAGGCCATCGCCGACGACGCCACGCAGGGCCTGGGCAAGGTCATGTGGATCGTCGACTTCAACCGCCAGTCGCTGGACCGCGTCGTCCCGGGCGTGCGCATCGCCCAGTGGACCGCGCAGTTCGCCGCCGCGGGCTGGCATGTCGTCGAGGTCAAGTACGGGCGCCGGCTGCGCGCCGCGTTCGCGCGTCCGGGCGGGGAGGCCTTGCGCGCCTGGATCGACAACATGCCCAACGAGCACTACCAGTCGCTCTTCGGGCTGCCCGAGCAGGACGTCCGCAAGCAGTTCCTGGACGGCGCGCCGCAGGCCGTCGCGGACTTCTGCGCGGTGATCCCGGACGCCGAGCTGGCCACGCTGGTGACCGACCTGGGCGGGCACGACCTGGCGTCGATGCTGGAGGCCTACGCCGAGTGCGACGCCGTCGCCGACCGGCCCAGCGTCGTCTTCGCCTACACGGTCAAGGGCTGGGGCCTGCCGACGGCCGGCAACCCGCGCAACCACTCGGCGCTGCTGACGACCGCTCAGGTCGACGAGCTGCGGGCGGCCCACGGGCTGACGTCCGCGACGGAGTGGGACCGCCTGGATCCGGCGACCCCGGCCGGCCGCCTCGCCACCGACCGCGCCCGGCTGTTCACCCACCCGGCCGCTCCGGCGATCACGGCTCCGGCCGTCCCGGCCTCGAGCGGGGTGCGCACCGGCAAGCCACTGTCGACGCAGGAGGCCTTCGGCCGGGTGCTGGCAGAGCTGTCGCGGCAGCCGGAGCTGGCGCCGCTGCTGGTCACCACCGCGCCGGACGTCGCCACGTCGACGAACCTGGCCGGCTTCATCAACCGCACCGGGGTCTTCGCGCCGGTCGAGCGCCGCGCCTGGAACAGCGACCCGGTGCTGCGCTGGGCCGAGGGGCCGACGGGTCAGCACATCGAGCTGGGCATCAGCGAGATGAACCTGTTCCTGCTGCTGGGCCAGCTGGGCCTGTCCTTCGACCTGTCCGGCCAGCCGCTGGTGCCCGTCGGCACGGTCTACGACCCGTTCGTGCTGCGCGGCCTGGACGCGTTCATCTACGCCGTCTACTCGGGCTCCCGCTTCATCGTCGCGGGCACGCCGTCCGGTGTGACGCTGGCCCCCGAGGGCGGCGCGCACCAGTCGACGATCACGCCGTCGGTGGGTCTGGAGCTGCCGAACACGGTCACGTTGGAGCCGGCCTTCGCGGGCGCCCTGGACTGGCTGCTGTGCGACGCGGTCGGCCAGGTGGCGCGCGGTGAGGGCGGGGCGCACTACTTCCGGCTGACCACGCGTCCGCTGGAGCAGTCCGCGTTCGACGCGGCGAAGGCGCGCCTGGGCGAGACGGTGCTGCGGCGGCAGGTGCTGGCCGGTGCGTACCGACTGGTGGACGCCTCCGGCGTCGGCCCGGACGCCCCGGTGGTCCGCCTGGCCGCCTCCGGCGCGGTGCTGCCGGAGGTCCTCGCGGCGGCGGCCGAGCTGGCGGAGGAGGGCGTCGCGGCCCACGTCATCGACGTGACCTCGCAGGACCTGCTCTACGCCGAGTGGCAGCGCACGCTGCGGTCCGGTTACCGCACGGCCCGCACGCCGGACGCCCCGGGCGCCCTGCGCGCCGCCTTCGGCACCGACCGCTCCCCGCTGGTCACCGTCCACGACGCGGCCTCGCACTCCATGGCGTGGCTGGGCGGCGCCCTCGGCGTCCCGACGGTGCCGCTGGGCGTCGACGCCTTCGGCCAGTCGGGCACCGTGAGCGACCTCTACGAGATCAACAGCCTCGACACGGGCTCGATCGTCAACGCGGCCCTGGCCGCGCTCAGCCTGGCCGAGTAGGACCAGGTCAGGAAGGCAGTCATCAGGCCGGTAGGCTTACCGGCCTGATGACTGCCACTCTCATCGCCAAAGACCTTGCCGCCGGACACGGCGAGCGCGTGCTGTTCTCCGGCCTGGACCTGGTCGTCGCCCCCGGCGACGTGATCGGGCTGGTGGGGGTGAACGGCGCCGGGAAGTCCTCGCTGCTGAAGCTGCTCGCCGGGGTGGACACCCCCGAGGGCGGCAGCATCAAGCTCAGCCCGCCGACCGCCACGGTCGGCTACCTGCCGCAGGAGCCGGATCGCCGGCCCGGCGAGACCGTCGGGGCGTTCCTCGCGCGCCGCACCGGCGTGGCCGCCGCGCAGGCGGCGTTGGACGAGGCGACGCAGGGGCTGGTCGACGGCACGCCGGGCGCGGACGACGCGTACGCGGTCGCGCTGGACCGCTGGCTGGACCTGGGCGGGGCGGATCTGGAGGAGCGCGCCGAGGCCGTCGCCGACGAGCTGGGGCTCGCGGTCGGGCTGGACCAGGAGATGACCTCGCTCTCCGGCGGCCAGGCCGCCCGGGCCGGCCTCGCCTCGCTGCTGCTCTCCCGCTACGACGTGTTCCTGCTGGACGAGCCCACCAACGACCTGGACCTGGACGGGCTGGAGCGGCTGGAGGCCTTCGTCCAGGGTCTGCGCGCCGGCACCGTGCTGGTCAGCCACGACCGCGAGTTCCTCACCCGCACCGTCACCGCGGTGCTGGAGCTGGACCTGCACCAGCAGCAGGTGAACCACTACGGCGGCGGCTACGCCTCCTACCTGGAGGAGCGCGACCGCGCCCGGCGGCACGCGCGCGAGGAGTACGAGGAGTACGCCGACACCGTCTCCGGGCTGGAGGCGCGGGCGCGGATGCAGCGCTCCTGGATGGAGAAGGGCGTCAAGAACGCCCGCCGCAAGTCGTCCGACAACGACAAGCAGGGCAAGGCCTTCCGCAGCGAGTCCACGGAGAAGCAGGCCGCCAAGGCCCGGCAGACGCAGCGGCTGATCGAGCGGCTGGACGTGGTCGACGAGCCGCGCAAGGAGTGGGAGCTGCGGATGGAGATCGCCGCCGCCCCGCGCGCGGGGGCCGTCGTGGCGACGCTGCGCGGCGCGCAGGTCAAGCGCGGCGACTTCGCCTTCGGTCCGGTGGACCTGCAGGTCGACTGGGGCGACCGGATCGCCGTCACCGGCCCGAACGGGGCGGGCAAGTCCACGCTGCTCGCCGCCCTGCTGGGCCGGCTCCCGCTGGACGCGGGCCACGCCGCGCTCGGGCCGGGCGTGGTGGTGGGCGAGGTCGACCAGGCGCGTCGCCTCTTCGTCGGCGACCTGCCGCTCGCGGACGCCTTCGGCGCGGCGGTGCCGGAGCTCTCCCCCGGCGACGTGCGCACGCTGCTGGCCAAGTTCGGCCTGAAGGCGGTCCACGTGCTGCGCCCGGCGGCGACGCTCTCCCCCGGTGAGCGCACGCGCGCCGCGCTCGCGCTGCTGCAGGGCCGCGGCGTCAACCTGCTGGTGCTGGACGAGCCGACCAACCATCTGGACCTGGCCGCCATCGAGCAGTTGGAGTCCGCGCTGGCCTCCTACGACGGCACGCTGCTGCTGGTCACCCACGACCGCCGGATGCTGGACGCCGTGGAGACCAACCGCCGCGTCCGGGTGGCGGACGGGCGGCTCAGCGAGAGCTGAACCACCCGCCGCACCGGGCTACTTGACCGCGGGTACGTACTTGTAGCCGACCCGGCGGACCGTCACGATCCGGCTCCGGTAGGCCTCGCCGAGCTTGCGGCGCAGCCGGGCCACGTGGACGTCGACGGTGCGGCCGTCGCCGATGTGCCCGTAGCCCCAGACCGCCTCGACGAGGCGGTCGCGGGTGTGCACCCGGTGCGGGTACGCCACCAGGTGGGCGAGCAGCTCGAACTCCAGGTAGGTGAGCTCCAGCAGCGCGCCGTCGAGGCGGGCGGTGCGCAGCTCCGGGTCGACGACCAGGCCGTCGGCGTCGGGGAGCGGCCTCGGGGCGGGTGCGGTGACCGGCGCGGCCGCGAGGGTCGGCGCGACCCCCTCCGGGACCAGCACCAGGTAACCGACCAACGGGGTGGTCGCGGCATCGAGCTGCAGCTCGGCGACGATGCGTTCGGGCAGCCGGTAGACGCCGGGCTGCGCGGTCTCGTCGGGCTTGACCGAACGCAGGTGCGGCGCGGCCGGACGGGCAGGGTTCAGCACGGGAACAGACATGGCAGGACTCGATTCGCGCGAAAGGGACGGGGCGGCGTCTGCGCGCGGAAGGGCCTGGGAAAGGGACGACTCAGGCCTGCGCGCCGGTCGAGCGGCGACAGGTCTGGTCGAAGTGGAACTGCTGGCGCGAGGGCCAGAACGGTTCGAGGACGATGTCCATGGAGCTCATTGAACCAGATCGCGGGCGCGACCGCTCTTCCCTTCTTTCTGACGGACTGTTAGATACAGCCAGGAAGGAGCCGCCATCCGGACCCAGGAGCCGCCCTGTGACATCCGCACCGGACAACGTCGACTCGGCCCCGAGACCCGAGCCGGGACCCGAACCCGACGCCGAAGCCACCAACCGCCTCGACGGCGCGTCGCGCCTGCGCGTCTTCGCGGTCATCCTCGTCGTGGTGCTCTTCGCCGAGATCGCCGCGCTGCAGTACACGATGGTCGCCTCCGCGGCCCGTCAGATCGCGCCGAGCTTCCCGGGCGTGGGCGCGAACATCAGCTGGATGGTCATCATCTTCGGCCTGGTCGGCGGCGCCACCACGCCGCTGATGGGCAAGCTCTCCGACCTGTGGGGCAAGCGCCGCACCATGCTGCTGACCGGGTTCTCCTTCGCCCTCGGCACGCTGGTCTGCGCCCTCACCCACACCTGGTGGGTCTTCCTGGTCGGCCGCGCGCTGGAGGCGGTGGCCATCTCGGCACCCACCGTCGCCTACGGCCTGTTCCGCGACATCCTGCCGCGCCGTTACATCCCGGCCTCGATCGGCGTCATCGCCACCGGCCTCGGCATGTCGGCGCTGGCCGCGCCGCTGATCGGCGGCTGGCTGATGGACGCGCACGGCTGGCGCTGGCTCTTCTGGTTCCTGCTCATCTTCGTCGGCGTCATGGTGCCGCTGATGTGGCTGGTGGTGCCGGAGTCCACCCTGCGCACCCGCCAACGCCTGGACATCGGCGGCGCGTTGCTGCTCGGCGGCGGCGTCGGGCTGGTCCTGGTCTACCTCTCCAACGGCACGAACTGGGGCTGGGGGCGACTCGACTCGCTCGGCTACCTCCTCGGCGGCCTCGCCATGCTGGGGGCGTTCCTGCTGGTGGAGCGGGTGGTTCCGGAGCCCATCATGGATCCGCGGCTGCTCTTCTCCCCGCGCGTCCTGGTCATTCTCGGCGCGGCCACCCTCGGCAGCATGGTCATCGGCATCCAGGGCTACAGCATCCCGTACATGCTGCAGACCCCGACTGAGCAGCAACTGCACGGCAGCATCCTGCAAGTGGCCCTCTCCGGCGGTGCCGGGCAGACGCTGCCGCCGGCGATGGCGCCGCTGTTCCACACCCTCTTCAACTCCACGCTCGCCTTCGGCCTCGGCGCCTCGCTGCTGGCCTACGGCTACTACTCGGCGGTCTGGTCCGGCGGCGTCGGCATGCTCTCCGGCGCGGCCTCGGGCGAACTCGCCCGCAAGACCGGCCCGCGGCTCCCGCTGGTCATCGCGATGGCGATGTTCACGCTCTCCACGGTGCTGTACGCGTACTTCCCGCACTCCAAGTGGCAGTACGGGCTGTTCGCGGCGGTCTTCGGGATCGGTTTCGGCGCGTTCTACGCGGCCTGTCCGAACCTGATGATCGAGGCCGTGCCGGCCCGCCAACAGGGCATCAGCGCGGGCATGCTGGGCGTCGTCAACAGCCTGGCCACCTCGGTGGGGACGGGTGCGCTGACGGCGTTCCTGGCGGGGCACGCCCTGCAGGTCAAGGTCCAGATCACCGGCATCCCGGAGTCGACGACGGGCGGCTTCCACCCCGTCCCGTCCCTCTACGGCTTCGGCGGCTACCAGGACGGCCTCCTCCTCGCCGCGGTCTGCGGCGCGCTGGGCCTGCTCGTCGCCCTGCTGATGCGCCACGGCCGCTCCCCTGCCACCGGCGGCGCGGGCAGCTAGCCCTTAGCCCTCAGGGTCGGTGAACCGGGGCTCCCGCCGCGGTTCACCGGGCTATTCTCCGACGATCATGGTCAGCAGCCGGTCCAGTGAGCGGGCGAAGACCGCATCGACGTCGGGCGGCGGCGCCCCGCCGCCGCCCAGCGCCTGGGCGAGATGCGGATAGCGCCCCTCGGTGATCACGCCGGTGAGGTAGGCGACCATGTCGGCCTGCCACTGGGCGCCGGACCCGCCCGCGGCGTTCCGTTCCCACTCCGCGAACTGGCAGACGAAACCATTGAGTTGGGCGAAGAGCTCCATCTTGGTGCCACCGTCCCACGCGGAGTCGGCCAGCGCGGCGAGAAAGAACTCCGTGACCCGCAGCGCGTTCGGACCCATCGACGGCCGGGTGAGCGAGAGCGGGGCGAGCCAGGCGTGGCGGCGCATGGCCGCGAGCTCCTCACGGGCGAGGGCCGCGAGATCGGCGCGGGGGTCGCCGGAGGGCTCGTCGGGGAGGGAGAACTCGCCGACGACCGCGTCCAGCATCAGGTCGAAGAGGTGCTCCTTCTTGGGGACGTAGTTGTAGAGCGACATGGTGCCCGCGCCGAGCGCGGTGGCGACCTTGCGCATCGAGACCGCGTCCAGCCCCTCGGCATCCGCGAGCGTGATCGCGGCCGCGGCGATCGCCGCGCGACTGTGGGCCGGTTCGGGCCCGCGTCCGGTGCGCTCCGGGCGCAGCCAGATCATCGCCGGTGCGGCTGGCTTGGTCATTTCAGTGATCACCTCGCCCGCCAGTCTAGACACGTACACCGTACGTAGTAGTACGCTGACCGCGCCAGTCTTCTACGTACACCGTACTTAGAAAGGGGCTTCGCGTGAGCCTGCCCGGAAACGACACCACCCGTGACGGACCGCCGATCGTGGTCGAAGGCCTGCACAAGCGCTTCGGCTCCACCCACGCGCTGCGCGGCCTGGACCTGACCGTGCCGGCGGGAACGGTCTGCGGACTGCTCGGTCCGAACGGCGCCGGCAAGACCACCGCCGTGCGCGTGCTGGCGACGCTCGCCGCGCCGGACGCGGGCCGGGTCCGCGTCGCGGGGTTCGACGTGGTCCGCGAGGCGGATCGGGTGCGCCGCACCATCGGCCTGGCCGGACAGCACGCCGCGCTCGACGAGGGCATCACCGGCCGCG
This sequence comes from Streptacidiphilus pinicola, assembly GCF_003258295.1. Classification (GTDB taxonomy): domain Bacteria; phylum Actinomycetota; class Actinomycetes; order Streptomycetales; family Streptomycetaceae; genus Streptacidiphilus; species Streptacidiphilus pinicola. The sequence continues at coordinate 28,966 of NZ_QKYN01000046.1, read as the reverse complement.
ACAATCTGCACCTCGTCGGGCGACTGCACCACCTGGGCGCCCGCGGCGCACGCCGCCGGGCGGACGAACTGCTGGACCGCTTCGGGCTCACCGAGGCCGCCGACCGGCTGGTGCGCACCTACTCCGGCGGCATGCGCCGACGGCTGGACCTGATCGCCAGCCTGGTCACCCGGCCCGCCGTGCTCTTCCTCGACGAGCCCACCACCGGGCTCGACCCCCGCAGCCGCAACGACATCTGGTCCACCGTCAGGGAGCTGTCGGCGGAGGGCACCACGGTGCTGCTCACCACCCAGTACCTCGACGAGGCCGACCAACTCGCCGACGACATCGCCGTCGTGGACCACGGCCGGGTCATCGCCTCCGGGCCGCCCGAGCGGCTCAAGGCGACGATCGGCACCCGGGTCGAGGTGACCCTGGCGGACTCCGGCCACTTCGCCACCGCCGCGTGCGTGCTGAGCGCGCTGACCGGCGGTGAGTCGTCCCTGGACGAGGCCGAGCGCCGGATCGCCGCGACGACCGACCCCGACCGCAGCGTCACCCTGCCGGGGCTCATCCGCGAGCTCGATGCCGCCGGGGTCGCCACGCTGGACGCGGCGCTGCGCCGGCCCTCGCTGGACGACGTCTTCCTTGCCCTCACCGGCCGGACGGCACCGGAGCATCCTGCGGGCAGCGGCCCGGCACTCGAGAGGACGACCCGATGACCACCACCCTCACCGCCCCCGCCACCGGCCGGCAAGGTCCCGTCGCCGCCGAGCCGGGACGACTGCGCCGCGCGCTCTCCGACAGCATGACGCTCACCCTGCGCATCCTCCTGTACTACCGGCACTCCCCCGGCCTGATCGCCGCGTCGCTGGCCGCGCCGCTGGCCATGCTGCTGGTCTTCGGCTACATCTTCGGCAGCGCCATGCAGGTGCCCGGCGGCGGCAGCTACCGCGCGTACCTGATGCCCGGCCTGTTCGTGCTGGTCGCGGTGAACGGCGTGGTCCCCAGCATGGTGGGCGCGGCCCGCGACATCGGACGCGGCGTCACCGACCGGCTGCGCTCGATGCCGATCTCCCGCCCGGCCGCGCTGCTCGGCCAGACCCTGGCGGATCTGCTGGTCAGCGCTGTGGTGCTGGCGATGATGGTCGGCGTCGGCCTGACCACCGGCTGGCGAATCCACGACGGCGTGCCGCGCGCGCTCGCCGCGCTCGCGCTGCTGCTGCTCTTCCGCTTCGTGATGAACTGGGTGGGCATCTGGCTCGGGCTGCTGGTCGGCCGGGAGGACATCGCCGGCCAGCTGTCCGTGCTCGTCTTCCCGATCGGCATGGTGACCAACGTCTTCGTGCCCACCGGCGGGCTGCCGGCCTGGCTGCGCCTGGTCGCCGAGTGGAACCCGATCAGCGCCGTCGCCGCGGCGACCCGCGAGCTCTTCGGCAACGCCCACCCACTCGGCGCCGACGCGCCCTGGCCGTTGCGGCATCCCGTCGTCGCCACGCTTGCCTGGTCCGCCCTGCTGCTCGCCGTCGTCGGCCCACTGGCGGTCCGCCGGTTCACCACCCACGGGCGCTGACGCGTCGCCTCACGGCCGTGGCGCCTCGGCCGTGCCCAGGATGTGGGTGGCGGCGGGCGAGGGGAACCTGGTCTGCGGGAAGGCGAAGGTGTCGATCCGGGTGAGGGTGAACCCGGCCGACTCGATCGCCGAACGCGTGTCACGTCCGGTGTGGCAGCCGCCGACGAGCAGCGGCCAGAGGGTCGCGTCGAGGCCGCGCTGGACCCGGCGCATCGCCGGGGACTCGGCCTGGACGTGCTCGAAGAACCGGAGTTGACCGCCGGGGCGGAGCACCCGGCGCAGCTCGGCGAGGGCCGCGCGCTGGTCCACGACCGAGCAGAGCACCAGGCAGACCACCGCCGCGTCGAAGGCGGCGTCCTCGGCGGGGATCCGCTCGGCGCGCCCGTTCACGACGTCGATCCGGGTCGGGACGGCACCGGCCGCCCGCTCGGCGAAGCCGCGCAGGTCCGGCTCGGGCTCGACCGCGAGCACCCGGGTGACCTCGGGCGGATAGTGCGGGAAGTTCAGCCCGTTGCCGGCGCCGACCTCGACCACCTCGCCGCCGAGCCCCGCCAGCAGGCGGCGGCGGTGCTCCGTGGCACCGGCCTTCTCCAACGCGGGGCCGGCCACCTTCGCGTAGAAGCGGGCGAAGACGGGATGCCGGAAGGACGATCCGGTCGGCGGTGCGCCCATGAGTCGCTCACCCGATCCTTGGCTCGGTGGGTGCTCCCGACGATACGCCGCCGCGGGCTACTCGACGCGGATCAGGCTGCCCTGCGGGTCGATCCGGTCGGCGGCGTCGTCGTCGAACCAGACGCCGCCGGTGGCGAGGTAGCGGAACCGGTGCTCGCCGGGCGGGAAGGAGACGCTCACCGTGCGGGTGCCGTCCCGGCGTTGGACCAGCTCGGCACGGCCGGGCTGCCAGCCGTTGAAGTCGCCCACCACGCTGACGGTGCCCGCCGGCAGCTGCGCCGGCAGCCGGAACGTCACCCGGGTCTTGCCCCCGAACAGTCGCGTCCGCGTGAGCATCGCGTCGCCCTCCCCTACTACCGCTTCCACCGCTGCCGCAGCACGGGTCCCCGTGCTCCCGCGCACCAGCATGGCCGAAGCGGCGCCGCTGTGAAAACCCGTTGCGGGTCAACCACGTCGACTGTGTGATGGAGCGGCCACCGATCAGGGGAGGGACCATGGGGACACCGCTGCCCGCACCGTCCTTGCAGACCGCCCGCCTTCGCCTGCGTCCCTTCGAGGACGCCGACGCGGAGGACCTCTTCGCCCTGCAGAGCGACGCCCACGTGCTGCGCTACTGGGACGCGCCGCCGTGGAGCGACCCGGCGCGCGCCGGGACGTTCCTCACGACGTGCCGGCAGATGGCCCAGGAGGGCACCGGCACGCGGCTGGCCGTGGAGCGCGACTCCGACGGGGCGTTCCTCGGCTGGTGCACCCTGGCCCGGTGGAACCCGGAGTACCGCAGCGCCTCGCTCGGCTACTGCTACAACGCCGCGGCATGGGGCCACGGCTACGCGACCGAGGCCGCGCGCGCCCTGCTGGGGTGGGCGTTCGACACCTTGGACCTCAACCGCGTGCAGGCCGAGGCCGACACACGCAACATCGGCTCCGCCCGGGTGCTGGAGAAGCTCGGCTTCGTGCGGGAGGGGACGCTGCGGGAGGACTGCGTGGTCAACGGCGACGTCTCCGACTCGTGGGTCTACGGGCTGCTCAGGCGGGAGTGGCAGCCGTCGCCCGAGGCGGTCCCCTTCCCTCCCCATCCCCGCTGATTCTGGTTACTCTTCAGTAATGACCGCTGACGCCTTCTACCTCCCGCTCGGCGAGAACGAGTTCGCCGCCACCGCCGCGACCCGTGGGCCCTGGTCCCCCGACAGCCAGCACGCCGGCCCGCCGGCCGCGCTGCTGGGCCGCGCCGTCGAGCGCCGCGCGGGCGCGCGCGAGGGCTTCCGCGTCGTGCGGATGACGTTCGAGATCCTGCGGCCGGTGCCGCTGGGCGAGGTGAGCGTCGCCGTCCGCGAGGCCGAGACCGGCCGCAACGTCGAGCGCGTGGAAGCCGAACTGCGCACCGCCGAGGGCAAACTCGCGATGCGCGCGCACGCGCTGAGAATCCGCGTCGGCGACGCCGAGGCGCTCGGGGGGCTGCCCTCCATCGAGTCCCCTCTGGCCGTCGCCGGCCCCGAGCGGTCCGCCGTGCAGACCTTCCCACTCCCCTGGGACGAGGGTTACCACACCGCGATGGAGATGCGCTTCGCCCACGGCTCGGCGACCGAGCCCGGCCCCGCCGCCGCCTGGTTCCGGATGCGCCTGCCGCTGGTCGCGGGCGAGGAGACCGCGGGCCTCTGCCGGGTACTGATCGCCGCCGACTCCGGTAACGGCATCTCCGGCACGTTGGACTTCCGCCGGCACACCTACGTCAACCCGGACCTGACGGTCCACCTGCGCCGTCCCCCGGTGGGCGAGTGGGTCGGCCTGGACGCGCACACCAGCGTGGACCAGGCGGGCATCGGGCTCGCGGACGCGGTGCTGCTCGACGAGAAGGCCGTGATCGGCCGCTCCGCCCAGAGCCTGTTCATCACGGCACGCTGAGGCGCCGCGGTCACCGTCGGCGCCTCTCTTCGTCCGTGTGGGCAGCGCGGGTCAGGCCGTGGCCGCGGCCTGGCCGTACTCCTCGTCGGTGACGTGCTCGACCCAGTCGACATCGGGGATGTCGGGGTCGCCCGAGCCCTCGGAGATGGCGAGGTGTTCCATGAACGCGTCCGGGGCCGCGCCGTGCCAGTGCCATTCGCCGGGCGGGGTGTGCACGGTGTTGCCGGGGCGCAGCACGACGACCTTGCCGTCGCGGGTGGCGACCAGGCCGGTTCCGGACACGCAGTGCAGGGTCTGGCCGACGGCGTGCCGGTGCCAGGCGGTGCGGGCGCCCGGTGCGAAGCGGACCAGGCCGACAGTCAGCCGGGACGGCTCGGTGCCGACGGCGAGCATGTCCAGCCAGGCGTCCCCGGTGAACCGTTCGGCCGGGAGCTTCGTGGTGGAGTGTCGGGGCAGGCGTTCCATGGTGGGTTCCTTACGGGTTCGCGTCTTCGGCGGCGATGTTCTTCAGTTGGGTCAGCGCGGTCATGGGGTTTCCCATCGGCGCAGGTCAGGCTTCGGGGATGGCGCGGCCGTAGGTCTGCAGGGTGACGTCCTCGGGCTCGGGGCCTCCGCGTCGCCCGGTGTCCAGGGCGTCCAGCGCCGCCAGCTCGTCCGGCGTGAGGTCGAAGTCGAAGACGTCGAAGTTCTGCGCGATCCGTGTGGGCCGGACCGACTTGGGGATGGCCGAGCGCCCCTGTTGCAGGTGCCAGCGCAGCATCACCTGGGCCGGGGTCTTGCCGTGTGCGGCGGCCATGCCGGCGATGGTCGGGTCGTCGAAGGTGCTGGTGCCCGTCCCGCGGTAGCCGGTGATGCCGCCGATCGGTGACCACGCCTGGTTCAGGATGTCGTGCTTGTCGTCGAAGTCGAGGACGGCGCGCTGTTGGAAGTAGGGGTGGATCTCCAGCTGGTTGACCGCGGGGACGACGGAGGTCGCGTCGAGAAGCGCGGTCAGGTGGTCGACCATGAAGTTGCTGACACCGATGGCCCGCACCTTGCCCTCGGCCAGGAGCTTCTCCAGGGCGCGGTAGGCCGCGACGGTGCGGTCGAAGTCGGAGGGCAGCGCCTGGTGGAGGATCAGCAGGTCGATCCGGTCGACACCGAGTTTCGCGGCGCTCTTGTCGAAGCCGTGCAGGGTCTCGTCGTACCCGTAGTCGCTGATCCAGATCTTGGTTTCGATGAAGACGTCCTCGCGGGGGACCTCGCTGTCGCGGATCGCCTGACCGACCTCGCGCTCGTTGGCGTAGGCCGCGGCGGTGTCGATGTGCCGGTAACCGGAAGCGAGCGCGGCGGTCACGGCGGCCCGGGTCTCGTCGGGCGGGGTCTGGAAGACTCCGAAACCGAGAGCGGGCATGGTGACGCCGTTGTTGAGGGTGAGGGTCTGCATCACAGAGGCCTTTCGTTGCACGTGACCCGCACGAGCACGCCGGCGGTGCCCGGGTCTGCTCCAGGGGACCGCACGCCCGCACGCAGGTGGGAGTCACTGCTCTTCCAGGTAACGGCAGTACCTCGCACGCCCCGGCCGACGCATCTACCGTGAAGGAGGCGGCCCGCGAGAGCCAAGGGACACGCCGCCACCGGCGCCACCGAGAAAGTCTTCGAGAGCTGATCATGGCTGACACCCACCGGACCGACCTGGTCGCCGAGGTCCGCGAGTTCCTGAGCACCCGACGGGCACGGATCACCCCGCGGCAGGCCGGACTGCCGCTCTACGGCGCAAACCGACGCGTCACCGGTCTGCGCCGCGAGGAGGTCGCCCTCCTCGCGGGAATGAGCGTGGACTACTACATCCGGCTCGAACGCGGAAATCTCAGCGGTGCCTCGGATTCCGTACTCGACGCGCTCGCCCACGCCCTGCAGCTCGACGAGGCCGAGCGCACCCACCTGTACGACCTCGCGCGAGCGTCGAACCCCTCCAGCCGCCGCCCGACGGTGACCGCTTCCCGGGTGCGGCCCACGATCCTGCGGCTGCTCGACTCGATGACCGACGTGCCGGCGTACATACGCAACGCACGGTTCGACGTCCTCGCCGCCAACACGCTGGGCCGGGCGTTGTACGCGCCGGTCTTCGACTCACCGCTGTTCGCCCGGCGAGGACCGGTCAACACGGCCCGCTTCCTCTTCCTTGACCCCGCGGGCCAGGACTTCTGGACCGACTGGGACAAGGGAGCCGACGACTCCGTCGCCTTTCTGCGCTCCGAGACGGGCCGAGCGCCCCACGACAAGGCGCTGACCGATCTGATCGGCGAGCTCACCACCAAGAGCGAGGACTTCGCACGCCGGTGGGCCCGCCACGACGTGAAGATCCACCGCTCCGGCGTCAAGCGCCTTCATCACCCACTGGTCGGTGATCTCGTGCTGCCCTACGAGGCGCTGGACCTGCCGGCCGATCCCGGACTACGCCTCAACTTCTACACCCCCGAACCGGACTCACGGGAGCGGGAGGCACTCGACCTCCTCGCCGCCTGGGCCACGGCCGGCACGGCCGTGTCCTCGCACCACCACTGACGCACAAGGAGAACTCCTTCATGCAGTACCGACCGCTCGGCCGCACCGGCGTCCAGGTCAGCCCGCTCTGCCTCGGCGCGATGATGTTCGGCCCCTGGGGCAACGAGGACGAAGCCGACTCGGTGCGGATCATCCACCGTGCGCTCGACGCCGGCATCAACTTCGTCGACACCGCGGACGTGTACTCCGGCGGGGTCTCGGAGGAGATCGTCGGCAAGGCCCTCAAGGGGCGTCGCGACGACGTGGTCCTGGCGACCAAGTTCTTCATGCCGATGAGTCAGGACGACCCCAACTCCCGGGGAGGTTCACGGCGCTGGATCATCCGCGAGGTCGAGAACTCCCTGCGGCGCCTGGGCACCGACTACATCGACCTCTACCAGGTCCATCGTCCCAGCCCGGACACCGATGTGGCCGAAACCCTCGGCGCCCTCTCCGACCTGGTCCACCAGGGCAAGATCCGTTACCTCGGTTCCTCGTCCTTTTCCGGCTCCCAGATCGTCGAGGCCCAGTGGGTCTCCCGCGAGCGCCGCCTGGAGCGGTTCGTGACCGAGCAGCCGCCGTACTCGATCCTGGTCCGCGGCGTCGAAGAAGACGTCCTGCCCACCGTGCGCCGCCACGGCATGGGCACGCTGACCTACAGCCCGCTCGCCGGCGGTTGGCTCTCGGGCCGCTACCGCAAGGACGCCTCCTCCGGGCCGGCCTCCGCGGCGCGCCCGCAGGCCCGCTTCGACATGAGCAGCCCGGCCAACCAGCGCAAGCTCGACGCCGTGGAGCGCCTCGCGGTCCTCGCCGAGAAGGCCGGCGTCCCCCTGATCGAGCTGGCCGTCGCCTTCGTGATCAACCACCCCGGCGTCACCTCGGCGATCATCGGGCCGCGCACGATGGAACAGCTCGAGGCGTTCCTCCCCGCCGCAGAGGTCACCCTCGCGGCCGAGGTACTCGACCGCATCGACGAGATCGTGGCTCCAGGTGTAACGGTCAACCCCGCCGACAACAGCTACGGCGATCTCGAGTTGCGGGCCGACCAACGGCGTCGTTGAAGCTCGACGACGGCTTCACACTCACACGGGCGCACAGAGCTCAGCTCAGCGAACCGTCCTCCGCCGCCGGCGCGCCCGTGCTCCCGCGCGCCCGGCGCGCTTCTCGTAGTCGGGCGGCGTGACGGTGTGGTTGCACTGCCCGCAGACGTAGCCGCCCTCGGGACCGAGGTAGACCGCGGCTCCGCACCAGACACAGTTCGTACTGTCGTAGTCGTCCGGGCTCGTGCTCATGCCCGGAGCGTACCGACTGCGGTCGGCCTTGGACACCGACCGGGTGGTGCCGGCGTCCCGTCGTAAGGTGTGACGGGCTCGTCGCCGGTGCGGCGGTCCGGAACCGACTCCGTGAGGAATGAGCTCTCAGGTGATCATCACCACCGTCAACGTCAACGGCCTGCGCGCCGCCTCGGGCAAGGGCTACGTCGAGTGGCTCGCGCAGACCGAGGCCGACGTCGTCTGCCTGCAGGAGGTCCGCGCCGAGCCGGGCCAGCTGGCCGCCGAGGTCGTGGAGCCGGCCGGGTGGCACGTGCTGTGGGCGCCCTCGACGACGGCCAAGGGCCGGGCCGGCGTGGCGGTGCTGTCGCGGCAGGAGCCGCAGCGGATGAAGGTCGGCTTTGGTTCGGACGAGTTCGACGGCTCCGGCCGTTACGCGGAGATCGACCTGCCGGGCGTCACCGTCGCCAGCCTCTATCTCCCCTCGGGCGAGGTCGGCACGCCCCGTCAGGACGAGAAGGAACGCTTCATGGCGGAATTCCTCGACCACCTGAAGCGGCTCCGCGAGCGCGCCGCCGAGCAGGGCCGCGAGGTCGTCGTCTGCGGCGACTGGAACATCGCCCACCGCGAGGCGGACCTGAAGAACTGGAAGGCCAACCAGAAGAAGGCGGGCTTCCTGCCCGAGGAGCGCGCCTGGCTCTCCCGCGTCCTCGACGAGCTCGGCTACGTCGACACCGTCCGCAGCCTGCATCCGGACGCCGTCGGCCCGTACTCCTGGTGGTCCTACCGCGGCCGCGCCTTCGACCAGGACAGCGGCTGGCGCATCGACTACGTCGTCACCACGCCCGGCCTCGCCGCCCGCGCCACCACCGGCGTCGTGGAGCGCGCGAACTCCCACCCGGAGCGTTGGTCCGACCACGCGCCGGTGACCGTCACCTTCGACTGGACCCCGCCGCTCTCCTGACCGCGGTTCACCCGTCCGTGACGCGCGCCGCGGTGACGACCACGGCGGTGTAGCGCATCGTGAACGCCCCACCGCAGGCTTCCCCGCGCCGACGTGTCAGGATGTGCCGCCCCTGGGAGAGGACGGCGGGATGACGCAGGAGAGGACGCAGCGCCGGGCGAGGATCGCGCTGGCCGTGATGGCCGTGGCGGTCGGGCTCGGGGTGCTGGGCGGCGGGGTGTGGGCGGCGCAGTTCCCCCTCCGCGCGCTGCCGTACGCCCTCGGCGTCGCGGGCACGCCCGGCACGTACGTGTCGCGGCACTGCGCGACGGAGCTGCTGCGGAACCGCAAGGCCGAGGACGTCTGCACCGGCACGTTCACGGCCACCGACGGCAGCCTGGTCGACAGGTCCGTGACCCTGCACGCACCCGGCCGCGACGCGGCCACCGTCGGCCGTCCGGTCGGCATGCGGCGCACCAGCCGGGGTTCCTACGTCCGGCCCGGGCCGGGCGAGGTCGGACTGGACCTCGGCGGACTCTTCGCCCTGCTCGGCTACACGCTGCTGCTGCTCGGCGGGGTCTTCCGCTTCCTCGGGCTGCTGTGCACCGGCCCTGACGAGTCCGCCACACCGGCCAGCCGCCGCTGGAACGCCCGCGCGAGACCGCTGCTCCGCGTCGGCGCCGCCGGCGGGTTTCTCGGCCTGGCGGCCGCATTCGTCGGAGTCGTGTACTCCCTCGTGTCGGGTTGACCACAGAAGAGGGCATGGTGCTGTGGCAGGTGCAGCTCATAGAGTGTGCGCGACCTGGACGGGGAGCTGGGCCGGAGCGATGACTGGGGACACCGTGCACACAGGACGACGAGGCCGGAAAGCGAGCGCGGCGGTGCTGGCCGCCGGGCTGCTCGCGATGGGCGGCGTGGCCGGGTGCTCCAGCGACCCCAAGCCGTCCGCGAAGCCCGCGCCCGCGCTGCGCCTCGACGCCGCGCAGGCGTCCGCCCTGGCCGTCGTCGACGACTACGAGCGCTCCGGCGCGGCGGTCAAGACCGGGCAGCCGAAGAAGGCCGACCCGGCCGGGCTCACCGCCTACGTCGCGAACGCGCAGGTCGCGGCCAGGATGCAGGGCGGCGGCGGAGTCGGCGCGCCCGTCGGCTGCGGCGCCGCCTCCGGCCGGACCGTGGTGGACGGCGCACTCGTCGGCACCCCGGTCGCGCACGGAAGCGCGGGCGGGATGGCCGTCCCGGTCAGCCTCTACGTCGGCACCCGCGCCGCCGCCCGGCTGACCCTCGACACGGACGCGGCCGGACGCGTCACCGACTTCTCCTGCGCCACCGCGGCCGACCCCGACCTGCCGGGCGGCGCGACCGTCGTCGGCTACTACGGCGGCGCGGCCGCCGCGTTCGGCGCCGCCGACGCCGACGCCGCCCTCGGGCGGCTGCGTCAGCAGTACCTCGACCCGGGCTTCGCCTCCTTCACCCGCCCCGGGCTGGACGGCGACCAGAGCACCTGCGCCGAGGACGGCTCGATCCCCTACTGGCACGCGGTCTACGCGCCCGGACGCACCGGCACCGGCGCCCAGTGGTACTTCTGGCCGGGCGGCAGCGGACAGGTCATCATGTCCGTGGCCGTGGACCGTTCCGCGCCCCGGGTGAGCTGGGTCTACTGCGTCGGCCAGCTGCAGCCGCAGCTCGCTCCCGCCGCCTACTCCGACGACCAGGTCCAGTCCTACGTCGGCGGTGTGCTCGACTCCTACGCCTACCTGCAGGCCCTCAAGCCCTACGGCGCCGACACCTCCGCGATCGCCGGCTACTTCACCTCCCCCGCGGCCTACCGCGACGCCCTCGCGGGGACGGGCGCGCAGCCGCTGGAGTGCGCCTCGAAGGCCGCGAGCAGCATGACCGCTGACGCCGTCTCCGTGACCGGCACCACCGCCGTGGTCACGCTCACCGCGAACCCGACCGCCCACGAACTCACGCCGGGCGAGACCGCGCTGGGCCACCCGAAGGTCACCCTGGACCTTAAGTCGATGAAGATCGTCTCGGTCTCCTGCGCGTGATCCCCTTCGGGCCGCGCCCGCGGCTGGTTGAATGACGGGGTGACCAGGCAGCTGATCGGACCCGAGGACGTCGAGGCCGCCGCGCGGCGGATCGAGGGGCGAGTGCGGCCCTTGGTGGTCACGCCGGCCGAGCCGGCGGCGCCGTTCGGCGCCGGCGCGGCGCGGCTGAGCTTCGCGCTGGAGTTCCTGCAGCACACCGGCACGTTCAAGGCACGGGGCGCGGCGAACCTCGCCGCGGTCCACCTGGCCGAGCACAGCATGCCCGAGGCGGGGATCACCATCGCCTCCGGCGGCAACGCCGGGCTCGCCTGCGCCTGGGCCGCGCTGGCCACCGGCACGCGGGCGACCGTGTTCGTCCCGGCCACGGCCCCGGCCGTCAAGGTCGCCAAGCTGCACGAGTACCGGGCCGACGTCCGGCTCGTCGGCACCGAGTACGCCCACGCGCTGGAGGCGTCGCAGGAGTTCGCGGAGAAGAGCGGCGCGCTGCTCTCACACGCCTACGACAACCCGTACATCGCGGCGGGCGCGGGCACGCTCGCGCTCGAACTGCTGCGCCAGGCACCGGACGTGGACACCGTCGTGGTCTCCGTCGGCGGCGGGGGCCTGTTCGCCGGGACGGCGGCGGCGCTGCTGGCGCGCGGGGTGCGCGTGGTCGCCGTCGAGCCGGAGCACTGCCGCGCGCTCAACGCCGCGCTGGAGGCCGGCGAGCCGGTCGACGTCGAGGTCGACTCCGTCGCGGCGGACGCGCTGGGCGCGCGCAGGATCTCACGGACCGCCTTCGAACTCGCCCGCGACCCGCTGGTCTCCAGCGTCCTCGTCCCGGACGCGGAGATCGTGGCGACCCGCCGGGCCCTGTGGCACGGCCGCCGCCTCGCCGTCGAGTCGGGCGCGGCCGCCGCCCTCGCCGCGCTCCGCGGCGGCGCCTACACCCCCGCCGCCGGCGAACACGTTGCTGTCGTCCTCTGCGGCGCCAACACCGACCCGTCCGACCTGGCCTGATCCGCGGTCCGGTCAGGCTGGGCAGAGACGCCCGTTCCCGACAACGGCCGTCCACGGAGCGGTCGTTCAGCGCTTCAGCGCCAGAGCGCCGCGACGCCCGACCGTCCGGTGGCTCGGGCCAGGTCGACGATCGCGTCGCTCTTGACGAACCAGGCCGCACCGAAGGCGAAGACGGAGAGGGACTCGCCCGCGAAGACGGGCGTCAGCGGGCCCACCCCGGAGAAGTGGAGCACGCCGGCCACCACGATGCCCACGATGCAGGCGGCGATGACGATCCCACAGACCAGGTAGATCCGGCGCCGCAGCGGACCGTCCGGCTCGGAGTCGTCGCGGAAGAGGCGGAGGCAGAAGAACGCGAGCGCGGTGAAGACCACGGCGGCGGAGACCGTGTGGAGCACCCCGAGCGCCTGCTGCTGCGCCGTCGGATGCGCGACCACGGACGCCGGGGGCTCCATCGGGCACAGCGCCACCACGACGGAGAAGCAGCCGGCGACGGAACTCCACACATCCTCACGGCGGTTGTGGCGGTAGCAGAGCAGGATCACCCCGATGGCACAGAGCCCGCCGACGAAGACGTTGCGCATGTGCGTGTAGTAGGACCCGCTCAGCGAGGCCAGCAGGCCGAGGTGCGCGGAGAGGATGCTGTTCCCGAGCGGCAGCACGATCGGCAACGCCAGCCCGATCACGCCGACGCCCAGCCGCAGCCGCTTGACGGTCGCGGTGTCCGGATCGGTCCGGACGGTCGCCTCGGCAGTCGCCATGCCCCACACCCCCTGAACCGGTCACGGTGCCCGTGGCGGGCGCCACTCGGCTCAGTGACGCCCTGTCACGGTCATACGCGCACAGTGACGACCTGTCAACGGAGCGCGTTGCTACCGGGCCCGTCGGTCCGGGGATCGTCCCCTGCGAGAGCGGGGCGGAAAAAAGTTCCCGGACTGCTGTAAGAGTCCGGATCCCGCCGACTCTCTCCTCGCGTGGCTGCTGCCGGCGGCGGCCCTGCGAGGAGGAGTGGGACGGATGACGACGCGCATCGCGCAGGACCTGATCGCGCACCAGGTGGTCTCGGCCGAGCGCAGCCGAGCGCTGGCGACCCGGCTGGAGTACCGCACCGCGGAGCCGTACGAGGTGCGGCTGGTGTTCCATGCCGACCGGCGCTCCCCGGTCACCTGGATCTTCGCCCGCGACCTGCTCGTGGACGGGCTGAGCCGACCCTCCGGGACCGGGGACGTACGGATCCGGCCGACCCTGGACGGCGGCCGGCACCTGCTCTCCGTGCTCCTGGTCGGCGAGGACGACCACGCGCTGATCGAGCTGCCGTCCGACGAGGTCGGGGCCTTCGTACTGCGGACCCTCCGCCTGGTCCCAAAAGGTGAGGAGGTGCAGCGGCTGGACTTCGACGCGCTCGCCATGCACCTGCCGGCCTGAAGCGGAAGCGGAAAGCCGAACGTCCGACCACCCCGAAGACGGGCGGCCGGACGATCAGTGCTGCGCGGTCAGCCGGTGAAGGCGGTCAGGCCGTTCGGCGTGCCGAGGCCCGTCGGGCCGTCGTAGCCGGTGCCGGCCGTGCACAGGTACGAGGGCGAGCAGCTCGCCGTCGCGCCGGTGGTGACGTCGTTCAGCGCGCTGCTGTGCGCGTACGCGTCGGCCGCCGGGACGGCCGCGCTGTGCGAGCCCGCATCGGCGTAGACGCCGGCGACGAGCGGGGCGGCGACCGAGGTGCCGCCGTAGACGGCCCAGCCGGAGCCGCCGTAGGTCTGGTACACCGCGACACCGGTGGCCGGGTCGGCCACCGCGGAGACGTCGGCGACGGTGCGCTGGGCGCAGCCGCTGTCGGTCTGCCAGGTGGGCTTGGGCTCGTAGGCGGAGCAGCCGGAGCCGGCACCCTCGGTGGAGCTGGTCGACCACACGCTCTCGCTCCAACCACGGGTGTTGGAGGCCTTGCTGAGCGAGGTGCCGCCGACGGCCGTCACGTTCGGGGAGGCGGCCGGGTACTCCACGCCGTAGCCCGAGTCGCCGGAGGAGACGGTGATGGGGACGCCGGGGTGGTTGAAGTAGGTGGAGTCGTAGCCGGTGTCGGCGGAGGACTCGGAGCCGCCGTAGCTGTTCGAGACCTCGGTCGCGCCGAGCTTGACGGCGGTGTTCACCGCGGTGCCGAGGTTGGTCATGCTCGCCGTCTTCGCCTCGACGAGGATGATGTGCGCGTTGGGCGCGATGGCGGAGACCATGTCGAGGTCGAGCGAGATCTCCCCGGCCCAGCCGGAGTTGCTGCTCGGCAGGGTGGAGCCGCCGTTCTGGCCGACGATCTTCAGGCAGCCACTGGCCGTGGTGCAGGCCGGGAGGCCGTACTGGGAGCGGTAGACCGCGAGGTCGGCCGCGGCGTTCGGGTCGTTGTAGGCGTCCACGATGGCGACGGTCTGACCGGCGCCCCCGTTCGCCGGGAGGTTGTAGGCGGAGTGCAGGTCGGAGGGGCCGAAGCCGGAGGGGGTGGCGTTCGGGGTGATGCCCATCGCGTGGACGTGCTCGGTGGTGTTGGTGACGTGCAGGGCGTTGCAGAAGACGTGACCGGGCGTCAGGTCGACGGCGCACGAGCGGGTCCAGGACGCGCTGTGGGTGGACGCGGCCTGGGCGGGTGCGGCGGCCACCAGGGCCGAGGCACCGAGGGCGACGGCAACGGCTGCGGTGGATATCGACGAGGTGCGCAACGTACTGCCTCCAGTGGGGAGTCGGGCAGAACTTCTGAACACCCTCTCAAGGGGTGTCAGTGGCGAGAACCGTATCTGCGGTGTCAGGGAGCTGACAAGAGTGATGCGGAAGATGAAACTTCGCGTTTACGCGAAGCCTTGACCCCTCGTCAGCAGCGCCCTACCTTCGGCGCGGTAAGGAAAGTTTCCTAACCATCTGAACCACCAGGACTCGAAGGAGCGGTCGATGCCCCTCCCCCACAGGCGTCGCACCACCACCGGGCTGGCCGCGCTGGTGGTCAGCGCCGCCGTCGCCACCGTGCCGCTCGGGCTCGGCGCGCCCGCCGCGCAGGCCGCGAGCACGGCACGCCTGCGTGTGGACCAGGCCGGCTTCCTGCCCGGCGAGGTCAAACAGGCCTACCTGATGACGGGTTCGGCCGTCTCCTCCGTCGCCTTCCACATCGTGGACACCGCCGGGGCGACCGTGCTGAGCGGCACCGTCGGCGGCGCGAGCCGCGGCGGGTGGAACAAGGCCTACCCGGACGTCTACCCGATCACCTTCTCCGGCCTGACCGCCCCCGGCAGCTACCGCCTCGTCGTCAGCGGCGGCGCCACCGCCACCTCCCCGGTCTTCCGGGTCGAGGCCGCCTCCTCGCTCTACGGCAAGCTGGTCGCCGACGGGGTCAGCTTCTTCCAGAACCAGCGCGACGGCGCCTCGGTGCTGCCCGGCCCGCTGAAGCGCCAGCCCTCGCACCCGAACGACGCGCACGCGAACGTCTACGCCTGGCCGGACTTCGCCGCCGGCGGCTCCGACACCATCACCGACAGCGACCTGAAGAAGATCGGCGGTCCGGTCGACGTCTCGGGCGGCTGGTTCGACGCGGGCGACTTCCTCAAGTTCACCCATACCGCCGCCTTCAGCGACACGCTGCTCCTCGCCTCCCAGCGCGCGCTCGGCCCCGCGGCGCCCGACGCGCTCGCCGCCGAGGCACACTACGGCGAGCAGTGGCTGAACAAGATGTGGAACCAGCAGACCAGGACGCTCTACCTGCAGGTCGGCATCGGCTCCGGCAACGCGGCCGGCACCTTCCACGGCGACCACGACCTGTGGCGGCTGCCGCAGCAGGACGACGGCGACACCACGACCGCGGACCGCTACGCCGCCACGCACCGGCCGGCTTTCGAAGCAGCCGCGCCCGGCAAGCCGATCAGCCCCAACGTGGTCGGCCGGGTCAGCGCCGCGTTCGCGCTGGCCGCGCAGGTGGACGCGCAGCGCGACCCGGCGCAGGCAGCCGCCGAGTACCAGGCGGCCACCTCGCTCTACGCGATGGCCGACACCAGCAACCCGCCCGCGACGCTGACGACCGCCCTGCCCAACGCCTACTACCCGGAGTCCACCTGGCACGACGACATGGAGCTGGGCGGCGCCGAGATCGCGCTCGCCGCACAGGCCCTCGGCCGGAGCGCGTCACCGTACCTGGCGCAGGCCGCCACCTGGGCCAAGGACTACCTCGCGGGCGACACCGGCGACACCTTCAACCTCTACGACACCTCCGCCCTCGCCCACGCCGACCTGCTCAAGGCGCTGGCCGCCGCGGGCGATCCGGCCGGACTGGCCGTCACCCCGGCCGCGCTGACCGCCGACCTGAAGCGCCAGGTCCGGGCCGGCGCGACCAAGGCCGGCGGCGACATCTTCCACGCGGGCGGCGACTACACGAACTTCGACGTCGACGCGCACACCTTCGGCTTCCTCACCATCGAGGCGCTCTACCGGCAGGCCACGGGCGACCGCTCCTACGAGGCCTTCGCCACCGAGCAGCGCGACTGGCTGCTCGGCGCGAACGCCTGGGGCACGAGCTTCATGGTCGGCGAGGGCAGCACCTTCCCCGACTGCATGCAGCACCAGGTGGCCAACCTGTCCGGCAGCACCGACGGCAAGGGCGCGCTCGACGTCGGCGGGGTCGTGAACGGGCCCAACAACCCGAGCAACTTCACGGGTGGGCTCGGCGGTTACCAGACCGGCATGGTCGCCTGCCCGCCCGGCGGCGCCGACCCGTTCAACGCCTTCACCGGACACGACAGCCGCTTCTCGGACGACGTCCGCTCCTGGCAGACCGACGAGCCGGCCCTGGACATGACCGGCTCCGCCGTCCTCGGCGCGGCGCTGCAGCAGTCCGTCCACTAGCCGCGAACACGGGCGGGCCCTTGGGCCGCGCGCCTGGGCCACGCGCCTGGCGCGCGGCGGCGGCGCGTACACCGTCATGAAGATGGCCGGTTCGCGCCTGCGGGCGCGGGGCTGCTTGCGGCGATGCTGAGCGCGTCCATCACCTTTCCTTCACAAGGAGGTTGCTCATGCCCAGTGCCGCCGCCGCCCACCCGGGCCGGATCGTCGACGCGTGGCTCGCGGGCGCGGAGACCGCGTTCGGCAAGGACAACCCGGCCGGCCCGCTGTTCGTCGGCGGGGGCGCGGCCGAGGCCGCGTTGACCGACAGCACGGACGCCCTGATGGCGTTCTGTTCCAGCCCCACCGGCTCGTACCACAGCTACTGCTGCTGAGCCGCTCCGGCCGCGCGCCCCTCGGGCGCGCGGCCCCCGGCGACTGTGTCAGGCACCGACCGGAACCCACCCGACAGCCCCGGGAGAGGACCCCATGGAGGAGGACTGGTTCGCCGCACCGGTGGCGACCCTGGCCGCGCCGCTGCTCGACCGCTTCGCGAAGGAGCTTCACGCCGTCGACGGGCTCGCCGCGCCGGAGCGCGCGGTCGTCCGGGAGGCGGCCACCCGCTCGGTCCTCGCGCTGTTGCAGGTGAAGCTCAACCGGGTGTTCCTCCTGGAACTGCAGGCCGCCTCGCTGGAGGGACGCCTCGGCGACGGTGAGCCACCCGAGCGCTGGCAGCAGTTCCTGACGCTGGCACGTACCCCCGACTACCTCGCCGAGCTGGCGGGCCGCTATCCGGTGCTGCACGAGCGCACGGACGCCGTCGCCGCCCGCCACCTGGACGCCGTCCTGGAGCTGGCCGCCCGCCTGGCGTCCGACCGGCCCGCGTTGGCCGCCCTCCTGGACGGCCGGGAGCCAGGACCCCTGCAGGGGCTGAGCCTTGGGGCGGGCGACCCCCACCGGGGCGGCCACGCCGTCGCGTTGCTGGATTTCGCCCACGGGCGCGTCGTCTACAAGCCCCGTCCGACCGAGGTCGACGCGGCGCTCGCCGCCTTCCTGGAGGAGGTCGGCACGGCGGACGGTGCGGGACCGGCGCTCCGAGTGCCGCGGACCCTGGTGCGGGCGGGTTACGGCTGGGCCGGCTTCGTCACCCACCGCTACTGCCGGGACAGTGCCGAACTCGCGCTCTTCTACCGCGCGTTGGGCCGTTGGTTGGCCGTCATGCGGCTGCTCGGCGGAACGGACCTGCACGCCGAGAACCTGATCGCGTGCGGTCCGGAGCCGGTGGTCGTGGACGCCGAGACGCTCTTCACCCCGGACCCGCCGACGCCGCCGAGCGGGCGCGGCGAGGCCGTCGACCTGGCCTACCGCCTGATCCGCGGGACGGTGCTGCGCACCGGCATCCTGCCGCTGCGCGCCGACGGCTACACGCTGGCCGGGGTCGACATCTCCGCCGCCGGCTCCCTGCCGGGTCAGAACCCGCGCATCCGCGTCCCGGTCATCGCCGACGCCGGCACGGACGCCGCGCGCCTCGCGGTGGACGTCGTCGACCTGCCGCGTACCGGCAACCATCCGAGCCCGGACCCGGTGTTGATCCACCACTGGGACCAGGTCGTCGCCGGTTTCCGCGACCAGACCGCGCACCTGGCCGCCCTCGACGCCGCCGGCGCGCTCGCCCCGGCGCTGGACCACTTCCACGGCACGGTGGTGCGTCTGCTGCGCCGCCCCACCCAGGCCTACGTCGAGATCGCCCGCATGCTCTGGCACCCCGCGTCGCTGCACGACCCGGCGGCCGCCCTCGAACGCGGTCGCGACATCATGCGCCGCAACGCCGCGGCGCTGCCCGGCGCGCCGGACGACCCGGCCACCGTGGACGCCGAGATCGCCGACCTGCTGCTGGGCGACATCCCCGTCTTCACCTTCACGGTGGACCGCACGCGGCTCGACGCGACGCTCGCCGACTGGCACTCAGCCGACCTGTGGCGGGAGGAGGACGTCATCCGCAGCGCCCTCGTCGGCGCGTACCTGAACGAACGCCAGCTCCCGGCCCGGGTCCAGGTGCCGACCCGCAAGCCGCACGGTGCCCGCCTGGACGCCCGGCGCCGCCGGATCGCGGCGGATGCCGTCGAGCGTCTGCTCCGGCACGCGGTCACCGGCGTGGACGGCACCACCACCTGGATCAGCCCGGTCCTGATGCGCGCGGGCTGGGCCATCCGCCCGCTGACCGCGGACCTCTACAGCGGGCAGGGCGGCGTGGTGCTGGCGCTGGCCCAGTACCGGGCCGAGGCCCGGGCCGGACGCGCCGACGAGGTGCCCGGCCTGGAACCCGCGCTGCGCGGCGCGCTCCGGGTCCTGGCCGCGACGGAGGAGCGCGTCCCCACCGCCGAGCTCGGCGGCTTCCTCGGCCTGGCCGGACAGGCGTGGACCTGGGCGGCCCTGCACGGTCTGGCCGACGATCCGGTGGTGCGGGCGGCCGACCCGCTGGAACGGGCCCGCGCCCGAGCCGCGCTGATCACCGCCGAGGCCCTCGCCGCCGACCAGGAGCTCGACGTGCTCACTGGCACGGCCGGCGTGATCGTCCCGCTCCTCGGCCTCACCGAGCTGACCGGCGAGGACCAATGGCTGGCCGCAGCCGCAGCGGCGGGAGCCCAGCTGGAACGAACCGTCCGTCACGACGAGCGGGGCGCGCGCTGGTCCACCCCGCTCACCCCGGAGGGCATCGGCGGCTTCGCGCACGGCTCCACGGGGATCGGCTGGGCGCTGTCCCGGCTCGCCGCCTCGCCTGCCGGTTCCGCCGCCGACCGGGCGCGTTGGTGCGCGCTCGCCGGGCAGGCCTTCGCCTTCGAGAGCTCGCTGTTCGACGACACCGCCGGCGCGTGGCAGGACGCGCGCGTCGGCAGTCAGACCGACTTCCCGACCGCCTGGTGCCACGGAAGCACGGGGATCGGCCTGGCCGCCGCCGATCTGTACCGGCGCGGCGGCGACGCGCACCAGTTGGAGACGGCCCGCCGTTCCCTGCCCGCGACGATGCGTGAGGGTTTCGGCTGGAGCCACACGCTCTGCCACGGCGACCTGGGCCTGCGCGAACTGCTGGCCACCCTGGCGGAGTTGCTCCCCGACTACGCGGGACCCGATCTCGTATGGGCGGACGCCGAGTTGCTCAGCGGGATCGAGGAACGCGGCCCGGTCGGCGGCATCGCCAAGGAGGCCTTCGCCCCGGGCCTGATGCCCGGCCTGGCCGGGGTCGTCACCGCGCTGCTGCGGATGCATCCGGACCACCGCGTCGTGTCGCCGTTGCTCCAGGACCTCACCGTGCCGACGCGGTGAGGCCCCAGGAGCGGAGCCGCCCTACTTCCAAGGACTGGGCGCGGGCGGCGGGACGACGGTGGGGCGGTCGGCGCAGGTGATGGTGTTCGGCAGCTCCCAGGGCGCCAGCCAGGCGCCGGTGGTGCCGCCGCCGGTGTTGCCACCGAGATCGGTGAGGCTGAACTCCGAGCCGGCCGAGGTGAAGTGGAACGACCCGCAGTTGTTCACCCCGACCGCGCCGACGTTCCGGGCCACCACGTCCTGGAAGGTGGCGCTCCCGGCCGCGCGGGCACTGACCACGTCCGTGCCGGTGCCATCCACCCGGATGTGGCTGAAGTGGACGTTGCTGATCGAGTACTGGTCCTTCACCCCCCAGTCCGAGACCAGCATGATCGCGTCGTAAGTGTTGTCGAGGAAGTCGTCCCCGGTCACCTGCACGTTCGCGTCGAGGCTGTGCTCAAGAGCGTAGAACCAGATCGCGCCCAGCCCGATCTTCCAGTTCAGCTCGAAGGTCCCGGCCCGCACGGTGGTGTTGTCCGCGACGGAGATCTGCCCGGCGAACGGCACCGCGCCGAAGCGGGTGCCGAGCTGGATCGCGCTGCCCTCCCGGATCGGGTCGGCGACCAGGTTGCCGGAGACGGTGAGGTCCGAACCGCCGTAGAGGGCGATGCCGTTGGCCAGCACCGGCGTCTGGACCGTGTTGTGGTCGATGACGTCGTGCGCGTCGGCGGCCGGCTGGGACCAGAGCGCGATCCCGTCGTCGCCGGTGTTGCGGACGAAGTTGTTCGCGATCAGGGAGTTCGTGACGCCGCCGTGGAAGTTGATGCCGTCGGCGATCTGGTCCGCGATCTGGTTGTTCTTGATGCGCAGGTTGTCCATCGGCCCGTCGAGCCAGATGCCCACTTTGGTGTGGTGGATGTAGAGGCCCTCGATCGAGGAGTCGCTCAGCGCGCCGCCGACCCCGTTGACCTGGTCGGTGTCGATCCGCTCGCGCACGTCGCCCTCGATGGCGAAGTCCCGCAGGTGCACGTCGTGGCTGCCGCCCGCCGAGGCGTCCTTGCCGTAGAAGCCGACCCCGGTGTGGACGGATCCGTCCGGAGCGGGGGTGGGCAGGGTCACCTGGTGGCCCTTGATGACGGTGTACCAGCTGCCGGCGCCCTGGATCGTCACGTGGTCCACGATGATGTGCCGGTTCACCTGGTACGTCCCCGGCGGCACCCACACCGTCCGCCCGGTGCGCTGCGCGGCGGCGACGGCCGCGTCGAAGGCGTCCGCGGAGTCCTTGACCCCGGTCGGGTCCGCGCCGAAGTCCCGGACGTCGAACGCGTGGTCCGGCGCGGGCAGCGGCGCCGGGACGTCCTGCGTGTCGAGCACGTCGATGGCCGTCGCCGCGGCCGGGCTCCCGGCCGGCACGGCGAGCCGGATCACGTCACCGGCCCGATAGCGGTGCCCGAGCAGCAGCCGCTGCTCGTCGTAGAAGTGGCTGGGCCGGAACGGGGTGGGGAACACCGGCGCGGGCGTGGTCTGGTCGGGCACGCAGCCGCACTCGGTGGTCCACCAGTCCGGGTGCAGCGGACCGGCGTTGGGGTCGTTGGTGAAGGGGTACTCGTTGTAGAGCCAGGCGTACTGGGAGGTCAGCGTCATCGTCTGCCGGTGGTGCCCGTTGACGGTGACGTCCAGCGGCGCGGTGATGCCACCGCCGTCCGGCGCGTCCGGGAGGCTGTAGCGGACGGTGATCGCATCGGTGTCGGCGGGCAGGGTGAACTCGACGTACTGTCCCGGCGCGAGCGACACGGCCTTGCGGCCGGTGGCCTCGGAGGCGAGGGTGTACGGCGTCGTGTCCGGCCCGATCACCGTCCCGTCGGTCCGCGCGTTGAAAGCGTTCTGCTCGGCGAATCCAAGGTTCGCACCTCGACCCCGCAGCAGGGACGGATCGATCCCGGCCTTGGTGACGACGGGCTGCGGTCCCTGCGCGGCAGCGTGAGCGGTGCCGATTCCCCCGCCGGCCGCGAGCAGGCCTACGGCGACGGCGAGGGAGAGTTGTCTCTTTCTGTGCGACATCGGGGTCCTTTCGGCAAAGATGCGGTTGCACTACCTAGGGGCGCGAGGAACTGCGCGACAAACCACCCAGTGCGGATGGATCTGCTCGCTCGGAGGCTCACCTCCTCGGTGGCTTGCCGGTCAGTTCTCCGCGCCCCTCCAGGGGTTGCTCAAACGCTCAGCCACACCGCCGTGTCCGGCGGCAGGTCCGTCTCACCGCGCAGCTCGTCGCTGGCCAGCAGCACGGTGCCGGCGAGCGGCAGCGGCACCGACTCGGTGGAGAGGTTCACCACGCAGGCGAAGCCCTCTCCCCTCCGGAAGGCCAGCACCCCCTCCGGTGTCCCCGCAAGCCAGGCGATGTCCCCATCGCCCAGCACTCGCCGCAGCCGCAGCGCCGACCGGTAGAGGGAGAGCATGGAGCCGGCGTCAGCCGCCTGCGCCTCGACCGTGTACTCCTTCCAGGCCTCCGGCTGCGGCAGCCACGGTTCACGGTGCGCGTCGGGTGCCGAGAACCCGAACGGCTGCTCGCTGCCGGCCCAGGGCAGCGGCACGCGGCAGCCGTCCCGCCCGGGGTCCGCCGGGTTCCGGCCCTTCCGTTCCCACATCGGGTCCTGCCGCAGTGCGTCGGGAATGTCCTCGACCTCCCACAGGCCCAGCTCCTCGCCCTGGTAGACGTAGACGGAGCCGGGCAGCGCCTGCGTCAGCAGGGCCGCCGCGCGGGCGCGGCGGGAGCCGCGGGCGAGGTCGACGGGACGGCCGTGCTGCCGGGCGTAGATCGCGAACGAGGTGTCCTCGCGGCCGTAGCGGGTGACGACGCGGTCCACGTCGTGGTTGGACAGCACCCAGGTGGGCGGCGCGCCGGCCTCCTGATGGAAGCGCAACGTGTCGTCGATGACGGCGCGCAGTCGCTCCGCGTCCCACGCACACTCCAGATAGAGGAAGTTGAAGACCGTGTGCATCTCGTCGGGACGCAGGTAGCGGGCCAGCCTTTCGGCGTCCGGCAGCCACACCTCGCCGATCAGCACCCGCGCGCCGTCGTAGGACTCGGCGACGCGCCGCCAGGACCGGTAGACGTCGTGCACCGCCTCCAGGTCGGTGAAGGCGCGCTCGTCGGGGTCCTGGACCGGCAGAGCCGCGTCCTTGACCAGCAGCGCGGCGGAGTCGATGCGGAAGCCGTCCGCGCCGCGGTCGAACCAGAAGCGCAGCACGCTCTCGAACTCGGCCCGCACGTCCTCGTGGTCCCAGTTGAAGTCGGGTTGCTCGGGCGCGAACAGGTGCAGGTACCACTCCCCCGGCGTGCCGTCCGGCTCGGTGATTCGGGTCCAGGTCGGGCCGCCGAAGAAGCCGTGCCACTCGGTCGGCGCCAGCTCGCCGTCCTCGCCCCGGCCCGGCCGGAACCAGAAGCGGGCTCGCTCGGGCGAGCCCGGTCCCGCCGCCAACGCGGCCTGGAACCAGGGGTTCTGGTCGCTGGTGTGGTTGGGCACGATGTCGATGACGACGCGGATGCCGAGCGCGTGGGCCCGGCGGATCAGCTCCTCGGCGTCGGCGAGCGAGCCGAAGAGCGGGTCGATGGCGCGGTAGTCGGCGACGTCGTAGCCGGCGTCGGCCTGCGGGGAGGCGTACCAGGGGTTGATCCAGATCGCGTCGACGCCGAGCTCGGCGAGGTAGGGCAGGCGCGTGAGCAGACCGGCCAGGTCGCCCACCCCGTCGCCGTCGCCGTCGGCGAAGCTGCGGGGGTAGATCTGGTAGATGGCGGCGTTCCGCCACCACGGGAGCTCGCGCTCTCCGGTTTCGGGCACGACGAACCTGCTTTCTTGTCCGACTGGGGAGGTCAGCTGTCGGGCGGGCGTCAGCCCTTGAGGCCACCCGCGGTGAGTCCGGCCATGATGTTGCGCTGGAAGACCAGGAACAGCGCGATGGTCGGGATGGACGCCAGGAAGAGCCCGGCGATCAGGGAGTTCTCCGGCATGGAGGTCGCCGCCGTATTGACACCGACGTTGAGCGTCTCGTGCGAGGGCACGGTGATCAGCGGCCACAGGAAGTCCTTCCAGACCGCGACGACGCCGAAGATGGAGACGACGCCGAGGATCGGCCGTGACAGCGGCAGCACCACGGACCAGAGCACGCGCAGCGGGCCGGCTCCGTCGATGGCCGCCGCGTCGAGCAGTTCGTTGGGGATCGAGTCGAAGAACCGCTTCAGCAGGAAGATGTTGAAGGCATTGGCCACCGTCGGCAGCCAGATCACCCACGGGGTGTCCTGCAGGTTCCAGTGCACCAGCGGGAGGTCGAGCACGGTCAGGTACTGCGGGATGACGAGCGCGGCGGCCGGGATCATCATCGACGCCAGCATCATGCCGAGGATCACGTTGCCGAGCGCCGGGCGCAGCTTGGACAGCGAGTAGGCCGCGGCCACGTCGAACAGGAGCTGGAGGAGCAGCGCGCCGCCGGCGTACACGACGGTGTTGAGCAGCAGCCCGCCCATGCCGAGCCGGGACCAGGCCTCGGTGAAGGCGTGGGTGGCGGGGTGGGTCGGGAAGAGCGTGGGCGGGGTGCGCACCAGCTCCTGGGAGGACTTGAAGCCGCCGGTGGCCATCCAGTACAGGGGCCCGACGAAGGCGACGGTCGTGACCAGCAGGACCAGCGCCAGCACGATCCGGTAGACGAGCCGCCCGCGCGGCTGGCTCAGCCGGACCGGGGAGATGAGCGTGCGGGTCGCGCCGGAGCGGGCGGCGACCGCGTCGCGGGCGGGCTTCGGTCGCCTCGGGGCGACGAGGGTACGGGTGGGGCCGGACTGTGCCGTCGTCATGTCAGGCCTCCCGTCCGCGGCGTTCCACCCACAGGTAGACCGCCGAGAAGCAGCCCAGCACCAGCAGCATGATCACGCCGAGCGCGGCCGCGGTGTTGAACTTGTCGTAGTTGAACGCGTAGTTGTAGAGCAGGTAGACCACGGTGGTGGTCGATCCCTCCGGTCCGCCGCCGGTGAGCACGAAGGACTCGGTGAACATCTGCATGGTGGCGACCACCTGCAGCATCAGCATCAGCGAGAGGATCAGCCGGGTCTGCGGCACGGTGACGTGCCAGATCCGCTGCCACAGGTTGGCGCCGTCCAGCTCGGCGGCCTCGTAGAGCTCGCCGGGGATGCCCTGCAGGGCGGCCAGGTAGACCAGGGTGGCGCTGCCCATGTTCCCCCAGGTGGAGACGAGCACCAGCGAGGGCATCGCGGTGTTCTTCGACGCCAGCCAGGACGAGGTGGGCAGGTGCAGCGCGTGCAGGATCTGGTTGAACAGGCCGTAGCCCGGGTCCATGAAGTACTTGAAGAGCAGGATCCCGGCCACCGGCGGCAGCATCACCGGCAGGTAGACCAGGACCCGCAAATAGCCCTGCGCGTGCCGGCACTCGTTGATGACGATCGCCGCCGCGAACGGCGCCGCGAACCCGAAGAACAGGGCGACGCCGGTGAACTCCAGCGTGTTGCGCCAGGCCGACCAGAACTCCGGATCGGCGGTGATCTGCCGGTAGTTGGCTAGACCGACCCACTGCGTCTCGCCGTAGTGGAGCCGCTGGAACGACATGACGATCTCGCGGATCATCGGGTACCAGGTGAACAGGACGAAGCAGAGCAGCGCGCCGACCAGAAAGGCGTGGGCGCGCAGGTTGCGCAGCAACGTGCGGCGCAGGGCCGCGAGTTGGCCGCGCGAACCAGCGCGAGTCGCGTCGACGCGGCCGGGGCCGCGGGTCAGCGTGACAGCCATGGGTGCTCCAAGTCGAGGGATCGGCTCGTCAAGGTGTCGGCCACCCGGCCGGACCGCAGCGGGGTTGGGGCGGTCCGGCCGGGCGACACGTCACTGGTTGGCCAGGCGTCACTGATTCGCGAGAATCTGGTTGGCCTGGGTCTCCGCGGTGGACAGCACCTGGTCGAGGTTGGCGTTCGGGTCGGTCATCGCGGCCGACATCGCCGAGTCGAGGACCTTGTAGAGCTGCTGGGCCGCCGGGGGCTCGTCGACGCTGCTGGTCGGGTTGTTGACGTAGGGGTCGTAGTTGGAGAGCGGCAGGTTGCCGTTGGTCTTCAGCGACGTCGTGATCTGGTTGATCTGCGGCGAGCTGGTGGCCCAGAAGTACGGCTCCGGGATGGAGATCGCGACGGGGTCCTTGCTGGAGGCGGCGAGCGTCGCGGCGCGGGAGAAGTTGAACTGCCCCGCGTCCGGGGTCAGGTACTCGAAGTCGATCCAGGCGATCTCGGCCTTGATCTGGTTCGGGGTCTGGCCCTTCTTGAAGTAGTAGAGGTCGCCGCCGCCGAGGCTGTTGCCGGGCCCGGTCGCGCCGGGCATCGGGCCGATGCCGAAGGCGTTCTTGTCCGCGCCGAGCACCTCGATCAGGTGCTTGACCACGTCCGGCGCGCCGATGAACATGCCGACCTTGCCGGTGGCCAGCGGCGGGAAGGCGTCGGCCCACTGGGTGACCGGGGTGGCGCCGATGCTGTGGTCGGTGAACCGCATGTCGTGCAGCCGCTGCAGGACCTGCTTGCCCTGCGGTGAGTTGAACGCGGCCTTGGTGCCGTCGGGGCTCACCATCTTGCCGCCGAGGCTGTAGAGCTCGGAGGTGAAGTGCCAGCCGCCGGTGTTGCCGCCGCTGTAGTCCTCGTAGCCGGAGATCCCGTTGCCGAGCGCGGCGATCTTCTTGGCGTCGGCCTGCAGCTGGTCCCAGGTGGTGGGCGGTTGGTCCGGGTTGAGCCCGGCCTTCTTGAACAGGTCGCGGTTGTAGACCAGCCCGGTGGAGTAGTAGTTGATCGGCAGCGCGTAGGCCTTGCCGTCGACGCCCAGGTTCTGCTTCACGCTCGGCAGCATGGTCGAGTAGCCGGGCACGGTCTGGTCGTTGAGGTAGGCGCTGATGTCCGCGGCGTCACCGGAGTTGAGGGTCTGCCCCTGGTCGGTGAAGTACGCGTGGAACGCGCCGGTCTCGTCGTGCGCCTTGTACTCGGCGGTCTGCTGCGCCGGCACCTCGCACTGGCCCACGTAGGGCTTGGCGTTGACGGTGACGTTGGGGTACTTGACCTTGAACAGGGCCAGGTCGTCGGCGTAGTTCGCCTTGCCCGCGGCCTGGTCGGCGCCCGGAGCGCAGTCGATGGAGATGGTGACGGTCGCGTTCGGGTCGAGCGGCTTCCCGTCGGCCGCGCCGTCGGCGGCGTTGTTGCCGCCCCCGTTCCCGGACGAGCCGCTGCTCCCGCAGGCGGCGGTGCCCAGACACAACCCTGCCGCGAGTGCGATGGCGGCGAACTTGCGCGATCTGTTCAGCATCATGCGTGCCCCATGGTCGAAGAGACGTGGTGGATGGGGGAAAGTCGGTGTGTGAGGAACGTAGGCTGCCCCGCCACGTTACGCAAGACTGAGACGCAACATTGCAAAGTCACGACTTTGTTTCGGTCATTCACGACGGGCACAGGAGTCACTTGGCCCTCGCAGGCGGTCTGGCCTGCGGATTTGCAAACTGGTCGCGACTTCTTGCAATGACTTGCCGGATCCTGCTCTACTCTTTCGCCATGAAGAGCAGACTCGCCGAGGTGGCGCAGAAGGTCGGAGTCAGCGAAGCCACGGTGAGCCGCGTGCTCAACGGCCGGCCCGGCGTCTCGGAGGGCACCCGCAACGCGGTCCTGGCCGCGCTCGACGTGCTCGGCTACGAGCGCCCCAGCCAACTGCGCGGCGAGCGCGCCCGGTTGATCGGCCTGGTGCTGCCGGAACTGCAGAACCCGATCTTCCCGGCGGTCGCCGAGGTCGTCGGCGGCGCGCTCGCGCAGCGCGGCTTCACTCCCGTCCTGTGCACCCGCACCGCGGGCGGCCTGTCCGAGGCCGACTACGTCAACATGCTGCTGGACCAGCAGGTTTCGGGTGTCGTCTTCGCCGGTGGCCACTTCGCCGAGGCCGACGCCCCGCACGAGCACTACGCGCGGCTGCGTGACCGAGGCATCCCGGTGGTGCTCTTCAACGCCGCCGTGGACCACCTCGGCTTCCCGCAGGTCTCCACGGACGACACCGTCGCCGTCGAGCAGGCCTTCGCACACCTCGCGGCGCTCGGCCACGAGCGGATCGGCATGATCGTCGGCCCCGAGGACCACATCCCGTCCCAGCGCAAGCTCGCGTCCTTCGCCGCGCAGTGCGAGCGCGCGGGCCGCGAGGTCCGGCCGGACCAGATCGCCCACGCGCTCTTCGCCCTCGAGGGCGGCCACGCCGCGGCCAGCCGCATGCTGCGCGCCGGCGTCACCGGCATCATCTGCGGCAGCGACCCCCTCGCCCTCGGCGCGATCCGCGCGGCGCGCCGGGCCGGCCTGTCCGTCCCGGGCGACGTCTCGGTCGTCGGCTTCGACGACTCGGCCTTCATGAACTGCACGGAGCCGCCGCTCACGACGGTCCGTCAACCCATCGAGGCCCTCGGCCGGGCGGCGGTCGCCCTCCTGGTCAACCAGATCGAGGGCGCGACCGTGGCGGCCGAGGAACTGCTGTTCGAGCCGGAGCTCGTGGTCCGCGGCTCGACGGGGCCCGCCAGGGGTTAGTCGCACCATCCAGGGGCGCGGGGCGCTACCTGCGCGGCGGAGCCGCGCAGGTAGCGCCCCGCGCCCCTTGGCGTGCTGCCACATCCATTGACTGCATGCGCTCACGTCTGTAACTTCCTGGCGAAGCTCTGGAAATCAGCGACAAGTTCGCGGAAAACCACAGCCACCGCGAGGGAGCCCGGGTCAGGGCGCGGCTCGCCTCGGCGTCCGACGCACAGGAACCGAGGGACGATGAACCACGCACGAACACGCGCGCCGGCGCTTCTCGCCGTGCTCGCCACGCTCTGCGCACTACTGCTCGGCACCACCGTCACTCCCGCC
>NZ_QKYN01000045.1 GCF_003258295.1 Streptacidiphilus pinicola | reverse complement strand
ATGCCGCCGCCCCCGGCGGGGGCGGCGGCATCCCCGGACCACCCATGGGACCGGGCGGCGGAGGCGGCGGCAGGCCAGGGCCGCCCTGCGGCGCCGACGGCGCAGCGGGCGCGCCGGGGCGACCCGGGAGGCTTCCCGGAGCGGCCATCATCGTCGGCGCGTAGTCCAGCCCCTCGGGCTGACCCGCACCCCCGACTCCGGGGGGAGGCGGCGGCACGGCGGGCCCACCACCCATCGGACCGGGCGGCGGAGGCGGCGGCATCCCCGGACCGCCGAGCGAACCACCCGGCGGAGGCGGCGGCACAGCGGGCCCACCACCCATCGGACCGGGCGGCGGAGGCGGCGGCATGCCCGGGCCACCGAGCGGCGCTCCCGGCGGCGGAGGCGGAAGCCCGGGGCCACCCTGCGGCGGGGCAGGCGTGGCCGGCGCGCCGGGAGCGCCCGGACGTCCCGGGAGGCTTCCCGGAGCGGCCATCATCGTCGGCGCGTAGTCCAGCCCCTCGGGCTGACCCGCACCCCCGACTCCGGGGGGAGGCGGCGGAACACCGGGGGCACCGAGCGAAGCACCCGGCGGCGGCACGCCCGGGCCACCCATCGGCCCCGAAGGCGGAGGGGGCGGCATGCCGGGACCACCCATCGGTCCGCCCGACGGGGGCGGCGGCATCCCCGGGCCGCCGGGGAACGGCTGGCCGACCGGCGCACCCGGCGGGGGCGGCGGCATGCCCGGGCCGCCAGGGAACGGCTGACCCATCGGTCCGCCCGGCGGGGGCGGCGGCATGCCCGGGCCGCCGGGGAACGGCTGGCCCACCGGCGCGGGCGCGCCCGGCGGCACACCGGGGCCGCCCATCGGGCCACCCGGCGGAGGCGGGGGCATCCCCGGACCGCCCATCGGCGCGCCGGGGACCGCGGCGCCCGGCATCCCCGCGTTCGCGCCGGGGAACGGCTCCGCGGCCGGACCGGCCCCGGGCGGGGGCGGCGGCATGCCCGGACCACCGAGCGAACCGCCCGGCGTGCCGGCGCCCTGCGGGTAGCCGTAAGAACCGGAACCGGCGGAGCCCTCCTGCGGGAAGCCGTAGCCGCCCTGGCCCGGGGCCTGGCCGGGCTGCGGGTACCCGTAGCCGCCCGCACCGGCCGGCGCGGCGGCGGGACCCTGCGGATAGCCGTACGACCCGGACGGCCCACCGGACGGCCCGGCCGGAGCGGCCGCCGCAGCGGGAACCTGCTGACCGGGAACCTGCTGGCCGGGGATCGCGCCCGGCAACCCGCCACCCGGCGAACCGCCCTGCGAACCACCGTCCGCCGCGGGCTGCACCGCGGCGGGCTGCGGACGGGGCGGCGTCGGCGGCGCCAGCATCGTCGGGACCTCCGCGGGCGGACCCGCGGAGACCGGCGGGGCCACCTGGAGGCTCGCCGCCTCCTCCTCGCGGGCGCGGGCCGCCGCCTCCTCCAGCCACTGCGGCGGGCTGAGCAGGAAGGAGGTGGCCTCGACCAGATCCCGGTCGGCGCCCGTCTGCACGGGCGACTGCGGCGTCGCGCCGGCCGGGCGGCCGTAGACCTCCTCGTAGCGGCGGACCACGTCGTTGATCGGCAGGGCCGGCCAGAGCGTGGTCGCGCCCGTCTCACGGGCGATCACCATGCGCGCCGCTCCGCCGTCCGAGGACGGGCCGTCGGTCCGGTCGACCGCCCAGGCCACGAAGCCCAGGTCGAACTCGCGCACCCGCACCTCGCGGCGCAGCCACGCGGGCGTGCCGGCGTTGATCCACTCCTCGGCGCGCTCCTGCGCCTCCGCGTACGTCACCACGGCGACGACCCCCTCAACCCTTCACCGGGACGGCGCGGGCGAAGCCGCCGTCCACCATCAGCTCGGCCACCGTCTGCAGCTCCGGCGGGCTGCCCGCCAGCCGGAGCAGGAACGCGTCGAAGTCGTCGCCGCAGGGCAGCAACAGCCGCTCGCAGCGCTGCTGCGGCGTCAGGGACGGGTCGCCGTCGTCGCGCGCGTCGTCGTAGGGGAGGAACCAGACCGTGCCGATCCGGTCGCCGCGGACCTTGATCACCAGCAGGCCGCCCTGGGCGAAGCCGATGCCGAGATAGTCCTTGGTGATGTGGTCGCGCAGGCACTTGTTGACGTAGGCGAGGTCGACGACCGACCGCTCCGCCGGCAACCCGAAGAAGGGCTGGTCGACCAGGATGCCCAGCTCGGTGTCGAGCCCCAGGCCCTTGGGCGCGTGGCCGCCGGCCGCCTTCAGGAAGGTCCGGTAGGCGCCGGGCAGGGTGTAGCCGAGGGCCTCCTCGACCGCCTGCAGCCGCTGCTCCACCTCCTCCGGCGTGGGCGGCGGGGCGGACTCGGCGCCCTCCTCGGCCTCCGCGCCGTCGGGCAGCACGAAGTGGACCGGGCGCCGCTCCTGCAGCGGGCGGGTGCCGCGCTTGGCGTGGTCGGCGCGCGAGCCGGCCAGACCGCCGTGGTGCCGCAGCAGCGCCTTGACCTCGACGGGAACCAGCTCCAGCCGACGGTTGCCCGGCGACGCCGGTTCCGCCGAGTGGTGCCAGGTCCAGCCGACGGGTGTGCCGACCGGGCTCTCGACGTCGGCCCACAGCTCGTGGCCGTCCGCGCGGAGCGCAGCGTTGGCGGAGACGTAGTCGGTGAGCCGCAGCTCGTCGACGCCGAATCCCTCGGGTGGGTCCGCGACCTCGGCCGCGGCTCGGGCGTACGGGGAGAAGTCGGGGCGGCCTTCCGCATCGATCCTCACCCCGGAGGGGTACTGCTGCGCGCGCAGCGGATCGGGAAAGTGCACGACCTGCCCGGCGTAGGCCGCGTTCGGCCGACCTGTCGTCATGGAGTTTGCCCCCTGCTGGAACTGACTGCCGCGTCCAAGCCTAGGGGCTCGACCGGCCTGCGGGGATCTCCCCCGTCACCCCGGGGCTCCCCCGAGACCGCCCCGGGCACCCCTCCGGCCACCGATCCGTCGTCGAACAGACCCCCGACTTATGTATCTGCGTTGGTATTTGGCAGTCTGATCCACAGCACAACCGGGGGACCACGGGGGAAGGGAACAACCGTTCATGGAGATCATGCAGCAGCAGCACAGACAGGCGCCCGCGCCACTGCTCCGTCACCGCAGGGACAGCCTGATGCCGATCGTCGCCGCGGCGCTGTCGGTGCGGGGTGATACCTATACCCATGTGAGCGAGAAGGGCGAGGCTCCACAGCTTCACCCTCTGGTGGACGATTTCCTGTCCGCGCTGCCGGTGGGACAGCTGGAGCGGTTCACCGGGCGCTGCCCGGAGGCCGTGCTGCTGTCGCAGTTCCTCGACCAGGCCGAGACCGCCCGCTCCGGGCGCTCGGCGCGCAGGTCCTTCGGCGAGGGCGAGGCCAGGAAGGCCCTGCGTGGGGCCAAGATGACGACGGTCCGGATCCGCGAGCAGGGCGATCCGGCCCACGGCACGCACCAGCCGCCGTGCCGCAGCTGCGAGCCGCTGCTCGCGCACTTCGGGGTCAAGTCCATCTCGCTGCGTCCGAAGAAGAAGTGACGGGAGGATCGACACCATGCAGGCACGTTTTCCCGCGGATGTCGCGTCCGCTCTCGCCAAGGCGGGCTGGTATCCCGACCGCAGCCGCAGGCCCATGGCCGAGGCCTGGGCGGAACAACTCTCCGCGTACGTCTCACCCGAGGGTCACGTCCACACGGTCTTCCCGGCCGCGCTGGAGGCCTGGGCGGAGTTCGGCGAGATAGCCGTCTCGCTGGACGGCCCGGGGATCGAGGTCGCCCGCACACCGTTCGTCGTCGACCCGCTGCGAGGTCTTCACCAACCCCGCACACTGGCCGACCTCGGGCGCTCCCTCGAACTGCCGGTCGCCCCCCTCGGCGAGGAACGCGACGGCGCCGCCCTGCTGGCGATCGACGCGGTCGGCCGCGTCTACAGCCTCGACCACGCGGGCGAGTGGTTCCTGGGACACACGATGGACCAGGCGATGACGGTGCTGATCAACGGCCTGCGCGCGGAGCGCCTCCGGTTCCTGACCGACGCGCTGCAGGCCTGACGCTCCGGAGGACCGCGGGCTACGGGCCCGGCCGCGGGCTACTGGCCGTAGGTCTCGTGCAGGGCCGTCTCGACCACGGCCCTGGCCTGGTCCACCGTCAGCCCGAGGGACTTCGCCCGCCGCGCGTAGGACGCCGCGCCGCGGGCGATCTCCGCGAGCGAGCGGTCACCCGACGCGGCGATGACCGTGCCCGCCCGGCCACGCGTCTCGACGACCCCGGCGGACTCCAGCTCACGGTAGGCCTTGGCCACGGTGTTCACGGCCAGGCCGAGGTCCTCGGCCAGCTTGCGGACGGTGGGGAGCTTGGTCCCGACCGGTGCCTCCCCGCTGGCCGCCGCGGCGGCGATCAGCGCGCGGATCTGCTCCGACGGCGGGGTGGGGGACGCGGGGTCAAGGGCGATCAGCACGACGCGCTCTCCGGCAGCACTCAGGACGACGACGGTCTCCTACGGTAGTACCGCCGCACACCACGAGCGCCCACGAACACGTTGCCGAGGAACGCCACCAGCACGGTCAGGACCGTCCAGCCCTCGAACGTGACGCAGGCTCAGGCCGTGGCCGTGGCGGTCACCAGCCTGGCCTCGACGCGGTAGCCGCCCTCCGCGGTTGGGCCGGCGGCGAAGGTGCCGCCGAGGGCGTGGACGCGTTCGCGCATGCCGACGAGGCCGTTGCCGCCGCTGGGGAGGCCGCGGTCGGCGGCGGGGGTGGTGTCCGCGGCGGGGCAGGTGTTGGAGACGGCGAGTGCCACGCCGCCCACGATGTAGGCGATGACGACCTCGACGTCGGTGCCGGGGGCGTGCTTGAGCACGTTGGTGAGGGCCTCCTGCACCACCCGGTAGGCGGTCCGCTCGGCCTGGGCCGGGAGTTCGCGGCGCAGGCCGCCGAGGGTGTAGCGGACGCCGAGGCCCGCCGCGCGGGACTCGTCGACGAGCTTCGGCAGGTCCGCCAGCCCCAGCGCGGCCGCCTCGTCGCCCTCGGCCGCGGCGCCGAGGGGCGCGGGCTCCTGCTCGTCCGGCTCGACGGTGCGCAGCACGCCGAGGATCTGCCGTAGCTCGTCCAGCGCCTGCCGGCCGATGTCGCCCATCAGCTTGGCGCTCTGCGCGGCGCGGTCCGGGTCCTTGTGCACGACCCGCTCCAGCGCGCCCGCGTGCACGACCAGCAGGCTGACCCGGTGGGCGACCACGTCGTGCATCTCACGGGCGATGCGGGTGCGCTCCTCCATGCGCGCCCGGCGCGCCCGCTCGTGCGCCTGGTCGGCCAGGAGGCTGATCTCGGTCTCCAACCCCTCCGCGCGCTCCCGCAGCGCCTCCAGCAGCCGGCGCTTGGCGCCGATGTAGAGGCCGAGCATGGCCGGCGGCACGCTGATGCCGATCGCGACCAGCACCGACAGGATGACGAGCACGTAGGCGGCGACCCCGTGCCGCAGCGCGTTCTGCTGCTGGGTGCCCAGGGTCAGCGTGGAGACGATGACGGTCTCGGCGATGGCCAGCGCGCAGAGCGCCGTCATCGCCCGGCGTTCCGCGAACCGGCTCGCCACGCCCTCCGGGCGGTACGCGCCGAGCGTGTAGACGCCGATCATGAGCAGCGTGTAGCCGGCGTCCAGCGGGATGGTCGCCAGCGCCGCCGCGACCGGGATCAGCGGCCAGCGCCGCCGCACCAGCAGCGTCGAGCCCGCGATCACGCCGAAGACGGCCACGGCGACCACCGCCGCCGTGCCCAGACCCTGCCGGAACGCGAACACCGCGGCCGAGCCGCCGCACTCTGCGGCGGCCACCGCCGCGAGGCCGATGTCCAGCCACATGCTCCGTCGGCGCGTCCACGCTCCCACCCTCATGCGACAAGGGTAAAAGGAAGCCCAAGGACCGTGTGGGCGACCGCCCGGTTGTCCGGATAGCGGCCATCCCCGTGGACGGTCACACCCCGCAACCTATGCTGGACCGCGAGAGATCAGGATCGACAGATCGAGTGTCTCCAGCGCAAGGCAGGCGACTGCACCTTGGGCGGACAGCGTGGTCCGCGCACGCCACTGTCCGTTCCCCCACCCCGCAAGGGAGCACCAGCGTGAGCGACGACCGCGAGGCCACCGTCCCGGCATCCGGCCCGGCCACCACCGAGCCCGACAACAGCGCGCTGCGCGCCGACATCCGCCGCCTGGGCGACCTGCTCGGCGAGACGCTGGTCCGCCAGGAGGGCCAGGAGCTGCTCGACCTCGTCGAGGAGGTCCGCGCGCTCACCCGCAGCGACGGCGCGGCCGCGGCCCAGCTGCTGGAGGAGACCGACCTGGCCACCGCGGCCAAGCTGGTGCGGGCCTTCTCCACCTACTTCCACCTCGCCAACGTCGCCGAGCAGGTGCACCGCGGCCGCGAGCTGAACGCCAACCGCGACAGCAACGGAAGCCTGCTCTCCCGCACCGTGGACAAGCTCTCCGAGGCGGACCCCGAGCACCTCGCGACCACCCTGAAGCACCTCAACGTGCGTCCGGTCTTCACCGCGCACCCGACCGAGGCCGCGCGCCGCAGCGTGCTGCAGAAGCTGCGCCGGATCGGCGAGCTGCTGGACACCTACGACACCCCCTCGCGTCCCACCGGCCGCCGCCAGGCCGACCGCCGCCTCGCCGAGGTCATCGATCTGCTCTGGCAGACCGACGAGCTGCGGATCGCCCGCCCCGAGCCGTCCGACGAGGCCCGCAACGCCGTCTACTACCTGGACGAGCTCTACAAGCGCGCCGTCCCCGACGTGCTGGAGGAGCTGTACGAGGAGCTCGCGCGCGTCGGCGTCCCGCTGCCCGAGGGCTCACGTCCGCTGACCTTCGGCACCTGGATCGGCGGCGACCGCGACGGCAACCCGAACGTCACCCCCGAGGTGACCCTCGACGTGCTGATCCTGCAGCACGAGTACGGCATCAACGACGCCCTCGGCGTCGTCGACGAGCTGCGCGGCACGCTCTCCTCCTCGGTGCGGCTCTCCGGCGCCAGCGAGGAGCTGTTGCAGAGCCTGGCCGCCGACCTGGAGCGACTGCCGGAGATCAGCCCGCGCTACAAGCGGATGAACGCCGAGGAGCCCTACCGGCTCAAGGCCACCTGCGTGCGACAGAAGCTGCTCAACACCAAGGAGCGGCTGGCCGCCAACACCCCGCACGTCCCCGGCCGCGACTATCTCGGCACCGGCGAGCTGCTGGCGGACCTGGAGGTGCTCCAGTCCTCGCTGCGCGCCCACAAGGGCGGCCTGATCGCGGACGGCCGGGTCAACCGGGCCATCCGCACCATCTCGGCCTTCGGACTGCAGCTGGCCACGATGGACGTGCGCGAGCACGCCGACGCCCACCACCACGCGCTCGGCCAGCTCTTCGACCGCCTCGGCGAGGAGGCCTGGCGCTACACCGACATGCCGCGCGAGTACCGCCAGCGGCTGCTGGCCAAGGAGCTCAGGTCCCGCCGCCCGCTGGCCCCGACCCCGGCCCCGCTGGACGCCGCGGGCGCGAAGACGCTCGGCGTCTTCTCGTCGGTCCGCGAGGCCTTCGAGCGCTTCGGCCCGGAGATCGTGGAGAGCTACATCATCTCCATGTGCCAGGGCGCGGACGACGTCTTCGCGGCGGCGGTGCTGGCCCGCGAGGCCGGCCTGATCGACCTGCACGCCGGGGTCGCCCGGATCGGCATCGTGCCGCTGCTGGAGACCACCGACGAGCTGCGCGCGGCCGACACCATCCTCGACGAGATGCTGCGCGACCCGTCCTACCGCCGCCTGGTCGCGCTCCGCGGCGACGTGCAGGAGGTCATGCTCGGCTACTCCGACTCCTCCAAGTTCGGCGGCATCACCACCTCGCAGTGGGAGATCCACCGCGCCCAGCGCCGGCTGCGTGACGTCGCGCACCGCTACGGCGTGCGGCTGCGGCTCTTCCACGGCCGCGGCGGCACCGTCGGCCGCGGCGGCGGCCCCTCGCACGAGGCGATCCTGGCGCAGCCCTACGGGACGCTGGAGGGCGCGATCAAGGTCACCGAGCAGGGCGAGGTGATCTCCGACAAGTACCTGATCCCCTCCCTGGCCCGGGAGAACCTGGAGCTGACCGTCTCCGCGACGCTGGAGGCCTCGGCCCTGCACACCTCCCCGCGCCAGTCCGAGGAGGCACTGGCCCGCTGGGACGCGACGATGGACACCGTCTCCGACGGCGCCCACGCGTCCTACCGCCGCCTGGTCGAGGACCCGGACCTGCCGGCGTACTTCTTCGCCTCGACGCCGGTCGACCAGCTCGCCGCGCTGCACCTGGGCTCCCGCCCGTCGCGCCGCCCCGACTCCGGCGCGGGCCTGGACGGCCTGCGCGCGATCCCGTGGGTCTTCGGCTGGACCCAGTCCCGTCAGATCGTCCCCGGCTGGTACGGCGTCGGCTCCGGCCTCGCCGCGGCCCGCGAGTCCGGCCTCGGCGAGATCCTCGACGAGATGCACGGCCAGTGGCACTTCTTCCGCAACTTCCTCTCCAACGTCACCATGACGCTGGCCAAGACGGACCTGCGGATCGCCCGCCACTACGTCGAGCAGCTGGTGCCGAAGGAGCTCCGCCACATCTTCGACCTCATCGAGGCCGAGCACGCCCTGACGGTCCGCGAGGTCCTGCGGGTCACCGGCGAGTCCGAACTGCTGCAGCACCAGCCGGTCCTGAAGCAGACCTTCGCCATCCGCGACGCCTACCTGGACCCGATCTCCTACCTCCAGGTCGCCCTGCTGCGCCGCCAGCGCGAGGACGCCGCCGCCGCCGTCTCCGAGGACCCGCTGCGCTCCCGCGCCCTGCTCCTCACCGTCAACGGCGTCGCCGCCGGCCTGCGCAACACCGGCTGACGCCCGGACGCATAACGATTCGTGCGTCACCTGCGGTCGGTTTCCGGATCAAATCCGGACACCGGCCGCAGGTGCTTTTGCGCCACCGCACTAGGCTCACGCGCGCACCACTCATGTTCCGCACCTCTGTCGCACATGAGCCACGAATCTTCCAGGGGGATCCTCAGGGTGAGACTCCGTTCCACCGTTCCCGCCGCCGCGGCCACCGCGCTGCTGGCGACCCTCCTCGCGGTTCCCGGCCAGGCCTTCGCCGACACCACGCCGAGCCCGAGCCCGAGCACCACCGACAGCGCGTCGCCCACCCCGACGCCGTCCGACACCCCGTCACCGTCCGACACCCCGTCACCCACCGCGACGCCGACCACCCCGGTGACGGTCACGCAGCCCACGGTCAACCTGCCCTGGGCGGGGAACGTGCAACTCGGCTACGGCAACACCGACGTCGGCATCCTCAGCTTCTGGGCGTACGACTGGGAGAGCACGGGCACCGCGACACCGGTCGCCGTGCGGCTCTACCCCGCCGGCGCTCCCGCCGGGGCAGACCCCGCGCTGACCCTGACTCAGGCCGACCTGCAGCAGGACTCCAGCGCCCAGGGCCTGTGGTACGCGCCGGCCAACCTCGTCCTGCCGACCTTCGGGAAGTACCGCGTCGCGGTCGACATGCGGGACAGCACCGGCGACTACGTCACGGAGCCCGACGCCGGGACCGTGACGTACCAGGACCTGGTCCGGTTCGCCTCGTTCAACGCCACCGGGCCGGCCACGTTCGACTTCGACCACCGCGCCTACTCCGTGGCCGGATCGCTGACGGTCACCGATCCCCGCACCGGCCAGTCCACGCCGTTCGCCGGCGCGAGCGTCCAGCTCGCGAACGAGCTGGGCAACAACGGCTACCCGCAGGCTCTCGGCACGGTGACGACGGACGCGAACGGCGCCTTCAGCGCGGACCTGACCGCGACGAGCGCCGTCCAGCCCTCCGCGAACTACACGCCGAGCGGGGCGGACTCCGTCACGTACTCCCAGGCGAGCGTCGGCGGGAACCCCATCTACGCGACCGCCGAGCAGACCCGCATCCGCTTCACCTCGCCCACTGACGTGAACGTGCCGGTCGGCGGCACCGCCGTGATCACCGGCGTCGTCGAGCGGCTGGCCGGATCCACCTGGAAGCCGGCCCCGGGCACGCCGTACACGTGGGGCAGCGGTCCGCAGGCCGGCGGCACCACGGACGCGCAGGGCGACTTCAGCATCGGCATCTCGCAGGCCGGCGCCTACCAGCTGAGCACCGCCAACACCGGCTTCCTCAACTGGACCAGCGCGCCCGACATGATCCAGGTCCACATTCCGCAGCCGGATTCGTTCACCGGCCTCGGCATCACCGAGGACCAGTACGGCGAGGCCGCGATCGACGGGCATCTGACGCTCGGCAGCGGCGGCAACTACCTCGGCGGCAACGCCAAGGTCTACGTGCAGTACTCGTCCGACGGCCGCACCTGGCACTGGATCGGCTACACGCTGGCCGGCCGTCAGGGACTGGCCCCGGACGAGTTCAAGTGCTTCGCGCTGTGGAGCGCCAACGCGAACGGCTACTGGCGGGTCTTCTTCCCCGGCACCGCGGACTGGCGGCCGGTGATGAGCCGGGCCTTCCACGTGTGGCGCACGCCCACCGGGGTCGGCGGCGGCAAGCCCAGCACCACCTGGGCGTCCAAGGGTCAGACGCTGAGCTTCAGCGGCACCGTCTACCAGGACAACGGCTCCTGGCACCGGCTCCCGCGCGCCCACGTGACTCTGGTCTTCCGCCCCTACGGCAGCACGACCTGGTACTGGGTCTCCTACGGCTGGGCCGACGCGTACGGCAACTACACCCTGCGCGGCCGCACCTACGGCGGCGGCACCTGGGCGGTCGTGTACACCACGTCCGACAGCAGCCACATCGACTCCAGTGGACCGAGCACCTACGTGCACGTGCGCTGACGCTGACCCAGCGGCACGGACAGCGAACGGCCGGACCTGCATCCCGCAGGTCCGGCCGTTCGGCGTTCAGTCGTTGTAGGTCGACTGCGCCCGCTCCAGGCCCTCCTGGATCAGGGCTTCGACCGAGTCGGCGCAGCGGTCCACGAACCAGGGGAGTTCCTTGCGCTCGGCCCCGGAGAAGTCGCGCAGGACGAAGTCGGCGACTTCCATCCGGCCCGGCGGGCGGCCGATGCCGGCGCGGACGCGGAAGTAGTCCGGGCCCAGGGACTTGGTGATCGACTTGAGCCCGTTGTGGCCGTTGTCGCCGCCGCCGCGCTTGAGGCGCAGCGTGGCGTAGTCGATGTCGAGCTCGTCGTGGATCACGATCAGCCGGTCGACGCCGGACTTGTAGAAGTCGCGCAGCGCGACCACGGGGCCGCCGGAGAGGTTCATGAAGGACATGGGCTTGGCCAGTACGACGCGTTCGCCCGCCAGGCGACCCTCGAGGACCTGGGCGCGGCTCTTGTGCGTCTTGAACTTGCCGCCGACCCGCTCGGCCAGCAGGTCCGCCACCATGAAGCCGATGTTGTGGCGGTTGCCCTCGTACTGCCCGCCGGGGTTGCCGAGGCCGACCACCAGCCAGGGGCCCTGCTCGCTCATCTGATGCGACTCCCTACTCGACTGTCACGACAACGCAGGACTGCCCCGGACATCACAGCGGACGGCCGGGGCAGAACTTCACGTGCGGTGAGGATCAGGCCTCGGCCTCGGCCTCGGCGGCCTCCTCGGACTCCTCCGCGGGGGCCTCGGCCTGGGCGCCGATGACCTGCAGGACGACCGCGTCCTCGTCGACGGCCAGGGAGGCGCCGGACGGGAGGGTGATGTCCTTGGCGTGGATGGAGGCGCCGGCCTCCAGGCCCTCGACCGAGACCGTGACGGACTCGGGCAGGTGGGTGGCCTCGGCCTCGATCGGCAGCGCGTTCAGGACGTGCTCGAGCAGGTTGCCGCCGGGGGCCAGCTCGCCCTCGGTGTGGATCGGGACCTCGACGGTGACCTTCTCGCCACGCTTGACCAGGATCAGGTCGACGTGCTCGATGGTGCGCTTGATGGCCTCACGCTGGACGGCCTTCGGCAGCACGAACTCCTGCTTGCCGTCGATCGGCAGGGAGATCAGCGCGTTCGGGGTCTTCAGCGCCAGCATCAGGTCGTGGCCCGGCAGGTTCAGGTGAACCGGGGCGTGGCCGTGGCCGTAGACGACGGCGGGGACCAGGCCGGCACGGCGGGCGCGACGGGCGGCACCCTTGCCGAACTCGTTGCGGGGCTCAGCGGCAAGGCGGATCTCGGACATGGAAGCGCTCCTTGTCTCGTCAATGAACGGGTGAGCGCCTGGCGGCCATCTCACACGTCTTGGAACAAGAAGCGCGTCGATAACGGAGGCAGATCCACGTCAGGACATGGAAAAGCTCCCTCGCCGGGCAGGTACTCAGCGTACCCGGACCCGACGAGGGAGCCAAAACGATCAATCAGGCGCGCTCGTCGAAGAGGCTGGTGACCGAGCCGTCGTCGAAGACCTCGCGGATCGCGCGGGCGATCAGCGGGGCGATGGAGAGCGTGGTGACCTTGTCGATCTCCTGGGAGAGCTCGCCCGGGGTCGGCAGGGTGTCGGTGAAGACGAACTCGCTCGCCCGCGAGTTCTTGATGCGGTCCGCGGCCGGGCCGGAGAGCACGCCGTGGGTGGCGGCGACGATGACGTCCTCGGCACCCTGCTCGAACAGCGCGTCCGCGGCGGCGACGATGGTGCCGCCGGTGTCGATCATGTCGTCGACCAGGACGCAGACGCGGCCCTTGACGTCACCGACGACCTCGGCGGACATGACCTTGTTGGCCACGTTCGGGTCACGGCGCTTGTGGATGATCGCCAGCGGCGCGCCCAGGCGGTCGGACCACTGGTCGGCCACGCGGACGCGACCGGCGTCCGGGGAGACGACCGTCAGCTTGTCGCGGTCGACCTTGGCGCCGACGTAGTCGGCCAGCAGCGGCAGCGCGAAGAGGTGGTCGACCGGGCCGTCGAAGAAGCCCTGGATCTGCGCGGTGTGCAGGTCCACGGAGATGAGCCGGTCGGCTCCCGCCGTCTTCAGCAGGTCCGCTATCAGGCGGGCGGAGATGGGCTCGCGACCGAGGTGCTTCTTGTCCTGACGGGCGTAGCCGTAGAACGGCATGATCACAGTGATGGTCTTGACCGACGCGCGCTTGAGCGCGTCGATCATGATCAGCTGCTCCATGATCCACTGGTTGATCGGGGCGGTGTGGCTCTGCAGCACGAAGGCGTGCGCGCCACGGACCGACTCCTGGTAGCGGACGTAGATCTCACCGTTGGCGAAGTCCAGTGCCTTGGTGGGGACCAACTCGACACCCAGCTGCTCGGCCACCTCGGCTGCGAGGGCAGGGTGTGCGCGGCCGGAGAAGAGCATCAACTTCCGAGAGCCGGACGATTTGATCCCGGTCACTGCAACCGTCTCCTTGTTGCTTCGGCACCCAGGTTTGCTGAAGATCCGCAGGCGGACACTGGCCTGGCGCGGCCCTGTGGTGTGTGGATGACCACCAGGTTACGCGTCCGTGGAGGTGCGCGTCGCGCCCGGGTCGCCTGGGAGAGTGGTCGAAGCGGCCCCTCAGGCCTCTTCTGCCGCTGCCTTCGCAGCCGCCGCAGCCTGCGCGGACGCCGTACCGGGGCGCTTGCGCTCGACCCAGCCCTCGATGTTGCGCTGCTGCGGACGTGTGACGCCCAGCGCGCCCGCGGGCACGTCCTGGTAGATCACCGAGCCGGCGGCGGTGTACGCACCGTCCCCGACCGTCACCGGAGCGACGAACATGTTGTCAGAGCCCGTGCGGCAGTGGGCGCCGATGGTGGTGCGGTGCTTCTTGACCCCGTCGTAGTTGACGAAGACGGACGCGGCCCCGATGTTCGTGCCCTCACCGATCGTCGCGTCGCCGACGTAGGTCAGGTGCGGCACCTTGGCGCCGTCGCCGACGATCGCGTTCTTCATCTCGACGTAGGTGCCGGCCTTGGCCTTGGTGCCCAGCACCGTGCCCGGACGCAGGTAGGCGTACGGGCCCACGTTGGCGCCCGCGCCGACCACCGCGCGGTCCGCTGTGGCATTGATCACAACCGCGCCCGCGCCGATCTCGGTGTCCCGCAGCGTGCAGTTCGGACCGACCTCGGCGCCCTCGCCGACGCTGGTCGCGCCGTGCAGCTGGGTGTTCGGGTGGATCACCGCGTCGCGCTCGTACGAGACCTGGACGTCGAGCCAGGTGGTGGCGGGGTCGACGACCGTCACGCCGGCGCGCATGGCGGCGTCCAGCAGGCGGTCGTTCATGATCCGGCGGGCCTCGGCCAGCTGCACCCGGTCGTTGATGCCCAGGATGTCGCGGTAGTCCCCGGCGACGACGGCGCCGACGCGGTGGCCGGCCTCGCGCAGGATGCCGAGGACGTCGGTGAGGTACTCCTCACCCTGGCTGTTGTCGGTGCGCACCTCGGCCAGGCCCTGGGCCAGCAGCTTGCCGTCGAAGGCGAAGACACCGGAGTTGATCTCGCGCACCGCGCGCTGCTCGTCGCTCGCGTCCTTGTGCTCGACGATGGCCTGCACGGCCCCGTCCGCACCGCGGATGATCCGGCCGTAGCCGGTGGCGTCCGGGACCTCGGCGGTCAGCACGGTCACGGCGTTGCCGTCGTGGCCGTGGGCGGCGACCAGCGCCTGCAGCGTGGCACCGGTGAGCAGCGGGGTGTCGCCGGTGGTGACCACGACCGTTCCGTCGAGCGCGATGCCCTCGGCGCCCAGCGCCTCCAGCGCGACGCGCACGGCGTTGCCGGTGCCGTTCTGCTGCTCCTGCACGACGGTGCGCACACCGGGGTCCACCTCGGCGAGGTGCGCGGATACCTTGTCCCGCATGTGGCCGACGACCACGACCAGCTGCTCCGGCGTCAGCTCCCGCCCGGCCGCGACGGCGTGCCCGACGAGCGTGCGTCCGCACAGGGGGTGCAGCACCTTGGGCAGGACGGCCGACTTCATCCGGGTGCCCTCGCCGGCGGCGAGAACGATCACGGCGGTGGGAGTCATGGGGGGCAGGCTCCTCTGCAGGGGGCTGGGAGGGTCCGCCGGGCGCGTCACGCACCCGCAGAAGGGAGCCGCACAGACGTACCCGAACACAGTGAGGATAGCCGTCAGTGGGAAACCGGCCAGAAACGATCGGTTCCAGGGCTCCGCCGCAAGGATTCGAACCTTGACTTGCCGACTCCAAAGGTCGGTGTGCTGCCAATTACACTACGGCGGATCGTACGGCGGCCCGAGGCAGCCGAACGGCGGCTCCTACTATGCCGTACCGCCGACCCTCCACGCGACGATACGACGGGGCACCCCGATTCCCGGCGCCAGGGGAATTCCGACAATTCACCCGCTCGCCACACCGTCGGAGGGTGGACTTCCGCGACCAGGGGCACAGAACCTACGATGCCGTAAGTTACGGTTCCGTAGGTAGAGGCCGAGGGGCGACCCATGACCACCATGCCGAGCACAGAGACCGGGCTCCGTCCCGTACCGGAAGCACAGCCGGCGAGAGAAGCGCCGGCCGACGCGACCCGTGGCGGCGAGCGGGCGAGCCTGTTGCAGCGGTTCGCGATCGGGATCTTCATCGTCGTGCCGTTCGCGGCGCTGGTCGCCGCCGTCCCCGTGGCGTGGGGGTGGGGCATCGGGTGGCACGAGATCGCCATCGCGACGGTGATGTACTTCCTGACCTGCCACGGCGTCACCGTCGGCTACCACCGGCTGTTCACCCACAGCTCCTTCAGGCCCAAGCGCCCGCTGCGGATCGCCCTGGCGGTGGCCGGCAGCCTCGCCGTCGAGGGGCCGATCGTGCGGTGGGTCGCCGACCACCGCAAGCACCACAAGTTCTCCGACCGCGAGGGCGACCCGCACTCGCCGTGGCGCTACGGCGAGACCGTGCCCGCGCTGCTGCGCGGCCTGTGGTGGGCGCACATGGGCTGGCTCTTCGACGAAGAGCAGACGCCGCAGGCGCAGTACGCCCCGGACCTGGTCAAGGACCGGGCGATCCACTGGATCTCGCGTCAGTTCT
The DNA here is from genome assembly GCF_003258295.1 of Streptacidiphilus pinicola. Taxonomy (GTDB): domain Bacteria; phylum Actinomycetota; class Actinomycetes; order Streptomycetales; family Streptomycetaceae; genus Streptacidiphilus; species Streptacidiphilus pinicola. The sequence goes on along the minus strand of NZ_QKYN01000045.1, from coordinate 10,593 downwards.
TCGCGTTCACCCTCGTGTCGCTGCTGCTGCCGCCGCTGGTCGGCGGGCTCTGGTCGTGGTCCTGGCAGGGCGCGGTGACCGCGTTCTTCTGGGGCTCGCTCGTGCGGATCGCGCTGCTGCACCACGTGACCTGGTCGATCAACTCCATCTGTCACGCCGTCGGCTCGCGCCCGTTCCGCTCGCGCGACCGCAGCGGCAACGTCTGGTGGCTGGCGATCCTCTCCTGCGGCGAGTCCTGGCACAACCTCCACCACGCCGACCCCACCTCCGCCCGCCACGGCGTCCTGCGCGGCCAGATCGACTCCTCGGCCCGGCTGATCCGCTGGTTCGAACAGCTCGGCCTGGCCACGGACGTCCGCTGGCCCACCCAGGACCGGCTGGCAATGAAGCGGCGTGAGCCCGGGAGCAAGGCCGGGAGGCCCAGCGCGGCATGATGGTCCTGTGAACGAGAGCAGTGGCGGCAGGGACGCGGGAGGCGACGCCCCCTCGTCCAAGCGGGGGGCGTCGGCACGTCGGGCTACACGTGTGCGCATGAGCGGCAAGGAGCGCCGCGAACAGCTGCTGGACATCGGGCGGAGCCTGTTCGCGGAGCGCGGCTACGACGCGACCTCGGTGGAGGAGATCGCGGCCAAGGCCGGCGTGTCCAAGCCGGTGGTCTACGAGCACTTCGGGGGCAAGGAGGGGCTGTACGCGGTCGTCGTCGACCGCGAGATGCAGCTGCTGCTGGACATGGTCACCGGTTCTCTGACCGGTGGCCACCCTCGTGAGCTGTGCGAGGAGGCGGCGTTCGCGCTGCTCGACTACATCGAGACGTCCACCGACGGCTTCCGGATCCTGACCCGGGACTCGCCGGTGACGCAGTCGACGGGCACCTTCGCCTCGCTGATCGGCGACATCGCGAACCAGGTCGAGGACATCCTCGGCCTGGAGTTCAAGTCCCGCGGCTACGACCCGAAGCTGGCGCCGATGTACGCGCAGATGCTGGTCGGGATGGTCGCGCTGACCGGCCAGTGGTGGCTGGACGTGCGCAAGCCGAAGAAGGCCGAGGTCGTGGCCCATCTGGTGAACCTGGCCTGGCACGGCCTGGAGGGCATGGAGCGGCGGCCGCACCTCGTCGGCCGCCGCAAGCAGTAGCGCCTACCGGTTCGGCTCCAGGCTGCGCGGTTCCAGGAACTCGATCCGGTTGCCCACCGGATCGAAGGAGTAGAAGCGCTCGTGGCCCGGCAGGTTGTCGTCCCACACGACCTGCGCGCCCTTGGCCGCCAACTGCTCCGCGTAGGCGTGGATGCCCCGGACGCGCAGCGCCGGGTGGGCCTTCCTGGCGGGCGTATGGGGGCACCCCCGGCCGGAGGCTGGGGGAGGATCCTCGATCCCGACGTGCAGCTGCACCACGCCGTCCGCCGAGGCGAACCAGCATCCGCCGCGGGCGGCGAGCACCGGCGGCTTGGGGATCTCGTTCAGGCCGAGCACGCCGACGTAGTAGCCGCGCAGCCTGTCCTCGGAGCCCGGCGGGGCGGCGAGCTGGACGTGGTCGAGGGCGACGATCACGGTGTTCTCCTTCAGCGCTTGATCGCGACGGCGAAGATGCGGCGGTAGGGCAGGACGGTGCCGTACGCGCGCCTCGGGTAGGCCGCGTCGAGCAGCTCGGCGTACTCGGCGAGGAACGCGGCGCGCTCGCCCTCGTCGGTCAGGACGTCGAGCACCGGCCGCAGCCCGGTGCCGAGCATCCAGTCCACGACCGGCTGCTCCCCCTGGAGCACCTGGTGGTAGTCGGTCTCCCAGACGTCCACGGCGCAGCCGAGGTTCGCCAGCACGTCCAGGTACTCCCCCGGCCTCGGCACCGCCGCGCGGTGCGGTCCGCCCAGCCGCTCGCGCCAGCGCGCCGAGTTGCGCAGCTCGGCCAGCAGCGTGTGCGAGGGCGCCTCGAAGTTGGCGGGCACCTGGAAGGCGAACACGCCGCCGCTCGGCAGCGCCTCGATCCAGCGCGGAAAGAGCGTCAGATGGCCTGGGACCCATTGCAGCGCGGCATTGGAGAGGATCAGGTCGGGGGCGTCCCCGGTGGGTTCGTAGTCGGCGATGTCGCCGAGCCGGAATTCGATCGCGCCGAAGTCGCGCCGGGCCTGCTCGACCATCGCGGCGGAGTTGTCCACGCCGACGACGTGGGCGCCGTGCCAGCGTTCGGGCAGCGTCGCCGTGGTGTTGCCGGGGCCGCAGCCCAGGTCCACGACGCGCTTCGGGGTGCCGGGGATCCGGCCGACCAGGTCGGAGAAGGGCCGACCGCGCAGGTCGGCGTACCGGAGGTACTGCTCCGGATCCCAGGTGACGTCGGCCATGGCGACCTCCCAAGTATCTTGATGTCGAGATATCTCCAGCATGGCGTCAGTAAATTCTTGATGTCAAGAGACTTCATGTCGATAGATATCCGACTACACTGATCAGCATGGAGGACGAGGTCGATCGGCTGGTCGCAGCATGGCGCCGGGAGCGCCCCGACCTCGACGTGGAGCCCCTCGAGGTGCTGAGCCGGGTCAGCCGGCTCTCCCGCCACCTCGACATCGCCCGCCGTGCCGCGTTCGCCGAGCACGCGCTGGAACCCTGGGAGTTCGACGTGCTCACCGCGCTGCGGCGGGCCGGCGCTCCCTACCAGCTCTCCCCCGGACAGCTGCTCACGCAGACCCTCGTCACCTCCGGCACCATGACCAACCGGATCGACCGCCTGGCCGGCAAGGGCCTGGTCCAGCGCCTGCCCGATCCGGACGACCGCCGCGGCGTGCTGGTCCGGCTCACCGAGGCCGGCCAGGAGCGCGCGGACGCCGCCCTCGCCGGCCTGCTCGACCACGAGCGGGCGATCCTCGCCGAACTGTCCGCCGCCCAGCGCGAGGACCTGGCCGGGCTGCTGCGTCAGCTCGTGGCCCCGTTCGACAACCTCACTGACTGACGCCCTCAAGGCTTTCGTCACTCTCCGTTCCCCTGCTGCACAAGTCTTGTCAGCGGTTACCGGCCGGTTGTCTACTCCCTTCCCAGAGTCCGCGACGGTGCGGACCTGGAAGGGGGGACCTCCCGATGACCGCTCTGCCGCGGCTCGCGCGCGTTCTGGCCGCTGCCGCCTGCTCGGCCCTGCTCGCCGCAGGCCTCGCAAGCCCGGCCTTCGCCGACGCTCCGGCCGCCACCAGACCGAGCGCCGCCTCGTCCCACGACCACAGTCCCGAGTACTACGTGTCCCTCGGCGACTCGCTCGCCGCCGGCTACCAGCCCAATGTCGGGCACAACACCGACGTCTCCTACACCGACCAGCTCTACGCCCAGCTCAAGCAGCACGACCCGGACCTCGTCCACGTCAAGCTCGGCTGCTCCGGCGAGACCACCGAGACGATGATCGACGGCGGCATCTGCTCCTACCCGGGCGCGACCTCGCAGCTCGACGCCGCCGTGAAGTTCCTGCGCGCACACCGCGGCCACGTCAGCTACCTGACGCTGGACATCGGCGCCAACGACGTGGACGGCTGCCTCAAGGGCGGCGCCGTCGACCTCAACTGCGCTCTGCAGGGCATCGCCACCGTCACGGCGCAGGTCCCGCAGATCACCGCCGCGCTGCACCGGGCCGGCGGCAGCCACCCGCGCTACGCCGCGATGAACTACTACGACCCGTTCCTGGCCGTCTGGCTCACCGGGCCGGCCGGACAGCAGGCGGCGCAGGAGTCCGCGCAGCTGAGCGTGGCGCTGAACGGCGCGATCGCGCTCGGCCTGAAGGCGGGCGAGTTCCGGCTGGCGGACGTGTCGACGGCCTTCTCCACGCTCGACTTCACCGACCAGGCCACCCTGCCCGGCGTCGGCCAGGTGCCGCTGAACGTGGCCAGGATCTGCACCTGGACCTGGATGTGCACGCCCTACCAGGACATCCACGCCACCCCGACCGGTCACGCGGTGATCGCCGGGGTCTTCCGGGAACTGTTCCGCCACCACCGCCGCTGACTCTCCCCGGGGCCTTCCCCCGGCTGCCTCACCAGCCGTCCGATCCATTCCGTTCTGGTGTGTAATCATGAAGATTGCCCCAGAACGGGATGGATGCGCACGTGTCGACCGATACTCCGGCCAGCAATCGTGAGAAATGGCAACGTCGAGCCGCTTGGGCGGCCATCTGGTATCTCCGCCTCGCCGCCGCGCTCAACCTGCTCGGGGGCTTCTCCGCGCCTTTTCGCCGCCAGGTCACCCGGCACAACACCGGTGAGCTCTTCACCCCCTACCTGCTGACGGCCGGCTTCACCTCCGCGGCGCTCGCCTGGTTCCTCGCGATCATGATGCGCCGGCGCAAGCGGGCCGCGTGGATCTTCAACCTGGTGCTGTCGGGCGCCTACCTGCTGCTGGTGGCGCTGGTCCTCGTCCTCGCGCCCGAGGTGCGGGAGCACACCTTCAACTGGATCTCGGCCGCGATCAGCGCGTTCTTCGTGGCCTCACTGCTGGTCGGCCGCCGCGAGTTCCACGCCAAGGGCGACCGCTCCAACCCGCTGCTGGCGATCGTCACGCTGATCGTCGGCGGCGTCGTCGGCATGCTGATCGGCACCGGGCTGGTCACCCTCACCGACACCGCCAGCAACTCCACGCTCTGGGACCGGATGAACTACGCGCTGATGCGCGTCTACACCCTGGCCCCGGCCGGGTCCACGCACGCGGGCGTCCACATCCCGCACTGGGTCGACATCGCGATCAACGTGCTGAGCGTGATCCTCTTCCTGCTCGTCCTCTACGTGCTGTTCCGCGCCCCCAAGGGCAAGGAGTACCTCTGCGACGACGACGAGCAGCGGCTGCGCGCGCTGCTCGACCGGCACGGCGAGCGCGACTCCCTCGGCTACTTCGCGCTGCGCCGCGACAAGAGCGTGGTCTTCTCCGGGAGCGGCAAGGCGGCCGTCGCCTACCGCGTCGTCGGCGGCGTCTCGCTGGCCTCCGGCGACCCGATCGGCGACATCGAGGCGTGGCCTGGCGCGATCGACGAGTGGCTGGCGCAGGCCCAGATCCACGCCTGGACGCCCGCCGTCATGGGCGCCAGCGAGGAGGGCGGCACGGTCTACGCCCGCCACGGCCTGAACGCCCTCGAACTCGGCGACGAGGCGATCGTCGAGGTCGACGAGTTCACCCTCGAAGGCCGCGCCATGCGCGGCATCCGGCAGGCCCACAAGCGCGTCGGCCGCGCCGGCTACACCGTCCGGATCCGCCGCCACGGCCAGATCCCCGAGGCCGAGATGGACTCCCTGCTCCAACTCGCCGACCACTGGCGCGACGGCCAGACCGAACGCGGCTTCTCCATGGCCCTCGGCCGCCTCGGCGACCCCGCCGACGGCCAGTGCGTGATGCTCGAATGCCACGACGGCGAGGGCGAACTGCGCGCCGTGCTCAGCTTCGTCCCGTGGGGTCGCGAGGGCCTCTCCCTCGACCTGATGCGCCGCGACCGCGACTCCGACAACGGCCTGATGGAGTTCATGGTCATCGAGCTCATCCGGCAGGCCGAGGTGGTCGGCGTGAAGCGCATCTCGCTGAACTTCGCGATGTTCCGCGCCGTCTTCGAGCGCGGCGGCAGGCTCGGCGCCGGACCGGTGCTGCGGCTCTGGCGCGAGGTGCTGATCTTCTTCTCGCGATGGTGGCAGATCGAGTCCCTCTACCGGGCCAACGCCAAGTACCGCCCCATCTGGGAACCCCGCTACCTGCTGTTCGAGCGCAGCAGCGACCTGCCGAGGATCGGCATCGCCTCGGCCCGCGCCGAGGGCTTCATCACGGCCCCGAGCCTCCCGTCCCTCTTCAAGCGCCGCCACGCCCCGATCCCGTCCGTGACGGGCGCGGTCGCGGTGGGACCGGCGCCGGCGGAGCCGGCCGCAGGCGCGGAGGGGAACGGGCACCTCGCCGACGGCCGGCCGGGCGACCGGGGTCCCGAGCGGGCGTCGCAGGGGTTCGGGCCCGCCGAAGGGCCGACGACGAAGGCCGGTGGTCCTCCCTCCGAATGAGCCCCGGTTCCACCTCGCCGACCACAGGCCGAGCCGCTTTCCGTTCTAGGGTGGATTCAGAGCTTTTGCCCCAGCAGGATCCCCGAACATGCCTGGCCCACTCGGAGGAACAGCGCGCATGCAGAGGGACGGAACAGCGACCGTCGGCGACGGCATGGGCAGCGGCGCCCTGGGCACCGGTGCGGCCGCCGGCCTGTGGTCGGCCGTGCGCTCCGGCGCCGAACGCGAGTGGGGCCCGCTCGCCCGCGCGATACGCACCGGCACGCGCGGCCGCGGCCTCGCGGCGATGCCGCTGACCGTCTGCGCCACCTTCGCGATCCTGGCCTTCCAGGTCTGGCAGCAGTCGGCCTCCGGCGCGGCCGCCGTCGAGCAGCTCGGGGTCGTCCGCGCCTCGCTCCCGCCTGGCGTCGCGCTCTCGCGCACTCCCCTGTCGCTCTTCGTGCCCGCGCCCGACCTGCCGGTCTGGGGCGCGGCGCTGCAGGTCTTCCTGGTCTTCGGCATCGCCGAGCTCACCCTGGGCCGGGTCCGCACCCTCGCGATCGCCTACGCGGCCACCCTCGCCGGGACCATGTACGCGCGTGTCGGCATCGCGATGGGACCGGACCGCTTCTTCGGGCTCTCCTACAACGCCGAGTTCGCCCGGGACACGGGACCGTCCGTCGCCGTCGTCGCCCTCGGCGTCTGCATCGCCTGGCGCTACCGCGCGCGGCTGACCGGCGCGGTGGTCGTGGCCGCGATGGTCGCCGAAGCCCTCGCCCTGCCGAACCTCGCGGGCGCGGAACACCTCGTCGCGATCCTCACCGCGCTCTCGATGTCCCTCGGCGCGGAACTGGTCGAGCGCCAGACACGGCGCACCACCGCCGCGGTCAACGCGCTCCTGCTGGTCCGACGCCGGATCTGAGCGCCGCTCAGGCTTCCAGGCCGCTCAGGCCTCCACCGGGCCCACGCCCGCGCGGCGCGCCAGCGCGACCGCGGCGAGCGTCGAGTGGACGCCGAGCTTGCCGAGGACGTTCTGCATATGGGTGCGGACCGTGTGCGGGGAGAGGTAAAGCCTGTCCGCGACGGCCTGCCGGCCGAGGCCCGCGACCATACAGCGCAGCACCTGTTTCTCGCGCGGAGTGAGGCTGTCCACCAGCCGCTCGCTCTCGGTTCGGTCCCGCCGGGCGGCGGTCAGCTCCCGGATCACGCCGGTGAGCAGGCTCGGCGGGAGGTGCGTCTCGTCCCGCATGACGCCCCGGACCACGGCCATCAGCCGGACCAGCGAGCTCTCCTTGGCCACCCAGCCGCCCGCGCCCGCCTGCAGCGCGCGCACCGCGCGGTGCGGGTCGTCGGCGGTGGCCAACACGATCACGCGCAGCTCCGGATGCACGGCGCGGGCCCGCCCGATCAGCGCTATGCCGTCGCCGGCGCCTGTGCCCACGGATGTGGCGGGCGGGCCCTGCTGTGGGGTCCGCCGCTGGGCGGGCACGTGGACGATCCGCCCGGGCGGGGGCGTCGGCGCGGCTTGCACCGTGCCGGCACCCAGATCGGCGTCGACGAGCATCACCTGGAACGCGCGCGCCTCGGCGGCGGCCCGCTCCAGCGCCCGCTCCGCGCCGGCGGCGCTGCCCGCCGCCGCGACCTCCACATCGGGCTCCGCGGCGAGCGCCGTCGCCAGCGCCTCCGCAAAGATCCGGTGGCCGTCAGCCACCAGCACCCTGATCCGCCCCACGTCCACTCCCCCCGACGCAGCACCCGCCTCCTCCACCACCCAGCGTAGGCTCGCGCCCCCCACGACGCGGTGCTATCACCCGAACGAGTCCTGTTACCGCCCCTCAGCGGTGCGAGGCTCTGATGAGCTCCGGCAGGTCGTCGCACCATCCAGGGGCGCGGGGATCAGCACAGCCTCGCGCCCCGGTAGGCGCTACGCGCCTGAGGCGTCCAGCATCTCGTCGCGCGGGACGACCTTGACGCGCTCGCGTCCTTCGGCCGCACCGAGGGCGCGCTCGTGGGCGTCGAGGCGCTGCCAGCCCTCCCAGCTGGTGAAGCGGACGCCGCGCTCGCGCAGGAAGGCGTCGACCGCGGCCGGCTCGGGGCTGGCCGCGGGCGTCAGCTCGCCCGCGGAGTGGTCGGCGAGGAGGGAGGCCACCGTCTCGTTCGCGTCGCCCTTGGTGTGGCCGATCAGGCCGACGGGGCCGCGCTTGATCCAGCCGGTGACGTAGGTGCCGGGCTCGACGCGGCCCGCGTCGTGCGGAACGGTCCCGGAGTCGGCGTCGAACGGGAGCTTGGCCAGCTCCTCGGAGTAGTAGCCGACCGCGCGGTAGACGGACTGGAAGTCCCAGTCCTTGAACGTCCCCGTGCCGCGGACGTTGCCGCTGCCGTCCAGCTCCGTGCGCTCGGTCCGCAGGCCGACGACGCGGCCGTCCTCGCCCAGCACCTCCACCGGCGACTCGAAGAAGTGCAGGTAGAGCCGGTGCGGGCGGTCGCCCGCGTCGCGGATGGCCCAGTTCTCCAGCGTCGAGGCGACCATGTCGGCCTGCTTGTTGCCGCGCCGGGTCGCGATCGAGCCCTCGTCGTAGTCGATGTCCTCCGGGTCGACGATGACCTCGATGTTGGGCGAGTGGTCCAGCTCGCGCAGCTCCATCGGGCTGAACTTGGCCTGCGCGGGGCCGCGGCGGCCGAAGACGTGGATCTCCTTGGCGCGGTTCTGCCGCAGGCCCTCGTAGACGTTGGCCGGTATCTCCGTCGGCAGCAGCTCGTCCGCCGTCTTGGCGAGCACGCGCGCCACGTCCAGGGCGACGTTGCCGACGCCGAGGACGGCGACCTTCTCGGCCGTCAACGGCCAGCTGCGCGGCACGTCCGGGTGGCCGTCGTACCAGAAGACGAAGTCGGCCGCGCCGTAGGAGCCGTCCAGCTCGATGCCGGGGATGTCCAGGTCACGGTCGGCGTTGGCGCCGGTCGCGAAGATCACCGCGTCGTAGAACTGGTGCAGCTCGTCGAGGGTGAGGTCGTTCGGGTAGTCGACGTTGCCGAAGAGGCGGATCTGCGGCTTGTCCATGACCTGGTGCAGCGCGGTGATGATGCCCTTGATCCGCGGGTGGTCGGGCGCGACGCCGTAGCGGATCAGGCCGAACGGGGCCGGCATCCGCTCGAAGATGTCGATGGACACGCCCGGGTCCTGCGCGACGTCCGACTTGAGCAGGGCGTCGGCGGCGTAGATGCCGGCGGGGCCGGACCCCACGACGGCGACCCGGAGAGTGCGTGTCATAGCGGATGACTCCTTCAAAGCGCGGACGGACGGCGGCGAGGACACCTGGTAAGGCAACCCTCAGCTACGTCAGCCTGCCACAGTAGTCAGTCCTGCTTTATGACCCCATAAGTCTTGCTTATGGGTCGCACGCTCCGGCCGGGCCGCACTACCGCAGGCGGCGGGCGCCCGGCGCCGGGGTCGCGGTGAAGAACGCCGGGGCGTTCCAGCCGTCCTGCGCAGCATAGGCGGCGGTCACGGCCGCCGTGATGCCGGGCACCTGGGCCGGCTCGGTCAGCACGATCACGCAGCCGCCGAAGCCGCCGCCGGTCTGCCGCGCACCGAGGGCCCCGGCCGCCAGCGCGGTGTCGACGGCGGCGTCCGACTGCGGGCAGGAGATGGCGAAGTCGTCCCGCTGCGAGGCGTGGCCGGCCGTCAGCACGGGCCCGAGCGACCGCAGTTCGCCCGCGTCCAGCAGACCCACGGCCTCCCGCACCCGCGCGTTCTCGGTGACGACGTGCCGGGTGAGGCGTCGCAGCTCCTCCTCCGGGAGGCGCGCCAGCAGCACGTCGAGCTCCCGGCCGCCTGCGGCCTCGACGTCGCGCAGCGCCTTCACCCCGAGCAGGTCGGCGGAGCGTTCGCAGCCCTCCCGGCGGCGGCGGTAGGCGCCGTCCGCGTGGCCGTGCTCGACCCGGGTGTCGACGACCAGCAGCACCAGTCCGGCCGCGGCCAGGTCCAGCGGGACCTGGCGCTGCGCCATGTCCCTGGTGTCCAGGAACAGCGCCGCGCCCTCGGTGCAGCACAGCGACGCCGTCTGGTCCATCACGCCGACGGGCGCGCCCACGTAGTCGTTCTCCGCCCGCTGCGCCAGCCGGGCCAGGCGGGGCCGCTCGATGCCGAGCCCGAGCAGCTCGTCGAGGGCCAGCAGCACCGCGCACTGCAGCGCGGCGGAGGAGGAGAGCCCGGCCCCGAACGGCACGTCGCTGTCGAGGTGCAGGTCGATGCCCGGCACCGGGTGCCCGTCCTCGCGCAGCACCCACAGCGCCCCCGCCGGGTAAGCGGCCCACCCGGCGACCGAGCGCGGCGCGAGCGAGTCGACGGTGAACTCGACCACCGCGCCGTCGCCCTGCGAGCTGTGCACCCGCACCAGGCCGTCGTCCCGCCGGGCCACGGCGACGCGCGCGGCGTGCGGCAGGGCGACCGGCAGCACGAAGCCGTCGTTGTAGTCGGTGTGCTCGCCGATCAGGTTGATCCGGCCGGGCGCCTGCCAGACGCCCTCGGGCTCACGCCCGTACAGCGCGGCGAACTCCTCGGCGACCGAGGCGGCCTCGATCGAGACCGAGGTCGAGGTCGAGACGGGGGCGGGGGCGGGGG
>NZ_QKYN01000243.1:965-1413 GCF_003258295.1 Streptacidiphilus pinicola | reverse complement strand
CCGAGCCCGGCCTACGTCACCAGCCGCACCCTGGACCTGCTCGCCGCCAACCCCGGCGCGTTCGCGCTGTACGCCGGGATCGAGAGGTGGCCGGTCCGGCAGCGCAATCTCGCCCGGTACCTCTTCCTCCACCCCCAGGCCCCGGACCTCTACGCCGACTGGTCCGCACAGATCCGCGGCTGCGTCGCCCGCCTACGCGCCCTGGCCGGAACCGACCCCGACGCCCCGGACCTGGCCGGACTCGTCGGCGAACTCCTCCTGAAGAGCCCGGACTTCGCCAAACTCTGGGACCGCTACGACGTCGCCCGCACCGGCCACGCCCAGAAGCCGAAGATCTTCCACCACCCCCAGGTCGGCGAGATCACTCTCTCCTTCCAAGGCATGCAACTGGAAGGCACCCCCGGCCACCGCCTGGGCGTCTATGTCGCCGAACCCGGCACCCCCGACC
>NZ_QKYN01000243.1:0-727 GCF_003258295.1 Streptacidiphilus pinicola | reverse complement strand
GCCGAGGCGGCACGCCTCATGAGGGGACATGCGGGGGGTTCTGTCGCCGCGCAGCGGTCACGCCGCCCTCGGGACGGCTGCGGGTGCAGGCGCCATGTCGATGACGCGACGCGTGGTCAGCACGCCTACGGCTCCATGACATCGGCCACGGTCAGGCGCGGGCCCAAAGGGGAGAGAGGTTGACTGACCACGGTGGTCCAGCGGGAGGGCATCGGCGACTCGCTTCGGCGGCAGGTGCGGTGGACGGCGAGCGGACGGGCAAGGCGGTCAGGACAGCGACGAGCCCGGAGCGCATGATCCGGAGCGCATGATCCAGAAGCGGGGGAACAGCCGGGGAGCAGGTCAGGTCGGCAGCCCAGCAGCGCTCAGCCGCCTCCGTCCGGACAGCGGCCGGTTAGCATGAAACGGAGGGGCTTCGCATGCGGCGGCAGACGCAGTGCGCTGGCTGCCTCCCCCCGTCGGCACGTCAGGACGCGCCCCCGCCCCCCCCCGCTTGATCCCTTCGCCCCGGCGCCGGGATCGCCTGGCCCTGACCCCGACCCGGGCCTCTCGCCGGGACGCGCGTGAGTGCGTCGAAGCCGGGAGCGGCCCCGAGCACCAAGGAAGACCCATGGCGATCACCCTCGAAGCGTCCCCGGACCATCGCCGCGCAGCCGACGTGATGGTGCCGGCCGACCTGCAGGTCAGCGACCACACCGCCGTCGACAAGGCGCTGGACATCCTGCAC
>NZ_QKYN01000242.1 GCF_003258295.1 Streptacidiphilus pinicola | reverse complement strand
GCGCCCGGCGGCCGCCGGGCGCTGCTCACGCTGGGGGTGCTGCTCTGGCTGACCCTGGCGCTGCTGGGCCCACCGGGCCGGGCCCACGCGGTCGCGGGCGACGGTCCGGGGAGGCCGGCCGGGAGCCGGGCGGGGAGCCCGGAGTGGGCCGCCCCGCTGTCCGCGGCCCAGGCCGGGAGTCCGCTCCGGGGCGGAGCAGGGGGTTGGGCCGAGGCCGGAGGTCTGGTGCGCCCGCTACCTACCGGAGGGACGCTCGCGGACGTGCTGCGGCGGTTCGCGCCGCCGCCGGTGCGGTGGGCGGCCGGGCACCGGGGAGTCGATCTGGCCGCGGCCGTCGGGGCGCCGATCCGCTCGGTGCGGGCAGGCGTCGTCTCGTACGTGGGCGTCATCGCGGGCAAGCCGGTGGTCTCCGTCGAGCTGACGGGGACGGGCTCGCCCCCGCTGCGGACCACCTTCGAGCCGGTCGAGGCCAAGGTCGCCGTCGGCGAGGCGGTCGGGGCCGGGGCGGTCCTCGGCACGCTGGCGGCGCGCGGCGGGCACTGCCCCGTCAGCTGCCTGCACTGGGGCCTGCTGCGCGGCCGGCACTACCTCGACCCGCTGGCGCTGGTCGGCCCCGGTCAGGCGCGCTTGCTCCCGCTGACGCCGTCCAGCACGAGGGCCACCGCGGCGTCGACCACGAGCTCCGGCGTCTCGTCGACGACCGCGCACCACTCCAGCCGCCTGGCGGCCGCCTCGACGGTGCCCTGCAGCAGCTGCGCGGCGAGCGCGGGCCGCGGGTGTCCGAGGTCGGCCAGCGTCTCGACCAGCGGTCCCACCAACAGCCCGTGCGCGGCGCGGATGCGCTCGCGCGCGGCGGCGTCCAGCTCCAGCGCGGACAGTGCGGCGAGCGCCCGGTGCCGCGCGTCCCCGGCGAGCGCGAGCTGCGCCCGCACGTAGGCCTCGACGCGCGCCGTCGGCGTCGCCTCGGCGCGCACCGCCTCGGCCACCTCCGCCGCCCAGACTGGCAGGTCGACGGCGCAGAGCGCTTCGATGACGGCGGCGCGGGACTTGAAGTACTCGTACACCGAGGAGCGGGCCAGCCCGGTGCGCGCGGCGAGATTGGGGAAGGTCAGCGCCTCCGCCCCGCCCTCGGCGAGCAGCGCGCGGGCAGCGGCGAGCAGCGCGTCGTGCTGCAGCCGGCGATGCTCGGCGACGGAGGCTGCGCGGATTCTCGGCACGGGCCCCAGCGTACCCGGGGCACTTGACCGTCGGTCGAGGTCACGGAGCGCGGAACGACCGTCGTCTCCAGCGGTCGTCCGGCGGGCGTCTAGCGTGCGTCGCGGAGCTTGGCGCGCAGTTGCAGCACGGCCTTGGTGTGGATCTGGCTGACCCGGCTCTCGGTCACCCCGAGCACGTTGCCGATCTCGGCGAGGGTGAACCCCTCGTAGTAGTAGAGGCTCACCACCGTCTTCTCCCGGTCCGGGAGCGTGTTGATGGCGCGCGCCAGCAGCCGGCGGACCTCGCGGGTCTCGGCGACCACCTCCGGGTCGTCCGCCGCGGTGTCGACCAGGGTGTCGCCCAGGCTGCCCCGCGTCTCGCCGCTCTCCCCCGTCGCGTGCAGCAGCTCGTCCAGGGCGACGACGTTGGCCAGCGAGAGCTGGCTGAAGATGCCGTGCAGCTCCTCGATCTGGATGCCCATCTCCGCCGCGACCTCGGAGTCACCGGGCGTGCGGCGCAGGCTGACCTCGAGCGTCGCGTAGGCGCGTTCCACCGCGCGCGCCTTCTGCCGGATGGAGCGCGGGATCCAGTCCAGCGCGCGCAGTTCGTCGATGATCGCGCCGCGGATCCTGCTGATCGCGTACGTCTCGAACTTGATCGCGCGCTCCGGGTCGAACTTCTCGATCGCGTCGATGAGACCGAAGATGCCGGAGGAGACGAAGTCCGCCTGCTCCACGTTGGCCGGCAGGCCCACGCTGACGCGGCCGGCCACGTACTTCACCAGCGGCGAGTAGTGCAGGATCAGCTGTTCGCGCAGCCGGGGGTCGCCGGTCTGCTTGTAGGCACGCCAGAGCTCGTCCACCGTGCGCACCCGCGCGGTGCGGGGTCCGGGGATGCTGCGGGGCTCCCCCGCGGGGGAGCTGGCGTACCTGGGCATGCGTCGCTTGAGCCGTTCTACCGATCCATTGGGCCATTCAACGGAACGGATGCGAGCGTAGCGTGACGACGTGGTTTCTGAGCGCTATCAAGTCCCCTTGTACGCCGGATTCAGCCTCCAGTGCGCCCCGAGGCGTTCGACCAGTCCGAGGGACAGCAGTTCGTAGAGCCGCCGCAGCACCACGTCCGGGCCCAGCAGGCAACGCTGGACCAGGGATTCCACGCTTCCGCCGCGCGCCGAAGCGGGCAGGCATTCGAGCACGCGCAGAGTCTCAGGAGCGAGCGCGTCCCGGATGCGTTCACGCCCCTCCGGCGTGGCAGCAAGATCCGTTCCGATCTCGCCGACCTGTTCGACGACTTCACCCGCGTCGGCGACGAGCACCGCGCCACGGCGGATCAGCTCGTGCGCCCCGGCGGAGAGCGAACTGTTGGCCGGGCCCGGCACGGCCATCACCTGGCGGCACAGATCGCCCGCCCAGCGGGCGGTGTTGAGCGAGCCGCTGCGGCGGGCCGCCTCGACCACGACGGTGCCGCGCGTGAGGGCGGCGATCAGGCGGTTGCGCTGCAGGAACCGCGGCCGGTTCGGGTGTGCGCCGAGCGGGAGTTCGCTCAGCAGCAGGCCGTACTCGGCGATGCGGCGCAGCAGTTGCTCGTTGGCGCGGGGGTAGACCTGGTCCACGCCGCAGGCGAGGACCCCGACGGTCGGCCCGCCGACGACCAGGGCGCCGCGGTGCGCGGCGGCGTCGATGCCGTAGGCGGCGCCGGAGAAGACCGTCCAGCCGCGCTCGGTCAGACTCGCCGACAGGTCGGCGGCGATGCGCTGCCCGTACCCCGTGCACGCCCGCGCGCCGACGACGGCGACGGAGCGCACGGCCAGCACGCGCAGTGTCCCGGCGCCGCGCGCCCACAGCGCGACGGGCCGCACCGGCCCGAGGTCGTCCAGCTGCGTCGGCCAGCCGGCCTCGCCCCGGCAGATCAGCCGCGCCCCGATCAGCGCGCCCCGCGCGATCTCCCGCGCCCCGTCCGGTGGCTGCACCCCCACCGGCAGCCTCCGCGCCAGGCGCGCCAGCGCCTCCTGCGGCCCCCGCTCCTCGATCAACTCCCCCGCCCGCTC
>NZ_QKYN01000044.1 GCF_003258295.1 Streptacidiphilus pinicola | reverse complement strand
CGAGAGCACCTCGCCGCCGCGGCCCGCGGCGGCGAGGTGCTCTCGGAGCCCTGTTGCGTCAGGGGGTGAGCGCCTTGTGGCCGTCGCCGGAGACCGAGGGGGCCGGGCGCGGCTTGGCGGACTTCAGCACGTCCGCCGTCGCCTTGGCGCCGGCAATGGTGCGCTCCGGCGGGGAGAGCTTCTTGAAGAAGCGGACCGCGATCAGCGCAGCGATGACGGCGATCACGACGTAGGCGCCGGCGACGATCAGGAACGACCAGGCCAGGCCCAGGCCGAGGTTGTGGATCCCGTAGGCGGCCGCGAAGCTGAACATCGGGATGGAGGCCAGCAGGATCACCGCCGCGACGGCGATCGAGCCGACACCGGAGGCGCCGCGCACGACGTCCTTCTTGATCTCCTGCTTCGCCAGCGCGATCTCGTCGTGGACCAGCGCCGACAGATCCGCGGTCGCGGAGGCGAACAGCTGCCCCACCGTGCGCTCGGTCCCGATCTCGGGAGCGGCCATCTCGCTTCTCCTCATCCTCGCGCGATCCCCGTGGCGGTCGGCTGTGTTGTCCCTCTGCCCGCCGCTGTTGCTCTATCAGATCATGCCGCTACCGGACGGTACGTCACCACCGGGCACAATGCCGTTGTCTGCGTCCTCTTCGTCACACAACCGCTGGTACTTCCGGTTCCGCAGCCGCAGCAGCACGGCGGCCAGGACGGCGCAGAGCAGCGAGCCGACCAGCACGGCGGCCTTGGCGCGTTCTACCAGCTCCGGGTCGTGTGCGAAGGCCAGTTCCGCGATGAGCAGCGAGACGGTGAAGCCGATGCCGGACAGCACCGAGATCGAGAACAGGTCCGCCCAGGCCAGTTCCGGGTTCAGCTCCGCACGGGTGAACCGCGCCGTCAGCCAGGTGCCGCCGAAGACGCCGAAGGTCTTGCCCACCAGCAGGCCCAGCACCACCCCGAGCGGGGCCGCCTGGGTGAAGACCTGCCCGATTGCGTGCGGGGTGATCGACACCCCGGCGGCGAAGAGCGCGAAGACGGGCACGCAGAAGCCGGCGGAGAAGGGCCGGACCAGATGCTCGATGTGTTCGCCGGGCGAGTGCTGCTCGCCCGGGTCCTTGGTGACCCGCAGCATCAGGCCCATGGCCACCCCGGCGACCGTGGCGTGCACGCCGCCCTCGTGCATCAGCGCCCAGATCACCAGCGCCAGCGGCACGTAGAGGTACCAGCCGTGCACCCGGGCCCGGTGCAGCAGGTAGAACGCCACCAGGCCGAGCAGCGAGAGGCCGAGCGCCCAGGGCTTGACGCCGTGGCTGTAGAAGATCGCGATGATCAGGATGGCGATCAGGTCGTCCACCACGGCGAGCGTGAGCAGGAACGCCCGCAGCGAGGAGGGCAGGTGCGTGCCGACAACGGCCAGCACCCCGAGCGCGAAGGCGATGTCGGTCGCGGTGGGGATGGCCCAGCCGCCCAGGTGCCCGCCGGGGCCGCTGTTGACAACGACGTCGATGACGGCGGGGAGCGCCACCCCGCACATGGCCGCCACGACCGGCAGCAGCGCGGCCCGCGGATCGCGCAGCTCGCCGACGACCAGCTCGCGCTTGAGTTCGATGCCGGCCACGAAGAAGAAGACGGTCAGCAGCCCGTCCTTGGCCCAGTCGCTGAGCGTCAGGTCCAGATGCAGCGGCTTGCTCGGTCCGATGGTGTAGTTGCTGACGGTCTCGTAGGAGCCGGGCCAGGCGTTCGCCCAGACGAGTGCCGCCACGGCGGCGATCAGGAGCAGGACGCCGCCGACGGTCTCCGCCCGCAGGGCGTCCGCGAGGAAGGCGCGCTCCGGGAGGGGCAACCGGGCCAGGAACTGGCGACGCGGCGGCGGCGTCGGGGCGCTGGTCACGCGGGAGGCCTCACTTCTGTCGCATACATCCGTTTTGTCACATGCTACGGAAGTGCGAACGAAGCGTCGCCGAAGCGAGCGGCCCGCCCCCGGCCATCAGGCGCTGGGGACGGGCCGCGTCAGGACCGGTCGGTGATCCTCGCTCAGTCCTCGCTGGGGGCAGCGGGGAGCTTGCTCTGGATCAGGTCCATGACGGTGGTGTCCGCCAGCGTGGTGACGTCGCCCACGGCCCGGTTCTCGGCCACGTCGCGGAGCAGGCGTCGCATGATCTTGCCGGAGCGAGTCTTGGGCAGCTCGCTGACCGTCAGGATCCGCTTGGGCTTGGCGATCGGGCCGAGCACCTTGGCCACGTGGTCGCGCAGCTCCGCCGTCAGCTCGGCGGAGTCGGTCGCGCTGCCGCGCAGGATCACGAAGGCGACGATGGCCTGGCCGGTGGTGGCGTCGGTGGCGCCGACGACCGCGGCCTCGGCCACCTGCGGGTGGGAGACCAGGGCCGACTCGACCTCGGTGGTCGAGATGTTGTGGCCGGACACCAGCATCACGTCGTCCACCCGGCCGAGCAGCCAGATGTCGCCGTCCTCGTCCTTCTTGGCACCGTCGCCGGCGAAGTAGCGGTCCTTGAAGCGGGACCAGTAGGTGTCCAGGTAGCGCTGGTCGTCGCCCCAGACGGTGCGCAGCATCGACGGCCACGGCTCCGTCAGCACCAGGTAGCCGCCCGAGCCGTTGGGCACCTCATGGCCCTCGTCGTCGACCACGGTGGCCGCGATGCCGGGCAGCGGCACCTGGGCCGAGCCGGGCTTGGTCTCGGTGACGCCCGGCAGCGGCGTGATCATCATGGCGCCGGTCTCGGTCTGCCACCAGGTGTCCACGATCGGGGTACGGCCGCCGCCGATGTGGTCGCGGTACCAGACCCACGCCTCGGGGTTGATCGGCTCGCCGACGCTGCCCAGCACCCGCAGCGAGGTCAGGTCGAACTTCGCCGGGATGTCGTCACCCCACTTCATGAAGGTGCGGATGGCGGTGGGCGCGGTGTAGAGGATGGTGACGCCGTACTTCTGGACGATCTCCCAGAAGCGGCCCTGGTGCGGGGTGTCGGGCGTGCCCTCGTACATGACCTGGGTGGCGCCGTTGGCCAGCGGCCCGTAGACGATGTAGGAGTGGCCGGTCACCCAGCCGATGTCGGCGGTGCACCAGTAGACGTCGGTCTCCGGCTTGAGGTCGAAGACGGCGTGGTGGGTGTAGCTGGCCTGGGTCAGGTAGCCGCCGGTGGTGTGCAGGATGCCCTTCGGCTTACCCGTGGTGCCCGAGGTGTAAAGGATGAACAGCGGGTGCTCGGCCGCGTGCGCCTCGGGGGTGTGCTCGGCGGACTGACGCTCGGTGATCTCGTGCCACCAGACGTCCCGGCCCTCGGTCCAGGCGGTCTCCTGGCCCGTGCGGCGCACCACCAGGACGTGCTCGACCTGAGGGCAGGACTGCAGCGCCTCGTCGATGGCCGGCTTCAGCGCGGTCGGCTTGCCACGGCGGTAGCCGCCGTCGGCGGTGATGACCAGCTTGGCGTCCGCGTCCTGGATGCGGGAGGACACGGCGTCGGCGGAGAAGCCGCCGAAGACCACCGAGTGCGGGGCGCCGACCCTGGCGCAGGCCAGCATCGCGACGACGGCCTCGGGGATCATCGGCAGGTAGATCGCGACCCGGTCGCCCTTGGCGACGCCCAGCTCCTGCAGGGCGTGGGCGGCGCGCGAGACCTCGTCCTTGAGCTGGGCGTAGGTGATGGTGCGGCTGTCGCCCGGCTCGCCCTCGAAGTGGATGGCGACGCGGTCGCCGAGGCCGGCCTCGACGTGCCGGTCCACGCAGTTGTAGGCGACGTTCAGCTCGCCGTCGGCGAACCACTTGGCGAAGGGCGGGTTGGACCAGTCGAGGGTCTCGGTCGGCTCCTTGGCCCAGTTCAGCCGCCGGGCCTGCGTGGCCCAGAAGGCGAGGCGGTCGGCCTTGGCCTCGGCGTAGGCGTCGGCGGTGACGTTGGCGGCTGCTGCGAGCGCTGCGGGAGGGGCGAACCGCCGCTCCTCCTTCAGCAGGTTCGCCAGGCTCTCATTGCTGCTCAACGCAACACTCCTCATCGATGACGTCCTGGTATTCGTGAGACAGCTCACCAGGTCGACGGGTGTGCTGACAAGGCCCCGAGGAAAATTGGTGTAGACCTTTGCGTGACCGCAGGTCAGCTGGGCGGTCGAACGCCGGCCCGATGATGGCCCTGGGCGCCCCTCCGTGCGCCCAGGGCGGCCTCAGGCGGCGCTGTCGACCCGGGGGCGCACGGGGAGGAAGGCCCGGCCGCCGGGTGACCAGACGTAGGTCTGAGCCGTTGTCAGCTCGAAGTAGAGCCCGGTCAACCGAATGGCGCCGAGTTCCGTCTTGCGGGCGACGCTCGGGTGCGCCCGCAGATTGTCGAGCTGCTGCACCACGTTGGTCAGGCAGAGCCGCTCCAGCGGGTCGGTCGACGGCGATCGGCCATGGAAGCGGGCGGGGCTGTGGCGGACCCGCTGCAGGGAGTCCTGACCGTGGCGGAGCCAGCGGGTCAGTGGCGTCCCGGCTCGGCCGTCGCGGCGGTGCGCGCCGTGCAGTAGGGACTGCATCGCCCCGCAGCCCGAGTGGCCGCAGACGGTGATGTGCTGGACTTCCAGGACGTCGACCGCGTACTCGACGGCGGCGAAGACGCTGTCGTCCGCCGTGGGCGGAACCAGGTTGCCGATGTTGCGGACGGTGAACAGCTCGCCCGGGCCGCTGTTGGTGATCACGTTCGGGACCATTCGCGAGTCGGCGCAGGTGATGAAGAGCTGGGAGGGGGACTGCCCCTCCCGGGCCAGCCGCGCCAGCTCGGGACGGAGCAGTGGCGCGGTGTGCCGCTGGAAGTCCCGGACGCCGGTCAGGGCGTCCGGCGCGGCGGTGGCCGGGGCGGGTGACGGGGACAGCGGACGGGGCTCGGTGCTGGGCGTGCAGTGCATGGGTCGCGTCTCCTGTGGGGTAGGACGGCGCGGCGGGGTGTGCCACGGGAAGGCCAAGAATCGGTAAATGAAGAGTAATGAACTCTTTACCTTCTTGGCTCTTCCGGCGACCCAAGTTCACCCAGGAGGGCGCGTTGCGGGTGGACGTGACGGCTGCTCAGACCCCCAGCGGCTCCCGCCGGGCCGTCAGGTGCTCGCCGAGCACGAAGTCGGGATCCACCTGGGCAGCCAGGTCGGCGCCGGTCTTGTCGTTGCCCCAGCTCTCGGCGTTGCGACGGTGGAAGGTGACCAGCTGGCGCATGTAGCGCTCCCAGTCCCGCTCGGCGTGGGCGGCGTCGACGGTGTCCTGCATGACCTGCAGCACCTCGGCGTTGGCCGGCTCCAGTTCGGAGAAGGGCGGCGTGCGCCCCTGCTCCGTCCGGCGTACCCAGCCGGACCGGCCGAAGCCCGCGAGCAGGGCGTCGCCCAACTCCTCCCGGAGGAAGGCGAGGTCGTCCTCGTTCTCGACCTTGTTGCCGATCACGTGCAGCCGGACGCCGTAGTCGGCGGCGTAGTCCCGGTACTGCCGGTAGACGGCGACGCCCTTGCGGGTCGGCTCGCAGACCAGGAAGGTCTGGTCGAACCGGGTGAACAGGCCCGAGGCGAAGGAGTCGGCGCCGGCGGTCATGTCGGTCACCCAGTACTCGCCCGGCCCGTCGACCAGGTGGTTGAGGCAGAGCTCGACCGCCCCCACCTTGGAGTGGTAGCAGGCGACGCCGAGGTCCTCCTCGTCGAAGGCGCCCGTCGCCATCAGGCGCAGCGACGCCCCGTCGACGGTGACCGGCCGGGCGCAGAGCCGGTACACCGGGTTGTCCTCGACGATGCGCAGCAATCGGGAGCCCCGCCCCGGCGGCGTCGTCTTGATCATTGACGCCGCGTCGGCGATGCGGGGGTTCTGCCCGCGCAGGTACTCCTTGATGGCCGGGAGCTCGGCTCCGAGCGAGGGGAGTGCCGCGCACTCCTCGTCGGTGAGCCCCAGGGCCGCGCCCAGGTGCTGGTTCACATCGGCGTCCACCGCCACCACCGGGCTCCCGGCGACGGCGAGATGGCGGACGAACAGGGAGGACAGCGTGGTCTTGCCACTGCCGCCCTTGCCGACAAAGGCGATCTTCATGGGAGCTCCGGACCGGGACGGGGGTGCTGAGCGAGGAAGCGGGCGCGGTGCGACGCGGGACGCCGGCGGAGTTGCCGACCGCTGAGACTGTCGGCATGGCGCTTATTGATAACCGTTATCGTCACCGATTGGCATCCATCGTAGCGATGCCGGGGTGGCCAGAGATCGGCTTTCACTGATCCTTGACACTTTCGGGTGATGCACCCCACGTCGCTCTTCGGACCCCAGGCCCCCAGGAGTTCCGTAATGTCGGTGCGGTGAGCACGAGCACTTCTTCCCCCGCCGCGCCCGGCCCCGCGGATCCGCTGGCACCACTGGGCGAACTGCCCGGCGTCGCCGAGGCTGTCGCCGAGAGCCGCCGTGCCGTGGACCGCCTCTATGGCCACCGGGTGATGCGGCGCCGCGGCGCCGAGGTCACCGCCGAGTCCGCCCTGCGCGGCGCCCGCGCCTCCGCCGCCCTCGAGGGCGCGAACTGGCCGTTGGAGGAGGTGCGCCGTCGCACCGACTTCGGCCGTGACTCCGAGGCCCGCTCGGTCGGTGGCGCGCTGCGCCTGAACGCCGAGGTCGGGCAGTTGCTCGGAACCTGGCGTCACTCCCCGCTCCAGGTGCTCGCCCGCCTGCACCTGCTCGCCGTCGGCGACCCGGCCGAGGGGGAGGCGTCCGCTGCCGGGGGTGTCACTGCGGTGGGCGTCGCTGAGCTGGGTGTCACTGAGCTGGGCGTCACTGCGGTGGGGCGACCGCGGCGGGCCGACGAACCCGCCGAGGTGCTCTTCCGGCACCCGCTGGCCGCGACGGAGAAGGCCGAGACGGAGTTCGCCGCGCTGGAGCGGACCCTTGACCTCTCGCTGCCCCCGGCGCCGTCGGCCGCCGAGGTCTCGGCACGATTGGACACCCTGGCGCAACTGCTGGCCAGCCGCGGCGGCACGAAGCACCCGAACGAGCGAACGGCTCCGGCTCTGGTGGTCGCCGCCGTCGTGCATGGCGAGCTGCTCACCCTCCGGCCCTTCACCAGCGCGAACGGCATTGTGGCCCGGGCTGCGACGCGCATCGTGCTGATCGCCGAGGGGCTCGACCCGAAGGCCGTCTGCCCGATGGAGGTCGGCCTGGCCGAGCTGGGGAGCGACGCCTATCTGGCCGCTCTGGCCGGATACGCCTCGGGCACCGCGGCCGGCATGGCGGTCTGGATCGCCCACTGCGCGCAGGCGCTGCGCCTCGGCGTCCGTGAGAGCACGGCGGTCTGCGAGGCGATGCAGCGCGGGATGGCCTGAGCGGCGGCGAGCACAACGCGCCTGCTCCGGAAAAGGGTTGCGGCGGCATCTTCCGATGCCGCCGCTGGCACAGGGTCCGGGTGACCATGCGTTGCCTCTGTCGTGCCCATCCGGCGGGGATCTCTGCCCGTTCGCCGGGTGTGGCGGCCCAGATCGTGGGTCGGCTAGCCGTGGGTGCCCGGAGGCTGTGCTCGGTCCGTGTGGCCTGACGCTTCGATGGTTCCTTTCAACGTCGCCGTATGAGGTGTTCCATCCGGTCTCGCGGGCCGTAACTCCTTTGTAGCGCGGAACCGGCGGAAGCGGAACCCGAGAGCTCACTTCTTTACCCGGGCGCGGGGCGCCCGGGCTCCGCGGCGGTTGGCGTCAGTCCAGTCCGGGGCGACCGGAGCGGCGCGCCGCGTACCAGACCAGGCCCGCGGCGGTCACCGCGGCGCCGAGCGCGGCGGCGGCCAGCACCGGACGGCTGGTCACCGCGAGCGAGGCGCTGCGCTCCCGCAGTTGGACCGGGCGGGTGAACACCAGCACCGGCCAGGACCTGGCCTGGGCCTCGCGACGCAACGCGCGGTCGGGATTGACCGCGTGCGGGTGGCCGACGGCCTCCAGCAGCGGCAGATCGGTGGCGGAGTCGCTGTAGGCGTAGCAGCGCTCCAGGTCGTAGCCCTCGACGACGGCCAACTCGCGGATCGCGACAGCCTTGTTCTCCGCGTACGCGTAGAAGTCGATCTCCCCGGTGTAGAGGCCGTCCGCCTCGGCCATCCGGGTGGCGATGACGTGGTCGGCCCCGAGCATCTCGCCGATCGGCTCGACCAGTTCGGAGCCGGAGCTGCTGACGATCACGACGTCCCGGCCGGCCGCGTGGTGCTCCTCGATGAGCGAGGCGGCCTCGTCGTAGATCAGCGGGTCGATCAGGTCGTGCAGCGTCTCCGCGACGATCTCCCGCACCTGGGCGACGTTCCAGCCGCGCGCGAGCGAGGAGAGGTACTGCCGCATCTTCTCCATCTGGTCGTGGTCGGCGCCGCCGGCGAGGAAGACGAACTGTGCGTAGGCGCTCTTCAGCACCGCGCGGCGATTGATCAGTCCGCCCCGGTAGAGGGGGCGGCTGAAGGCCAGCGCGCTGGACTTCGCGATCACGGTCTTGTCCAGGTCGAAGAAGGCTGCCTGGCGTGCGGGGCGGGGCTGCGAGTGGTTTTCCACGAGGTCGAGGATAAGTGCCAACCATTCGGCTCAAGCCCCGGCGCGTGGGTTTGCTTGAGAAGGGCTTCGGGTACACCATGGAAGTCACGGATCGTTCGCGACCGTGCTAACCCAGCTCGACTCCTCCCCCCCCGAGTCGGGCTGTGGAGGACGACCCCCGCTCTCCCCCCCGGCGGGGGTCGTCGCATGTCGGCGGCCAGGTGTCGCGGTGCGATTTCCCGACCGACGCAGGGGATGCGTCAACCTCTCAGTGCTTTATGCACTCTTCCGTGTAAGCGGGTTTTCCACACCCCCGGGTTTATCCACAGATTCGGGATCGGTGCATCCGCTCCTTCCGAATTCGGCGCAGTGTGGTGTCCGCGCCGAAACGGGCGCGTCCAGCACTCCGTGAGGGAGCCGTCATGGCCGCACGCCCACCCACCGATCCACCCGCCGGGCCGCCCGCGGTCCCGCCCTCCGGACCGACCGCCGCCTCGGTCGGCGGCCGGGAGCTGCGCTCCGGGCCACTGATCGTCACCGAGGACGACGAGCTGATCGACGCCCTGCTCAAGCTGTGCGCCGCCGCCGGAGCCACCCCGCACGTCGTGTGCGGAGCCCCGCCGCCGCGCCAGGCATGGGAGGCCGCGCGGCTTGTCCTCGTCGGGGTCGACGTGGCCGAACGCATGGCGGTGCTGGCCCGGCGCCCGGGCGTGCTCCTCGTCGGAGCGGATCTGGACGACGCCGCCGTGTGGCAGAAGGCGGTCGCCATCGGGGCGGAGCACGTCGTCTTCCTGCCCGACAGCGAGCCCTGGCTTCTCGACCGGGTGGCCGACGCCGCGGAGGGCGTCGGCGCCCCCGCCCTCACCGTCGCGGTGATGGGCGGACGGGGCGGGGCCGGAGCCTCGACGCTGGCCTGCGCCCTCGCCGTCACGGCGGCGCGGGAGGGTCATCGAACGGTGCTGGTCGACGTCGATCCGCTCGGAGGCGGCCTCGACGTCCTGCTCGGCGGGGAGGAGGCGGTGGGGCTGCGCTGGCCCGATCTCGCCTCCTCGCGCGGCCGGGTCAACGCCGTCGAGCTGGAGCAGTCACTGCCCCGGATGCACCGCCTCGCCGCCCTGAGCTGGGACCGCGGGGACACGCTCACCATCCCCGTCGAGGCGGTGCGCACGGTGCTCGGCGCCGCACGGCGGCGCGGGGGCGTGGTGGTGCTCGATCTGCCGCGCCGGATCGACGACGCGGCGGCGGAGGCCCTGGAACAGGCCGATCTGGGTCTGCTGGTGGTGCCGGCCGAGCTGCGGGCGATGGCCGCCTCCAGCCGGGTCGCCGCCGCGGCGGCCATGCGCCTGTCGGACCTTCGGACGGTCGTCCGCGGCCCCGCTCCCAGCGGGATGAGCGGCGGCGAGGTCGCCCAGGGTCTGCGGCTGCCCTTGGCGGGGGAGTTGGCGCCCGAGCCGGGTCTGGCCGCCGATCTCGAGTGCGGGCGCCCGCCGGGCGCCCGGCCCAAGGGCCCACTGGGCCGGTTCTGTACCGCGTTTCTGACCGAGGCTCTGGCCGGAGCCGGCCTCACGGACGGTGGAGGGGTGGCGGCATGACGCGGAGCACCAGCTCGGGACACCGCACGCACGCGAGCAGTGGGCGGGCGGCAGCAAGTCAGACCGGGGCCGTCTCGGCAGCGCTGCTGGACGCGGTCCGGCTACGGCTGGCCGAGTCCGGATCGGAGCCCACCATCACGGGCGTCGCAGCGGCCCTGCGCGCCCAGGGCCGTCCCTACGGCGACACCGAGGTGCTGGAGATCGTCCGGGAGCTGCGGGCCGAGATGGTCGGCGCGGGCCCGCTGGACCGGCTCCTCAGCGATCCGGAGGTCACCGACGTCCTGGTCAACGGCCCACGCGAGGTGTGGGTCGACCGCGGGCACGGCCTGCAGCGCGCCAGGGACGTCAAGTTCACCGACGAGCCCTCCGTCCGCCGGCTGGCCCAGCGGCTCGCCCACACCGCGGGGCGCCGCCTCGACGACGCCCGGCCCTGGACCGACGCCAGGCTGCCCCAGGGCGTGCGGCTGCACGCGGTGCTGCCGCCGGTCGCCGTCGGCTGCACGCTGATCTCGCTGCGTGTCAGCCGCCCCCGTCCGTTCACCCTCGAGGAGTTGGTGGCGTCGGGGTCGCTGACCAACTGGGGTGCGGGCCTGCTCCACGCCCTCGTCCGCGCCCGGGTCGCCTTTCTGGTCTCGGGCGGGACGGGCACGGGCAAGACCACGCTGCTCGCCGCCCTGCTGGGGCTGGTCCCCGCGGGCGAGCGCCTGGTCGTTGTCGAGGACTCCGCGGAGCTCCAGCCCGACCACCCGCACCTGGTCCGGCTGGAGGGCCGCCCGCCCAACCAGGAGGGTGTGGGCGGGATCGACCTGCGCGATCTGGTCCGGCAGGCGCTGCGGATGCGCCCGGACCGCCTCGTCGTCGGCGAGGTCCGTGGCAGTGAGGTGCTCGATCTCCTCGCCGCCCTGAACACGGGGCACGAGGGCGGCTGCGGGACGGTCCACGCCAACGCGGCGTCGGACGTCCCCGCCCGGTTGGAGGCTCTGGCCGCCACGGCGGGCCTCGGACGGTTGGCCCTGCACAGCCAGTTGGGCGCCGCGCTGGACGCGGTCGTGCACCTGGTCCGCGGTCCCGGCGGTCAGCGTCGGATCGCCGAGGTCTGCGCCCTCGAACGAGGCGAGGACGGACTGGTGGCGGCCCTTCCGGCGGTTCGCTTCCCCGCCACGGGCGGCCAGGAGCCGGGCCCGGGTTGGCCCCGCCTCGCCGAGCGCTGCGGCGGACTGAGGGCCCCGTGGTCCCGTCCGAAGGGAGGGGCCGGCTGATGCCGGTCTGCCTTCCCGACCACCCTCCGGGCGTGGTGAACCTGCCCATGTGGGCGGCGCCCAAGAGGCGTTGGGACGTCGTGGGGCTGCCCTCCGTCCACCTGCGGGTGGTGCCCGTCCCGAGAGCGGCCGCCGGTGCACCGGGCACGTCCGGGCTCGCGCTCGCCTGGCCCGGCGTCCACGCCGTCGTGACGGCAGCGGTGATGGGTGCGCTCGGCTGGGGCGCCTGGTGGTTGACCAGGCGCGACCGGGCCGCCCGGCGGATCGTCCGCCTCTGCCCCGCGGTCGCCGAACGGCGGTCGGGCCCCATGCGGCGACGCCTGCGACGGCTGCGGGCCGTGCTCCCGGTGGAGCTGCTGCTGGTGCCCCTCGGCGGGGTCGGAGCCTGGCTGGCGGCATCCCCCGTACCGGCCCTGGCGGGAGCGGCGGCCGTCTGGCCCGTGATCCGGGTGCGGCGACGCAGGCGCGCCGTCCGGGAGCGGGAGCGCCGCCAGGCGGCGGTGGTGGAGCTCTGCGCGGCGCTGGCCGGGGAGCTCCGCACCGGGGCCACCCCGCACCAGGCGGTCGAGATGGCCGTCGTGGGTCTCCCGCACGGGGACGCGCTCGACTCGACCGCGCTGCTGGCCGCAGTCCGCCTCGGCGGCTCGGTGGACGGGGCACTGAGCCTCCTGGCGGAGACGCCGGGAGGCGAAGGCGCCAGGGGCGCCGCCGCCTGTTGGCGGGTCACCTCCGCCAGCGGGGCGGGTCTGGCCGAGGGGCTGGACCGGGTCGCCGAGGGTCTGCGCGCCGAGCGCGCCCTGCGGGACTCCGTCCGGGCCGAACTGGCCGGACCGCGTTCGACGGCGGTGCTCCTGGCTCTCCTCCCCGTCTTCGGCCTGGCGCTGGGGGCGGCGCTGGGAGCAAACCCGCTGCAGGTGCTGCTCCACACCACGTCAGGACTGGTGTGCCTACTGGTGGGCGCGGCCCTCGAATACGCGGGGCTGGCCTGGACGGCACGCATCGCCCGCTCGGCGGAGGGCGCGACATGAGCGACACCGGGCCTTGCCTCCACGGCCCGTCCCCGTCCCCGTCCCCGTCCGGTTCGGGAGGAGGCTCATGACCAGCACGTGGGTCCTGGTGGCGGCCGTGGTCAGCGGCGTCACCGCCGTGGCGACGGGGGTGGTCCTGCGGCTGCGGCAGCGGCGGGTGCGGGTCAGGGCCCGCAGGGTCGGTGTCGATCCGGCCCGTCGCCGCGTTCGGACCGGCTCGCGGCCGGGGCGGGAACGGCTGGTGCCGCGGGTTGCCTCGGTGATGCTGGGCCTGGGCCTGGCCGTGCTGGTCGGTGGACCGACCGGGTGGCTGCTCGGGGCGGTGGTGGCGGCACTGGGGCTCCGCTTCCTGCCGGCGCCCCCGGGGACGGAAGAGCGGGCCCGCCGCCGGGAGTCCGAGCTGCTGAGGTCCCAACTGCCACTCGCGGCCGACCTGCTGGCGGGCTGCATGGCGTCCTGGTGCCCGCCGGACGCGGCCGTGGCCGCCGTCGCGGAAGCGATGCCGCAGCCGATCGCCGGGCGGCTCGTGGCGGCCGCCGTCCAACTCTCCATGGGCGCGGACCCGGAGGCCTGCTGGGACCGGCTCGGCGCGGCCGAGCCGGTGCTCGCCCCGCTGGGGCGCTGCCTCGCCCGCGCCGCCTCGAGCGGTGCGCCGCCGGCGGCGGGTCTCGCCCGGCTCGCCGACGCGGAGCGGGCCTCCGCCGCCCGCGAGGCCGGCGCCCGGGTCCGTCGCGCGGGAGTCCTGGCCACAGCACCGCTGGGGCTCTGCTTCCTGCCCGCCTTCGTCCTCGTCGGAGTCGTCCCGGTGGTCACCGGCCTGGCCGGGATCTTCCTGGGCCGGCTCTGACGCGAGGCCGGCCGGGCCCGCGGCGGGGGCCCAGAACCGCGGGGCCTGCGCCCCGCGGGTCCCGCAACCTACCTCACCCGCCAACCCGTGCTGTCCCACTGCCATTCGAGGAGTCGGCATGACCACGTTCGCTCAGACCCCGCCCAACGACGCCCCCGCCGACAGCCGTCCCCCGGGTGCGGCGCCGCTGGCGTCCCAACCCCGAAGGGACCCGGCCCCGTTCCTGAGGCTCTGCCTGCGACGCCCACGGGCCGGGCTGGAGTTGCTGGTCTGCGTCGTCCAGGTCTGGGTCCTGCACGCCGCACACGTGGTGCGCTGCCGGCTCGGCGCCCGTTTCGGGCGCGGGGGGCGCTTCGCAACCGACCAGGGGATGACGACCGCCGAGTACGCGGTGGGAACCGTCGCCGCCTGCGGGTTCGCGGCGTTGCTCTACAAGGTCGTCACCAGCGGGGCGGTCTCCTCGGCGCTGCAGGGTCTGATCCGGCGAGCCCTCGGTGCGGTCTGAGCGCCGGCGGCGGTCCGACGCCGGCTACACGACCGCCGAGGCGGCGGTGGCCCTCCCCGCGCTGGTGCTGGTGAGCGCGATGCTGCTGTGGGCCGTACTGGTCGGCTCGGCGAAGGTGCGCTGCGTCGACGCCGCACGAGAGGCCGCCCGCGCCGCGGCGCGCGGGGATCCGGCGGCGGCCGCGCTGGGGCAGGCCGCCGCACCGCCGGGCGCGTCGGTCTCGGTCAGCGCCGCCGGCGACCGGGTCCTGGCACAGGTCTCCGCAGTCAGCGGCGGGCCGGGCGGCCTCCTCAGCTTCCGGGTCTCGGCCACGGCCGTGGCCGAGCGCGAACCCGGTGAGCCGGGGGCCAGGCCGTGAGGCGCCCACGTCGCGCGGGAGTGCGAGGCGGGGATGCGGGATCGGCCACGATCTGGCTGGTGAGCCTGCTCTGCCTGGTCGGCTTCGCGGCCACGGCGGCGCTCGCCGTCGCCGGCGCGATCGCGGCCCGCCACCGTGCCGAGGCCGCGGCGGACCTGGCGGCGCTGGCCGCGGCGGGCCGGCTGCTCCTCGACCCGGCCCAGGCCTGCGCCCACGCGGCGGTCATCGCCTCCGCGCAGGGCGCCACCCTCCGCTCCTGCGTCATCCGTGCCGACGCCCTGGAGGACAGCGTCGAGGTCGAAGTCACCACTCCCTCCCCGAGCGCACTCGTCCCCGGTCTCCCCCCGGCCAGGGCCCGCGCCCGCGCAGGCCCGGTGACGGCGCCGTTCTGAGCCCTGCGGTCCGCCGGCACCTCGTGCCCGGTCCGGCCGCCCGCTCCACGGGTTATCCCGCCACGGGGTGTTCCGCCCCCGCGAGCAGCAGGTTGAGCAGGCGGACGGCGCCCTGCTTGTCCAGCGGGTCGTTTCCGTTGCCGCACTTGGGGCTCTGGATGCAGGAGGGGCAGCCGCGTTCGCACTCGCACGAGGTGATGGCCTGGAGGGTGGCGGAGAGCCACTCGCGGGCCCGCTCGAAGCCGCGCTCGGCGAAGCCGGCGCCGCCCGGGTGGCCGTCGTAGACGAAGACCGTGGGCAGGCCGGTGTCGGGGTGGAGCGGGACGGAGACGCCGCCGATGTCCCAGCGGTCGCAGGTGGCGAACAGCGGGAGCAGCCCGATCGAGGCGTGCTCGGCTGCGTGGGCGGAGCCGGGGAGCTCCTCGGGGAGGAAGCCGGCGTCCTCCAACTGCTCCTCGGTGACCGTCCACCACACCGCGCGGGTGCGCAGCGTGCGCGGGGGAAGGTCCAGCTTGGTCTCGCCGAGGATCTCGCCGGTCAGCAGCCGGCGCTTCAGGAAGGAGACCACCTGGTTGGTCACCTCCACCGAGCCGAAGTTCAACGAGGCGTCACCCCAAGCCTCCTGACGGTCCGTGCCGAGCACGGCGATGTGCGTCGTGTCGCGGGCGACGGTGCTGTAGGGCGGGTCGGCCTCGGCGACCAGGGCCACCGACTCCTCCAGGTCCAGCTCACGCACCAGGTAGCTGCGGCCCTGGTGCAGGTGGACGGCCCCGGTGTGGACGGTGGTGTGCGCGGCGCCGGCGTCAACGGTGCCGAGGAGGCGGCCGGTGTCCGCCTCGACCACGCGGACGGGTGTGCCGCCCTCGCCTCGGATGTCCACCAGGTCGGCGGCGCGTTCGCGGCGCGTCCAGAACCAGGAGTTCTCGCCGCGACGCCGCAGCATCCCGCGGCGCTCCAGCTGCGGCAGGAGTATCGGCGCCGAGGGGCCGAACAGCTCCAGGTCCCCGGGTGCGGTCAGCGGCAGCTCGGCCGCGGCGGCGCACAGGTGGGGGGCGAGGACATGCGGGTTGTCCGGGTCCAGCACGGTCGACTCGACGGGTCGGCGGAAGAGCGAGTCGGGGTGGTGCACCAGGTAGGTGTCCAGCGGGTCGTCGCGGGCGATCAGGACGGCCAGCGCGCCGCCGCCCTCGCGTCCGGCCCGGCCCGCCTGCTGCCACAGGGAGGCGCGGGTGCCGGGGTAGCCGGCCAGCAGCACCGCGTCGAGGCCGGCCACGTCCACGCCCAGCTCCAGGGCGCTGGTGGAGGCGAGGCCGAGCAACGCGCCCGAGTGCAGGGCGCGCTCGAGGGCCCGCCGCTCCTCCGGCAGGTAACCGCCGCGGTAGGCGGCGACCCGGCGGGCCGTGGCGTGCCCGGCGGCCTCCGCCAGCCGCTCCTGGGCGATGACGGAGATCAGCTCCGCGCCGCGCCGGGAGCGGACGAACACGACGGTGCGGGTGCCCTCCAGCACCAGGTCGGTGAGCAGGTCGGCTGCCTCGGCGGTGGCCGAGCGGCGCACCGGCGCGCCGTGCTCGCCGGCCATCTCGGTCAGCGGCGGCTCCCAGAGCGCGAAGACGGTCTCCCCGCGCGGGGAGCCGTCCTCGGTCACCTCGGCGACGGGTAGTCCGGTCAGCCGCTCGGCGCTTTGGCCCGGTTCCGCGACCGTCGCCGAGGCCAGCAGGAACACCGGGTGGGAGCCGTAGCGGGCGCACAGCCGCCGCAGTCGGCGCAGCACCTGCGCCACGTGGGAGCCGAAGACGCCGCGATAGGTGTGGCACTCGTCGATCACCACGTAACGAAGCGAGCGCAGGAACGTGGACCAGCGCGCGTGGCCGGGCAGGATGGCGCGGTGCAGCATGTCCGGGTTGGTCAGCACGTACGCGGCGTACTGGCGGACCCACTCACGTTCCTCGAACGGGGTGTCGCCGTCGTATACCGCGGCGCGGACGCGGGTGAGCCGCGCGGCGTCGGGCCCGGCCTGCTCGGCGGCCGTGCGCAGTTCGCCGAGCCGGCGGAGCTGGTCGGCGGCGAGCGCCTTGGTGGGCGCGAGGTAGAGACCCGTCGCGCCGCGGCCGTTCTTGGCCTCGGTTCCGTCCAGCAGGGCGCTGAGGACCGGCGCCAGGTAGGCGAGCGACTTGCCCGAGGCGGTGCCTGTGGCGATCACCACATTCTGTCCGCTTATAGCCAAATCTGCGGCTTCTGCCTGATGTGTCCATGGCTGCCGGATCCCGGTCGCCGAGATCGCCGACAGCACCTCCGGCCGAAGGCCCGCGGGCCAGTCCGCATGCTGGGCGGGGCGGGAGGGGATGTGCTCCGTATGAGTGAGCCGATCTTGCCGCCCGGAGGCGCCCGTCAGGCGGTCCAGGGCGGCTTCGGGCGGGTCAGGACGCGGCTTCATCGGCCTCAAGTCTGTCATCACGGTGATGGAGATTCGCCCCAAGGCGTCGTGTTGGCCTGGTGATAAGTGGTTGAATGCCTACGCG
>NZ_QKYN01000241.1 GCF_003258295.1 Streptacidiphilus pinicola | reverse complement strand
ACCCAGCCCCCGCCGTGCTGTTCATCCGCCCGATCCCGTCACCGGTTCGTCCACGTCCCGCATACCTCCACCCTGGCACGAGGGACTGACAACGCCGCAGGCAGCCACGGACGAGACCACGGGTTGGCCCAGGGGGCGAGCCCCATGGGATAGTCGCCGCTGCGTTCGGTGCAGGTGCTGCGGGTGAGGTGGGAGGGCGCGCTGGTGTTGTTGGCGCACGCGTTCGGGAAACGGTACGAGCTGCCGATCCCCCTGGTGTACTTCGTCCTGGGCGCGGCCCTGGTGGTCTTCCTGTCCTTCCTGGTGGTGCTGCCGCGCCGCATGGCCGGCGGGCCGGTCGAGAGCGGGGAGGAGCGTGGGGCGCCGCTCCAGCGCGGGTGGGCGGCGCCCGGCATCGGGGTCGCGGGGCTCGGCGGGCTGATCGCGGTCGGCATCGGCGGATCGCAGACGGTCGCGGAGAACATTCTGCCCACGGTCTTCTGGTTGGTGGTGTGGATCGCCGTGCCGCTCGGCTGCGGCCTGCTCGGCGACTGGACCCGGCCGCTCAACCCCTTCGCCGCCCTGGCCCGGCTCGGCGACCGACCCGCCGCGCGGCGGCTTCTTTTCGGCAGCGCGCGGCCGGTGTCCTGGCCCGCCCGGCTGGGCTGGTGGCCGGCGACGCTCGCCTTCTTCGCCACCGCCTGCGGGGAGTTGGTGTTCAACCAGACCGCGACCCTGCCCCGGGTCACGGCGTGGGGCCTGCTCGGCTGGGCGGCGCTCTCGCTGGTCGCGGGCCTGTTCTTCGGCGCTCCTGCCTGGCTCGCGCGCGGCGAGCTCTTCTCCGTGCTGTTCGCGACCTGGGGCCGGCTGGGGTGGTTCCGCTTCGGCGCGGCCGGGCGCCGCGGCCTCGCGGGCGGTCTCGAGGACGGGTTCGAGGCCGTGCCGAGCCGGATGGCCTTCGTGATGCTGCTGCTGGTCTCGGTCTCCTTCGACGGCCTGCTGGCCACGCCGCTCTGGTCGCGGGTGCGGCTCGACTGGATGCGGGCCGCCACCGCGCCCGCGACGGCCGTCGAGTGGGAGACCGTCGCCGCCTTCGCGCTGCTCGGGCTCCTCACCTGGTGTGTGCTCGGCGCGTTCGCGCAGGCGGTGGCGCGGCTGGGCGGCCACGACGTGCGCCCGGCGGCCGCGCTGCACGGCCTGCTGCCGTCCCTGCTGCCCATCGCCTTCGGCTACCTGCTCGCGCACAACCTGCAGTACCTGCTGATCAACGGGCAGTTGCTGGTCCCACTGCTGGGCAACCCGAGCGGGCTGGACGGCGGGCAGTGGCTGCCCGCGCCCTTCGACGACAGCTTCGAGCCGGACACCCACCTGCTGCCCAGCTCGGCCTTCTGGTACGGGTCGGTGGCTGTGATCGTCGTCGTACACATGGCCGCGGTCGTGATCGCCCACGGCCACCTGGTGCGTCGCGGCCGCGACGAGCGGGCCGCCAAGGCGTCGGAGTGGCCGTGGATCGCGGCGATGGTCGCCTACACCATGGTCAGCCTGGTGCTGATGGCGCAGCCGCTGGTCAAGGAGGGCCCGGCGCCGTCGAAGCAGTCGGCCGCGACCGGCGTCGGCGGCCGCAGCTCCCAGGTCACGGCCGGCCCGGGGGCGGTGGCGCGGTGACGTTCGGCGTACGGGTGCAACTGCTCGGCGGTCTCGTCGGGTTGGGCCTCGCCGTCGCGCTGCGGGTGAGTATCGCGGGGCCGGCGGGGGCCGGGTCGCCGGTCGCCGGCGTGGTGTTCGGGGCCGCGCTGATCCTGCTCGCGCTCGTCTGCGGCCTGCCCCGGCCGGAGTTGAGCTGGCGTCAACTCGCCTGGGGCGCCGGGCTGGCGGCCGTGCTGTGCGCGGTGCCGCTGGCGCGGCGGTGGACGGAGGCGGGCGTGACCGAGCCTGCCGGGGCCCTGCCGCTGTGGGCGGCGGTCGTGTCCTTCGTTGCCGTCGCCGAGGAACTGCTGCTGCGCGGCCCGCTGTTCGAGCGCGCGAGGGAGCGGTACGGCAGCATCGTCGCCGTCGCGGCGACCAGCGTCGCGTTCGCGCTGCTGCACGTGCCCGTCTACGGCTGGCACGTGTTGCCGCTGGACCTGGCGGTCGGCGTCTGCCTGGGCGGGGTGCGGCTGTTGGCGGGGTCCGTGACCGCCCCCGCCGTGGCGCACACGCTGGCGGACCTCGCGGGCTGGTGGCTGCGGTGACCCGGGCACAGGCGACCAGGCTGGTCGCCCTCTGCCTCGGACTGCTCACGCTGGCCTGGCTGTTCACGCCGCCGATGGCCACGCCGCCGCTCTACGACGGCCTCGGCTTCCCCGACGAGCCCTACCGTTACGTCGTCGCGCCGCCGGGCAC
Organism: Streptacidiphilus pinicola; assembly: GCF_003258295.1. Lineage (GTDB taxonomy): Bacteria > Actinomycetota > Actinomycetes > Streptomycetales > Streptomycetaceae > Streptacidiphilus > Streptacidiphilus pinicola. The sequence continues at coordinate 2,423 of NZ_QKYN01000241.1, read as the reverse complement.
CCAGCGCACTCAGCCGCCCTCGGTGGGCGAGGACGACGGCCTCGTGTTCAAGGGCGTCGGCCCGCAGGTCCTGCTGCCCGTCAGCGACGAGAACGGACCGCAGGTCCAGGCCGGGATCCCCGCCTCGCAGCTGTCCGTCCCCGCCGGTACGACGCAGCTGGTGGCCAAGGCCACGCCGCTGGCCCTCCAGGGCACGACCCCGACGGACGGCACCGCCTGGGGGAACGTCTACCGGCTCACGGTCACCGGCGACCACGGCCCCGTCACCGCGACCGGCCGCCCCACCGGCGACAGCGTCGTGTCGCTGCGCGCGCCCTCGGCGGCGCAGCCCGCGCCGGTCATGGAGTACCGGCCCGCCGGCGGCGGCCCGTGGCGCGACCTGCACACGATCCGCGTCGGCAACGACATCTACCAGGCCCCGCTGCCCGGGCTGGGCGACTACGTCCTGGTCCGCCTGGCCCCCGGCGCGAGGCGGGGCGGCGCGCAGACCGGCGCTTCGCATGCTGCGGAGGGGCACAGCGGTCGCGGGAGTGCGCTGCTGTCGTGGGTGCTCGGCGGTGCTTTCGCGCTGCTGTGCGCGGCGATCCTCGCGGTCCGGGTGCGCCGTACGCGCTCCGGCGAGGCAGGCCGCTGACGTGACGTCACCTGTTTGGCCGTCGTCGGAGAGCCCACCCGGTGCGCCGTCGTGGGAGAGCATGGGGGTGAGGCACTCACGGAGGTGCGGGGAGGTCGAGATGGCCAGACTGATCTACACGGCGATCGCATCGCTGGACGGCTACGTCGAGGACGAGACGGGCGGCTTCGGCTGGGCTGCGCCCGACGAGGAGGTCCACGCGTTCGTCAACGATCTGGAACGCCCCGTCGGCACCTACCTCTACGGCCGCCGCATGTACGACACGATGGTCTACTGGGAGACGGCGGGCCTCGCCGCCGGCGACTCGGCCGTGAGCCGGGACTACGCGGAGCTGTGGCGCGCGGCCCAGAAGGTCGTCTACTCGCGCACACTCGACGGCGTCACCTCCGCCCGCACGCGGATCGAGCGCGACTTCGACCCCGCGGCGGTCCGTCGGCTCAAGGCGGGGGCGAGCAGCGACCTGTCGATCGGCGGCTCCGAACTCGCGGGCCGGGCGCTGGCCGCGGGCCTGGTCGACGAGGTCCGTCTCCTCCTGCATCCGATCTCCGTGGGCGGCGGCAAGCCCGCGCTGCCGCGCGGCCTCCGACTGCCGCTGGAACTCGTCGGCGAGCGCAGGTTCGGGAGCGGCGTCGTCCAACTCCACTACGTCACACGGCCGTAAGACCTCTCGCCTTCCTGGCCCGGTCCCGTCGGCGTAGCGTCGGTCGTCGTGACGATCCCCGAGGAACCAGACAGCCCCGGCTACCGGCCGCGGCCCCGGCCTGCACGACGCCGCCACAACCGAGCGGCGACGGCGATGTCCTCCACCGTGCTGGTCGTCGTCGCGAGCATCGACATCGCGGACGGCCCGGTGCTGCTGGGCTGGCTCCTCACCGCCGTGTTCTTCGCGCTCCTGGCCTGGGACCTCGCCCCGCTGCTGCGCGCTCGCGAGCGTGGAACTCAGCGCGAAGACGGGCGCGCAACCGGGCGCGAGACCGAGCAGAAACGCTGATCCGCGCGGACGCCGCAGAAGCGGAACCCGGGCCACCGGCTGCGCGTCGGTTTGCCTCGGGCGGGTACGGTGCGGGAATGGAGATCAACCACGGGGGCGGGACGGCGCGCGGTTCGGTGCTGCTGATCGGCGGCGCGCCCGGCGGCAAACGCCGTCAGCCCGTGCGCCCCGAGGCGGCGCTCGGCCTGCTGGCGACGCTTCCGCCGGAGACGCTGCTGGGCAGCCCGATACCCGCCAGCGTGTTGCAGCTGGCCGACCCGGCCGACCCGCAGCTGCTGCTCGCGCAGCTGCAGGCCGCGTCCGTCACGCCCGGCCCGGTCCTGGTCGCCCTCGTCGGCCAGCTCACCGCGGACCGGCGCCGCAAGGAGCTCCATCTCGCCCTGGCCCGCACGTCGCGCGACAACACGCGCTACACCGCGCTGCCGTGGGCCTGGCTCGGCGACCAGCTGCGGCAGCGTCCCGTCGGCACGACGACGGTGCTGGCCGATCTGGTGGCCGACCCCGAGGCGTGGGCGGTCCTCCAGCAGCAGGGGCCGGAGGCCCTGACCGCAGGCCTCCCGCTGCTCGGCCAGGTCAGCCCGCCCGGCACCACCGGCGACGGCTACGCCCCGCCCTACACCCGCGCCCTGGTCGACCAACCCCGCCGCGCCCAACCCGGCACCCGCCCCGCCGCCCTCCACCACCCCGCCCCCCCCCCCGCCCTCCCCGCCGGAGCCCTCCTCCCGCCTCCGGAGGCCCCGCCGCCCACGGCCCGCGTCCCCCCACTCGCGCCCCCGCCCCCCCCCCCCCGCCCAGCCA
>NZ_QKYN01000043.1:55112-55323 GCF_003258295.1 Streptacidiphilus pinicola | reverse complement strand
GGTCCGGGCGGTCCGGGTGGGGGGTGGACCGGCTGTGGTGCCGTCCACGGCGGGGACGGCACCACAGCTTTTGAACCTGTTGCGGGGGCCGGTCGACGCCCGGGTGTCAGGCGGCGTTCCAGGCTCCGGCGACGGCGATGGCCTGGCGGGGGTTGAGTCGGGGGTCGCACAAGGTGGTGTAGTGGCGGCCGACGTCAAAGGGCTGGGTCTG
>NZ_QKYN01000043.1:0-54960 GCF_003258295.1 Streptacidiphilus pinicola | reverse complement strand
GGTGTTGCCGTGCATGGGGTCGCACAGCCAGGAGACCGGGTGTCCGGCCTCGCGGACGGCCGCGACCAGGTGGGGCAGCTTCGCTGCGACCTGGTCGACGCCCATGCGGGCGATCAGGGTGAGGCGGCCGGGTTCGCGGCCCGGGTCCAGGCGGCTTGCCAGGTCGACCAGTTCGGCCGGCCGCATGGTGGGGCCGACCTTGCAGGCGACGGGGTTGGCGACCTGGGCCAGCAGGCGGACGTGGGAGCCGTCCGGGTCGCGGGTGCGTTCCCCGATCCAGGGCAGGTGGGTGGAGGCCAGGTAGCTGGATCCGCCGGTGGTGCGGCGCAGCAGGGGCCGTTCGTAGTCCAGGACGAGGGCCTCGTGGCTGGTCCACACCGGGGCCCCGGTCGGCGGCATCCAGGCGCCGGTGCGCTGGCGCAGCAAGGTGGTGGCGCGGTCGGCGGCGCTGTAGCAGTCGAGCATCCGGCCGGGGTCGGCGCGGCGTTCCTCGGGGGTGGGGGCGGGTCCGTTGACCAGGTGGCCGCGGTAGACGGGCAGTTCGACGCCGTCGACGGTCTCGGTGGGGGAGCTGCGGGGCTTGGCGAACTGTCCGGCGATGCGGCCGATCCGGATGACGGGCCGACCGGTGTTGATCTTCATGACGCCGGCGAGGGCGTCGATCAGGCCGATCTTGCGGTTCACGGCCTGGGGGGCGCACTCGGCGGGGTCCTCGGCGCAGTCCCCGGCCTGGATGACCTGGTAGGTGCCGCCGGCGGCTTCGGCCATGAGCAGGCGCAGCATCTGCACCTCCTCCCAGCCCACCAGGCCGGGCCGGGCGGCGAGTTCGGCGCGCACGGCGCTCGCGTGGGCGGCGTCGGCCCACACGGGCTGCTGTTCGGGAGCGACCAGTGGGCCCAAAGCTGTGCCGACGGCCGCCGGCGGCCGCAGCTCGCGGTCACGTACGGGGGATGCGAGGGGCATCGCGGACATGTTCAGGCTCCTTGGGGCAAAGGGGACTGCGTTCCCGGGGGCGGGGCGCAAAGGTCGGGGCGCAGGACCGCCGCGGCTCCGAGATAGACGTGGTGCATGGCGTCGCGGGGCCGCGGGCTGTGCACGTGCGCCAGGATCCGGATGGCGCGGTCCAGCGAGCCGGGGACGGCGATCTCGGAGGTGCACAGCATCGGTACGTCCACCAGGCCCAGCTTCCTGGCCGCGGCCGCCGGGAACGCGGAGCGCAGGTCGTGGGTGGTGGTGAACACGATGGAGATCAGGTCGGCGTCCTCGAGCTGGTTTTGGCGCAGGATCTCGCCGAGCAGTTCGGTGGTGGCGGCCTCGATCAGGGCGGGGTCGTCGCCGGCGACCTGGGTGGCGCCGCGCACGGCACGCACGGCGACGGTGCCGGGCGGGTTGGCCAAGCTGGTCTCGGTCGTCACGGGCTGGCTCCTGTGTGTGCGAAAAGGCAGGGAGATCGGGGGCCGGCGCGGCCCGGCCGGCGGCCGGGCCGGTTGCGTCGCTTTGTCAGATGCTCTGGTCAGTCAGGTGGTCTGGGCGGCGAGCAGGGCGTCCAGGGCGGCGATGGTGCGCGCGCCGGGCAGTTCGTCCAGCGGCAGCACCACCTTGAACTGCTTCTCCACCTGCGCGACGATCTCGATGAGGTTGAGCGAGTCGGCCTGGTAGTCCTCGAACAGGTCCGCGTGGTCGTCGATCTCGTCCTCGCCCAGCGCCAGGATCTCCGCGACGATCGCGCGGACCCTCGAGATCGCGGTGTCGGTGTCGTTCATCTGCTGTCCTTGTCGTGAAGTCGGATAGGGGAACGGGGTGCGCGGTGGGGGCGGCAAGGTCAGGGCGCGGGGCTGAGCAGGCTCGCGGCGGGCCGCGAGACGACCATGATCGATTCCACGGTGAGCACGGTGCGGCCATCGCCGGTTTCGGTGTGGCCGGTGAACTCGCCGACCTGGCCGGAGTGGTGGCGCAGCGTCACGTGGTGTTCCAGGACGTCGCCGGGCAGGGCCGGCGCGCCGTAGGCCAGGTCGCGCAGGCCGACCATGAGCGGGACCTCGTCCGCGGGGCCGAGCTGCGCGAGGGACCACAGCAGGGAGACGGCCTGCCCGAACGACTCCAGCAGCAGCGCCTGGGGGTAGGCGAAGGCGTCGATGCCGGCCGGGTCGGCCAGGTCGCGGTAGCAGTCCTCGCCGCCGGTGATCGCCTTGGTGGCGACCAGGGTGCCGCCCTGGTGGGAGCGGACGGTGTCGAGCAGGAGCATGGGCGGGCGCTGGCGCAGCCGGGCGCGCACCTGACTGTGGTCAAGGCGGTCGGGGTGGTCGAGGTGGTCAGGCATCGGCCACCTCCTGGAGTGTGACGGACAGTTGGGCCGCCGCCAGGCCGTCCGCGCGGGTGGCGGCGGCCCGCACCGCGACCCGCCCGTCCTTGGCGGGGGAGATCAGCAGGGACAGGTGCAGTTCGTCGCCGGGCAGCAGCGGGCGGGTGAAGCGGGCGCGGCCGATGCCGGCCAGGGCGAGGTCGGTGCCCACCGCCGCCGCGGCCGCCTGGCGCACGGTGTCCAGCAGCAGCACCCCGGGCATGATCGGGAAGCCCGGGTAGTGGCCGACCATCTGCGCGGCGGCCCGCGTCACGGGCAGCCGCACCGTGACGCGGGTGCCGCCGGCAACCGGTTCGCTGTGCGGCGCGCGCTCCAGCGCGTCGAACACCTTCGCTGTTCGGGTGGCGGTAGGCACCGGCGCTCCCCTTTCCCTTTCAGCCCAGGCCCGGCTCGGACAGCAGGTGCTGCGCGAGGGTTTCCACGTAGTCGGTGATCGTGACGTCGTGGTCGAGGTAGGGGACCAGCTCGCGGGTGGCCTCGTACAGGCGCCGCGTCGCGGGCGACAGGCCCTCGGTGCCGCGGATGTCGACGGCCTGGCAGGCGCACAGCAGCTCGAACGCGACCACGTGGGCGACGTTGTCCAGGACCTCGGCGGCGCGGCGGGCGGCGACGAACCCGAAGGAGACGATGTCCTGGAAGTCGCCGGTGGAGCTGAGGGACTGGATGGACATCGGCATGGCCTTCGCACGGGTCTCCGCGGTCAGCGAGGCGGTCATGAACTGGCCGCCCATCAGGCCCAGGCGCAGCCCGGGGTTCTCCTGGCACAAGAACGCCGGCAGGCCCTCGCTGTTGCTCTTGTCCAGGTAGCGGTCGATCCGGCGGTTGGACAGGTTCATCAGCGTGGTCAGCGCGATCGCGAGGTGGTCCATCGCCATCGACACGTACTGGCCGTGGAAGTGCCCGTTGTGGAAGACCTCGATCTCGTCGGGCACGACCAGCGGGTTGTCGTTGGAGGAGTTCAGCTCGTCCTCGACCGTCTTCTCGATCGCGGCGAGGCTGTCCACGACGGGGCCCAGGATCTGCGGGGTGCAGCGCACCGAGTAGGCGTCCTCGATGGACTTCGACCCGGCCTTGGCGGTGTCGCCCATCTCCCCGGACAGCAGCAGCTCGGTGTCGAGCTCGTCGACCGCCAAGGTGGACTCCGCAAGCGTCTCCCACAAGAACTTCGCGACCTCCTGCTGGCCCTTGTGGGGCTTGAGGGCGTGCACGCGTGGGTCGAACGGCTTGGTCTTGCCGGCCAGGCCCTCCACCGACAGCGCGGAGATCAGCAGGTAGGTGTTGAGCAGGCGCTTGGCGCGGGCGATGTTGAGGCTGCCCAGGCCCACCATGCCGGAGGTGCCGTTGATCAGCGCCAGGCCCTCCTTGAAGCTGAGCTCCATCGGGGCGATGCCGACCCGGGCCAGCGCCTCGGCGCCCGAGAGCTCCTCGCCGTCAAGGCGCGCCTTCCACTGGCCGATGCACACCAGCGCGATCGCGGCCAGCGGCCCGAGGTCGCCGCTGGTGCCCAGCGACCCCTTCTGCGGCACCTGCGGCACGACACCGGAGTTGCGGATCGCGATCAGCTTGTCCAGGTTCTTCAGCGAGATCGCGGAGTTGCCGCGCGACAGCGACACGATACGGGCCGTCATGATGGCGCGCACCGTGGTGTCGTCCAGGCGCTCGCCCACGTTGGTCGCGACCGCGTTGAGGAGGTTCTCCTGGAGCTGGCGGGCCATGGAGACCGGCACCAGATAGTTGACGAAGCCGCCCATGGAGGTGTTGACGCCGTAGATGACCCGTTCCTCGGCGACGAACTTCTCCAGCGTCTCGCGCGAGGCCTGCACGCGGGCGCGCACGGTGTCGTCGATGGCCACCGGGTCGGCCGCGGTGGCGGTCGCGGCGACGTCGCCCAGCGGGACGCGCTGGTTGATGGACAGGGTGTAAGTCACTTGTCGCTCCTAGGCGTTCGTAGCGTGTCGAACATCAAAGGTCCGGCGGGGGGCGGTCAGCCGGCGCGTGAGCGCCTCGCGGTCGACCTTGCCGTTCTGGGTCAAAGGGAGCTCGGGCAGGACGCGCACGGAGCGGGGCACCATGTAGGAGGGCAGCTGCTTGCCGACGAAGGCCAGCGCGGCGCTCGCGTCGAAGTCCGCGGCCGCGGCCGCGGCCGTCAAGGTGACGGCGGCCATCAGGATCTGGTCCCCGCCGCGCGGCACCACGGTGGCCGCGGCCGCGGTGACGCCGGGCAGCCGGGTCAGCGTGCCCTCGATCTCGCCCAGCTCCACCCGGTTGCCGCGGATCTGCACCTGGAAGTCGGCGCGGCCGATGAAGCACAGCTCGCCCGTCTCGTCCAGGCGGGCCAGGTCGCCGGTGCGCAGCACCTTGGTGCCGTGCCGCGGCTCGACCGGGTCGGGCACCAGCACCTTGGCGGTGGCCTCGGGGTCGTTCCAGTAGCCGGTGAACAGCGCCGGGCTGCGCAGGTAGATCTCCCCGCTGCCGCCCGGCTCGGTCACGATCCGCCCGTCCGCATCGACCAGGGTCATCTCGGCGCCCGCGTGGGCGCGGCCGATCGAGAGCCGCTCCTGATCAGCGGGCAGCGGGTTGGGGACGTCGGTGAAGGACGCCGCCATCGACTCGGTGGCGCCGTAGCCGTTGACCAGCCGCACCGCGGGCAGCATCTCCTGCAGCCGGCGCAGCTCGGGCAGCGGGAACTCCTCACCGGCGAACACCACCGACCTCAGGTGCGTCAGCTCCAGCAGCAGGTCCGGGTCGTGGCGCAGCACCGGCCGCCACAGCGAGGGGACGCCGTGCACCTGGGTGGCCTTGGCGTCGCGCAGGAACGCGGTCATGCGGCGCGGCGAGCCGAGGTCCTCGCGCCGCACCGGCACCAGCGCCGCACCGGCGGACAGCGCCACGCCGATCCCGAACAGCGCGAAGTCGAACTGCAGCGGCGAGGTCGACGCCACCCGGTCGGCCGGCCCGGCCAGCTGGTCGGCCAGCATGGCGCGCAGGAACGTCACGATCGCGCGGTGGCTCATCACCACGCCCTTGGGGCGCCCGGTCGATCCGGAGGTGAACACGATGTAGGCGGTGTCGGTGGACAGCACCTCGCGGCGGCGCCGCACCCGCGGCGCGGGGGCGCGCTCGATCACCAGGCCGCCTAGGTCGAAGACCGCGCTGCCCTCGGCGTGCCGGTCCAGCTCCCTGGCCGGCAGGTCGTTCGCGCGGGCGTGCAGCGCGGGGGTGACCTGGTCGATGATCGTGGCCAGGCGGGTGTCGGGGGTGTGCGGACTGACCGTCACGAACGGCAGGCCCAGCAGGGAGCAGGCCAGCAGCATGGCCACCGCGGCCGCGCAGGTGTCCGCCTCGACCACGACCGGGTCGCCCACGTCCAGGCCGAGGCCGTCCAGCACGGCCGCGTACTGCTTCACCAGCGCGTCCAGGCGGCGGTAGGAGATCTCGTGCAGCACCCCGTTCTCGTCCGCCTCCACCACCGCGGGCCGGTCCGGGCCCGCGTCCGCGGGCGCCATGAGCAGCTGGTAGAGGTTGTCCGCCGAAGGATGCGGGCGTGGCATAGCGTCTCCTCTTGGGTCGGTTCGGTCAGGGCGGCGAGCCGAGCCGCCGGTGCTGCCGTGTCGCTTCGGGGCCTTGGGACCAACCGTGGGACACCGCCATGGGCGCCCGACTGGAGCGTGTCTTGACCCCGGGTGTATGCGCAGGTCAACGCCGCCTGGCCGGCGCGGCACCCGGTGCCGGGCACCAGGGAGGCGGCCGGCACCAGGGCGGCGGCCGGCCCGGCAGCGGCCGGGCCGGCGTCGGGAAGCCGAGGCGGGGCGGCGGCGGCGAGGCGACCTGGGTGGTGGCCCGGGTGGTGGCCGGGGTGGTGGTGTTCGGTGCGGTCGTGGCGCCGGCGGGAAAGGGTGCAGGCCGCCCACCGCGCCCGGGGGTGCCCGGGGGGTGGACGGCCTGTGCGCCGGCGGTCCCTGACGTGAGGTGGGGTCAGCTCGCCGCGGCCGCGCCGGTCATGGCCGCGTCGCGGGCCGGGGCGCCGGTGTCCTGGTCGGCCTGCAGGCACTCGGTGAAGAACGCCAGCGCCCGCAGGTGGTAGGAGCGGGCGGCCCGGCCCAGGCTGATGTTGTGGCCCGCGCCCAGCTGGCGTTCGACGCGCACCAGCGGCGCCGCGGTCAGACGGGACGCCATCTCGGCCAGGTCGGACTCCTGGTGCAGCCACCAGCCCTCGTGCTCGGCGAACGTCAGCCGCAGCGGGAGGGTGATCCGCGCGGCGAGCGCGTCGAACATGGCCGGCCACAGCGGGATCTCGGCGGCCTCACGCTCGGGGATGGGCGCGACCATGGCCTCGGCCGCCCGGAACGTGCCCGGCGGGTACAGGCCCAGCGGCCCCCAGTTGCGCTCCCACTCCAGGCGGCGATGCAGCCGCCGGCGCCCCAAAGGCTCCACCTGGTAGCGGTGCCCCACCCCGGAGGCGTCCACCGCCAGCACCCCGCGATGGCGGGCGACGGTGGTCAGCGCGAGCTTGCCGCCGAAGGAGTGGCCCAGCAGCAGGAAACCGCGCCCGACCCGGTGCCGGTCGGCGAACACCTCAAGCGCGCCGGCCAGCACGTCGGACTGCTCGGCCAGGGTCAGACCGGCGGGCAGTTGCGCGCCGGAGGCGCCGTAGCCGGGCCGGTCGAGCGCCAGCACCGTGAAGCCGAGACGGGCGCCGAGGGTGAGCAGGGACAGGTCCGCGTCGGCCTGCCCGTCGAAGTAGCCCGCGCGCATGCCGCCGCCGTGCACGGCCACCACGGTCGCCCGCGGCTCGCCCTGCGGCGGTTCGGCCAGCAGCCCGGACAAGGTCAGGCCCGCGACCTCCAGCAGCAGCGGGCGCACCCCGGCCGAGTGGGTCGCGGTGACCCGCTTGCGGTCCGTCCTGGACACGCTCATGGCAGGTGGTCCTTCACGGTCGGCGGTGGGAAAAGGGGGGGACCGGCTGCCCGGGGCGCCCGGATCCGCGCGCCCCGGGCAGCCGCCCGAGGGGTCAGCCGAGCTGGCGGGCGAAGGTGGCCAGGTCGAAGTAGATCGTCTCGTCGACCAGCACGTCGCCGTCGAAGTGGAAGAACACCGCGACCGGGGCGTCCACGGACTTGCCCAGGTTGGGGATGCCGCGGAAGTCGGCCTCCTGCTTGCCGCGGAACTGCGCCTCCAGGATCACCGCGGTCGGGGTGTGGTGAACGTGGAGCAGGTCGTGCTCGGGGTTCGGGAAGGCCGCCTGCAGCTCGGCGAAGTAGTTCTCCTTGATGGCCTTCTCACCCAGGAACGGGCTCTCCGGGTACGCCATGACCCGGTACACGCCGCCGCGCGGGAACGTGGCCAGGACCCCGTCGATGTCCCAGGCGCCCTCGGCGATGGTGTGCTCCGCGACGACCGCTTCGCGCTTCTTGCGCAGCTCGGCGTCGGGCTGCGCGAGATCCGCGCCAGGCAGCTTGAACTCGTGCTCCTCGGTGGACATCCGGGCTCCTTCAGACAGGCTGGTTCGATGCCAGCGACGCTAGGGGCCCCGCCTCGCCTGCCCCTCGGCTCGCGCTGGAGCGCCACCCGCGGCCGGCGCGCGGGCGCTGCACCGGTTTTCAAGCCGCGCTCAAGTTCCGCGACCGGACGGCCCGTCCACCGTGGCCCCGGACACCGCCCGCACACCGCCCGGACACCACCGGGGGCGAGGGCACACCGAACGCAGACAAGGAAAGCGAGGTCTGGTGGAACGCCTGCATCCGTCGGCGAGGCTGTGGAAGCGCGCCGTGTTCGCGCTGCTGCGGCTGACCGACGCCCCCCAGCCCGCCCGGCACCCCGGTCCGCGCCGCGGCCGGCCGGAGGTGTGAATTCCTCACACGCGGCCGATGAACCGATCGCTGTTTCCCACCGCCGGCGCGGATCCATACTGTTGGCTGCGAGCGTGTCCGCGGGGAGGGGCCGGCCTTTCGGGCGGCACCCGGAGCCCGAGGAGGTCAGCGGTCCGTGATGCCACCGACGAAGGACGCACCCCTGCGCCTGCACCACCTGTGGTCCCTGCGCGAGGACACCGCGGTCGGCTGGGACGAGGAGGGCCGGGCGCTGGTGCTGCGCGGCCCGCAGGGCACCGAACGGATCGAGGCCCCGCCGACGGTGGTGGCCGAGGCGCTGCACCGGATGGAACTGGGGCCCATCCGGCTGGCCAACCCCCTGCAGCAGCCCAGGGACGACACCGCCGCAGCCGGGGCGGACGGGTACACGGCGGTGCTGTCGGTGCTGCGCGACATCTCCCACCTGGTCATCAGGACGCTGTCGCTGGAGGACCTCAAGGGGCCGGTGCTCTCGGTGGTGCCGGCGGGCCGCACGGCCCGCTTCGCCCTGGCCCGGGTGCCCTCGCAGCGCCGGGTGCGGCTGCGCGCGGGGGTGACGATCACGGTGCAGGGCAACGCGTTCGTGCTGGAGTGCCGTGCGCTGGAGCACCAGGTGCACATCCACCGCCCCGAGGCGATGTGGGTGGTCTCCGCGCTGGCGTGGCCGACGACCCCGGACGCGCTGGTCGAGGTGGCCCCGCTGCCGGCGGAGCTGACCTTGTCGGTGCTGGACCACCTGGCGGGCGCCGGCATGACCGTCACGGCCCCCTGACCCCCCACCCCGGGCCACCCGGCCACCGCGGTCACGCGGTCACCGCGCCACGCCGTCACCGGGTCAACGCGGTCACCGCGCCACGCGTCGCCGGGCCACCCCGGCCACGCGGCCGCCCCGGTCACCGGGTCAACGGGGTTGCCGGGGCAGCGGGTTACAGGAGCCAGCCCGATTCGCGGGCGATGCGGATGGCGTCGACGCGGTTGCGGGCGTTGAGCTTGATCACGACCGAGGTGAGGTAGTTGCGCACGGTGCCCACCGACAGCTGGAGTTGCGCGGCCATCTCCTGCGGTTCGGAGCCCTGCGCGGCCATCTGCAGCACCTCGGTCTCGCGGATCGTCAGCGGGCTCTCGCTGCCGCCCCAGGCGGCCAGCGCCAGTTGCGGGTCGACCACCCGGTGGCCGGCGACGACCCGGCGCACGGCCTGGGCCAGGTCGCTGGGCGGCGCGTCCTTGAGGAGGAACCCGGACACGTGCGCGGACATGGCCCGGCGCAGCGTGCCCGGGCGGCCCAGGCTGGTCAGGATCAACGTCCGGCACTCGGGGAGGCGTTCGTGCAGGAGCTGGGCCGCGCTCAGTCCGTCCAGGCCCGGCAGGTCGATGTCGATGATCGCGACGTCGGGGCGGTGTTCGCGCGCGGCGTTCAGGATCTGGTCCCCGCGTTCCAGCTCGGCGACGACCTTCAGGTCGTCCTCGAGGTTGAGCAGGGCCACCAGTGCGCCGCGGACCATGTGCATGTCCTCGGCCAGGAGGATCTGGATCATCGTCGCCGCCCACCGTTGTCATGACCTACCAGGATCCGTAAACGATCCCGCTTCGTGCCTATGCCGCCAAAGTGTCGCCAACCCACCGGCGCGGTGCCAAGGCCGCTCATGCGACTTTGTCGGTTTGGCCCTCGCTCGCGCCCTCGCCGAGCAGCTGAGCGGGGTCGGTGTTCGCGCGGGCCTCGGTCACCGGCGCCTCGGCGATCAGCTGGAAGACGCCCGTCGCGCCGTCGCCCTCACCCAGCGCGTCGGCCTCGGTCAGACGCTGCCGGGTCAGGCGGCCACCGATGGCGCTCACGCGCTGCTGCAGGTTGCCAAGGCCGCTGCCGCCGTGCGGGGAGGGCAGGTGGGGGCCGCCCACCAGGCCGTCGTTGACGATCGTCAGCCGCACCACCTCGCCGTCGATCGCCGCGGTGATCCAGCAGTTCGCGGCCTTGGAGTGGCGCAGCAGGTTGGTGACGCCCTCGCGCAGCACCGTGGCCAGCACGGTGGAGGTGGCCTGACCAAGGTGCTCGATGCCGTCGTGGGCCTCGACGCTGACCTCGACGTCGGCGGCGGCCAGCACCGATTCGGCCGAGGCCAGTTCGGAGACCAGCGACATCTGCCGGTAGCCGCTGGCGACCCGGCGCACATCGGCCAACGCCTGGCGGGAGATGACCAGGACCTCGTCGACCTCCTCGCAGGCCCGCAGCGGATTGGTCGGGATCAGGCGCCGCACCAACTCGTTCTTGAGCGACACCGCCGACAGGCTGTAGCCCAGCAGGTCGTGCAGATCGCGGGAGAACCGCAACTGCTCGTTGCTGACGGCCAGCCGGGCCAGGTCGGCGCGGGCCTTGTGCAGTTCCTGCACCAAGGTGGCCAGCCGGCTGAGCCCGTACACGACCAGGCCCGTCAGCGCGGTCGACTCCACGATGTAGACCAGGTCGACGACGCTGGGGTCCAGCAGGGTCGAGGGGACGACCATGGCCAGCACCGCCGTGCCGTACAGCGTCCAGCCCGTCTTGGTGGGCAGCAGCAGCAGCAGGGAGCCGGCGAAGAACCCGGCCATGGAACCCCAGAACACCCCGAACCAGATCAGCGGCAGGAACGTCAGCAGGCCCTGCGCGGTCAAGGTGGCGACCTTGGTGCGCATCCGCGCGTCGGTCATGCCGGGGGAGGAGTGCACCAGTTGCAGCGCGAACACCGCCAGCAGGCAGACCACGGCGCAGGCAAGGACGTACGGGCCGAGTTTGACCGACAGCAGGTTCAAGAAGGTGACGCCCAGGTAGCACAGCAGCGCGGCGACCAGGATGCCGCGGGCGGTCCGGGTGGCCACGCACTTTCGGCCTTGCGGCCCCTCGGCGCGCGAGGGGGATCTCGTCGCACCGGTGCTCATCTCCATTGCGTCCCCCAGTTCCCCTGGCACCTCGATGCCGATTCGAACAACCGGGCCACATTCTAAGCAGGCCGGTTGACGTTCGGCGGTCCTCGGCCCGAACCGGGAGCGGGGCTTCGGCCTCGCCCGGGCGAACGGTGTCGACGCTGGTGGGCACCGGGGTGGACGGCCAGAACGGCCGGGGCGCACAGGTTCGTTGACGACGGATCAGGCAAGCACTGATCCGTGCCCGGGCGCGGCCGGGGGGGGTCACACGAACAGCGGGATCGGGTTGAGCTGCTCGTAGGCGGTGGGTGCGGCCAGGCGTCCCAGCGCCACGGGGGTGTCGAACAGGCGGCCCGGCGCGTAGCGGGCCCAGAAGTGCCGCAGCCCGGGCACGATCACCTTGACCACCGGCAGTTCGACGTCGGGGCGGGTCTGGTCCAGTACGAGCAGTTCCAGGCCCATCGAGGCGACCAGGTCGGTCACGGCGGTGACGTCGTCGAGCAGGTCACCGCGCGGCACGTAGGACCAGCTGGCGGGCGTGCGCGGCGCGGCGGCCGGGTCGGGGGCCAGGTAGGGCTGGTTGGCGAGGGTGGCCTGCTGCCACCAGCGCACCGGGAGCGGGTCGCTGACGCCGTATCCGCCGCCGGGCCGGTCCCGGTTGACCGCCGGCAGGAGCTGGCCGGCCTCGGTCAGTGCGCGGCGCAGCGCGATCGCGGGGTCGAAGTGGGCGCCGAACCCGAACACGATGTCCTCGGCCGGGCCGTCGGTGCGCCGCGACAGCGCCACCATGGTGGGGATGCCGAGGTCGGCGGTGAGGTCGAGTGCCCACAGCTCCCGGCCCAGCCGGTGGTGTCCCTCGCGCAGCCGCGCGATGTAGGGCTCGCCGAAACCCTCCAGGTCGACGGCGGGCTGCCGGGTGCGGTTGTACCACCAAAGGGCCACCGCGTCGCGTTCGACCAGTTCCAAGAAGCCCTGCAGCAGGGCGTCCTCCAGGCTGGAGCCGGCGGCGTTGCCGTTGGAGTCGGCGTACGGGCCGCCCGCGCCGGTGGGGGAGTAGTAGAGCATGGAGGTGGGCAGCAGGCGCGGGCGCTGCGCGGTCATCGACCACACCGGCGTCCACTCCACCGGCCGGTCCGCCTCGAAGGGTTCGGGCACGTGGTGGAAGGGGGAGCCGGAGCGGTTCCAGCGCGCGCGGTCGGCGAACTGCGCCTGGGCGAACAGCTGGCAGGCGTTGGGGTGGATCGCCTGGTCGCCGAGCGCGCGCAGGGTGTCGACCACGACGGGTTCGTCGCCGTGCCGGGTGCCGCAGTAGCGCTCGACCGCCTCGCACAGGGCGCTGGTCTTGGCCTCGGTGTCGGTCAGGCCCTTGCCGCCGCTCTGCGCGCGCAGCCCCGCCCCGCCCCGGCCGCGCATCGCCAGGTTGTGCCCGGACACGTAGGTGGTGGCGAACTCCGGTGCGCCGGGGGAGGGTTCGAGGTGCGGCACGATGCCGGTGATCGGGCTGACCAGGTGCGCGTGGCGCCGCAGGAGCTGGTCGGGGGTAAGTGCCCGGTGGCCGTTGCCGCCGGCGCCGGCGGCCTTGGGCCGCGAGACCGCCACGAACGGTCGCCCTGCGCGCCGGCCGGCCAGGCCCGGCTCGCCGCACGAGGGGCACTGGGGGATCCGGGTCACGGTGTGGACGCGGGTGCGCAGGGTCAGGGTGTCGACGGTGCGCACCGCGCCCTGGTCGGCGTAGCGCAGCCCGGCCAGCCACTTGGCGGCCTCCAGCACCGCGCTGTGCGCGGCCAGGACCCGCCCGGCCGACAGCGACGCGGTCGGCCGCGCCAGCGGCCGGTCAAGGCCGAGCGCCTGCTGCAGCGGCGCCTCGTAGCCGCGGTGCTGCTCGAGCCGGTAGGCCAGGCACGACCAGCACGGTCCCTCGCCGGGGCCGAAGAACGGGCCGATCCAGGGTTCGTAGCCGCACAGCTTCGTCAGCAGCCACGGCCGGCCCGCGGCCCGGTGCTCGGCGTCGATCCACGCCAGCTCCGGGGAGAGGTAGTCGTCGCACAGGACCAGGGTGAGGTCGGCGCCGGTGTCGGTGACGCTCAGGCCCGACTCCGCGCCGGCGGCCAGTACCGGGGCGGCGTCCACGCCGGCCAGCGGCAAGATGGCCAGGCGGGAGCCCTCCAGGCCGGCGGCCGCTCGGGCGCCGTCCAGGCCGGCCAGGTCGAAGTAGGCCTCGGCGACCGGGTCCGCCCCGGCCACGGTGGTGGCGGGATCGGTGTAGCGCAGCAGCCCGGCCTCGCCCAGCAGCCGCAGCCCTTCCTCGGTCTGTTCCGCGGTCAGGGCGCCGGCGGTGGCGCTTCGGATCTGCGTCAGGGAACGGGTGCCGTCCAGCAGCGGGACCAGCACCTCGGCCAGCGGGCCGTGCACGGCGGTGACGCCCTGACGGGAGACCAGGTAGGTCGCCTCGCCGGGGACGGTCGCCGGGCGCAGGTGGTGACGGAAACCCACCAGGGCCGCGTCGTCGTGCCGGGGGGCGGCGGCTGCGGTTCTGCCCGACAGCGAGGACGGCCCGGTCATACCCAGGCCCCCGCGTCCACGCCGCCCCAGGCGGCCGACCGGTCGCCGGCCGGTGCCAGGCCGAGCGCGGGAGCGGGGGCCGCGGAGCCCGGGCCCACGCAGAAGGAGAGCAGCACGGCGGCGTCGACGCTGTGGTCCAGGCGCTCGACCACCAGGAGCGGGCGGGCCGGAGCCGTGACGGTGTTGGTCAGGCGGGCCGGGCGGGCGAGGAGGGGGGCGCAGGCGTGGCTCATCGGAGGTCCTCACGTGTGGTCGGCTTGTGCTCCAACACTCAAGGATTCTTCGTGAGCCGGTGATGTCACCGACAGTGTCGGCTTCACCGGCGCCGGGTGAAGATCTCACTGTGAAGATCTCACCCAAACGGAGCCCTGGCCTCCCCCTCGGTCATCGGGCGTCGGCCGCCGCCTTCAGCGGCTCCCACCAGGCACGGTTGTCGCGGTACCAGGCCACGGTCTCGGCCAGCCCCTGCGTGAAGCTCTTGCGCGGCGCGTACCCCAGCTCCTGCCGGATCTTGGTGCAGTCCACCGAGTAGCGCCGGTCGTGCCCCTTGCGGTCCGACACCGGCTCGACGCTGTCCTCCCAGCGCACCTCCAGCGCCTCGAGCAGCAGGGCGGTGAGCTCGGTGTTGGACAGCTCGGTGCCGCCGCCGATGTTGTAGACCTCGCCGGCGCGGCCCCCGGTGCGGACCAGTTCGATGCCCTGCACGTGGTCGTCGATGTGCAGCCAGTCGCGCACGTTGCCGCCGTCGCCGTACAGCGGGACCTTCTTGCCGTCCAGCAGGTTGGTCACGAACAGCGGGATGACCTTCTCAGGGAAGTGGTGGTGACCGTAGTTGTTCGAACACCGGGTCACCCGCACGTCCAGGCCGTGCGTGCGGTGGTACGACAGCGCCACCAGGTCACTTGCGGCCTTCGAGGCGGAGTAGGGCGAGTTGGGCGCCAGCGGGTGACTCTCGGGCCACGAACCGGAATCGATCGAGCCGTACACCTCGTCGGTGGACACGTGCACGAACACCGCCACGCCGGCGCGGTGCGCCGCGTCGACGAGCGTGTGCGTGCCGACCACGTTGGTGCGCACGAACTCCGCGCCGCCGTCGATGGAGCGGTCCACGTGCGACTCCGCGGCGAAGTGCACCACCTGGTCGTGCTCGGCCATCAGCTTGCCCACCAGCTCGGCGTCGCAGATGTCGCCCTGCACGAACGCGAAACCCGGGTGGGCGGCGACCTCGTCGAGGTTGGCCCGGTTGCCCGCGTACGTCAGCTTGTCCAAGACGGTGACCGCGACGTCGCCGGGGCCGTTTGGGCCGAGCACGGTGCGCACGTAGTGCGAGCCGATGAAACCGGCACCGCCGGTCACCAGAACACGGGTGGTCATGGGGCAGGTTCTCCTTCTCACACAGCGCGGGCGGTCAGCAGCGGGCGGTGGCGGTCGGCGACGTCGGCGAGGTAGGAACCATAGGCGGTGCCCGCCATCTCCTCGCCCAGACGCCGGCACTGCTCGGGGGTGATGAAGCCGCGGTTGAGCGCCACCTCCTCGACGCAGGCGATCCACACGCCCTGCCGCTCCTGAACGAGCTGGACGTACTGCGCCGCCTGCAGCAGCGAGTCGTGGGTGCCCATGTCCAGCCAGGCGAAGCCGCGCCCGAGCTCGGTCAGATGGGCCCGGCCCTGGCGCAGGTAGGCGAGGTTGACGTCGGTGATCTCCAGCTCGCCGCGCGCCGAGGGGGAGAGGTTCTTCGCGATCCCGACCACGTCGGCGTCGTACAGGTACAGCCCGGTCACCGCGATGTCGGAGCGCGGCTGGGCGGGCTTCTCCTGCAGCGACAGCAGCCGGCCCTCGGCGTCGATCTCGCCGATGCCGAAACGCTGCGGGTCGCGCACCCGGTAGCCGAACAGCCAGGCGCCGTCCAGGCGGCGCAGCGCGTCGTCCAGGAGCAGCGAGAAGCGGGGCCCGTGGAAGATGTTGTCGCCCAGCACCAGCGCGACCTGGTCGCCGTCGATGAAGTCCGCGCCGATCACCAGGGCCTCGGCGATGCCGCGCGGGGCGTCCTGCTCGGCGTAGCAGATGTTCAGCCCGAGCCGGGAGCCGTCCCCGAGCAGGGTGCGGAAGCTGTCGGAGTGGTCCTTGGACGAGATCACCAGGATGTCCCGGATCCCGGCCAGCATCAGCACCGACAGCGGGTAGTAGATCATGGGCTTGTCGTAGACCGGCAGGATCTGTTTCGACACGGCGCCGGTCAGCGGGCGCAGCCGGGTGCCGCTCCCGCCGGCGAGGATGATGCCCTTCATCTCAGGTCTTCCTTACGTCGTCCGAGTTGCTTCCGGCCAGTGGGGCGGGCACGGCCGCCCCCAGTCCCGCTGCCCGATGGTGCTGCGGCCCGATCGAGTGCGGACGGAAACGCACTGGAGGCCGAAACCCGCACCCGCACCCGGGCCCTTGGGGCTCGACCGGCGCTCGAGCGCGGATCCCTAGCCTCCACCTGATGCCCTGTGCCGTCGGCACGCGGGCCCCGCCGCTTTCGTCACCGGCCGCCTCGTCACCGGCCGCGCGACGGCAACGAGTTGTCCCTCCATGGTGGAGTCGGAAGGAAACCCCTCAGATGAGTACTGACATGGCCGCCGCCGGCGGCGACACGGCCGGAACGGGGAAATCCCCGGGCATGGCCACGCTGATCACCTCCCTGGTCGCCTTCATGGCCGGCCTCGACAACCTGGTGGTCCTGGTCGCGCTCCCCACCATCAAGAGCGCGCTCGGTGGCAGCCTGGAGCAGCTGGAATGGACGGTGAACGCCTACACGCTGTCGTTCGCCGTGCTGATGATGTTCGGCGCCGCCCTCGGTGACCGGTTCGGGCGCCGCCGCGTGTTCGTCGTCGGCCTGCTGGTGTTCACCGCCGCGTCGGCCGCGGCCGCCTCCGCGTCCGGCATCGGCGAGCTGATCGCCGCCCGCGTGGTCCAAGGCGCCGGCGCCGCCGTCATCATGCCGCTCTCGCTGACCCTGCTGACCGCCGCCGTGCCCGCCGCCAAGCGCGGCGCCGCCCTCGGCATCTACAGCGCGGTCGGCGGCCTGGCCATCGCCGGCGGCCCGCTGGTCGGCGGCCTGGTCACCCAGCACCTGTCCTGGCACTGGATCTTCTGGATCAACGTGCCGGTCGGCCTGCTCCTCGCCCCGGCCGCCTGGCGCGGCCTGGACGAGAGCCGCGGCCCCAACAACCGCCTGGACGTGCCCGGCACGCTCCTGGTCTCCCTCGGCATCCTCGGCCTGGTCTACGGCCTGATCAAGGCCGGCGGCTCGGCCGGCTGGGGCTCCGCGCAGGTCCTCGCCTCGCTGGCCGGCGGCCTGGTGCTGGTCGCCGCGTTCGTGCTGTGGGAGCAGCGCAGCAGCGCACCCATGCTGCCGATGCGCATGTTCCGCAACCGGGCCTTCTCCGCCGTCAACTTCGGCGGCCTGCTACAGGCCTTCGGCATGTACGGCGTGGTCTTCCTGATCACCCAGTTCATGCAGATGATCCAGCACATGTCGCCCACCGAGGCGGGCGTGCGGATGCTGCCGTGGACCGCCATGCCGCTCCTGGTCGCGCCGGTGGCGGGCATCATGTCCGACAAGATCGGCGGGCGTCCCGTCGCGGTCTTCGGCCTCGCGCTGCTCGCCGCCGGCTTCGCCTACTGGGCGCTGGTGATCACCCCCACCTCGTCCTACGTCGACCAGCTGCCCGGCTACCTCCTCGGCGGCGTGGGCGTGGCCTGCTTCTTCGCCCCGCTGATGACGCTGACGATGAACTCCGTCGACGTCTCCGCGCAGGGCATCGCGTCGGGCTCCACCTCCGCCATGCGCGAGCTGGGCGCGGCCCTGGGCATCGCCGTCCTGACGTCGGTGTTCACCAACAACGGCGGCTACGCCTCGGGCAAGAACTTCATCGACGGCTTCGTGCCCGCCCTGTGGGTCGCCACCGCCGGCATGGCCCTCGCCGCGGTCGTGATGCTCTTCGCCCAGCGGCGCGCCGGCGTCCAGGAGCAGCCCAGCGCCGAACCGGCCCGGGACGCGCTCGCCGCGACCGGCTCGGCCTGACAGCGACAAACGCCCGCCCGCGGCCCGACACGACGACCTCGCGTCGGGCCGCGGGACGTGCCACCCCGCACCACCCCAGCTCCATCTGACTCCACCTCACGCCCCCGGCGGCAGAAAGGCCGTACGCGACATGAAGGTTCTCTTCGCAAGCCTGGGAAACTACGGACACATATTCCCCCTGGTGCCGCTCGCCCAGGCGGCCCGCGCCGCCGGCCACGAGGTCTGGTTCGCCACCAGCGGGCAGTTCCACCCGATCCTGGAGAAGGCGGAACTCACGCCCCTCGCCTGCGGTCTGACCGTCCCCGAGGCGTTCATCGAGGCCGCCGGCGGCCAGGCGTTCCTGGAGGCCAACGGCGGCGCGGTACAGGCCAGCGACCTCTCGCCCGAGGTGCTGGCGGCCCTGGCCGTCAAGGCGTTCGGCTCGGTGCTGCCGCGCAGCGTCTTCGCCGACCTGGCCCCCGCCCTTGACCAGGTGCGGCCCGACCTGGTCGTGTACGAGTCGCAGAACCCCGGCGCCGCGTTCGCGGCCGCCGCCGCGGGCATCCGCGCCGTGTGCCACGGCACCGGCCGCGTCTCGGCCGACCCCACCATGGACCCGCTGATCCAGCAGGAGCTGTTCGCGGCCGCGAACGACCTGGGCGTGGCCGACAAGCTCGGCCACGGCCGGACCCTGGGCAACCCCTACATCGACATCTGCCCGCCCTCGGTGCAGAGCCAGGAGTTCCTCGACTCCGGTGTGACGGTGATCCCGCAACGGCCCGTCACCTTCGCCGAACCCGCCGAGCTGCCCGAGCGGATCACCGCCGGCGAGGGCCCGCTGGTCTACCTCAGCTTCGGCACCGTGGTCTCCTCCGCCAAGCTGCTGCGCACCGCCGTCGAGGGCCTGCTGCCGCTGGGCGTGCGAGTCCTGGTCGCCACCAGCTCCGTGGTGGACCCGGCCGAGCTGGGCGAGCTGCCCGAGCGCATCATCGCCCTGCCCTGGGTGCCGCAGGCCGAGGCCCTGCCGCACGCGAGCGCGATCGTGCACCACGGCGGCCACGGCATCACGCTGGCCGCGCTGGTGGCCGGGCTGCCGCAGCTGATCGTGCCGGCCGAGGGCGACGGCTACGCCAACGCCCCCGCGGTGACCGCGGCCGGCGCCGGCCGCATGCTGATCGGCCAGGACCTGACCGCGAAGGCGATCGAGACCGAGGTCCGCACCCTGCTGACCGACGGCGCCCACCGCGAGGCGGCCGCCCGGATCGCCCGCGAGATCGAGGCCATGCCCTCGCCGTCCGAGACGGTCGCCCGGTTCGCCGAGTTCGTCGCCTGACCCCGCACCCGGCCCGCTCGCGTGCCCCGCGCCCACCTCGGGCGCGGGGCACGCGCCGTCCCGGCCCTTGGCCCGGGCGGGGAGGGGGTGGGCTCCAGTGCAGCGCGAGGGCCAGGCGAGGGGTGCGCCCTAGCGTCGGTTTCCGAACCGCAGCCAGGCTCGCCCGTCATGGCCCGTCCCGTGGAAAGGAAGCAGCACGATGCAGCCCGAGGTGAACGGCGCCGACGACTTCCTGGCGTCGGCGCTGGTGCACAAGACCGCGCTGACCCCCGACGCGGACGCCTTCCTCAAGGAACGCGAGCAGTCCGCCTCCTACGACGTCGAACGCGTGCCGCTGGCCTCCCTGCCGAACTGGCACCTGGGGGAGCGCCTCGCCCGCGCGGACGGCAAGTTCTTCACCGTCGAGGGACTCTCCCTCACCACCGACTTCGGCCCCGTGCCGCAGTGGACCCAGCCGATCATCGTCCAGTCCGAGATCGGGATCCTGGGGATCCTCGCCAAGCGCTTCGACGGCGTGCTGCACTTCCTGATGCAGGCCAAGATGGAGCCGGGCAACACCACCTTCGTCCAGTACGCGGCGACCGTCCAGGCCACCCAGAGCAACTACAAGCGCGTCCACGGCGGCCGGGCCACCCCCTACCTGGAGTACTTCCTGGAAGGGACACGGGCGCGGATCCTGTTCGACCAGCTCCTGTCCGAGCACGGCTTCTGGTACCTGTTCAAGCGCAACCGCAACATGATCGTCGAGGTGCCCGAGGACGAGGACGTCCCCGTCCACGAGGACTTCACCTGGCTCACCCTGGGCCAGATACGCCGGCAGCTGACCCAGGGCAACGGCGTCAACATGAACGCCCGCACCGTCTTGTCCGGGATCTCCTACGGCACCGCCACCGGCGAGGACCCGCTGCCGGCCGGCGAGGCGCTGGACCCCTTCCACGCGCAGCTGCTGGCCTCGCACCGCACCCCGCGCCCGGCCGGCGAGATGAACCGGGCGCTGACGTGGCTGTTCGACCAGAAGGCCACCTACACCCTGGACGCGAAGCGGACCAGCCTGCACGCCATGGGTGAACAGTGGATCTGCGACGACGACAGCATCCGCCACCGCGACGGCCGCATCTTCGAGATCATCGGCATGTCGGTGCAGGCCACCAGCCGTGAGGTCGGCACCTGGTTCCAGCCCATGCTGCAGCCGACCCCCGGCAACACCGTCGCCCTGATCTGCCAGCGGCGCGACGGGATCTTGAAGTTCCTCATCCAGGCCCAGATCCAGCCCGGCCTGACCGACCGTCTCGAACTCGCCCCCACCGTGCAGTTCTCACCCGGCTACCACCGCGGACCCAACGACTTCCCGCCGCTGACCCAGTACCTCGACGCCCCCGCCGAGTGGGTGCGGCTGGACGCGATCCAGTCCGAGGACGGCGGCCGCTTCGCCGCGGCCGACACCCGCCACCTGGTCGTCGAGGTCCCCGAGGACCACCAGGTCGAGGCACCGGAGAACTACCGGTGGATGAGCCTGGGCCTGCTGGGCGACCTCATCCACGTCGGCTACCACGTCAACGTCGAGGCCCGGAGCCTGGCCGCATGTCTGCTTTAAGCCCAAGACCCGCCGCTGGAGGCAGCGCTGTGACCGTCAACCCCCCGCTCATCGTGGTGCTGGGCGCCGCCGGCTTCGTCGGATCCGCGATCTACCGCGAACTGGCCACCCACCCGGTCCGGCTGCGGGCCGTCTCCCGACGCGCCTGCCCGGTCCCCGAAGGCGCCCGCGCCGACATCGAGATCCGCTCCGCGGACCTGACCGAGCCCGGCCAGATGGCCGCCGCCGTCGCCGGCGCCGACGTCGTCATCCACTGCCTGGCCTACATCGCCGGCGCGTCCACCTGGCGCATCACCGACGGCGACGAGGGCGCGACCCGCGTCCACGTGGGCCTGATGCGCGACCTGCTGGACGCCCTCGCCGACCGCACCGACGGCCGGCCGCCCGCGACCGTGCTGTACACCGGCTCGGTCACCCAGGCCGGCCCCACCGACGGGGAGGTGCTCGACGGCAGCGAACCCGACCGGCCCAAGAACCTCTACGAACGCCTCAAGCTCCAGGCCGAGCAGCTGCTGCTGGAGGCCGACCGGGCCGGCCAGGTACGCGCCGCGTCACTGCGCCTGACCACCGTGTACGGCTACAGCGCCGCCTCCACCGCCCGCGACAAGGGCATCGTGTCCACCATGACGCGCCGCGCGGTGGCCGGCGAGCCGCTGACGATGTGGCACGACGGCACGGTGCGCCGGGACCTGCTCCACGTCGACGACGTCGCCCGCGCGTTCTGGGCCGCGATCCCGGCCGTCGACCACCTGGCCGGGAAGCGCTGGCTGCTCGGCACCGGCGAGGGCGCCCCGCTGGGCGAGGTCTTCACCAAGGTGGCCGCGCTGGTCGCCGAGCAGACCGGCAAGGACCCGGTGCCGGTGGTGTCCGTGGCGCCCCCCGAGTACGCCGAGGCCAGCGACTTCCGCAGCGTGACCATCGACTCCTCCGCGTTCCGGGCCGCGACCGGCTGGCGGCCGCAGGTCTCCCTCGACCAGGGCCTGCGGCTGACCACCGCCTTCTGCTCCAGCGGCCGCGAGACGCAGGTCCGCTGAGCCCTTCCGCGCCGTCACTCTCGAAGAAGCAGGAGAAGGTCACGTGATCTACACACAGCTGGGCCGGACCGGCCTGCGGGTCAGCAGGCTGGCGCTCGGCACCGTCAACTTCGGCGGCCGGGTGGAGGAGCCGGAGGCGCACCGCCTCATGGACCACGCCCTGGAACGGGGCATCAACCTGGTCGACACCGCCGACATCTACGGCTGGCGGGTCCACAAGGGCTGGACCGAGGAGATGATCGGCCGCTGGCTCGCCAAGAGCCCGGGCCGCCGCGACCAGGTCGTGGTGGCCACCAAGGTCGGCGACGCGATGAGCGAGGCCCTCAACGACCAGGGCCTGTCGGCCCGCCACATCGTCGCCGCCTGCGACGCCTCACTCAAGCGGCTCAACACCGACTGGATCGACCTGTACCAGATGCACCACATCGACCGGACCGTGGGCTGGGACGAGGTCTGGCAGGCCATGGACCTGCTGGTCGCCCAGGGCAAGGTGCGCTACGTCGGCTCGTCCAACTTCGCCGGCTGGGACATCGCCTCCGCCCAGGCGGCCGCCCAGCGCCGCAACTCCCTCGGCCTGGTCACCGAGCAGTGCTGCTACAACCTGGTCACCCGCCACACCGAGCTCGAGGTCATGCCCGCCGCCCGGGCCCACGGACTGGGCCTGCTGATCTGGTCGCCGCTGCACGGCGGCCTGCTCTCGGGCGTGCTCGGCAAGCTGGCGACCGGCTCCGCCGTCAAGTCCGGCCAGGGCCGCGCGGTGGAGGCCCTGGACGCGAGCCGCGCCACCATCGAGGCCTACGAGAAGCTCTGCGCCGAGGCGGGCCTTGACCCGGCGGTCGTCGGCATGGCCTGGACGCTGGCGCGCCCCGGGGTGACCGCGGCGGTGATCGGGCCGCGCACCGAGCAGCACATCGAGGGCGCCCTCGCGGCCCTGGACTGCGAGCTCGCGCCGCAGCTGCTGGCCGAGCTCGACCGGCTGTTCCCGCCGATCGGCAAGGGCGGCCCCGCCCCCGACTGCTGGCTGTCGTGACCCCGCGGCACACCACCGTTGCTTTGACCCACCACCTTCCCCCCTTTGACACCCCGCCGGGAGAGACCACCATGTCCAACCGTCACCACGCCCTGATCCACAGCTTCGTGGACATGATCAACAGCCATGACGTCAGCACCATGGAGGAGCACACCGCGGCCGGTCACATCGACCACAACCCCGCGGTGGCCGACGGCATCGAGCCCAACCGGGCGTTCTGGGCCCAGGTGTTCACCGCGTTCCCCGACCTTACGGCCACCTTGCACGACGTCGTCGCCGAAGGCGACAAGGTGGCCGCCCGCCTGGAGTACACCGCGACCCACCAGGGCACCTTCCTGGGCATACCGGCCAGCGGCCGCCCGGTGAACTTCCAGTCCATCGACATCTGGCGCATCCAGGACGGGCTGCTGGCCGAGCACTGGGACCAGCTCAACATGGACGACCTGTTCCGCCAGCTCGGCGTCGACCCGGCCGCGCTCGCGCAGGCCTGAACGGGCCGGAGCCGGCCGGGCCCAGCGCAACGACGGCGCGATGACAGCGCGAGGACGTCGCCACGACGGCCTCGCGCTTCCGCGTCCCCGCTGCCACGCGCGCAACACCACGCGCGCAACACCACGGCGCCAGGCGCGAAATGGGGTATCGGTCCTGCTCCAGCCGGTCTTGAGCGGCGGCGACTACCGTGGAGGACATGGAACTCAGCAGCCTGGAAATCAGCGAACTCGCCCTGCCGGGCGCGTTCCTGCTTACGCCCCGGGCCGTTGGGGACGGGGTCGTGGTCCGCTATGAGACGTTCCGCCAGGACGATGTCGAGGACGCGATCGGACGGCCCTTCGCGATCCGGTACAGCAGCCTGTCGGCCGCACAACGCCTGACCCTGCGCGGCATCCACGGCACGGCCGGCGAGAGCGGCCGCGCCCGCCTGTTCGACTGCGTGCGCGGCTCCACCGTCCATGTGGTGGTGGACCTGCGGGTCGGGTCCCCCGAATACGGCCGGCACGAGATGGTCTGGCTGGACCACCGCAACGCCTCGGGGGTGTTCATCTCCGAGGGCCTGGGTCACGCCTGGCTCGCGCTCGAGGACAACACCGTCGTGGCCTGCCACAGCACCCGGCCCTACACGCCCGGCGCCGGCTACACCGTCAGCGCGCTCGATCCCGCCCTGGGCCTGCCCTGGGGGCTGACCGAGGCGCCGGTGATGTCGGACGCGGACCTGGCCGCGCCCACCGCGGCCGAGGCCCTGGCCAAGGGCCTGCTGCCGGCCTACGAGGACTGCGTGGCGCTCGTGGCCGGCTGAACCGGCCCACCGCCACCCCCGCGCGTCCGGCCCCTCCCCCCTTCCGGGCCGGACCCAAGGCCCCGCGTGCCCCTCTGGGCGCGCGGGGCCTTAAACCTTTGCCCTCAAGCCCCCGCAAAGCGGGTGCCCAGAAACCGGTGACTTATGAATCCGTCACGTCCCCACCAGGAGGAAGACACCCGCGAGAGCGGGAGGTACGCACTGTCCGCACCAGGGCGCCTCATGGGACTTTCGAGGTCCGATGAGAAACAGACAAAGGGGGCCCGCATGCGAATTCTCGTGCTGGGGTCGTTGGATGCCGAGCTGGAGGGTGTCTCGATCCTGCCCACCGCGGCGAAGCCGCGTCAGATCCTGGCGCTCTTGGCCATCTACGCGAACCAGGTCCTGCCGGTTTCCGCGCTGATGGAGGAGATCTGGGGCGACGCCCCGCCGCGCAGCGCGCTCACCACGCTGCAGACCTACATCCTCCAGCTGCGGCGCTGCATGGAGAAGGCACTGGACGGGGAGCCCGGCGGCTCCAAGGAACTGCTGCTGACCCGGCACGGGGGATACCTCCTGCACACCGAGCCCGGCAGCATCGACGCACACGAGCACGACCGGCTCGCATCGCTCGGGCAGCGGGCCTTCGACCGCGGTGAGCACCAGATGGCCGCGGACCTGTTCCGTGAGGCGCTGGGGCTGTGGCGGGGCCCGGCGCTGGTGGACGTGCGCACCGGCCCGCTGCTCGAGATCGAGGCCATGCGCCTGGAGGAGAGCCGCCTGGGGGTGCTGGAACGGCGCATCGACGTCGAGCTGCGGCTGGGCCGGCACGCCGAACTGCTCACCGACCTGACCACGCTGACGGCCCGCCACCCGCTGCACGAGGGCCTGCACGCCCAGTCCATGGTGGCGTTCTACCGGGCCGGACGCCCGTCCGCGGCACTCGATGTCTTCCAGAACCTGCGGGCGCGCCTGGTGGAGGAGCTCGGCATCGAGCCGTCCCAGCGGCTGCAGCTGCTGCAGCGCGCCGTGCTGGGCAGCGACCCCGCCCTGGACGTGGACAACGGGACCGGGCGGGTGCTCGACCGCTTCGCCAGGTGAGGTCCGAGGAGGAACCGTGCGTGTGCTCTTCTCGGCGGGAGGGGGCATGGCGGCGGCGCTGCGACTGGTGCTGCTCGCAAGGGAACTGCAGGCGGCCGGGCACGAGGTCCGCTTCTCCGCCCCGGCCCGGGCCCGCCACCGCGTGGTGAGGGCCGGGCTGGTCCCGGTCATGGCCTCACCGCAGCAGTTCGCCCGGGCCTGGCGGCCCGACCTGGTGGTCCACGATCCGCTGTGCCCGGAGGCGGTGGCCATGGCGGCCGAGTCCGCGGTGCCCACCGTCGGCTACCTGCCCTACGCCCACCGGCCGTTGACGCCGGTGCCGACGGTGTGGATCGACCCGTGCCCCCCGCAGCTGCGCGAACGGCCCGAGCCGGACGCCTGGCAGGTGCGCTGCGACGCCTACGAGCTGCCCGGGGCGCCGGCGCCGTGGCTGACCGAGCTGTCGATGGTGCCGCGGGTGTGCATCACCGGGGTGCCGACCGGCACCCGGCCAGAGGACCGGCGCCGTCAGGAACTGTTCCACCGGGTCGCCGAGGGCGTGGAGAGCCTGGGCCTGCAGCTGCTGGTGCTGACCGGCGACGACCATCCGTGGAGCGTGGTGCTGCGCGGCAGTGTCGTGGTCGTGCACGGCGGGGACGAGGGGATCGTGTACGCGGCGGCCCGGTTCGGGGTCTCCCAGCTGGTGCTGCCGGCCGGCGAGCAGGAGCGGCGGGCCGGTGAGCGCCTGGAGCAGGTGGGCATCGGCCGGTGTCTGACGAAGGAGGAGATGGCGGGCGGCCCCAGCATGCTGCGGCTGCGTTTCCACATCGCCGAGCTGGTCAACGGCGGCCGGGTACTGCCGGCGGCCGAGGAGCTGGGCCGCAGCGTGGCCCGGATGCCGGCGCCGGCCCAACTGGTCCCCGGGATCGAGGCGCTGCTGCACTGACCCGGGCGGCGGCCGAGGGTGGGCTGCCGGCAGGTGACAAGGACGGGCCCGCGCCGCTGGGGGATGGCGGCGCGGGCCCGTCGTCTTCGGGCCCCCGGGGGCGGGGGTGTCAGCGGGTCGTGCCCTCGCTCCGCTCGGCGGTGGCCGTGGCCGTGGCCTTGGGCGGCGCGGTCCAGGCCAGGCCGGCCGACTCGCAGGTGGTGGCGGGGCCGACCCAGGGGTCCTCGCCGTGGATGTCGAGGATCTGCTCGCGCAGCCACTGGTCGAACGGGTGGGTCGAGGCCGCCCAGCGCTGCCGGGTGCGCTCGGGATCGGTGGACTCGA
Source organism: Streptacidiphilus pinicola (assembly GCF_003258295.1). Lineage (GTDB taxonomy): Bacteria > Actinomycetota > Actinomycetes > Streptomycetales > Streptomycetaceae > Streptacidiphilus > Streptacidiphilus pinicola. The sequence continues at coordinate 28,633 of NZ_QKYN01000043.1, read as the reverse complement.
AGTGCACGATCACGTGGTCCAGGTCGGGGCGTGGGTCGATGCGCAGCACCTCGCTGGTGATGCCCAGGCGCCGCCGGGAGGCCTCGTACTCGCGCCGGCGCGGCCCCTGCAGCTCGGCGGTGAGCTGGTGCCAGGCCATCGGCTTGCCGGGCTTGAGCGGCACCGTCCGGGTCACCGACTGCGTGCCCTCCGCGGTGGTGCGCCGGCCCTTGCGCGGGGCGAGCAGGCGCATCCCGAGCGCGGCGAACATGTTGGAGGAGACGCCGTGCTCCCACCGCTCGGCGATCTTGCCGTCGTCGTCGAAGCGCCAGATGACGATGCCGACGGACAGGAACGAGCGGCCCGTGGGCGGCATGCCGAGCAGTTCGCCCAGGTGGGTGCCGCGCCAGGTGTTGTGGATGACGACCATGTTGTCGTGGGCGCTGATGTCCTCGATGGTGACGTGGAAGTCCGGGACGGCCTCACGCAGCGACCCGATGGTGTACTTGACGCCCTCGAGGCCCTCGGGCGCGCCGGGCAGGCCGGCGTGGTCGACGATGTCGGTCCGGTAGGACTCGTCGGCGACGGAGAAGTCGCCCTGGTTGATGAACTTCGCGAAGACGCGCTTGATGGTGGCCTTGTTGCGTTCCTGGGCGTTCTCCCACAGCGTGGGCGCCGCAGTGGTGCTGGCGGTGGTGGTCACAGTGGTCGCAGTCACAACAGCAGTCCTTGTCTGTGGGCGGGTGGGGACGGGGGGTCACACCGCCGCGGCGGCGGCGCCCTGCTTCTTTGCCGTCTCGGCGGCACCGGCGGTGGTGCGGGGGGTCCACCTCTTGGCGTAGGCGACGTGGTCGCGCTCGGTGGACTGGAACGTCTTGTTCCACACCAGCCGCAGGATCTTGTCGCGCAGCCAGACCGCGGCCCGGTTCTGCAGGGAGCCCATCACGCCGATGCGGTGGGCCAGCAGCTGCATCGGGGCGGTGCGCTCGCGCCGCACGGCCTCGTACGCGCGCAGCGCCGCCTCCACATCGCCGGCCCCGGCCAGGTGTTCGGCCAGGACGAGGGCGTCCTCGATGGCCTGGCAGGCGCCCTGGCCGATGTTGAAGCTCATCGCGTGGGCGGCATCCCCGAGCAGGGTGACGCGGCCGCGCCCCCACACCGGGTCGGGCTTGCGGTCGAAGACGTCGCCGCGCAGGATGCTGGCCGGGTCGGTGGCGGCCAGGATCGCCTCCACCGGGTCGGTCCAGCCGGCGTGACGCTCGCGCAGCATCTGCAGGGTCTGCTCGGGCGTGCCCTGGTCGCGGCCGCCGGCGGGGCCGTCGGCGACGCTCATCCAGTGCACGACCCCGGGGGCGATGTCGTAGTAGGTGAAGCGGGTGCCCGGGCCGAACAGGGCACGGAAGGTGCCGGGCGGGAACTGGTCGGGGCTCATGTCCGCGTGGCCGCGCCAGGCGATGTAGCCGGTGTAGTCGGGGCCGGCCGGGCCCAGCAGCTGGGAGCGCACCGCGGAGCGCACCCCGTCGGCGCCGATCAGCAGGTCCCCGGTCTCGCTGGTGCCGTCGGCGAAGTGGAGCGTCACCCCGTCCTCGTGCTCGGTGTAGCCGGTGACCTCGGCGCCGGTGACCACCGGGACGGTCACCGCGGCGCGCAGGATGCCGTGCAGGTCGGAGCGGCCGATGGCGACGGTGGGCTGGCCGTAGCGCTCGACGAACTGGCCGACCGGGTACATGCCGATGGGCTTGCCGGTGGAGGTCGCGAAGTGGCACTCGGACTGGGCCGGGGCGATGGCGGCGACCTGGTCGGCGACGCCGAGGTGGGCCAGCGCCAGCATGCCGTTGGTCCAGATGTGCAGTCCGGCGCCGCCGTCGCGCAGCTGGGGGGCGCGCTCGAACACGACGGAGTCGATGCCCTGCTGCTGCAGGGCCAGGGCGGTGGCGATGCCGCCGATCCCGCCGCCGGCGATCAGGACACGGCGGATTGGGCTGGGCGTTGGGGCGGACATGTCGGATCTCCCGGGGGTCGGGGCGGATGCTTCGTCAAAAAAGGAGGGGGTCAGCGGGTGAGGGCGTCCATCTCGGCGTCGGGGTAGCGGTTGCCGGCGGTGACGCCGTAGGGGGCGATCTTGTCGATCGCCGCCAGGACGTCCGCGGACAGCTCGAGGTCGGCGGCGGAGACGTTCTCCTCGAGGTAGGTGCGGCGCTTGGTGCCCGGGATCGCGACGATGTCCTGGCCGCGCGAGAGGACCCAGGCCAGGGCGAGCCGCACCACGGTGGTGTCGGCGGCGGCGGCCAGCTCGCTGAGCTGGTCGACGACCGGCAGGTTCGCGGCGATGTTCTCGTCCTTGAAGCGGGGCGCGATGCGGCGGAAGTCGAGGCCGGTGGGGATGTCGGAGGTGCCGCGGATGGTGCCCGTCAGGAAGCCGCGGCCGAGCGGGCTGTAGGCGACGAAGCCGATGCCGAGCTCGCGGCAGGTCTCCAGCACGCCGTTGACCTCGACGTCGCGGGTGAACAGCGAGTACTCGGTCTGGACGGCGGTCAGCGGGTGCACGGCGTGGGCGCGGCGGATGGTGGCGGGGCCGGCCTCGGAGATGCCCAGGTGGCGCACCAGGCCCTTGTCGACGAGTTCGGCCAGCGCCCCGAAGCTCTCCTCGACCGGGACGTCGGGGTCGACGCGGTGCAGGTAGTACAGGTCGAGGTGGTCGGTGCCAAGGCGGCGCAGGCTGCCCTCGACGGAGGCGCGGATGTAGTCGGGGCGGCCGTTGATGCGCCAGGTCAGCTGGCCGTCGGGGCCGATCTCGTTGCCGACCTTGGAGGCCAGGACCACCTGGTCGCGTCGGCCGGCGACGGCCTGGCCGATCAGTTCCTCGTTGGTGTGCGGGCCGTACATGTCGGCGGTGTCCAGCAGGTTGACGCCCAGTTCGAGGGCCCGGTCGATGGTGGCGCGGGCCTCGGCGGCGTCGGCGTCGCCGTAGCCGAACGTCATGCCCATGCAGCCCAGGCCCTGGGCTGGGACGACGAGTCCGGGCGTGCCGAGGGTGCGGTGCGTGATGGCCACGTGATGTCTCCTGGTGTCGCGCCTCGCGGTGAGGCGGGGGGTGGTGGGACGGGCAGGTGCGCCGCCTGGCGGTGCGGGGCCAGGACGGCGCGGGTGTCGGACGGGTGCGCGGGTCAGGTGGGTGTGGGGGCGTGCCAGGTCAGCGCGAGGCCGGTGTAGACGTAGCGGCTGGCCTCGATGCCGAGCAGCACGATCCGGTCGCCGGGCTTGATCCGGCCCGAGGTCCAGCCCGCGTCCAAAGACAGCGGCACGGCGGCCGATCCGGTGGCCCCGACCTCGGCGAGGTTCTCCACGACCCGCCCGTCCAGGGCGGCGATCTCGTCCGGGGACAGTCCGGCGTGCTCGAACTCGTCGGCGAAGTAGTCGGCGTTGCCCTCCGGCAGCACGATCGCGTCGAACTCGCCGAGGCTGCGGCCGTCCTTGGCGGCCATCTCCTTGATGGCGCGGACGAACACCTGCGGCCCGAAGGTGGAGGTGCCGGGCACGTCGATCTTCATCTGGATCAGCTGGCGCCGCTGCAGCTGCTCCTCCTGCGGCACGTCGGTGCCGCCGCCGATGATCTGCATGCCGGGCTTGCGCAGGCCGCCCACGCAGGCGTTGACGAACGCGAACTCGTCGGCCGGCCCGTTCTCCCCGGCGGGTTCGGCGCGCATGATCACCGCGCCGGCGCCGTCACCGAAGGTGTAGAGCATCAGCCGGTCGCGCATCCGCACCCGGTCCGGGTCCATGCCGAGGAAGTGCGGTGCCAGCACCGGCGATCCGGCCTCGCTGCCCACCACCAGGGCGGTGCGGGCGGTTCCGTCGGCCAGCTGACGGCGGGCCAGGTCCATGGCCTGCACCCAGCCCGCGCAGGCGCCGCGGATCTCGATCGCGGCCACCGACTCCAGCCCCAGGTAGTGCTGCAAGGTGGTGGCGACGTTCGGCAGGGTGTACTCCGGCGTCGCGGTGCACACCACGATCAGGTCCAGGTCCTCGGGTTCCATGCCGGCGCGCCGCAGGGCCTGGCGGGTGGCCTTCTCGGCCATCCGGGTGTTGTTGATCAGGTGCTCGCCGGTGTCGGGGTCGATCATCCAGTAGCGGGTCTTGACCTGGATGCCTTCCAGGACGTCGTCGGGCAGCGGTCCGACGAACTTCTCCAAGGTGGCGTTGTCCAGTGGCTCGCCGGGCACGAACGCCCCGGTGGAAACGATCTTCACGTCGTACGCGGTCGTCATCAGCGTTACTCCGTATCGGGAAGGGTGGCGGGGGACAGCACGAGGCAGGTGTGGGTGCCGCCGAGGGAGGAGCTGTTGAACAGGGCCGGCCGACGGTCGCCGCCGGCCTGCCAGGCGCCGACGGCCAGCACGGCCGCGAGGTGCGCGCCGGCGCCCACCGGTTCGCCGAGCAGCCGCTTGGGCGCCTCGACCCGCACCGGTGCGGCGCCGAACACCCGCTCGAGGGCGGCTTGTTCGGGGCGGTCGGCGGCGGCCAGGCCGGCCGCGTTCGCCCACACGGTCCCGATCTGGTCGGCGGTGAGGCCGGCGGTCGTCAGCGCGCCGCGCATCGCCCGCTCCACACCGCCGCCCGCCGGGTCCCAGCGGCCGATACCGAGCGCATCACTGGCGGTGGCGTGCCCGTGCAGCACGGCGTGGATGTGCGCGCCGCGCCGCTCGGCGCTGCTGCGGCGTTCCAGCACCAGCGTGATGCCGGCCTCGGCGAGGGTGTAGCGGCGTCCGGCCGCGGACCCGAACAAGGCGATGCTGCGGTAGGCGGCCAAGGTGGCCGGCGAGAACGCCTCCACGGCCGGCACCAGCAGCCGCTCGGCGCGGCCGGCGCGCAGCAGGTCGTAGGCGACGCCCAGGGCGGCGGCGCCGGCCGCGTGACCGGAGGTCAGCGTGGAGGTCGGTCCGCGGGTGCCGAGCGCCATGGCGACGTGGCCGGCCGCGCCGTTGTACACGGTGTTGGTGAACACGGCCGGGTTGGCCTCGGACGCGCCCTCGGCCAGCACCGGGACGGTGAACCGTTCGCTGCTCTCCATCGGGCCGATCGCGGTGCCCAGCACCACGCCGGTCGCGGCCACGGCCCCAAGGTCGCCGTCGGCGCCGGCGTGGGCCAGGGCGGCGCGGCAGGACGCGACGGCGAGCTGGGAGACCTTGTCCATGCGGCGGCGCTCGCGCGCGGTGCCGGCGGCGGTGCGGTCGAACTCGGCGCGGGCGATGCGCAGTCCGTCCTCGACCTGCCCGCTCGCCTCGCCGGCCGCGTAGGCGTCCCACAACACCTGGGCGCCTTCGCCGGCGGGGGTGATGACGCCGAATCCGGTGACGACGATGTCGTCGCCCGGCCCGTGGGGGGCACCGGCGGGGGCGCCCTGGCCGCCGGGGCGGGCGAACGCGAGGGAGGCGTTGGCGCCGGCGAACCCGAAGTTGTTGGACAGCGCGACATCGAGCACCATCGGGCGGCCGGTGCCCGGGATCGGGTCCAGGCCGCAACCGGGGTCGGTCTCGGTGAACGACGCGGTGGGCGGGGCGATCTGGTCGCGCAGGGCCAGGACGGTGACGATGCCCTCGACGGCGCCGGCGGCGCCGAGCAGGTGCCCGATCATCGACTTGGTGCTGGACAGCGCGGTCTTGGCGGCGGCCTCGCCCAGCGCGGTGCGCACGGCGTTGCTCTCCGCGGAGTCGTTCTTCTCCGTGCCGGTGCCGTGGCCGTTGACGTAGCGGATGTCGTCGCCGGTCAGGCCGGAGGTGTCAAGGGCGGCGCGGATCGCGCGGGCGGCGCCCTCGCCCTGGGGGTGCGGGGCGGTGGGGTGGTAGCCGTCGGCGGACAGGCCGTAGCCGAGCACCTCGGCCAGCACCGGGGCGCCGGTGCGCTCGGCCGCCTGGCGGGACAGCAGCACCAGCATGCCGCTGCCCTCGCCGAGGGTGAGCCCGGCGCGGTCCTTGGAGTAGGGGGCGGCGGGGGTGGGGGACAGCGACCACAGGCTGGAGAACCCGGCGAACGCGGACTCGGTGAACGCGTCGCTGCCGCCGACCAGCATCGCGTCGGCGGCGCCGGTGCGGATCGCCTCCAGGGCGTGGGCGAGCGCGTGGGCGCTGGCGGCGCAGGCGGTGTTGACGCTGAGCACCGGACCCTTCAGGCCGAACGCGGCCGACAGGGCCTCGGCGCCGGCGTGCGGCGGCACGAAGGTGTAGCGGCGCCAGTCCACGGGCTCGCCCAGCATCCGGTCGCGCAGGGCGAGTTCGGCGCTGCGCCAGCCGCCGTGGCAGGTGCCGTAGGAGACACCGAACCGTTCCGCCGCGATGTCGGCGCCGACCGTCAGACCGGCGGCGGCCATGGCCTCCTCGGCGGCGGTCAGCGCGTAGTCGATGGTCAGGTCGCGCCGGTCCACCCCGGGGGCGTAGTCGTATCCGGGGGTGCCCGGATCGGTGACCTCGCCGCCCAGGGTGGTCTGGTAGTGGTCCATGGGCAGGCGGCGCACGGGCGCGATCGCGACCTGCCCGGCGCGGACCTGCTCCCACAGGGCCTCGGCGCCCCGGCCGTGCGCGGTGATCGCCCCCACGGCGGCGATCACGACGCCGACGTCTCGGTCCCCGACCTCGGTCATGCCTGCTGCTCCTTCCGGTGTGGATGTGGCCGCCGGGGCTCAGGCGGGCTTGGACAAGGTCAGCGCCACGGCCTGTCCCTCGATGCCCCGGGCCAGCGCCATCGCGTGCGTCGGCGCGGCCTCCCGGGCGGAGCCGCGGATGTGGTCCAGGGGCGCGCACACCGGGTCGAGGTGGTCGAGGTTCAACGTGGCGGGCAGCACCCCGTGGTGCAGGGCCAGCGCGGCCACCGCCGCGTTCAGGGCGCCGCCGCCGCCGACCAGGTGCCCGGTCTGCGGCTTGGGGGTGCTGACCGGCACCCGGCCGGCGGCATCCCCGAGCGCGGTGCGCAGCGCGAGGGCCTCGCTCGCGTCGCCCTGCACGGTCCCGGAGCCGTCGGCGGCGATGTAGCCCACCTCGCCCGGGTTGAGGCGGGCGTCCTCCAAGGACCGCCGCACGGCGCGGGCCAGGCCGCGCCCCTGCGGGTCGGCGGCCGGCGGGGTGCGGGCGTCGTGGCCGGCGCCGTAGCCGGTCAGTTCGGCGTAGATCCGGGCGCCGCGCGCCAGCGCCGCCTGCTTGTCCTCCAGCACCAGCAGTGCGGCGCCCTCGCCGGGCAGTCCGCCGCTGCGCTCGCGGTCGTAGGGCCGGTAGGCCTGCCGGCCCAGCTCGTTGCGGGTGGTCAGGATCCCGAGCCGGTCCAGCAGCGTCATCGACCACCAGCTGGTGGCGTCGTCGTAGCCGCCCGCGATGGCCACGTCCGCGTCCCCGCGGCGCACCGCGCGCATGGCCCGGCCGATCGCGTTGGCGCCGGCGTCGGCGTAGCCGGCGAAGAAGGTGCTGGAGCCGCGGATGCCGTAGGCCTGCGAGATGTTGAACACCGCGCCGGCGGGCAGTCCCTCGACGAAGAACAGCGGCGGCATGATGACGTCGCCGTGCCGGGCCAGGTGCTCCAGGTCCGCGGTGCCGTCGGGGCGGCGGATCACCTTCAGTTCCTCGATCAGCTGCTCCATGCGCCCGAGCGACTTGTTGCCGCCCAGGTACAGGCCGGTGCGGTAGCCCAGCTCGTCGCCGCCGGCCTGCTTGTGGGCGAGCCCGGCGTCGTCCAGGGCGATCCTCGCCGCGGCCAGCGCCAGGCTGTCGCCGCGGTTGACGGTGCGCAGCTGACGCTTGGTGGCGTAGCGGGTGGCGTCGAACTCGGGCATCTCCGCGCCGAGGCGGGTCTGCAGCGGCGCGGGGTCGTAGGCCTTGATCGGGCCGATGCCGCTCTCGCCGGCGACCAGGGCCTTGAAGGTGTCCTCGGGTCCCTCCCCGAGCGCGGTCAGCAGCCCGATGCCGGTGATGACGACCTGCCGTCCGCCGCCGCTCACTGGCGCTCCTTGGTGTCCGTGTCGGGTCGTCATCGGTTCTCCTCGTAACGCCCCACGACGAGCCCGACGTTGGTGCCGCCGAACGCGAACGCGTTGATCAGGGCGTGCCGCACCTGGTGGCGGCGGGCGGTGTTGGGGACGAAGTCCAGGCCGAGGCGCCGGTCGGGGGTCTCCTGGTTGAGGGTGGGCGGCACGACGCCGTGGTTGATGGCGCCGATCGCGGTCAGCACGCTCAAGGCCGCGGACGCGGCGGTGAGGTGGCCGGTCATCGACTTCGGGGAGCTGATCAGGACCTTCTCGGCGGCGTCGCCGAACACCTTCTTGATCGCGGTGGTCTCGGACAGGTCGTTGCCGGGGGTGCTGGTGCCGTGCGCGACGATGTAGTCGATGTCGGCCGGTTCCAGGCCGGCGTCCGCGATGCAGGCCTCGATGGACTCGATCGCGCCGCTGCCGTCGGGCGGGGAGTCGGTCATCCGCCAGGCGTTCAGGCTGGTGCCGTAGCCCATGACCTCGGCCAGGATGTTCGCGCCCCGCTCCTTGGCGGCTTCCAGTTCCTCCAGGACCAGGGCGATGCCGCCCTCACCGAGGACGAATCCGGTGCGCTCGGCGTCGAAGGGCCGGCTGGCGCGCTCGGGCTGGTCGTTGAAGTCCTTGGTCAGCGCGCCCAGCAGGCCGAAGCACAACACGTCCAGCCAGGTCGTCAGCGAGTCGTAGCCGCCGGCGAGCATCAGCTGCGCGTCGCCCTCCTGCAGGGAGCGGAACGCCTCCCCGACCGCGTGCCCCGAGGCGGAGCAGGCGGTGGACACCCCGAGCATGGGGCCGGTCGCGTCCAGCATCCGGGCCATCGCCGCGGAGGCGATGTTCTGGCTGTACTCCAGCGACTTCGACGGCGCGAAGGTGGTGAACGCGTCCGCGCGGCCGGTGGCGTCGCGCAGCGCCCCGACGTCGACCAGCCACTGCAGCGGCGGCCGGTCGATGCAGGCGCCCATCGCGACGCCCATCTCCGCGCTGTCGTAGGTGTGCTGATCGACGCCGGCGTCGCGCAGCGCCTCCCAGGCCGCGGCGACCCCGAAGGTGCCCGGCCGCAGCAGGTGCCGCAGTCCCACGCTCGCGGGGACGGCGCCGGCGAGGTCGAAGTCCTTGACCTCGCCGGCGATGGTCACGTCGAAGCCGGCGGTGTCGATGGTGGTGAGCCGGCCGACTCCGCTGCGCCCGTCGACCAGTCCCTGCCAGGTGGTGGGGGCGTCGTTGCCCAGCGGCGTGACGGCGCCCACGCCGGTGATGACCACCCTGCGGCTCATCGCCGGGCCTCCGTCTGGTCAGGCCTCATGCCCTTGTTCTCCTTCTGTCGTAGGCGTGGTGGGGGCTGCTTGGGGGTGGGGCGCGGTGGGCAGGCACACCATGACGGCGTGTGCGACGGCCAGGCCTCCGCTGTGGCTGAGGGAGAGGTCGATGTAGTGCATGCCGAGCGCCTTGGCGACCGCTTCGACCTCGCCGTACAGCCGGACCCGGGGACGTCCGGCGCGGTCGTTGACGACCTCGATGTCCGTCCACTCCATGTGGGGGCCCATGCCGGTGCCGAGCGTCTTGAGGACGGCCTCCTTGGCGGCCCAGCGGCCGGCGAGGTGCTCACCGATGTGCTTGCGCCGGTAGCAGTAGGCCAGTTCGCGGGCGGTGAACACCCGTTCCCTCAGCTCCGGCTGCGAGGTCATCAGCTCCTCGACGCGGGACACCTCGGCCAGGTCCATGCCGGTGCGCACCCACAGGGGCGGCGGGGCGGGTCCGTCCGGTGATGACCGCCCCGCGCCGCGCTCACGCAGCGGCCGCAGCGAGGGCGGCAGCACGCTCGGTCACCAGGTCGGTCAGGTTCTTGACGGTGAACAGGGACAGCACCTCGTCGGCGGTGAGCTTGCCGGCGAGCGCGTCGACGTCGATCTGGGGCAGGGACCTCTTCAGCTGCGCCAGGCCGACCTCGTTGATGATGTCGTTCTCGTCGGCGAACTCCTCGTCGGGGATGCCGCCCTGGAGCAGTTCGGCGATGTCGGAGACCTTGATCTTCACGTCCGCGGCCTTCTCGATGCGGAACAGGACGTCGAGCAGGTCGATGGACTCGGCGTCCAGGTCGCCCAGCAGGGTGGCCTCCGGCACGGCCTCCTCGATATCGATGCCGAGCGCGTCGGCGACGGCCTCCGCGACGATGGCGGCGAAGTCTTTACCGTTGTACGACATGTGTCCTTGACCCTTCGTGGAGTTCGGCTGGGGTGCGGGCGCCCCATCTCGGTCGGCGCGCCCGGCGGTGGGTTGGCGGGGCTGGTGGGGCGTCAGGACGCCAGGGGCTGTTGCCAGGTGTCGGGGGCCAGTTCGCCGTGCAGGGCGGTGAGCCTGCGCGGGTCGCCGGTGGAGCGGGTGCGGGCCTCGGCCAGGGTGCGGCGGGCCAGCCCGGACAGGACCCGGCCGGGCCCGATCTCGGTGTAGGCGCCCACGGGGTAGGCGGCGGCGGTGGTCAGGACCTCGACCCAGCGCACGGGGCCGGTCAGCTGACGGCGCAGCAGGTCCCTGGCCTCCTCCCCGGAGGTGATCCAGGTGCCGGTGACGGAACTGATCACCGGCAGGACCGGGTCGGCGAACGGGTGGGCGGCCAGCGCGGCGGTGAACTCCTCCTCGACCACCGACATCAGCTCGCAGTGGAACGGGGCGCCCACATCGAGGGTGACGACCTTCTCCGCGCCGGCGTCGAGTGCGGCCTTGCCGGCGATCTCGACGGCCGCGGCGTGCCCGGAGATGACGGTCTGCAGCGGCTCGTTGTAGTTCGCGACCTGGACCAGGCCCGCCGCGCCCGCATCGGTGCAGGCGGCCTGCACCTGGTGGGCGGGCAGACCCAGCACCGCGGCCATCGCGCCGGGCACCTCGCCGGCCGCCTCGCCCATCAGCTGCCCGCGCAGCCGCACCAGCTGCAGCGCCGACTCCAGTGTCAGCACACCGGCGGCGACCAGCGCGGGGTACTCGCCCAGGCTGTGGCCGGCCGTCGCGGCCGGCTGGTAGCCGGCCGCGCGCAGCAGCTCCCACACCGCCAGGCTGGTGGTGGCGATCGCGGGCTGGGTGATCTCGGTGCGGGCCAGCTCGGCGGCGCCGCCGGTCACGCACAGCTGCGCCAGCGGCAGGTCGAGGATCTCCTCGGCGCGGGCGAACAGCGCCCGCGCGGAGGGGTAGGCGTCCAGCAGGTGCCCGGCCATGCCGGGCCGCTGCGAGCCCTGTCCGGGGAACATGGCCAGGCAGCCGGTCGATCTGTCGCTGGGGCCGGTCCAGCCGGTCATCTGCCAGTCCTTTCGTGGGTCGGGGCAGGGTTGCGCTGCCAGATCGCGGGGTCCGCCTCGGCGGCGGTGTGCGTGTGCTTCCAGCCGGCCGGCCGGCCCCAGCGGCGCCGCGCGCCGCCCAGGGCCTGGCCGGCCGGGTCGGGCGCGCCGCCGCGCAGGGCGGCGAACACGACCAGCAGCGAGGCCAGTTCCTCGGGGGTGGGGTTGCCCCGCAGGACCGTGAGCGCGGCGGTGCCCGGGGCGCTCACAGCGGCTCGTTCCCGTGCTTGCGCACCGGCTGCCGGGCCCGCTTGCTGCGCAGCATGTCCAGCGACTTGATCAGCACCCGCCGGGTGTCGGCGGGGTCGATGACGTCGTCGACGTGCCCGCGCTGGGCGGCGACGAACGGGTTCATCAGCTGCTCGGTGTACTCCGCGACCAGCTCCTTGCGGAGCTTCTCCGGCTCGGCGGCCGCACGCAGCTGCCGGCGGAAGATGATGTTCGCGGCGCCGTCGGCGCCCATCACCGCGGTCTGGTTGGACGGCCACGCGAACGACAGGTCCGAGCCGATCGACTTGGAGTCCATGACGATGTACGCGCCGCCGAACGCCTTGCGCAAGATCACCTGCACCCGCGGCACCGTCGCCTCGCAGTACGCGTACAGCAGCTTCGCGCCGCGCCGGATGATCGCGTTGTGCTCCTGGTCGGTGCCGGGCATGAAGCCGGGCACGTCCACCAGGGTCACCAGCGGGATGTTGAACGCGTCGCAGGTGCGCACGAACCGGGCGGCCTTCTCGGAGGAGTCGATGTCCAGCACCCCGGCCATCACCGCGGGCTGGTTGCCGACGATCCCGACGGTGTGGCCGTCCAGGCGGGCCAGCGCGCACACGATGTTCGGCGCCCAGCTCTCCTGGATCTCCAGGTAGTCGCCGTCGTCGACGATGTGCCCGATCACCGTCCGGATGTCGTACGGGGTCCGGTCGTCGACCGGCACCAGCCGCAGCAGCTCCTCGCAGCGCCGGTCCGCGCTGTCGGTGGGCCGCGTGTACGGCGCCGACTCGGCGTTGTTCGACGGCAGGTAGGACAGCAGCTCGCGCACGCCCTCGAAGCACAGCTCCTCGTCGGCGGCGACGAAGCTCGCCACGCCGGTGCGGGTGCCGTGGGTGTAGGCGCCGCCGAGCTCCTCGTGGGTGACCTTCTCGCCGGTGACGGCCTGCACCACGTCGGGGCCGGTGATGAACATGTTGGCCATGCCCTCGACCATGAACGTGAAGTCGGTCAGCGCCGGCGAGTAGACCGCGCCGCCGGCACAGGAGCCGAGCACCACGGAGATCTGCGGCACCACGCCGGAGGCGCGGACGTTGCGGGCGAACAGCTTGCCGAATCCGGCCAGCGCGTCGATGCCCTCCTGGATCCGGGCGCCGCCGCCGTCGTTGAGGCCGATGACGGGGGCGCCGACGGAGTCGGCGAAGTCGAGCAGCTGGTGGATCTTCGCGGCGAACGTGGCCCCGAGCGCGCCGCCGCGGACCCGGGCGTCGTGGGCGAACACGAAGACCGTACGGCCGTCGATCTCGCCCCAGCCCGTGATCACGCCGTCGCCCTCGGGGTGGGAGTCCTCCATGCCGAACCCGACGGCCCGGTGCTCGGCGAACAGCCCCAGCTCGGTGAAGGTGCCCGGGTCAAGGAGTTCCTCGATGCGCTGGCGGGCCAGCAGCTTGCCCTTGCCCAGGTGCCGGGCGTCGGCGTCCGGGTCGTGCCCGTAGTGGGCCTGCGCCCGACGGGTGGTCAGTTCGTCGGCCAGTTCGGCCATGGTGGGCGCGCGTGCCGGTATCGGTGGTTGCGGATCCGTGTCGGTCCGCCCGAGGTCTGGCAGCACCGCCTGGGGAGTGTCCGGAGGCGTCATTGGCGGTCCCACTCCTTCCTGCCCAATCGCGTAGGTGGCTTCGGAGATGACTGTCCGCCACCGCGTTGGGCGCTGGGCTGGAGTGCGTCTTGACCGCGGGTGTATTCCCATGTGGGCCCCGCTAGAAGGACGCTTGGACGGCGGCTCGAACAGCGCCCGCCGCGCCTTTGACCAGACCTTGGGCGGCGCCCGGTTCCCGGCCGGCGCTCAGTTCCTGGGCGAAGCTGCGCTGCAGGCCGTCGAGCCGGTAGCGGGTGGGCAGGTCGGCCACCGCCGGCTCGGCCACCGACAGGAAGTGCGCCTCCACCAGCTGCTCGCAGGCGTCCTCCACCGCGGCGAAGTCCTTGCCCAGGACCGGGCAGGCCATGTGGGCGTCGAACTCGGGCACGTCCAGGTGGGCCAGGCACCGCAACGCCTCGCGGGCGTCCTCGGGCAGCGCGTCGTAGGACGCGGCGAAGCTGGCCCGCACGCTCAGCGAGCTGTGCGCCAGCTCGTCCAGGCGCCGCGCCTCGTTGCCCAGCCGCTCCGCGTAGCGCGCCAGCGGCCAGTGCGGGCGGGTGTTGAGCCGCACCGCCGCGGCCCTGAGCGCCAGCGGCAGGCCGCCGCAGTAGCGGGCGATCGCGGCCGCCGCGGCCGGCTCCCGGTTGACCCGCTCCGCGCCCAGCATCCGCGCCAGCAGCCGCAGGCTGTGGCCGTGCGGCAGGTCCGGCAGCTGCAGCACCCGGGCGCCCAGCGGCGCGGCCAGCCGGCCCCGGCTGGTGATCAGCACCCCGGTGTCCGCGCTGCCCGGCAGCAGCGGCTGCACCTGCGCGTCGTCGACCGCGTCGTCCAGGATCAGCAGCAGCCTGCGCCCGGAAAGCGCCAGCCGGTAGATCTCGGCGCGCTCGTCGGGGTCGGCCGGCAGCCGGTCCGGGTCGGTGCCCAGCGCCCGCAGCAGCCGGCCCAGCACCGCGTGCGGGTCCGCCGCCCGCGCGCCGCTGCCGCGCAGCGCCGCGTACAGCTGCCCGTCGGGGAACGCGGGCCGCAGCCGGTGGCCCAGGTGCACCGCCAGCGCGGTCTTGCCGGCCCCGCCGCCGCCGACCAGCACCACCGCGTGCGGCTGCGCGCCGGCCGGACCGGTCAACGTGCGTGCGATCTGGTCGAGTTCACGCTCGCGCCCGGTGAAGTCGGGCAGGTCCAGCGGCAGCATCGCCGGCACCGGCACGGCCGGCGGCGCGGCTCTGGGCTCCGGCGCGGCGAACACGCCCACGCCGTGCGTGCCGGTGCCGTGGGTGACCGCGCCCTGCGGCTCACCGCCGCGCTCGGCCGCGCCCGCCGGTGCGGGGTCGGCCGCCTCGCCGCGCAGGATCGTCTCGTACAGCCGCTGCAGCCGCCGCGAGGGATCGGTGCCGAGCTCCTTCGCGATCAGGCGCCGGATCGACTGGTAGTACTCCAGCGCGTCGACGCTGCGCCCCTCCAGATACAGCGCCAGCATCAGCCGCTCGCACAGCTGCTCGGACAGCGGGTCGGTCAGCAGCGCCGCCCGCAGCTCCGCCAGCACCGCGCCCGGCCGTTCCAGACGTATCTCGGCGTCCGCCCACTGGCTGAGCGCCTCGTGGTGCAGCTGCCGCAGCGTCTCGCGCAGCCGCGCGGCCCAGTCGCTCTCCATGCCCCCCAGCGCGTCACCGCGCCACAGGTGCAGTGCCTGCTGCAGCAGCGCGCTGCGCTCGGGCAGGGCCAGCCCCTCGCGCTGGGCGCTCTTCAGCAGCCGGCGGAACCGCACCAGGTCCACGGTGCCGGGGTCGGCCGAGACCTGGTAGCCGGTCGGGGTGCGCACCACGCCGATCGGCTCGGGCAGTTCGGCCGAGGCGCGCGCCAGCGCCCGGCGCAGCCGGGTGACGTAGGTGTGCACCACGTTGCGGACCCCGGCGGGCGGCTGTTCGCCCCACACCCGGTCGACGAGGGACTCCAGCGGCACCGGCCGCTCCGGGTCGACCAGCAGGACTCCGAGGATGCTGCGTTGCCGTGCGGGGCCGAGATCGGCCAGGGCGGTGCCCGTCCACAGTTCTATCGATCCCAGTATCCGGAGCTCCATCGAAGATCACCCGTATCCCTTCACTGTCCGGAAAGCTAACTCCGGCCGGTGCAGCGCCCCTTGATTCCCGCTCTGCTCCTGATTCCTTCACGCCCCGCCTCGGGCCCAGGTCGCGGGGCGCAGACGCGCGTCACCCGCCCCGCGCGGCGCGCGGGGCGGGTGAGGGATGCCGTGCTGCCGGGGGTCGCCGGGCGGGGGTGCGGGTCAGGCCGCGGTGGGCTGCCTGCGCGAGGGGGTGAACTCGGCGTGGTCCACCGCGCGTTCCCACACGGCCTCGAAGGCCTGCCGGCAGCGGCGGATCAGCTCGGGGTCCCGCGAGAACTCGTGCCGGCCCCAGGAGCCGTCGCGCTGCAGGTGCGTCCAGCGCAGCAGCCGGTCGTCGAACACCCAGAAGTCGTTGCCCGGCAGCAGCAGGTCCGCGGCGCGCTGCCGCGGCAGCCAGCGCACCTTCTCGCCGGCGGGCACGTTGACCTGGGTCGTGGTCTCCCACGCGTCCTGGACGACCGCGCCGGCCGGCTCGGGCACGATCCGCGCGCGCCGCCAGTCGATGCCGCGCCCGACCGCGTCGCGCACCAGGGCGGCGAAGTCGCCGTGTCCTTCCGGGGCGTGGACCAGGGTGCGGTCGTCGCGCAGCTGCAGGTGCCAGGCGCAGTGCTCGGTCTGGGCGATCAGTTCGGCGAAGGCGGGGAAGTTGCTCGACATGCGTATCTCCGGTCCGGGAACAGAGCAGGCCGCGGCCAAGCGGTCGGGCGACCTCGTGGAGCCGACTTCCAGGCCTTGCCCCTCAAGTGGAGCGGCCCGCCCTCGAACCGGGCTCGAGGCCCGCTCCGGGCGAAGGCGCGCCCAGCTCGGGCGGGGGAGCGGCCGACGAGCGCGGCGCCGGCCGCCAGGCTGGAGTCGCCCGGGGTTCGGCGCGAACCTCGCGCTCGACACCACGTCTTCGCAGGCCGGCATTTCGTATCCAGAAAAACTTGCGATCCGTGCGGAACCCTTCCCGGTAGGCCTGGTCGGGACCCGGTGTCCTCCTGGAGAGGCACGGGTCCTCGGCCACGGATTCGACATGAGGAGGTTCGATGTCGGTCACGGAGCTGGGGATCGTGCAGGGCGTGGAACTGCCCACCCGGGAGCTGCTGGAGACGCTGACCAACAAGTGGACGCTGCCGGTGCTGTGCGCCCTGCACGAGACGTCCCCGATGCGGCACGGTGAACTGCGCAGACAACTTGACGGAGTGAGCCAGAAGATGCTGACGGCGACGCTGCGCACGCTGGAACGGGACGGGATCATCGAACGCACGGTGTACCCCGAGGTCCCGCCCAAGGTGGAGTACCGCCTCAGTGGACTCGGCACCAGCCTCGCGGCGATCTTCTCCCTGCTGCAGTTGTGGGCGGCCGACCACGCGTCCGATGTCCAGGCTCACCGCTCGGACTCGGACGCCGTCGGAGCCCCGCAGGAGAAGCTCTCCGCGGGGCACCGGCATCGCGGGGCCCTGACGGCGTAACGCGAGTGCCCGGCCAGGGCCCGGCGCTCCCCGCCAGATCCCGTGACCACCCGTCAGGGACGTAGGGCCCGGTCGACCAGCTCGCCGCTCGCCCCGGTGTACCCGGCCGGGTCGCAGAGCTCTTCGAGCAGACCCTGTTCGGCCAGGACCCGCGCCTGCGGCATCTTCTCCAGGACCACGTGCAGCGGCTGCCGCTGTGCGGCCGCGGTCTCACAGGCGACGGTGAGCACGCGTTTCGCCTCGGCCTTGCCAAGGACCGGGGCCAGTCGTGCCGCCAGCCGCTCCGAGACGACCTGGCTGCCGGTCAGTTCCAGGTTGCGAGCCATCCGCGGGCCGTCGACCCGCAGTCCCTCGGCGAGCCTGGCCGCCGTGGACGCGGCGCCACCGGTCAGCCGCAGGCACTCACGCAGCAGCAGCCACTCGGCGTGCCATCCGCCCGCGGAGCGTTCGTCCTCGGCCGCAAGACACTGGACCAGCCCCGTGCACAGCGCCGGGACCTGGAGCGCCGCGCTGCGCACCAACGTGGCCAGCACCGGGTTGTGCTTGTGCGGCATGGCCGAGGAAGCGCCCCGGCCCGGGGCGGCCGGCTCGGCGACCTCGCCGATCTCCGTGCGCGACAGCGTCAGCACGTCCACGGCGAGCTTTCCCAGTGCGCCGGCGGTGAAGGCCAGTGCGGCCGCGAGGTCCGCGATCGGGGTGCGCAGCGCGTGCCACGGCAGGCGCGGAACGGACAGCCCCGTCTCCTTGGCGAACGCGGCGAGCAGCCGGGAGTGGAAACCGGTCCGCTCGGCGTCCGGCGCGTCCAGCCGCGCGTACTCCAGGTAGCCCGCCAGCGTGCCGGCGGCCCCACCCAGGGAGACCGGAAGTCCGTGGTCGCGCACGGCCCGCAGCCGGTCCTCGGCATCCAGTACCAACTGCCGCCATCCCGCCGCCTTCAGGCCGAACGTGATCGGGACCGCCTGGAGGGCCAGGGTGCGTCCGGCCATGGCGGTGTCCCGATGGCGCGCCGCCAGCGCGGTCAGCGCCCCGGCGGTGCGGTCCAGGTCCGCCAGGGTGAGGTCCAGCGCGCGGCGGGCCACCAGCATGGCGGCGGTGTCGAAGACGTCCTGGCTGGTCGAGCCGCGGTGCACGTACTGCGCGGCCCCCTCGTCCTGGCGGGCCACCACCTCGGTCAGGGCCTGCACCAGCCCGACCACGGGGTTCGCGGTCTCCCGGGCCGCCAGGGCCAGTTGCCGAAGGTCCATCGACTCGGCCCTGGCCAGGCGGGAGATCCGCGTCGCGGCGGCGGCCGGGACGCTGCCCAGCCGCGCCTGGGCGCGGACCAGCGCGGCCTCCGCGTCCAGCATGGCCTGCAGCCACGCCTCGTCCCCGACCGCGGCCTCCACCGCGGTGCCGGCGCGCACGGGGGAGAGCAACCCCGAGTCCGCAAGCGACGCGGTGTCGCTCATACGATCACCTCGACCGCGATCGGCGTCGCCTCGACGCCGGTGGTCGGTGTCGCGGACGGCGACAGCGCCGGCAGGGCCAGCACCTCGCGGGCGATGGCGTCCGAGTCCCCGAGGGTGACCGAGTCCACGCCCGGCCGGACACCGGCGGCGGTCACCCAGTGCACGGACTCGGTCGGCACGCCGTAGGCGAAGCGCCGCGGATGCGGCCGGCCGGCCCGGTCCACGACGCGGTAGGGCCGTTCGGTCACCGCCAGGCCGCCGGTCTCGTAGTCGCCGGCACCCTGCGTGGTGATGGTGTAGGGCCGGGCCTGGTCGGTGGCGAGCATGTGCCCGATCAGCGGATCGCGCGTGCGCCGGATGTCCGGCTCCGGCAGCCGCGCCTCGATCAGCGCCCGGGCGACGACGGGCGGACCGGGCACCCGCGGGCTGACGGCGGTGAAGGCGGGGACCGAGGTGTCCAGCCGCACCTCGGTGCCCGGTCCGGTCACGGTCAGTACACCCGCCTCGATCAGGGCGATCATCTCCTCGACGCGTCGCACCGGGGGGCCGATCGACAAGAACGCGTTGAGCGGTGTGTACCAGCCCTCCAGCTCGTCGCGGTGGGAGTCCCCGTCCAGTCCGCCGTGGTCGACCGCGAGCCGGATCTCGTTGCGCAGGTCCCGCAGGATGTCGAGGGCCGCCTTGAGCGGACCGCTGATGTTGCCGGCTCGTGCGGCGGCGACGTCGCCTCGCAGATAGCGGACCAGCCAGTCCTGGTAGTCCTTGCGGCCGGCGAAGCGGCGCGAGGCGACGGGATCGACGAGCCGCTCCCAGCCGAACCGGTCCGCCGGCGCTATCTCGCGGGAGGAGAGCAGCTGGGAGCCGTCCGCGTCCAGCGGCAGCGCCAGGTAGCGGTCGATGAACTCCTCGACCGAGGAGGCGGCGGCTCCCCGCGCACTCAACGTGGTGGCGTAGAAGACACTCTCCACCTCACGGGCGATCAGAGGCCACAGGTGGGTGCGGAAGCCGATGCGCTCCCCGTGCGCTGCGCGGTGGCGCAGCCCGGCGACGTACTCCGGGGTGAGCAGGCGCGGCCGGTACCGGCCGAACGGCCCCTTCTCGTTCTCGCCGCGGGCGTGGTACGGGATGCCGCGTCGGGAGAACGCGAACAGCCGCGGCTCACCTCCGGACCTGTGGTAGGTGAGCCCCGCCTCCCCCTGCACGAACGAGCCGCCGCGGCCGCTGGTGAACAGGGCCATGTAGTCGAAGAAGTTCAGCCCGAGGCCGCGCAGCAGCACGTTCTCCTCGGCTCCGATCGAGGTGAGCGGCACATCGGCCGGGTTGGCCGGGGGCAGGTACACCAGGCCGTGGATGCGGGCGAGGTCGGCGGTGCGCACCTGGCGGGCGGTCAGATGCGCGCCCACGTGGCCCTGGGCCAGGACCAGGGCGGACAGTCCGCCCAGCCGGGTGCCGTCCTCCAGGTTCACCGTCTGCGGGCCGCCCGGCGTCCCGAGGGTGTCGGCGACCGCGACGGCCCGCGAGCGGTGCTCGCGCACGGTGAGGTGGGCCGGGGCCTTGGCGACGATGGTGCGGTAGCAGTCGCGCAGATAGTGCCCGTAGAACCCGCGGCTGGGGTAGGAGTCGGGTCCCAGCCGGCGGGCCTCGGCCAGCGTCTGGGCGCCGTAGTCGCCCGGCTCGCCGAGCAACGCCAGACTCTGCGCCCACTCGTACAGGCTCGGTCCGGGCTCCACCGGCCCCGCGATCCGCACGCTGTCGTCGGTGAACACCGTGATCTGCGAGGCGACCGTGTTGGTCAGCAGCTGCTCCGGCTGGTCGGTCCGCCACACGGACCCGGCCCCGGCGGGATGTGGGTCCACCAGGTGCACGGTCAGCAGGTCGCACGAAGGCGCCGCGCGCTCATTGGCACACAGACGTTCCAGAACCGACAGGCCGCGCGGACCGGCCCCGATGATGCACACTTCGATGCGGAACTTGGGCATGAGAGATCTCCCGGGAGGATCGCCGGCCGTGCTGCGCTGCAGCCGCAGGCGGGAAAGGGAAGGTCGAGGGACGGGACGCCGACGGCGGACGCTGACGGGCGTCCGTGCGCCGGCACGTGACCGGCGACCAGCTCGGCTGTGTGGAAGGCGAGTTCAAGCGCTTGAGCCGGCGCCCGCGCGCCTCGCGCCTCGGGCCGCTCCGTCTGACCGGGTTGCCGTCGACAATTCCCGGCATCGTTGCCGAATGCTGAGCACCGGATCCGGTTTCCTCGGGATTTGCTCCGACAACAGTCGCCGCGGATGGAGCGGAAAACAAGTAGGAACTCTCAAGTTCCCAAGGAACACCGTGTCCTAGGCACCTTGAAGTGCCTACTTGTCGGCCATTTGGAGATCAGGTGATCCTGTTGGCCGGGAGATCCGATACGGCCCCAGGAGTACGCCGGAAATGACGTACTCCGCGGGCGGTGAAGAAAGTGGCATTTCCCAGGAATTCGCATCCCAGGTCCGCGCTGGGACCGCCCTCGTCCACGCGTCGGCCCTTCAGGACCCGGCCGCCGCGGACAAACACGTTCATGCCCACATTCGAGTCCACCGCCCGGAGGAGAACCGGGCAGCCATGCGCTACCTCGTGGACCGGCCCGTCGCCGTGGCCTGAAGGGAAAGCCGATGTTTCCGCTCAAAGATCTTTTCCGCCCGGTGTCCGCACCGCTGCACCTCTACGACAACTTCCGCACTGCGGCCGACACCTTCCCGAACTCCAAGATCCACCTCGACATCCCGCTGCGCGTGTTCCCCGAGCTCGGCACGCAGACCACCTACGCCGCCGCGGCCGCCGCCGTCGGCCACCTCGGCGAGCAGGCGATCCTTCTCGGCATCAAGCCCGGCGACCACGTCGTGATCTACAAGTCGGCGCTGTTCGACAGCTACCTGCTCGCCGTCGCCGTCTCCTACGCGGGCGGCGTTCCCGTCATGATCTCGCCGCACCTGGACGCCGAGACCGTCACCGTCATGGCCGCCCGGCTCAAGAACCCCTGGCTGCTGTTCGACGACGCGACCGCCGCCAAGGCCGACGCCATCGCCTCGGTCGACGCCTCCCGCAAGGCCCACACCGACACCGTGCGGGCGCACCAGGTGCACGCTGCCACCGGCCCGGCCCGCCGGCCGGACGTGCACGACATCGTCTACATGACCCACACCTCCGGGACGACCGGCATCCCGAAGCTGATCGCCCACTCACCGACCTCCATGGGCTGGCGCGTCACCTGGCAGCGGCGCGTGCTCTCGTTCCTGGACACCTCCGGCCTGGTGGCCTTCCACATCTCGCCGGTGCACAGCCGCTTCAACATCGGCATCGCCTCCCTGATGTCCTACGGCTTCCCCCTGCTCAACATCGGGGACCCGGGGGAGGACAACGTCGAACAGATGATGCGACGCCACCGTCCCCTCGCGATCGAGTCGCACCCCAACCACCTGGTCCGCTGGGCCTCGATCCTGGACCGGGACCCCTCGGTCTTCGCAAGCGTCCGCTACCTGCACTCGACCTTCGACGCCGTCAACAAGGGCACCATGCTCAAGTACCTGCGCGCGTCGAAGCACCGCATGCCGGTCTACCTCCAGGTCTACGGCCAAAGCGAGTGCGGCCCCATGGTGCTGCGGGCACACACCCGTCTGTCCCTGCGGTTCAGCAACGCCCGCTGGATGGGCGTCGGCATGCCGAAGCTGACCCGCGCCCGGGTGGTCGACGAGTCCGGCAACCCGGTGGCCCGGGGACAGCAGGGCGCCATCGAGATGTTCTCCCGGGGACGCGCCGTCACCTACTACGGCGAGCAGGACCGCTTCGAGCAGAACCTGCGCGGACCGTGGTGGAACAGCGGGGACCAGGGCGAGATCGGCCACTTCGGGCAGCTCGCCCTGCACGACCGTCAGGTCGACCTGATCGACGAGGTCAAGAGCACACTCGCCCTCGAAGACGCCCTGCTGGACAAGCTGCCGTTCCTCAACGAGGTCATCATGGTGCGGACCCCGGCCGGGGACCCCCAGCCGGTCATCTCCCTCACCGACCGCCGCACCATGGACTGGGACGCCTGGTGGGCCTGCGTGGCGGAAATGCCCCGCCTGGAGCGCCCCGTCATCCTGCCCTACGACCGGTTCCCCCGCACGGCCACCATGAAGGTCCAGCGCAATCGCCTGGAGCACCTGCTGCGCGACGGGATCAGCGATGCGGCCTGAAGGCGGCATCCGGCCCGAAGCCGGCCCGACCACCGACCAGGCGGCCCTCGTGGCGGCCGTCGTCGTCGACGAGCTCGTCCGCGGCGGCGTCCGTACCTTCCTGTACTGCCCCGGATCGCGCAACGGGCCCCTCGGCTTCGAACTGTCCCGCCGCGCCGAAGCCGGCGAACTGCGCCTGCACGTCCGCCTGGACGAGCGCTCGGCCGCGTTCGTGGCCCTCGGCATGGCCAAGTCCACCGGCGCCCCGGTGGCCGTGGTCACCACCTCGGGCAGCGCGGTCGCCAACCTCGCACCCGCCGCCGCCGAAGCCGACTACGCCCGCATCCCCCTGGTCCTGGTCACCGCGAACCGCCCGCCGCAGGTCCTTGGCACCGGCGCGTCGCAGACCGTCGACCAGACCCGGTACCTCCTCGGCCAGGTACGCCACGTCCAGGTCCTGGGCGGCGGCGGCGAACCGCCCGAGCAGGCCAACGCCACGCTCCGCTCCCAGGTCTGCCGCGCCCTGGCCATCGCGGCCGGGCGCCTCATGGGCGCGCCCGGCCCGGTCCAGATCGACGTACCGCTGCCCTCCGGGCTCCCGCCCTCGGCCCGCCGGATCCGCTTCCCCAAGGGCCGCCCCCAAGGCGGGCCGTGGACCCGCATCCCGGCCCGCACACCGCGACGCACCACCGCGCACCGGATCGACCTGACGCGCCGCACCCTGGTCGTCGCCGGAGACGGCGCCGACCTCACCCGCATCCCCGAGCAGGTCCCCTGCATCGCCGAGCCCACCGTGCCGACCGGCGGCCGGACCGTCCTGCACCCCTGGGTACTGGACTACGCGCGCCCCGAGCAGCTCGTGGTCCTGGGCCGCCCCACCCTCCACCGCAACGTCTCGCGGGCACTCGCCCGCCCGGACACGACCACGGTCCTGGTCAGCGACGGCGACGACGACTGGGTCTACGCCGCCCCCAGCATCGACACCGTGACCGCGCAGCCGGTGTTCACCGGCGAGACTCCGCGCTCGTGGACCGGGGAACTCACCCACCTCGACGAGGTGATACGCGACCACTGGTCCCGCGCCCTGCACCACCGGGCCCGTCCGCTCACCGGCGCCGACGTCGCGGCCACGCTGCTCTCCGCCCTGCGCCCCGGCGACATCCTGTGGCTGGGAGCATCCAACCCGATCAGGGACGTCTCCTTGACCGGCACGGTCCCGCACGGGGTCCAGGTGCTCTCCAGCCGCGGAGTCGCCGGCATCGACGGGAACATCAGCTCCGCCGTCGGAGCCGCCCTGGCCTCACCGAGCGCCACGGTGATCGCCCTGATCGGCGACCTGACCTTCGCCCACGACGCCTCGGGCCTGATGTCCGGTCACCTGGAACAAGTGCCCGACAACCTGGTCGTCGTCGTCTCCAACGACGCGGGCGGCGGCATCTTCGAACTGCTCGAACAAGGGCATCCCGCGTACCGGCACCACGAGTTCGGCGACACCTTCGAACGGATCTACGGCACGCCCCAGCACATCGACATCGCGCCGCTGTGCCAGGCCTACGGGGTCTCACATCGAAAAGCCCACCTCGAAGCGCTCCCCGACAGCCTCGACAAGGCCCGCGCGGAGAACCGCATCGCCGTCGTCGAGGTCCCGGTCGCCCGGACCACGCTCCGCGACGTCCACACGGCCGTACGCCACAGCATCGACGCGACCTGGGACGCCGCTCCGGCCGCGGCCCGGTCACTGGAACCCTCCCGCGCCTGAACCACCACCAGCGCACCGCCCAGCCCACCCGCGGCGGCCCCCGAAGCGAGCAGACACAAGGAAGATCATGACGACTGCGACGGTGCACGACACCCTCTCCGCGCCCAGCACGCCGGCCCCTTCGGCCAACCCGTTCGACCCGTCAGCCTGGCGGAACGTCGACGGCTTCACCGACCTCACGGACCTGACCTACCACCGAGGTGTGGAGCGTGACGCCGACGGCCAGGTCGTCCGCGACCTCCCGTGGGTCCGCATCGCCTTCGACCGTCCCCAGGTGCGCAACGCCTTCCGGCCGCGCACGGTCGACGAGCTCTACCGCACCCTGGACCACGCCAGGATGTCCGCCGACGTCGGCGCGGTGATCATCACCGGCAACGGTCCCTCACCCAAGGACGGCGGATGGGCCTTCTGCTCGGGCGGCGACCAGCGCATCCGCGGCCGTGACGGCTACCACTACGCCGAGGGCGAGACCGCGGAGACCATCGACCCGGCCCGCGCCGGCCGCCTGCACATCCTCGAGGTCCAACGGCTGATCCGCACCATGCCCAAGGTCGTCATCGCGGCCGTCTCCGGATGGGCCGCCGGCGGCGGCCACTCGCTGCACGTGGTCTGCGACCTCACCATCGCCTCGCGCGAGCACGGCAAGTTCAAGCAGACCGACGCCACCGTCGGATCGTTCGACGCCGGCTACGGCTCGGCGCTGCTCGCCCGCCAGGTGGGCCAGAAGTTCGCCCGCGAGATCTTCTTCCTGGCCCGCGAGATCGACGCCGACCGGATGCAGGCGCTCGGCGCCGTCAACGAGGTCGTCCCGCACAAGGACCTGGAAACCACCGCCATCGCCTACTGCCGGGACATCACCCAGCAGTCGCCCCAGGCGATCCGGATGCTGAAGTTCGCCTTCAACCTCCCCGACGACGGACTGCTCGGACAGCAGGTCTTCGCCGGCGAGTCGACGCGCCTGGCCTACATGACCGACGAGGCGGTGGAAGGGCGCAACGCCTTCCTGGAGAAGCGGTCGCCCGACTGGTCCGCCTATCCCTACTACTTCTGAGCGGAGCGACGATGCCCCCGATACCGCTCCGCCCGCTCCTCCTGCCCGCCGAGCCCGGCCGTGCCGTCGACCTCCTCCTGCACGAACTGCGCACCGCCAACAACACCGGCCACGCGATCGCACCGGTCACCGACCAGGCCCAGGCCGCCGCACTCCCGCGGCACGTCGAGGGCCGGACCGCGGTCGTGCTGTCCACCTCCGGCTCGACAGGAACCCCCAAACGGACCGCCTTGACCCACACCGCCCTGCGCGCCTCGGCCGCGGCGACCTCAGCCCGACTCGGCGGCCCGGGCGACTGGCTCCTGTGCCTGCCCGCCTCCTTCGTCGCCGGCTTCCAGGTCGTCCACCGCGCCTTCGCCGCCGGCACCGTCGTCCACACCCTCGACAGCCACCGGTTCGACCCGGCCGCGTTCACCGCCTCCGCCCGCACGATGCCGGCGGGCAGGCGCTACACCGCACTGGTCCCCACCCAGGTCCGGCGACTGCTCGACGACACCGGAGCACGCGCCGCCCTGGCCGGCTTCGACACGGTGCTCGTCGGCGGCGCCCCACTGGACCCCGACACCAGGGCACGGCTGGAGACCGTCGTCGACACCGTCGAGACCTACGGCATGACCGAGACCGGCGGCGGATGCGTCTACGACGGCATCCCGCTCGACGGCGTCCAGGTGCGCCTGGTCGACGATCAGATCCACATCGGCGGACCGGTCCTGTCCGACGGCTACCTCGGCGCGGACGAAACCGAGACGGGCCGCTTCTACACCCGCGGTAACACGCGCTGGTTCCGCACCGCGGACCGCGGCCGCTGGGAGTTCGGGCGCCTGCGCGTGCTCGGCCGCACCGACGATCTCATCAACACCGGCGGGGTCAAGATCCCCGCCACCGCCGTCGAGCGCGCCCTCGCCGGCGTGCCGGAGATCGACACCGCCGTCGTCATGGGCCTCCCCGATCCCGAATGGGGCGAACTCGTCAGCGCCTACCTGCACCTCAAGCCCGGTGCCTCCGCCCCCACCCTCGACGACCTCAAGGACCGGGTGCGCCGGCAGATGGGACGAGCGGCCGTACCGAAGCGGTTCGTGTTCGCCGACAGCGTGCCGCTGCTCCCCAATTCCAAGATCGATCGACTCGCGGTCCGGGCACGGCTGATGGACGCCGCCGTCTCGGCCCGGCCCTGAGGAGAACGCATGTCCGTCGACCCCTTCACGCCGGTGACCCTCGGCGACATCACCGCGAGCAGCCGCATCGTCATGAGCCCGATGACACGCCGCCGAGCCCACCTCGACGGAACACCCAGCGCCCTGATGCACGAGTACTACCGACAACGGGCCGGCGCGGGCCTCATCATCACCGAGAGCACCCACCCCGCGCTGATCGGGAAAGGACAGCCCAACAGCCCCCACCTGACCGACTCCCGCGACCGCACCGAGTGGGCCCGCATCGTCGACGCCGTACACACCCGCGGCGGCACCATCGTGATGCAGCTCATGCACTCCGGCAGCGCCGCCCATCCCGCCGTGAACGGAGGCCGGCAACCCCTGGCCCCGTCCGCGGTCGTCCCACGCCCGCAGACCCTGCTCGACGGCCGCCTGGTCGACCATCCGATGCCCCGGGCGATGACCCCCACCGAGATCGATCTCACCGTCGAGCAGTTCGCGCACGCCGCCCGCATGGCCGTCGACGCGGGCTTCGACGGCGTGGAGATCCACGCCGGCAACGGCTACCTCCTCCACCAGTTCCTCGCGTCGGGCACCAACACCCGCGACGACACCTACGGCGGATCGGCACCCAACCGCGCCCGGTTCCCCGCACAGGTCTTCGAGGCCGTCGCCGGCGAAGTCGGCCACCAGCGCACCGCACTGAGAATCTCGCCCGGACAGTCGGCCAACCGCATCCACGAGGACGACACCGCCCAGACCCACCTGGCACTGCTGGCACACCCCGGCGTCCAGCGCGCCGCCTACGTGCACACGGTCGCCGGCAGCCACCCCGACGTCCTGGACTGGATCCGCTCGTCCTGGCCCGGCGGATGGGTCGACAACATGGGAACCGCCCCCGACCAGAACAGCACCCAGGTCCTGAACCAACTGACCACCCACCTGGGCTCCGGACCCTCCGCGGTCTCGGTCGGACGACTGTTCATCTCCAACCCCGACCTCCCGGACCGCCTGCTGCGCCGCGCCCCGCTGACCACGCCGGACCCCGCCTCCTTCTACGGCGGCGACGCCACCGGCTACACCGACTACACCCCCTGGGACTACCAGACAGACAGGGAGACGACTCGTGTCTGAGCCCGTCCTGCACCGCCGCGAGCGAGCCGGCGTGGGCCCCGCCGTCTTCCGACTGCGCGGCCCGGCCACCTCCGTCGAACCGGTCGGCCCCCTCACCCGGTTCACCGATCTGGCCGCGGCGGAAAGCGCCGTCCGCGGCGCCGGGCACAGCGCCGTCGTCACCGGCGCCATCCCCTTCGACTCCGAGCACGCCAAGCCCTCGCTCTACCTCGGTACCCGCGGGACCGCCCGCCCCTCGAGCGCTACCGCAGGCGGCGCCCGGCCCGGCCGCTTCCTGCCCGATGTCGGCTTCAACGACGCCGAGGTGGCCGGCTACATCGAGCAGCTCGACCGGGTCCTCCCGATTCTGCGCTCACCCCACCACGCGCTGGAGAAGATCGTCGTGGCCCGGGCCGAACGGTTCACCTACACCGGGGTCCTGGACGCCCGGCAGGTCTACGAGCAGATCGCGACCGCCTACCCCCAGGTGCACAGCTACTTCGTCGAGCACGCCACGACACCGGGCCTGTACACGATGGGTGCCAGCCCCGAGCTCTTCCTCAAGAAGACCGGGGAAAGGATCTCCCTGACCCCACTGGCCGGCACCTTCCCCCGGGACCCGCACCTCCCGGCCGGACAGGACCGGGCCCGCGCCCAGGCCGCACTCCTGACCCCGAAGTACCTCGACGAGCACCGCCACCTGGTCGACTTCATGGTCAAGCACCTGGCCCCGTTCTGCTCCGAGCTCCTGCACCCCGACCAGCCCCAACTCGTGGGCGCACCCGGGGTCTGGCACCTGGGCACGCCGATCCACGGCCGACTCGCCGACCACCGCTACCGGACAGCCGACCTCGTCACGGCCCTGCACCCGTCCCCGGCCGTGTGCGGGGTGCCGCAGGAGCAGGCACGCGGACTGATCGCGGACCACGAGTCACCCCGCGGCTACTACGGCGGACTGGTCGGCTGGCTGGACGGCCGCGGCGACTGCGAGTTCTACATGGCCCTGCGCGGCTTCGAGCTCGACGCCCGACAGCGCCACCTCACCCTGCGAGCCGGAGGCGGCATCGTCGCCGACAGCCGTCCGCAGACCGAATACACCGAGACCGCCGCGAAGCTCTCCACCATGCGTCAAGTCCTCGGGATAGAACCCCCCGCCGGCGCCCCCGCCCCCCGCCCCAGGCAGCTCGCGCAC
>NZ_QKYN01000240.1 GCF_003258295.1 Streptacidiphilus pinicola | reverse complement strand
ACACACGGGGCCGCAGGCCCCACCCCCCTCGGCCCTCCGCGCCCCCATCCCCTCCGCCCGCCGCGGCCCGGCGCTCCCCGCGCCGACCCGGGGGTACCCGCACTGAGGTAGTCGCACGTCAGCCGATGTCCGGGGGGTCGATGCGGACGCGGACCGGGTCGCCCTTGCCGCGGGCGAGGCGGGCTGCTTGGGCAGCCTTCAACGCCGTGGCCAGGGCCGCGCCGCGGCCGGGGGAGACGCGGAGGAGGACGCGGTCGACGCGGTCCTCGCCGCGAGGGACGGGGACGGCGACGGGGCCGAGGAGGTCCGTGCCCTCCGGGAGGCGGACGAGGTCGAGGAGGTCCTGGACCGCGGCCGGGGGGCCGCTGACCGCGGCCATCCGGGAGACCGGCGGGAACCCGAGCTCGGCTCGCTCCGCGAGCTCGAGCGCGGCGTAGCCCGCCGGGTCCCAGCGCACCAGGGCCTGCACCGGGCGCAGGCTCGGCTCCGCGACCACCACGACCGTGCCGTCCTCCGCCGCGCCCCGCACCAGCGCGGACGCGCCCAGCCAGCGGCGCAGCGCCTCCTCCCCCGCGCGCAGATCGGGCCGGCCGAGGAGGATCCACGCGTCCAGCAGCAGCGCGGCGGCGTAGCCGCCCTCGGCGACCGGCTCCGCGCCTGGCGTCGCGACGACCAGCGCGGGCGTGCCGGGCACGGTCGCCAACACGCCGTCGCGTCCGGAGGTGCGGACCGGGACGGAGGGGAACGCGCGGCCGAGCTCGTCGGCAGTGCGGCGCGCGCCGAAGACCTGGGCGCGCAGCTTGAACCCGCCGCACTCGCGGCAGTGCCAGTCGGCCTCGGGGCGGCCGCACCACGTGCAGACCAGCGGACCGGCGGCGTCGGGAGCCTCCAGCGGGCCCGCGCAGTGCGCACAGCGCGCCTGCTCGCGGCAGCGGGCGCAGGCCAGGCGCGGCACGTAGCCGCGGCGCGGCACCTGGACCAGGACGGGGCCGCGGGCCAGGGCGTCCCGGGCGACCCGCCAGGCGAGCGAGGGCAGGCGCGCGGCGAGCGCCGCGCCGTCGCCGGCCTGGTCGTGGTCGCCGACGGTGCGCACCAGCGGTGCGGTGCGCCGCACCTCCTCGCGCGCGGCGGCCAGCGGACGCGCCCAGCCGGTGCGCAACAGCTGCGCGGCCTCGACGGTGACGGCGAACCCGCCGACCAGCGCCGCCGCCCCGGCCTCCACCGCGCGCAGCAACAGCACGTCGCGCGCGTGCGGCTGGGGGGCGTGCGGCTCGCTGTGCGAGGAGTCGCCGTCGTCCCAGATCGCCACCAGCCCGAGGTCGGCGACGGGCGCGAACATCGCCGCGCGGGTGCCGACGACGGCCTTCACGGCGCCGCGACTGACGGCGAGCCAGCGGCGGTAGCGCTCCTCCGCGCCCAGCTCGGCGGTGAGCGCGACGTGCCGCCCGGCGCCGAGCAGCGCGGTCAGCGCGGCGTCGACGCGCGCGACGGCGCGTCCGTCGGGCAGCACCACGAGCGCGCCGCGGCCGGAGGCGAGCACGGCGAGGACGGCGCGCGCGAGCTCCTCGGGCCAGCCGGGGCCGGGCAGCGCGGTCCAGACGGCGCGCGGCGACTCGCCCCCGGCGAGCGCCCGCAGGAACGACGCGCCGTCGGCGTACCGGACCCAGCCGCCGGGCTCCGGCTCGGCGACGGGCGCGGCGGCCGGCTCGGGCTGCGGCTCGACCTCGGGTTTGTTGTGTTTGGGAGGGACGGCCAGCTGCAGCACGTCCGCGAGCGTGCCCGCGTAGCGGTCGGCGACGGCGCGGCAGAGCCGGAGCAGCTCGGGCGAGAGCACCCGCTCCGGCGACAGCACCTGCGCCAGCGGTGCGAGCGGGCCGGCGAAGTCGCTGGCCGCGAGCCGCTCGACGATGTACCCGTCGACGAGCTTGCCGCCCTCGCGCCGCCCCTGGCCCTTGACGACGCGTCCGCCGAAGCGGACCCGCACCCGGACGCCGGGCTGCGCGGCCTCGTCGAGCCGGGCGGGGACGGCGTAGTCGAAGTACTGGTCGAGGTGCGAGAGCCCCTTGTCGACGACGACGCGCGCGACGGGCAGGCCCTCCGCCATCGGCTTGGGCTTCGGCCGCGCCTTGGCACGTCGCAGCTCGGTCCGGATCAGTTCGAGCTGCTCGCTCGCCGGACTGTCGGACGTCGGGGAGGATTCGGGGCTTTCGGAGTGGGCCATCGCCCCTCAAGTCCTACCAGAAGTCACCGACAACGAGCCGCGGCGGAGGGTTCCGGCAGGAGGGCGAACCCTCAGCTCAACGCGCTGACCGCGGCCGCGACGGGGGTCTCGCCGCTCGTCAGCTCCAGCACCCGCCCGGCGCCCGCGCCGGTGTCGGCCAACTCGGCCAGCACCAGTGCCACATCGGCGCGCGGCACGCCGCCCGACGGCAGCGGGGGCACCGCGAGGGCGACGAGCCCGGTGCTCGGGGTGTCCAGCAGTCGGCCCGGGCGCAGCACCGTCCAGTCCAGCCCGCGGCCGCGCAGGTCGTCCTCGGCCTGGGTCTTCGCGTCGATGTAGGCGGCCCACACGTCGTCCGTGCCGGGCCGGGGCGGCGAGCCCGCGCCCATCGTGGAGATCTGCAGGAAGCGCCGGACGCCCGCCGCCTCGGCGGCTGCGGCCAGCTTGACGGAGCCGTCGCGGTCGACGGTGTACTTGCGCTCCGCGCTGCTGCCCGGCCCGGCGCCCGCGGCGAACAGCACCGCGTCGGCGGACTGCTCGCGCAGCACGTCGGCCACCTGGTCGACGGACGAGGCCTCCAGGTCGAGCACGACGGGCTCCGCTCCGGCCGCCCGCAGGTCGTCGGCCTGCTCGGGCTTGCGGATGAGGCCGACCGCGAGGTCGCCGCGCCGGGCGAGCTCATGGGAGAGGAGGAGGGCGATCTGGCCGTGGCCGCCGGCGATGACGATGCGCATGCCCGCCACGCTAACAGCCCGGGCGGTGCCCGCCGGGCCTCGACGTGCCGGGGGACGCCCGTTCCGCCCCGGCCCTTCGCGGTGGAACAATCCTCGCCGTTGAACCGGCCGGGCCATCCGGTCGGCATGATGCATGACGGGGGAAGCATGCGACCGCTGGGAACAGACGATCCGTCAACCGTGGGCCCGTACCGGCTCATCGCGTTGCTGGGCGCGGGCGGGATGGGGAAGGTGTACCTCGCGCGCAGCGCGGGAGGGCGGACGGTGGCCGTCAAGGTGGTCCGTCCGGAGCTGGCCGGGGATCCCGGCTTCCGCGAGCGGTTCCGCCGCGAGGTCGCGGCGGCGCAGGCCGTGGACGGGGCCTTCACGGCGCCGGTCGTCGACGCGGACCGCGACTCGGCCGCGCCGTGGCTGGCCACCGCCTACGTGCTCGGGCCGACGCTCGCCGAGGCCGTGGCCGAGCACGGGCCGATGCCGGAGCGCACGGTCCGGGCGCTGGGCGCGGTGCTCGCGGAGGCGCTCACCGCGATCCACGCGGCCGGGCTGGTCCACCGGGACCTCAAGCCGTCCAACGTGCTGTTGGCGGCGGACGGCCCGCGCGTGATCGACTTCGGGATCGCCCGGGCCCTGGACGGCTCGGGGGCGACGACGACCGGGGTGATCGTCGGCTCGCCCGGCTTCATGTCGCCGGAGCAGGCCTCGGGCCGGAAGGTCGGCCCGGCCGGCGACGTCTTCGCGCTCGGCTCCGTGCTGGCCTTCGCCGCCACCGGGCAGGGGCCGTTCAGCGCCGGGGCGGGCGACGCGGCCACCCTGCTCTACCGGGTGGTGCACGAGGAGCCCGACCTGGCCCAGGTGCCCGGGACGCTGCGACCGGTGCTCGCGGCCTGCCTCGCGAAGGACCCCGCCGGCCGTCCGACGCCCGCTCAGGTGCGGGACCTGCTCGCTGCCGAGGGCGCCGCCGCGTTGCTGCGCGGCGCGTGGCTCCCGGCGGAGATATCGGGCGGGATCGCCCGACACGCGGCGCACGTCCTGGAGTTGGAGACGCCCGCGCCGTTCGGCCGCGCGGCACCGGACACCGACGCAGCCCCCGCCGCTGCCGATGCCGCCGGTACGTCGCGGGAACCGGGCCGCGCCCCGAGCCGGCGTGGGCTGCTCCTGGGCGGACTCTCCGCCGTCGGCGTGGTCGCCCTCGGCGGCCTCGGGTACGCCCTGGCCGGAGGCGGCGGCAAGCGCGCACCCGCGGCCGGCCCGACCGCGGGCCCGACGGCCACGCCGACGCCGACGCGCCCGCCGGGCGTGGCCCCGCAGCCGCTGTGGACCTACGCGGCGAGCCGTCAGCTGGGCAACCCGCCCTACCTGGTGGACGGCCGGCTGCTGGTCGCGGACACGAACCTGACCGCCCTCGACCCACGCTCCGGCAAGGTCGCCTGGACGGGCCCGCAGATCTCGGCCGGCACCCAGCAGCGGCCGATGGCCCGAGGCGCCGGGCTGGTGCTGCAGCTCGACGACGGCAACCAGGTCACCGCGGTCGACCCGGCGACCGGGGCGCAGCGCTGGACGGTGCCGACGCCGCCGCAGTTCGGCTTCACGACGGTGCTCGGCGCCAACGACACGACCGTCTTCGTGACCGGCCAGCAGTTTCCGCTCGACAAGAGCGGCCGCCCGGTCATCAGCCTGAACAGCTCCGACTCCGTGATCGTCGCCATCGATCTGGGCACCAGGAAGGTCCGCTGGGTGCAGCACCGCCGGACCAGCAACGACTGGGAGGTGCTGGGTTTCGCCACCGCGAAGTACGTCGTCTACACCAACGACGCGAACAACGTCGTCGCCCGCGACCAGGGCACCGGCGCCCAGGTCTGGTCCCAGACCTACGGGGACCCGCACGCCACCATCACCGAACTGCCGCTGCTCGGTGGCGACACGGTGTTCCTGCCCGGCTCGCGGCTGCTGGGCTACGGTCTGGCGAAGGGCGAGCAGCGGCTCACGGTGCAGGCGTCGGGCACCAGCTCCTACCAGGCGCTCGGCTACGCCGACGGCACCGTCTTCGCCACGCTCCACGACTCGGCGGTCGCCCTGGACGCCCGCTCCGGGACCACGCGGTGGAGCACCCCGATCGTCCCCACCGTCGGCCTGGCGTCGATGCTGGTCGTCGGGCCGACGGCGTTCTGTCCGGTGCTGACGGGCAACGGGACGAGCTCCGGCCTGGCGGCGCTGGACCGGGCCACGGGACACCTGCGGTGGACCTTCCAGGACGGCGGCACCGACGACGACTGGTGGATGGAGACGGACGGCACGGTCCTCTACGTCACCCACGGCGAACGCGTCTACGGCCTGCCGGCGACCTGACACCGGCTCGGTACGGGCGCCCTACGTGAACTCCACCACCGTGTGCTCCGCGACCGGCCGGTAGCCGATCCGCTGGTAGAGGGCGTTGCTGGTCGGGTTGGCCAGGTCCGTGAAGAGCAGCACCTGCTCCGCGCCCGAGCGGAGCAGGTCGCGGCTCGCCCGCGCCACCACCGCTCCGGCGTAGCCGCGGCCGCGCAGCTCGGCGGGGGTGTAGACGGGCGCGATCCGCACCTGTCCGGCCACCCGCGCCGTCCAGCCGACCATGGCGACCGGCCGGCCCGCGTCCTCCCACAGCAGCAGGCGTCCGTTCGCGACCCTCCCGGCGACGTCGAAGTCCGGCCGTGGGCCCTCGCCGATGAACGTGACGAAGTCGGCGAACCAGCCCTGCAGCAGCGGCACGTCCCGCTCCGTCGGGGGCCGTGCCGCGCCGCCCGGTACAGGGCGCGGCTCGGTGACCTCGCCGAGCCGGAACAGGCGCTCGGCGCGGAACACCCGCCAGCCGCGGCCCGTCGCCGCCGCGTAGGCGCGCACCGTGCCGTCCTCGCCGATCACGCGCGGCACCGGTCCGAGCACCCTGGCCAGCGCCCGCGCGGACTCCGCGTCCATCACGCCCAGCAGCGGACCGCGCGGCGGCGTCTGCACGAACGCGGCGATCACCCGGCCGTCGGCGTCGCACTGCCACCCGAACCGCGCCGGGCGGCTCGCCTCGAACGCGAACGGCCCGCGCTCCCGCACCGTCTCACTGACCGTCAGCAGCACGGTGTTGGCGGCCGGGTCCGCGGCCAGATAGGCGTCGGCCACGGCGCGGAACTCCGCCGCGTCCTCGCTCAGCCGCCACTCGGTTCGTGTCACACCGATCAGGTTATCCGCCCCGATCTCGTGCAACCTCCCACCGTCCGGGCGGAGTAGAGAGGGCAGGGAGGGAGCCGGGGGGCTTCTTCCCGGGGCCACAACAGACAGACGAACGAAGGAGTCCTGTGTCAGCCACACAGACCAAGCGGAGCCGCTGGAAGCTGGTCACGGGGGCGGGGGTGGCCGTCGCCGCGGCCACGGGGGTCGCCCTGTCCGGCGTGGCCTCCGCCTCCGCCACCGCCGGATCGGCGAGCCCGGCCGTGCAGGCCGCGAAGGCCCGGACCGCGGCCCGGACGACCGCTGCCACCAGCGCGCTGCCGGGGGTGACCAGCGTGCTCGTGGGCCAGGGCCGGATGGGTCACGTCTCGTGGAAGGTCGTGCTCGAGTACTACCGGCACCTGCCGCGCGGCTACCACGTGCCGAGCATGCCGCCCGGCATCCCGACCCCGAAGTACACGGGTCTGCTCTGCGAGCGGATGTACCTGGACGGCGTGCGCATCGACCACCAGGGCGGGCCCTGGTCGGACTGCAACGGCGTGACCGGCGCCACGCGGCCGATCGGCACCGAGGAGGGCCTGTACGGCCTGACCGCCAAGGGCACCTCCGGCTACCGGCTCTTCGTCGGCGAGACCTCGGCGCCGGTCGGCTACGCGGTGCTCACCTACACCGACGGCCACAGCTACCGTGCGAATTCGGCGCATCTTCGGGGAACCGGATTCAACAGCTACGCCATCCCGATCAGCAAGGGCCGTTACATCCGCAGCGTGGACACCTACACCGCCGACGGACACCGGCTCAGTCACGAGACCGACTGGCACTGACGGCCGGGCCCTGCGGCCCGCTCGGCGACAGCGGGCTCGCGGGGTGACGGCGTGAAGGCCACGGTCGTCGCGGAGGAGACGGGGACAGGCACGCGTGCAGACCGGCACTGCGGCGACGACCGGGGGACGGCGCGGCGGCGACGAGGGCTGGAGCGACTTCAGCTCCTATGTCGCCGCCCGCTGGACCTCCCTGGTGCGGACCGCGTATCTGCTCACCGGCGACTTCCACGAGGCCGAGGACGTGGTGCAGTCCACCTTGGCCAAGGTGTATCCGCACTGGGCCAGGATCCAGCCCGACACCGTCGACGCCTACGTCCGGCGGGCGCTGGTGAACAACAACCGCAGTCGGTTCCGGCGGCGGAGGGTGGCCCAGCTGCTCATGCCGTTCGTCCCGGACCGGCCGGCCGCCGAGTCGGAGCGCGGCGACCTCGCCGAGCGGGACCTGCTGGTCTCGCTGCTCGCCCGACTGCCGCAGCGGCAGCGGGCGGTGGTGGTGCTGCGGTACTGGGAGGACCTGCCCGCGGAGGAGGTCGCCGAGCTGCTCAGCTGTTCGGTCGGTACGGTCAAGAGCCAGGCCTCCCGGGCCCTGGCCAAACTGCGGGAGCACCCCGAGCTCGAACCCTTCGCACTGACCGGTCTGGGAGCCGACTCATGAGCGACCGTCAGGATCAGTCGGTGGAGCCGCGTCTGGAGGAGGCGGTCCGCGCGGCGCTGGGCGCGAGCGCGCGGCGTCTGCCGCCGAGCGCGCCGCCCGTCGCGGCGGTGGTGCGCGCGGGCCGCCGTCGGCAGCGCGCACC
>NZ_QKYN01000239.1 GCF_003258295.1 Streptacidiphilus pinicola | reverse complement strand
AAGAGGAAGACGACCGCCGCCCCGAGCAGCAGCCCGACCAGGTTGTTCGGCTGGGAGATGTCCAGACTCAGACTCAACCCGTGGGCGGCGGGGCCGATCTGGGACTCGGCCGTGCCGATCGCGTCGGTGAACGAGCCGAAGAGCGCGGTGGCGGCGAGCACGGCCGTGGCGATCGCGATGCCCTTGGTGATCGCCTTGGTGGTGTTGCCGACCGCGTCCAGCTCGGTCAGCACCTGCGCCCCGGCGCCGGTCACGTCGCCGGACATCTCGGCGATGCCCTGCGCGTTGTCGGAGACCGGGCCGAAGGTGTCCATCGCCACGATGACGCCGACGGTGGTGAGCAGGCCCGTTCCCGCGAGCGCCACGGCGAACAGCGAGAGCGTCAGCGAGCCGCCGCCGAGCAGGAAGACGCCGTAGACGGCCGCCCCGATCAGGACCGCCGAGTAGACGGCCGACTCCAGGCCGAGGGAGATGCCGGAGAGGATGACGGTGGCCGGGCCGGTCAGCGAGGTCTTGCCGATGTCGCGGACCGGGCGCCGGTTGGTCTCGGTGAAGTAGCCGGTGAGCTGCTGGATCGCGGCTGCCAGCACGATGCCGATCGCGACGGCCACGAGCGCGAAGACGCGCGGGTTGCCACCGTGGGCGGCGATGTCCGGGGAGGCGCCCTTCAGTCCGGCGAAGCTGCCGGGCAGGAAGGCGAAGACGGCGACCACGACCAGCGCCAGGGAGACGATCGCGGAGATGAAGAAGCCGCGGTTGATCGCCGTCATGCCGGACCGGTCGCCGCTGCGCGGGGAGACGGCGAAGATGCCGAGGACCGCGGTGACCACACCGA
This sequence comes from Streptacidiphilus pinicola, assembly GCF_003258295.1. Taxonomy (GTDB): domain Bacteria; phylum Actinomycetota; class Actinomycetes; order Streptomycetales; family Streptomycetaceae; genus Streptacidiphilus; species Streptacidiphilus pinicola. The sequence continues at coordinate 5,178 of NZ_QKYN01000239.1, read as the reverse complement.
TCGCCGGCACCAGCAGCGGGAAGGCGAGCCCGTGATCCCCGAACGCGCTCACGCCCAGGATCAACGCGGCCACCAGGGTGACCGCGTAGGACTCGAACAGGTCGGCGGCCATGCCGGCGCAGTCGCCCACGTTGTCGCCGACGTTGTCGGCGATGGTGGCGGCGTTGCGCGGGTCGTCCTCCGGGATGCCCTGCTCCACCTTGCCGACCAGGTCGGCGCCGACGTCGGCGGCCTTGGTGAAGATGCCGCCGCCGACACGCATGAACATCGCCAGGAGCGCGGCCCCGAAGCCGAATCCCTCCAGCACCTTGGGCGCGTTCTCGCGGTAGAGCAGCACCACGACGGAGGCCCCGAGCAGGCCGAGGCCCACGGTGAACATGCCGACGACCCCGCCGGTCCGGAACGCGATCCGCATGGCGCGGTGGGACACCGCGCGCACGTCGGGGGGCTCCGTGGCCCCCTCGGCGGGAGTGGCGGCGCGTGCCGCCGCGGCGACGCGGACGTTGCTGCGCACGGCGAGTCGCATGCCGACGTATCCGGTCGCGGCCGAGAAGCCGGCGCCGACGACGAAGAAGACCGAGCGGCCGATCCGCTGTGACCAGTCGTCGGCCGGCAGCGCCAGCAGCAGGCAGGGCACGACGACGGCGAAGCCGGCGAGCGTGCGGAACTGCCGTGCCAGGTAGGCGTTCGCGCCCTCCTGCACGGCGGCGGCGATCCGCTTCATGGTGTCGGTGCCCTGATCCGCTGCCAGTACCTGACGGACCAGCAACCACGCGACACCGAGCGCGGCTGCGGCGACCACGGCGACGATGACGACCACGACCCGGTCCGACCCGGTCAGTACGGCCGTCACCCCTGATTGAGCGCCGGAGAGATAGAGCCCGGCCATTCGTCCTCCCATGACGTCTGGCTCGTGCGCCAAGCGGGATCCCGGGGTCATGGGGCCGGGGGAAGGCGCGGACCGCTCGGCAGCGCGGGCAAGGTGGCAGGCCGCGATTGTAGGAAACCGCAACATGATCAAAACAGGGTACGAGCGGCAATTGGTACATCCTGAAAGGGCTGTGACGGAAGATACGGATTCCGGTTCAGACGAATTCGTGGCCGAATCAGCACCTGCTTGGCAGGATCAGCGCGTTGTCCGCCAAGGGGGCCCCTTTCATGCCACATCACAGACGCACCGTCAGCACGCTGACCTCAGCCTTGCTCGTCGGTGTCGCCCTGCCGCTCGCCACGAGCACCACGGTCCACGCCGACACCGGCTCGACGATCTACGTCAGCCAGGCGCCCATGCTCCCCGCCTGCTCCGACACCGCGCCGGACGCGGGATCGCAGGCCACACCCTTCTGCTCGCTGCAACTGGCCGTCGACAAGTCCCAGCCGGGCCAGACCGTGCAGGTCGACTTCGGGCAGTACGGGCCGCTCACCATCCACCACTCCGGCGCTCCCGGCCTGCCGATCACCATCAGCAACGCCTCCGGCGACTGGACGTCGCGCTATCCGATCGTCAAGGGCGTAACCCTGGCCGGCGTCCACGACATCACGCTGAAGGGCCTGAACATCGGCACGGCCGGCTCAGCGGTCACGGTGACGGACTCGTCCGACATCACCCTGGCCGGCAACCGGGTCTTCGACCAGCACTCCGTGCTCGGCGCACTCGACACCGGCGTGGCCGTCTCCGGCTCCTCGTCCGCGGTGACCGTCCTGCACAACTCGATCAACGGTTTCGGCCAGGCGGCCGTCTCCGTCGGCACAGGTGCGAGCGGAACAACGGTCGCCGGCAACCTGGTGGTCGGCGACGGCCAGGGCGTCGTCGTCACCGGAGCTCCGCACACCCTGGTCAGCGGGAACACCTTCACCGGCGAATGCGCCGGCGCCGTGGCGCTCTCCGGCGGTTCGACCGGATCCGTCGTCGAGGACGACATCGCCTTCCACGACGGCGCCTCCTACGCCAACGCGGTCACCGGCTCGCCCTGCCGCCAGGGCGCCGGCACGCCGGAGATCCAGGTATCGGCGGACTCCGCAGCCGGCACCACGCTCAACTACAACGACGTGCTGGGCCAGGGGACTTCACAGCCCTACCTGTGGGCCGGCCAGCCGCACGCCACGGCCGCAGACCTCTACACCTCAGTCGGCCAGGGGCAGCAGGACCTGAACCTCGACCCGCAGCTGAGCCCGTCGGGCTACGTGCCCGCGTTCAACTCCCCGGTGGTGGACTCCGCCAACGCCGACGCCCCGGGCGAGCCGGCCACCGGACTGCACGGGCAGCCGCGTGTCGACGTCCCCGGCACCCCGGACACGGGAACCGGCGCGAACACGTACACGGACCGCGGCGCTGTCGAGGCGCAGGACCCGTTCACGCTCAACGACCTGTCGACCCCGTCGGTCGAGGTGCCCCTCGGCACGGCCCAGACCTTCACGGCCGACGTGACCAACCCCTGGAGCACGGGGCCGGTCCAGTACTCCTTCAGCGTCGACAACGTCCCGACCGTCCTCCAGCAGTCCACCTCACCGACGTTCACCCACACCTTCGACAGCCTCGGCGGACATTCCGTCCAGGTGACCGCGACGCTCCCCAACGGCGCCACGAGGACCGCCTACCGGGGGGTCGACGCCAATCCGCCCGGGCCGCTGGCCGTGTCGGCCCAGTCCATGCACCTGGGCGTCAACGGCCCGCTCGTCGCGCTCGTCGACTTCCACATCGACACACCGTGGACCATCACCGGCGCCACGGTGGACCTCGGGGACGGCCATGGACCCTTCACGGTGCCCGCGGGGTCACTGTCGTCGACCCTGCAGTACTCCGGCATCTACGCGAAGCCCGGCACGTATCCGGTGAGCGCGGTGGTCACCGACGCCGGGGGCCGCACGAGCACGGCGCACGGACTCGTCACCGTCGGCGGCGTCTACACGCCGCTCCCACCCGCCCGGATCCTGGCCACCTGGGCCGGTGTGGGCTCGGCCAAGGGGGCCCTGTCCGTCGGCCAGACCCTGCGGCTGAAGGTCACCGGGAACGGCGGTGTGCCCAACTCCGCCGGGACGCCGGTCACCGCCGTCACGCTCAACCTCACGGCGTCCGGTGCCACCGGCGACGGCTACGTCACCGCCTACGGCGACGGGTCACCTCCGCCCACCACGGACAACCTCACGGTGAGCGCGAGCCACACGACGCAGAACCAGGTCACCGTCCCCGTGAGCACCGACGGCTACATCGACCTCTACAACCACGCCGCCGGCACGCAGCTCAGCGCCGACGTGCAGGGCTACTACACGACGGCCGGCGGTCCCGGCACGAACACCTTCTCCACGGCGGGGCCGATCCGCTTGCTCGACACCTGGTCCGGGACGAACGTGCCCAAGCGGAAGATCGGGCCGGGCGGCACACTGACGTTCAACGTGTTCGCCGCTCCGGCCCGGCTCGGGCCGGACACGAAGGCCGTCCTGCTGAACCTCACCGCCACGGACGCGACCGCGCCCAGCGCCGTCACCGCGTACAAGGGCGGCACGACGACACCCTACGAGGCGAGCCTGCACGCCGTCCCGGGACAGACCGTCAGCAACCTGGTCGCGGTGCCGGTGGCCTCCAACGGCACGGTGACGCTGCAGAACGCCTCCGGGTACGTCGACCTGACGGTGGATCTGCAGGGAGTCTTCGACAACGAGGAGACCGGGGAGATGGTCTCCCTGCCCGCCCAACGAGCGCTGGACACCCGTCACGGCATCGGCGCGCCACAGGCACAGGTCGGCCCGTACGGCGTCGTCAAGCTCAAGGTGGCCGGTGTCGACGGCATCCCGGCGAGCGCCTACGCGGTGATCGTCAACCTCACCGCGCTGAAGGCCACGCAGGGTTCCTACGTGACCGCCTACACCAGCGGCCTGCCCCGACCGAGCACGGCCAACGTCTACGTGGGCCCGGGGCGTGACGCGACCGATCTCGCGGTCGTGCCGATCGGCACGGACGGATGCGTCGACCTCTTCAACCGCGCCGGAAACGTGGACCTGCTGGCCGACATCCAGGGCTTCTTCGGCTGACACGCCGGCGGCAAGCCCGAGGGCGGCCCGGAAGATCCTCCGGGCCGCCCTCTCGACTCTCCGCCGGTGCGGCCGGAACAGCTACAGCTCGTCGTCCGCGGGGTCGGCGATGGGCCAACTCATGCGGATCAGACCGCCGTCGTCGTCGTGCCCGATGACCAGGTCGTCCACCAGCCCGCTGATCACGGCCAGGCCCATGGTGTCGTCGGACTGCTCGCCACCGCCCTTGCCGGCACCGGCGGCCATGCTGAGGGCCTCGGCGGCGCTGCTGTCGGCGTGCGAGGTCACCGGGGTCGGGACGCCGTCACCGACCTCGATCACGAAGCGCTTCTCCTGCTGGGTCAGCTTGACCCGTACGGGATGTGAGACTCCGTTGCGCACGTGCAGCCCGACCGCACGCGAGCACGCCTCACCCACGGCGAGACGGACCTCGTCGAGAACCGACTCGTCGACCCCGGCCTGTCGTGCGACTGCCGCCGCAACCAGCCGCGCCGTGCGCACATGCGCAGGGAGCGCGCTGAAGCGCAGTTCGACGGTGGCCATATACGTCCCCCTCGAAAGGTTCAGGTTGCAGACCGGCGCCCCGGGAGCCGGACGTGCGGAACCACCCGCACGCCTCACCTGCTCCCGGGCGCACTGCCTCAGTTGGAGCTCGCTGGGCGAGCTCAGTCGTTGGCGGCGACGGCCTCGTCCACGGAACCGTGGATGGGGAACACCTTCGTCAGTCCGGTGATCCGGAAAATCTTGAGGATGCGCTCCTGGTTGCAGACCAAACGCAGCGAACCCTCGTGGGCCCGCACCCGCTTGAGCCCGCCGACGAGCACGCCCAGACCGGTCGAGTCCAGGAAGTCGACGCCTTCCATGTCCACGATCAGGTGGTAGTGACCCTCATTGACGAGCTCGACCAGCTGCTCGCGCAGCTTCGGGGCGGTGTATACATCAATCTCGCCCCCAACCTCGACGACCGTGCGGTCGCCGACGGAACGGGTCGACAGGGACAGGTCCACGGAACCTCCAGCACCTTGCCTTGCTTCCATGCCGTTTGCGGGGACCTTGGCCCCGTTGCACGGCCGCGTAGGCATTCAACCACTTAGACCGTGTCCTATGTGGTGAGTCGGATGAGGCGTTTGTAGCAGCAGACGGCTGCGG
>NZ_QKYN01000042.1 GCF_003258295.1 Streptacidiphilus pinicola | reverse complement strand
GCGGGGCCGGTGGGGGGCTGGGGGACGGGCGCGCGCGGGGTCGGGGCGGGGCCGAGGAGGGAGGCCGAGGGGACGGTCGCGGGGAAGGACGGCGTGGCCTGTACCACGAAACCGGCGGGGGACAGCGGCGGCACCGCCGGCTGGGGCGGCGCGCCCAGCACGCCCGGCACGGTGGTGTAGAGGCCGCGGTTGGGCGCCCAGGTCAGCCCAGCGGGCAGCAGGAGGACGACGAGGAGCAGCCCGGTCGGCAGGGCCCAGCGCGGGCGGCCGCCGCCGCGGCGGCGGCCGCCCGCGCTGGGCCCTGCCGATCGGGCTGGTCCTGGTCGTCGTGCTGCTGGTCGCGGGGCTGACCTGGGCGCTCAACGGCGGCCTCTACACCAGCGTGCCGGGCGTGCTGGGCGAGCCGCAGCAGCAGGCGGTGCAGACGCTGTCACACGCCGGTTTCGTGGTACAGGTCAAGCAGGACTTCTCGGCGACCGTCCCCAAGGGCTCCGTCATCGGCACCGACCCGACGCCGGGCGCGCACGTCCGCAAGGACGCCACAGTCACCGTCGACGTCTCCAAGGGCGCCCAGCGCCCGACCGTGCCGACGGTCTCCGGCAAGTCCGTCAACGACGCGATCAGCGCGCTGCAGCAGGCCGGCCTCGGCGTCGGACCGCAGCGGCAGCAGGGCGACCCGACGATCCCGGCGGGCTCGGTCGTCGGCACCGACCCGGCGGCCGGCACCCAGGTCGCGGCGAACACGCCGGTCACCCTGATCGTCAGCTCCGGCCCGCAGCCGGTCGACCTGCCGGACGTCACCGGAGAGAGCGTCGACCAGGCCACCTCGGACCTGCAGTCGGCGGGCTTCCAGGTGAAGGTCGACCCGAACCAGGTCTACTCCGACCAGGACCCCGGCACCGTCGCCGCGATGAACCCGCCGGCGGGCGCCTCGCAGCAGGGCGTCACCGTCACCCTGGCCGTCTCCAAGGGCCAGCAGCAGGTCACCGTCCCGAGCGTCACCGGCCTCAGCGAGAAGGACGCGCAGCGCGCGCTGAAGCAGGCCGGCTTCAAGGTCCGCTCGCTCGGCTTCTCCCTCTTCGGCGGCGCCACCGTGCACAGCCAGACCCCGGGCGCGGGCGGCCAGGCCGCGCTCGGCAGCACCGTCACGATCTGGGTCTACTGACGCTCCGTCCGCCAGACCACCAGCTCACGGTCCGGTTCCTGACGACGCTCCACCACGGCGAAACCGAGCCGTTCGGGCACCGCGCCGCTGGCGCGGTTGCGGGCGTCGTGGTGGATCTGGACGTGGGTGGTGTCCGGCAGGGCGAAGGCCTGCCGGGTGAGCGCGGCCGCGGCCATGGTGACCAGCCCCCGGCCGCCGCCGGCCTCGTGGATCCAGTAGCCGATCTCCCAGCCGCCGGGCCCGATCCGCCGCATCATCGAGCACGACCCCAGCACCGGTCCGTCGGCCGCGCCCTCACGGATCGCGTAGTTGTAGGCCGAGCCGAGCGCCCAGTCCGCCTCGGCCTGGGCGAAGTACTGGCCGATGCTCTCCCGTGAGTGCGTGTGCGCCCAGGGCATCCACGGCTTCAGCCGCTCCAACGACTCGTCCACCAGCCGCGACAGCGCGTCAAGGTCCTCCACCCGCCAGCGGGTGAGGACGACGCGGTCGTGGGTGAGGGTCTCCTCGGCGCTGCGTTCCATGCCGGGATCCTTCCGGACCGCCCGCCACCTGGGCAAACAGATTTCGAGGGCCGCCGCTCAGGCCTCGGGGCCGTCGCCCGGGGACTCCTGGTAGGTGTAGCGCTGTTCGCTCCAGGGGTCGCCGAGGTTGTGGTAGCCGCGCTCCTCCCAGAAGCCGCGGCGGTCCGCGGTCATGTACTCCACGGCGCGGACCCACTTGGGGCCCTTCCAGGCGTAGAGGTGGGGGACGACGAGGCGGACCGGGAAGCCGTGCTCGACGGTGAGGGGATCGTCGTCGCGGTGGGTCGCGAGGATGGTGGTGGGCGCGGTGAAGTCGGCGAGGCGGAGGTTGGCGCTGAAGCCGTATTCGGCCCAGACCATGACGTGGGTGACCCCGGGCGCCGGCGGGACCAGGCCGAGGAGGGTCGCGGGGGCGATGCCGCCCCAGCGGTTGCCGAGCATGCTGAAGCGCGTCACGCAGTGGAAGTCGCCGGTCACCTCGGTGCGCGGCAGCGCGGTGAACTCGTCGAAGGTCCAGCTGTGCTTGTCGCCGTCGGCGGTCGCGCCGAAGACCTGGAGCTCCCAGGTGGCCGGCTTGAAGCGAGGGATCGGCCCGTAGTGCAGAACCGGCCAGCCGCGCTGCAGGCGCTGACCCGGGGGCAGACCCGGGATCTTAGAGGCTGCAGCCTGCTCGTTTTCGGACTGGCCCATGGCTCAATGGTGACAGATGCACAGCCGTGAAAACGCCACGGGTCAGGTGAGTGTGACCTTGCTGGATTCGCGGCGTCCGGAATGGAACGATGCCTCGAAACCGGACGAAACGGCAGAGAAAGGGCGCGACCCATGCAGGGCGACCCCGAGGTCATCGAGTTCCTGAACGAGCAGCTGACGGCCGAACTGACCGCCATCAACCAATACTTCCTGCACGCCAAGATGCAGGAGAACTTCGGCTGGACGAGGCTCGCCAAGTTCACCCGCTCGGAGTCGATCGACGAGATGAAGCACGCCGAGGTGCTGACCGACCGGATCCTCTTCCTGGAGGGCCTGCCTAACTACCAGCGCCTCTTCCACCTGCGCATCGGCCAGACGGTCAAGGAGATGTTCGAGGCGGACCGGCAGATCGAGGTCGAGGCCATCGACCGGCTGCGCCGCGGGATCGTCGTGATGCGCGCCAAGGGCGATGTCACCTCGGCCAACATCTTCGAGTCGATCCTCGAGGACGAGGAGCACCACATCGACTACCTCGACACCCAGCTGGAGCTGGTGGAGAGGCTGGGCGAGCCGCTGTACATCGCGCAGCTGATCGAGCAGCCGGAGAGCTGAGACGACGCAGGGTCAGGCGGCCTCAGCCGCGGTGTGCGCGGGCAGGCCGAGCCTGGCGGCGAGGCGGGCTGTCGGGCACGGGCGCGCGCCCTCGTGCCCCAGCAGAGCCTGGATGCGGCGGACGCAGGAGCCGCAGTCGGTGCCGGCCTTGCAGCCCTTGGCGACCTGGCGGGGCGTCTTGGCACCCTCGGCGATCTCCTGGCGGACCCGGTCCTCGGTGACGCCGTGGCACACGCACACGTACATCCGGGGCCTCCAAGTCGAGCGGTCACTGAGCTAAGGCTTACCTTACTCAGAGGGCGGACGGTATGAAAAGGCCCCCTCGGCGGAAACCGAGGGGGCCTTCGTCACACTCACACGCGGACGATCAGCGCAGCATCTCGGCCACGAGGAACGCCAGGTCCAGCGACTGGCTGCGGTTGAGACGCGGGTCGCAGGCCGTCTCGTAGCGCTGGTGCAGGTCGTCGACGAAGACCTCGTCGCCGCCGCCCACGCACTCCGTGACGTCGTCGCCGGTCAGCTCGACGTGGATGCCGCCCGGGTGGGTGCCCAGCGCGCGGTGCACCTCGAAGAAGCCCTTGACCTCGTCGAGCACGTCGTCGAAGTTGCGGGTCTTGTGCCCGCTGGAGGCCTCGAAGGTGTTGCCGTGCATCGGGTCACAGATCCAGGCGACCTGCGCGCCGCTCGCGGTGACCTTCTCGACCAGGTTGGGCAGCAGGTCGCGGATCTTGCCCGCGCCCATCCGGGTGATGAAGGAGAGCCGGCCCGGCTCGCGCTCCGGGTCGAGGCGGTCGATCAGCTCCAGCGCCTCGTCCACCGTCGTGGTCGGGCCGAGCTTCACGCCGAGCGGGTTGCGGATCTTCGACGCGAACTCGATGTGCGCGTGGTCCAGCTGCCGGGTGCGCTCGCCGATCCAGACCATGTGGCCGGAGACGTCGTAGAGCTTGCCGGTACGCGAGTCGGTGCGGGTCAGCGCCGTCTCGTAGTCCAGCACCAGCGCCTCGTGCGAGGAGAAGAACTCCACCGTCTTGAACTCCTCCGGGTCCACCCCGCAGGCGTTCATGAAGGCGAGCGCGTTGTCGATCTCCTTGGCCAGGCGCTCGTAGCGCTGGCCGGAGGGCGAGTTCCGTACGAAGTCCTGGTTCCAGGCGTGGACCTGGCGCAGGTCGGCGTAGCCGCCGGTGGTGAAGGCGCGGACCAGGTTCAGCGTCGAGGAGGACGCGTGGTACATCCGCTTGAGCCGCTCCGGGTCCGGGATCCGGGACTCGGGGGTGAAGTCGAAGCCGTTGACGGAGTCGCCACGGTAGACCGGCAGGGTCACCCCGTCGCGGGTCTCGGTCGACTTCGAGCGCGGCTTGGAGTACTGGCCGGCGATCCGGCCGACCTTGACCACCGGCACGGAGGCGGCGTAGGTCAGCACGACGGCCATCTGCAGCAGCGTCTTCAGCTTGTTGCGGATGTGGTCGGCGGAGACGGCGTCGAAGGCCTCGGCGCAGTCGCCGCCCTGCAGCAGGAACGCCTCGCCGCGCGCGACAGCCCCGAGGCGGGCGCGCAGCTGGTCGCACTCGCCGGCGAAGACGAGCGGCGGATAGGAGGCGAGGTCCGCAAGCACCTTGCGCAGAGCCTCGGAATCCGGCCATTCAGGCTGCTGCGCCGCGGGAAGGGACAGCCAGGAGAAGTCCTGGGCGGTGGTGTCAACGTTCACGGTCACGCTGCAAGGCTACGTGGTCACGGAAACGATCTGGGCGCGACGCCCGAGTGCTGAGACACGTGGTGGACAAGCTCCCTCCGCGGCCGGCGTCCGCTACGCTCTTCCTCGTGAACACGCTGCAGCACACCAACTCCTGGTGGTGGACCGTCCCCGAGGCGGCCCACTAGCTCGCGTACCCACGCAGACCTCAGCGGCCGCCCCTCGGGGCGGCCGTTCGCGTCTCACGCGGCCTCCCCGAACGCGGTCCACCCCGACCCGACTCCCGGAAGGCCCACCGTGACCGACGTGCCCGCCCTCATCGCCCGGCTCACCGACGCGCCCGAGCCGTTCGCCCTGCTGCACCGCCGCACGCCGCGCCTGGCCCCCGACACCGTCGAGCTGCTGATCGGCCAGGTGGGCGACCACGCGACGCTGGCCGAGCTGCCGCTGCCGCAGGGCGCGCCGGAGTCCGGCCGGCCCGAGCACGACCTGCTGGCCCTGGTCCCCTACCGGCAGATCCGCGAGCGCGGCTTCGAGGCCCGCGACGACGGCACGCCGCTGCGCGCGCTGCGGGTCCGCGAGTCGTACCGCCTGCCGCTCGCCGAGCTGCGCGCGGCGCTGCCCCAGCGGCCGGTCGCGCTGCGCGACGGCGGCTTCGACGTCGACGACGACGCGTACGCGGAGATCGTGCGCCGCGTCATCACGGACGAGATCGGGCGCGGCGAGGGCGCCAACTTCGTGATCCGCCGCGACTTCACGGCGACCCTGGAGGACTTCTCCCCCGCCCTCGCGCTCAGCCTCTTCCGCCGGCTGCTGGAGCAGGAGCGCGGCGCCTACTGGACCTTCCTCGTCCACACCGGCGATCGCGTGCTGGTGGGCGCCAGCCCCGAGGTGCACGTGCGGCAGACGGCCGGGACGGTGGTGATGAACCCGATCTCCGGCACCTATCGCTACCCCGCCGCCGGCCCGACGCTCGACTCGCTGCTCGCCTTCCTGCACGACCCGAAGGAGCTCGAGGAGCTCACCATGGTCGTGGACGAGGAGCTGAAGATGATGTGCCAGGTCGGCGACCTGGGCGGCCAGGTCCTCGGTCCGCGGCTCAAGGAGATGGCCCACCTCGCGCACACCGAGTACGAGCTGCGCGGCCGCACCTCGCTGGACGTGCGGGAGGTGCTGCGGGAGACCATGTTCGCGGCGACCGTCACCGGCAGCCCGGTCGAGAACGCCACCCGGGTGATCTCCCGCTACGAGCCCACCGGCCGCGGCTACTACGCCGGGGCGCTGGCCCTGATCGGCCGGACGGCGGGTGGGGCGCAGACGCTCGACTCCCCGATCCTGATCCGCACCGCGGACATCGACCCGGCGACGGGCCGCCTCGCGGTCCGCGTCGGCGCGACGCTGGTCCGCCACTCCGACCCGGCGTCCGAGGTGGCCGAGACGCACGCCAAGGCGGCGGGCGTGCTGGCCGCGATCGGCGCGGTCCCGGCGCGGGCGCCGCGCGGCGGCTCCGCGCCGGTGCTGGCCGAGAACCACCGGGTCCAGGCGGCCCTGGACGAGCGCCGCAAGAACCTCTCGCCGTTCTGGCTGCGGATGCAGACCGCCGCCGCGCCGGAGGAGCACGGCGAGGGGCTGGACTGCCTGGTGATCGACTGCGAGGACACCTTCACCTCGATGCTGGCGCACCTGCTGCGCTCGCTCGGGCACCGGGTGACGGTGCGGCGCTGGGACGTCCCGGGACTGGCGGAGGCCGTCGCCGGGCACGAAGGCCCGCTGGTCCTCGGTCCCGGCCCGGGCGACCCGGCCGCCGGGGAGCCCAAGATGGACGCGATGCGCGGACTCGTCGCCTCGCTGCTGACCACCGGCCGGCCGCACGGCTTCCTCGCCGTCTGCCTGAGCCATCAACTGCTGTGCGAGGCGCTGGGCCTGCCGTTGCGCCGCAAGGACACCCCCTACCAGGGGGCGCAGGAGCGGATCGCCCTGTTCGGGCAGGAGCGCACGGTGGGCTTCTACAACACGTTCACGGCCCGGTGCGACGCCGGCGCGGCGGAGCGTCTCGCCGGGCGCGGCGTCGAGGTCAGCCGTGACGCGGAGACGGGCGACGTGCACGCCCTGCGCGGCCCCGGCTTCGCGGGGCTGCAGTTCCACCCGGAGTCGGTGCTGACGCTCGACGGGCTCGCGATCGTCCAGGAGACACTTGCCCGACTCGTCCGGCAGAACGCGTAACCGCACCGCTCAGGGGCGGCAGAGCCGCCCGGGGTCCGGGTCGAGCTCGCGCATGCAGCCCGCCGCCCTGGCGAAGACGTCCTCGCCGATCCGGCCGACGACCCGCTCCCGCAGCGCGCCCGCGAGGGCCAGTGCGGCGTCCATGGCGACGCGCTGGCCCTTGGCCGTCAGCGAGGCGAGGACCACGCGGCGGTCCGCGGCACTCGGCTGACGGTGGATCAGCTCGGCCTCGGTCAGCCGGTCGGCGACCTTGGTGGTGCCCGCGGTGGTGAAGTTCAGCGTCGCGGCGAGCTGGTTCATCGGCGCGGTCTGCTCCGGCGAGGTCAACAGGAACCAGAGCACCTGGAACTCGGACGGCGCGATGCCCGCCTTCGCGTCCACGTCGGCCAGCAACTGGTCGGTGAGCCGACGGAAGCCCGCCTGCAGGGTGTTCCACTGCTCCAGCAGCTCAAGATCCGCCGTGTCCGGACACTTCTCGGCCATCCCCCGACCTTTCGTACGCATCGACCCGCTCTTGCCCAGGGTAGCAATGCGAGCTAATGTCTAACCAGCTACTTAATATTTGGCTAGCTATCCAGCGAGAGGTTCCTTGTCATGTCTGTCACGCTGCCTGCCGGACGCTACGAGCTCGACCCCGGCGCATCGGAAGTCCGCATCGAGCACAGGACGATGTGGGGTCTGGTCAACGTCAAGGGTCGCTTCACCGGCTTGAGCGGTGCCGGAGAGATCGCCTCCGACGGCGGGCCCGCGTCCGGCACGCTGACGCTGGCCGCCGCGTCGCTGGACACCGGCCACACCAAGCGCGACGTCCACCTGCGGTCCGCCGACTTCTTCGACACCGAGCGCTTCCCTGAGCTGGTCTTCACCGCGACCGAGGCCAAACCGCTCGCCGACGGCGGTGTCGAGGTCACCGGCCGGCTGACGGTCCGCGACGTCACCGAGCCGCTGACGCTGACCGGCACCGTCACCAGCCGCACCGCCGACTCGGTCACCGTCGCCGTGGACACGGTCATCGACCGGGACCGGTTCGGCCTCGGCTGGAACAAGATGGGCATGATGAAGGGCCTGACGACGGTCGCCGTCAGCGCCACGTTCACGCGCGGCTGAGCCTTCAGGCGGAGCTAGGCCTGCTCCTCCTCGTCGAGGCCGGCCGCGATGGCGTAGCGGACCAGCTCCACCCGGTTGTGGAGCTGGAGCTTGCCGAGGGTGTTCTGCACGTGGTTCTGCACCGTGCGCGGGGAGAGCACCAGCCGGTCGGCGATCGCCTTGTACGGCAGGCCCTTGGCGACCAGGCGCAGCACCTCCGTCTCCCGGTCCGTCAGTTTGGGCGTGTTCGCGCGGTCCTGGCCCGCCGGGGCCGGTTCGGCCGCGAGGCGGCGGAACTCGCCCAGCACCAGCCCGGCGAGGCCGGGGGTGAAGACCGCGTCGCCGGCCGCGGTGCGGCGCACCGCGTCGATCAGCTCCTCGCGGCTGGCGGACTTGACCAGGTATCCGGTCGCGCCGGACTTGACCGCCTCCAGCACGTCGCCGTGCTCGCCGCTGGCGGAGAGCACCAGCACCCGCGGCGCGGGCTCGCCCGCCATCAGCTGACGGCACACCTCCACGCCCGGCTTGTCGGGCAGGTTGAGGTCCAGCACCACGACGCCCGGCTGCACCGCCCGGCCGCGCTGCACCGCCTCGCGCGCGTCACCGGCGGTGGCCACGATCTCGAAGCCGGCATCCGCCAGGTCCCGCGCCACGGCCTCGCGCCACATCGGGTGGTCGTCGACCACCATCACCCGTATCGCGTTGCTCATCACTTCCCCTCTCGCTGCTTGGGCACCTGCTGTTTCGGGACGCGGAGCTCCACCTCGGTGCCCTGCCCGGCGGCCGAGAAGATCTCGGCGCTGCCGCCGAGATCGCGCAGCCGACCGCGGATGGACTGCGAGACGCCGAGCCGGCCCTCGCGCTCGGCCTCGGCCAGGCGCGCCGGATCGAAGCCCGGGCCCTCGTCGCGGACGCTGACGACGACGGCGTCCGGCTCGTCCTCGACCAGGATCCAGGCCTGGGCCTGCTCGCCCACGTGACGTCGGACGTTGTCGAGCGCGGCACCGACCGCGGCCGCCAGTTCGGTCGCGGCCCGGTTCGGCAGCAGCACCGCCGTCCCCGGCTGGGCCAGGCTGACCTGCGGGTCCGCGAGCGGCGCCAGCAGCGTGCGGACGTCGTGCGGGGCGTTCGGGTCGACGGCGACCGGCTCCGCGCGGGTCGCCGCGGGCGTGGCCGGGCCGAGGCCGCTCGCGATCAGGCGCCGCAGCGCCACCTCCTGCTCGCCGGCCAGCCCCGCGATCTCCGCGGCCTCGCCGCCGAGCTCCGTGCCACGGCGTTTGACCAGCGTCAGCACCTGCAGCACGCCGTCGTGGATGTCCCTGGCCAGGCGCTCGCGCTCGCGCGTCGCGGCCTGGATCTCCAGGGCGCGGGCGAGCGTCTCCTCACTCTTGCGGGCCAGGTCGATGACGAAGCCGATGGCCACCCCGGCGAGCAGCAGCAGCACGATGTTGTGCAGGTTGGACGAGTCGAGCTTGCCCGCCTCGGCGATGTTCGCGACGCCGACCACCACGCCGGCGAAGGCGGCCGGGAGCCAGCCGCCGAAGGCGGCGAAGCCGAGCACGCTGCCCGCGGCGCGGATCGTCGGCAGGGTGACGTCCCCGTCGTGCACCCAGTGCGGCGCGTCGAACGCCCGGGTCAGCAGGATCCCCACCACGACCAGGGCGAGGTCCGCGATCAGCCAGCGCCGGCCGCAGTGCTGCTTCGACCAGAAGACGCGGATGGTGCCGAGCGTCCAGGCCGTGAGCACCGCCATGTAGATCCAGGCGCCGGGCTGGTTGGTGTAGTGCTCCTCGTGCTGGGCGTAGCGCCCGACGGCATAGAGCACGGTCAGCACCCGGAAGGCGCTGATCGCGATCCACAGCGGCTGCTCGACGGAGAACGAGCCGCCGACGGCGACCGCGGCGACCTTCGCCCTTCCCCCCGTGTCCTCCACGTCCCCTCCTGCTCCTACGGTTCGGGCGTGCCAGACTCGGCGGCCCGCTCGGCCCGCTCGGCCTGCTCGGCCTGCTCGGCAGCGGCCTGCTTGGCCTGCTGCTTCTCGGCGGCCCGCTCCTGCTTCCTGGCGTCCTGCAGCGCGCGCTTGGCGGCCGTGGCGTAGACGTCCACGTACTCCTGGCCGGACAGGCGCATGATCTCGTACATCACCTCGTCGGTGACCGAGCGCAGGATGAAGCGGTCGTTCTCCATGCCCTGGTAGCGGGAGAAGTCCATCGGGCGGCCGATCCGGATGCCCGGGCGCACGCCCAGCTTGGGCAGCACCTTGCCGGGAGGCTGGAGCTTCTCGGTGTCGATCATCGCGACCGGGATCACCGGAGCGCCGGTGGCCAGCGCGATCCGGGCCACGCCGCCCACCTTGCCGCGGTAGAGGCGGCCGTCGGGCGAGCGGGTGCCCTCGGGGTAGACGCCGAAGAGCTCGCCGCGTCTGACCACCGCGATGCCGCTCTGGATCGCCGCCTCGCCGGCCCCGCGCACGCCGGAGCGGTCCACGGGCAACTGGCCGACGCCCTTGAAGAAGGCCGCCGTCAACTTGCCCTTGATCCCCGTCCCGGTGAAGTACTCGGACTTGGCGATGAAGGTCACCCGGCGCCTCGGGATCAGCGCGGGCAGGAAGAAGGAGTCGGAGAAGGAGAGGTGGTTACTGGCCAGAATGGCCGGGCCCTCCTCGGGAATGTTCTCCATCCCCTCGACCCACGGACGGAAGAGGATCTTCAGCGTCGGAGCGACGATCATCTTCATCAGCCGGTAGAACAACCCTGACCTCCATACTCACCTGACCACCGAGAACCTTAGTCGGGTTGACGGCAATCTCCCTCCACCCGGGAACAAGGAAGCTGTACGCGCGCGTTGCGGACATGCGACGATGGCGCCTACTGGCGCACCCGATTCGCCCCTGATTGGCCCACCCCTCGGGAAGGACCTCACATGCCGCTGTTGCCCGGCGCCGAACCGTACCGCCATCATGGCGGCCCGGTGGGAATTCTGGTCTGCCACGGCTTCACCGGCTCCCCGTACTCGATGCGTCCTTGGGCCGACCGGGCCGCCGCCGAGGGCTACAGCGTCTCCCTCCCGCTGCTGCCGGGGCACGGCACGCACTGGAAGGACCTCAACACCACCCGCTGGCAGGACTGGTACACGACGATCGAACGCGAGTACCTCGACCTCGCCGACGAGTGCGAGCAGGTCTTCGTCTTCGGCCTCTCCATGGGCGGTCTGCTCGGGCTGCACCTGGCCGCGCGACAGGGGCCGGGCGTCAGCGGCCTGGTGCTGGTGAACCCGCTGGTCAAGATGCCCGGACAGGCGCACGTGGCGCTCCCGGTGGTGCGCCACCTGGTTCCCAGCTTCCCCGGCATCACCAGTGACATCGCCAAGCCGGACGTCGACGAGGGCGGCTACACCCGCACCCCGCTGCACGCCGCACACTCGATGAAGCGGCTGACGAAGATCGTCCAGGCCGAACTGCCGTCGGTCACCCAGCCGCTGCTGCTCTTCCGCAGCCCCAAGGACAACGTGGTCGACCCGGGCAGCGGCAAGCTGCTGCTGGAGCGCGTGGGCTCCCAGCACGTCGAGGAGCGGCTGCTGGAGCGCAGCCTCCATGTGGCGACGCTGGACTACGACGCCGAGCTGATCTTCGACGGCAGCGTGGACTTCGTCCGCGAGCTGACCGTCCCCGTGGCGAAGGGCTGACGGCGATGGCCGAGCCGGAGGGCGTCGAGCGCCCCGAGCAGTCCGACCCCTCGGAGCATGCCGACCGACCGGGCCGATCCGACGACGAGCTCTTCGCGGAGCTGGTCGCCGGCTTCGACGAGCCGGTCGCCGAGTCCGACCGCAGCTGGCCCGAGGCGGAGGACGTCAGCGATCTGACGGACCTCAAGCCGCAGGCGCGGCCGCGCCCGGCGCAGATCCGCCCGCTGCCGATGGTCCGCGCCGTCCCGCCGGTCGACCCGCGCGCGTGGACGCCCGAGGAGGACCCGGACGACGAGCACTACACCCCGCCGGAGCCCCCGCCGCTGCCGCAGACGCAGACGCCCACCAAGCTGGCCCTGCTGGCGCTGGTCGTCGGCATCGTGCTGATCCTGCTCGGCGGCATCGGCGAACTCCCGGGCATGGCCACCTTCCTGGGCATCTGCGCGGTCGGCGGCGCGGTGGCCACCCTGGTGGTCCGGATGAACGACCCGGACCCCGAGGACCAGGACGACGACCCGAACCACGGCGCCGTCGTCTGACGGCTACCTGACGCGGAGCACGGCCACCACGGGCAGATGGTCCGTGGCCAGGACGAGGTCCTTGCCGCTGAGCCCCGGGAAACCCTCCCCGGGGACCCCGCAGGCGAGGACCTCGACGTCCTCGGTGGCGAAGACGCCGTCGATGCGCTGGTAGGGGTTCTTCGGGACGCTGCTGAACTCGTTCCCCCAGGGCCGGGTGGCCCAGCCGTCCTGGAGGCGGTCCGCGAGCAGGTCCCAACCCCGCTCACCCGGGTGCTCGTTGAAGTCTCCGCCGACGACCGAGTGGGCCACGCCCAGCCCCTGAAGGTGCTCCAGCAGCAGCTGGAACTGCTCGTAGCGTTCGTCGCCGTCCAGGGACAGGTGACAGCTCGTCACCGAGAGGGGCCGCGCCGAGCCCAGCCGGACCACGGTCGTGGCGAAGCCGCGCTGGTGCAGCTCCGGGCGACGGGGCAGCCAGATGTCGTGGGTGGAGAGGGGCACCGCGCGCAGCCGGCCGAGCAGCAGCGGCCCGGCGGCGGACCTGCCGCCGCTCAGCACCATCAGGCCCGCGGAGCGGGCCAGCCAGGCGGCCTGGGGGCGCGGGAACCAGAAGCGCGGGGACTCCTGGACGCAGACGAGGTCGGGCCGGAGCGCCCGCAGCACCCGGACCACCGCCGTGCGGTCGTCACGCAGGCTGCGGATGTTGTAGCTGACGACCCGGACGATCTCCGAACCGTCCGGCTGCGGGCCGGAGGCCGGCAGCGCCCACCGTTCGTGCACCGGGGTGTCCATGAGGCGAGTCTGACAAACAGAGTCCGACAACCAGCGGTGCCCGCGCCGGAGAACGGCGCGGGCATCACGGTGAGTTCCTCAGACCCGGGCGAGGTCGCCCGCGCCGATGATGCCGGCCGCGGAGCCGATGGTGGCCAGCACGACCTCGGCCCGCGGGCGGTGGACGCCGCCGATGACGTACTTCTCGAAGGCCTTGGCGACCGGGTCCAGCAGCAGGCGGCCGGAGTCGGAGACGCCGCCGCCGAGCACGAAGACGGCCGGGTCGAAGAGGGACGCCAGGTCGGCGAGGCCGCGGCCGAGCCAGTCGGCGAGCTCGTCGTAGACGTCCAGGGCCATCGGGTCGCCCTCCTGGGCGGCCTGGGTGATCTGGCTGCCGGTGATGGTCTCGGCGACGCCCTCGTTCAGCTCCAGCAGCCGCTTGCCGCGCACCGGGTCGGTGGCGGCCGCCTCGCGGCCGTAGCGGCGCAGCGCGCGGCCCGAGCCGTACTGCTCCCAGCAGCCCTTGGAACCGCAGCCGCAGGGCAGGCCGTCCGGGACCATGTTCAGGTGGCCGATCTCGCCGGCCACGCCGAAGCTGCCGCGGTGCATCCGGCCCTCGATGACGATGCCGCCACCGATGCCGGTGCCCACCGTCACCATGATCATGTCCTGGTGGCTGGCCGCGGCGCCGAAGCGGAACTCGCCCCAGGCCGCCGCGTTGGCGTCGTTCTCGACCACGGTCGGGAGGTGGACGAGGTCCTCGATACGGGCCTTGAGCGGCTCGTTCTCCCAGGCGATGTTGGGCGCCATGAGGACCGTGGAACGGTCGCGGTCGATGTATCCGGGAGCGCCGACGCCGACGGCGACGACCTCGTGCTCCTCGCGCAGCTGCTTGATCGCGTCCGCGATGGCGCCGACAGCCCACTGCGGATCCGCGGGCGTCGGCACGCGGGTGCGCGCCAGGATCGCCCCGTTCTCGTCCACGACTCCGGCCGCGATCTTCGTGCCGCCGACGTCGACGCCGATGGTGAGTCCCATGTGTCCCTCAGTCTCCGGTCAATCCCCGCTGGGCGGTACCGTACATTAGCCGAAGACAGGAAGGCGAGACTGTTCCGGGTCGAGTTCACAAGTCGAAAACACTTCACCCGGTACTGCGTCAGGTCGGGCCCGACGAGGTCTAGTCCAGGTCGATGTGTTCGGTGCCGTTCTGCTTCGGCGCCGCCCAGCGGCGTTCGGAGGCTGAAACCGCAGCCCGGTACGCCGCGATCAGTTCGCCCCCCGCGGCCAGCAGGTGCCCGTACACGGCGGGGCTCGAGCTGCGCAACGGCGCGGCCAGGTTCTGCAGCACCTCCATCGGGTCGCTCTGGCCGGAACTGAGCGAGGTGACCTTCTCGCTCACCGTGGACGCGAACCGGCGCACCTCGTCGACGAGGGGGCCCAGCTCCGTGCCGAAGGGAAGGTCCGCACCGAACGGCGACTGCGCACCGGCGCCGTCCCCCTCGCCCGACCCGGTCTCGGCGACCTCCTCGTGCTCCGCCACCGGACCGGGCTCAGCCATTCCGTGCTCCTGCTCGGCGACGGCCTCCGCCCACACGTCCCCGCTGCGGTCGGCGGCGTTGTCCTCGGCCATGCTCATGACCCACTCCCCTCGTCGGCGTCTACGTTCGACGTTACCTGGACGAGGCGGGCCACAGGGAAGGGTCGGGTGCGAAACGCACGGTCAGCTCCCCGTCACGCAGGGCCGCGCCCGCGACGGTGCAGCGGCGCAGCGCGGACGGCAGCGGCACGGTGCGGCGGTGTCCGGCCACCCCGAGCAGCAGTTCGTCGCCGCGGCGGACCAGGTCGAGGTCGCCGCGCGTGGCGCCGGGCAGCGGGATCCGCCAGACCAGTACGCCGTCGGGCGTGCCGAGGCGGTCCTCCACCGTCCACACGTCGCGGTCCCGGGCGTCCCGGACGGGCCCCTCGGGCCAGGTGGCCAGCGCGACCGGCTCGGCGAGGCCGGCCAGGTCGCCGCGTTCGGGCTCGCGGCCGAGATCCGGCACGGCGTGCACGGGCACACCGTGCCACGCGGCGTCGGCCCAGTCCTCGGCCTTGGCCACCGGGGCACCGTTGACCAGCACCGACTCCAGCGGCAGCCGGTGCAGTGCCAACGCGGCGCGGGTGCGGCGCAGTTCGGCGCGGGCGCGGGGGCCGCGCGGCGGGGCGACGACGAGCCGGACGGTGCTGCCGGACGCGTCCAACGCGGCGCGCACCTCGGCGAGTTCGGCGGAGGCCCAGGCGCGGGCCTCGAACAGCCACTGGGAGGGCATGGGGACGCCCGCCAGCCCCGCCAGGACCGGACGCAGCGCGCGGGCCGCCTGCCGCTCGTCGGGCAGCAGCCGGGCCAGGTAGGCGTCCAGCTGCGCGGGCAGTGCGAGCGCGGTGAGCAGTTGGGCGACGGGCGGCGCGTCCACGACGACCAGATCGTAGGCGCTTCCGCCCGGCAGCGAGCGCAGCAGGTCGAGCAGGGCGAGCTCGCGGGCGCCGGGAAGCGCGGTGAGCTCCTCGGCCTCCAGCGGCTCGACACCGAGCAGGTCGAAGAGCGGTTTGGCCCGGCTCATCAGCCGCATCCCCGCGGCGCGGAAGGAGGTCTGCTCGTCCAGGCGCAGCGCGAACAGGCCCGGTTGCGGACCGACGGCGGCGGGTTGGCCGCCCAGCGGGTGGTCCAGCAGTCCGTCCATGGACCGGCCGGGATCGTCGGCGGCCACGAGCAGCACCCGCTCCCCCGACTCGGCGGCGAGCGCGGCGGTGGCGGCCGCGACGGTGGTGCGGCCGGCCCCGCCCGAGCCGCTGACGAGGACCAGTCGGGGCACGGCAGGTGCGGCGGACATCAGGCGGCGAGTTCCTCGACGCGCTTCTTCAGGCCCGCCAGGGCCCGGTCGATGATGACCTTCTCCGCCTTGCGCTTGATCATGCCCAGCATCGGGATCTTGACGTCCACGGCGAGCTGGTAGGTCACCTCGGTCCGGGTGCCGGCCGGGGTGAGCGTGTAGGAGCCGTCCAGGGACTTCAGCATCTGGCTCTTCACCAGCGTCCAGCTGGTCTTGTGGTCGCCGTCCCAGGTGTAGGCGAGCACGTGCTCGTCCTTGATGGCGCCGGCGTCCAGCAGCAGCCGCACCTGCTCGGCGCGGCCGTCGGCACCCTCGGCCAGGACCTCGATCTCCTTGACCTCGCCGGTCCACACCGGGTACGCGGCGAAGTCCGCGATCACGGCCATGACCGCGGCGGGGCCGGCCTCGATCGTGATACTCGACCTGGTGTGCTCCGCCATCGGGTGGCCTCCGCCTCTAGACCCTGTACTACTACCGCGAAGAGGCTATCGCGTCCGCGGAAGCTTCAGATGTCCAGCACCCAGGGCCGCCCGGTCGCGTTGAAGTGGCCGACGTTCACGCACTCGGTGCGGCCGATGCGCATCCGCCGCGCGAGCGGCTGGTGCACGTGGCCGAAGAGGGCGTAGGCCGGCTGCGTCTCTCGGATCGCCTCCAGCACCGCCTCGCTGCCGCGCTCGAAGCGGCGGGCCACCGTGTCGTAGGTCAGCTCCGGGACGGCGGGCGGGATGTGGGTGCACAGCACGTCGACTCGGCCGAGAGCGGCGACCTTGGCCGCGTACTCCTCGTCGCTGATCTCGAACGGGGTCCGCATCGGGCTCGGCAGCCCGCCGCCGACGAAGCCGAAGGTGCGGCCGCCGAGCTCGGTGGTCTCGCCGTCCAGCACGGTGACCCCGGTGCGGGCGAACTCGGGCCACAGGCGCGGCAGGTCCACGTTGCCGTAGGTGGCGTAGGTGGGCGCCGGGAAGGCGGCGAACAGCTCGGCGTACTGGCGGCGCACGGCGCCCTCGATCGCCTGTGCGCGGTCCATGCCGACGCCGGCCCACAGCTCGGCGGAGAAGTCGCGGGCCTCCTCGAAGCGGCGCTCGTTGCGCATCCGCACCAGCCGGCCGGCGTTCTCCGCGCCGAACAGGTCCGGGAAGATGCCCCGGCTGTGGTCACGGTAGTCGAGGAAGAGCAACAGGTCCCCGAGGCACAGCAGCGCCTCGGCCCCCTCCCCGGCGCGCGCCAGGGCCTCGGTGTTGCCGTGCACGTCACTGACCACATGGACCCGCATGAGCCCCACCTTAGGGCCCGTGGTCAACCCCACTAGGCTGGGCAGCAGTGTGACCCTGGAAACACCTGGCCGGTACATCTATACCTTTGGTCCTACCCGCTAGTAACGTCCCGGGCGTCCCAGCAGCGTCGCCGTGGCAGCGCCACAGTTCGGTTGCTCGAGCAGAGCCCTCGCCGGACGGCGCAAGATGATCGAGGAGCACAGCTTTGCGCGAGTTCAGCCTTCCGGCCCTCTACGAAGTGCCGAGCGGCGGAAACCTCACCGATCTCATCCATGCCAACGCCGAGCGGTATCCCGATCTGCCGCTCGTCGCCCGCAAGGTCAACGGCGCCTGGCAGGACCGCACCGCCGTCGGCTTCCTCACGGAGGTACGGGCCGCGGCCAAGGGCCTGATCGCCTCCGGCGTCGGCCCCGGCGACCGGGTCGGCCTGATGGCGCGGACCCGCTACGAGTGGACCCTGCTCGACTTCGCCATCTGGTGCGCCGGCGGCATCACCGTGCCGGTCTACGAGACCTCCTCGGCCGAGCAGGTCGAGTGGATCCTCGGCAACTCCGGCGCGGTGGCCTGCGTCGCGGAGCTGCCGCGGCACGAGGCCGTCATCGCCGAGGTGCGTGAGCGGCTGCCGGAGCTCAAGCAGGTCTGGCAGCTGGAGGCGGGCGGCCTGGAGCAGCTGGTGAGAGCCGGCGCCGACGTCTCCGACGCCGCGGTCGAGGAGCGCCGGGCCACCCTCGGCCCCGACTCGATCGCCACCATCGTCTACACCTCCGGCACCACCGGCCGCCCCAAGGGCTGCATGCTGACCCACGCCAACTTCATGGCGGAGCTCGGCAACATCACCGCCCGGCTGCAGCCGCTGTTCCGGCCCGGCCACTCCTCGGTGCTGCTCTTCCTGCCGCAGGCCCACGTGCTGGGCCGGATCGCCGAGATCGCCGCCGTGATGGCGCCGATCCGGATCGGCCACGTGCCGGACATCAAGGAGGTCACCGCCGAGCTGGCCTCGTTCCGCCCGACGCTGATCCTCGGCGTGCCGCGTGTCTTCGAGAAGGTCTACAATGCCGCCCGTGCCAAGGCGCAGGCGGAGGGCAAGGTCAAGATCTTCGACCGCGCCGCCGAGACCGCCATCGCCTGGAGCCGCGCGCTGGACACCCCGGGCGGCGCCTCGCTCGGCCTGAGGCTGCGTCACCGGATGTTCGACGCGCTGGTCTACAGCAAGCTGCGCAACGCGCTGGGCGGCCGGGCCACCCACGCCATCTCCGGCGGCGCGCCGCTGGGCGAGCGCCTGGGCCACTTCTACCGCGGCATCGGCTTCACCGTGCTCGAGGGCTACGGCCTGACCGAGACCTGCGCGGCCACCGCGTTCAACCCGCACGACAAGCCGAAGATCGGCTCCGTCGGCCAGCCGCTGCCCGGCTCGGCCGCGCGGATCGGCGAGGACGGCGAGGTGCTGCTCAAGGGCCCGCAGGTGTTCGCCGGCTACTGGAACAACCCGGAGGCCACCGCCGAGGCGCTGCACGACGGCTGGTTCGCCACCGGCGACATCGGCGAGCTGGACGCGGACGGCTACCTGAAGATCACCGGCCGCAAGAAGGAGATCATCGTCACCGCGGGCGGCAAGAACGTCGCCCCGGCCGTGATCGAGGACCGGGTCCGGGCGCACCCGCTGATCGGCGAGTGCATGGTGGTCGGCGACCGCCGCCCGTTCATCGGCGCGCTGATCACCGTGGACCCGGAGTTCTTCCCCACCTGGAAGCAGCTGCACGGCAAGCCGGAGCAGGCCACGGTCACCGACCTGTTGCACGACGCCGACCTGCAGGAAGCGATCCAGGCCGCCATCGACGACGGCAACGCGGCGGTCTCGCACGCCGAGGCGGTCAAGAAGTTCCGCGTCATCGACACAGTGCTGTCGGAGGACTCCGGCCACCTGACGCCCTCGATGAAGCTGAAGCGCGCGGTCGTGATGAAGGACTTCGCCGACGAGGTCGAGGCACTGTATTCCAAGTGACGAGGCACGCGAAGTGACGCCGAGATTCCGGTAATTGACCGGAATCTCACACTCCCCCCGGAATCCGTGGCTCCGGGGGGTTTCGCGTTAACGGCGAGTAACTTCTGCTCGCTTTCCCCACACTCCCTCCACATCCGCTGGAATCCTGGGCCCCGCGCATACCGCGCGCATTCCGCGCGCATTCGGACGTGGGGGGACTTCGTCATAAATGTCCGTGCTGACCAGGATATTCGCCGCGTTCAGCCTGACCGCCGCACTGCTGGGCGGCGCCGCCGTCTCGGCCCACGCCGATGAGAGCACCGTCTCGCAGGACACCTACCGCACCGGCTGGGACCAGAACGAGCCCGGCCTGACGCCCAGCCAGGTCTCCTCGTCCGACTTCGGCCAGCAGTTCTCCACCGCCGTCGACGGGCAGGTCTACGCGCAGCCCGTGGTCGTCGGCGGCACCGTCGTGGTCGCCACCGAGACCAACCACGTCTACGGCCTGGACGCGGTCACCGGCGCGATCAAGTGGACGGACGCCTACGGCGCGCCCTGGCCCGCCTCCGGCGTGACCACGCCCGGGGCCACCTGGTCCTGCGGCGACCTCGCCCCGTACATCGGCATCAGCGGCACGCCCGTCTACGACGCCGCCTCCGGCTACGTGTACCTGGTCTCCAAGGAGGACGGCGGCCAGTACCACGAGGCCCCGGTCTTCAAGATGCACGCCGTGGACCCGGTGACCGGCAACGAGAAGCCCGGCTTCCCCGTCGTCATCTCCGGCTCGGCCGGCAACGACCCCTCCACCGTGTTCACCCCCGTCCAGCAGGGCCAGCGGCCCGGTCTGCTGCTGTTGAACGGCGTCGTCTACGCCGGCTTCGGCTCGGTCTGCGACCACGGCAACTGGCGCGGCTTCGTCGTCGGCGTCAACACCGCCGGCAAGCAGACCACGATGTGGGCCGACGAGACCGGCGCGGCCAACCAGGGCGGCGGCATCTGGGCCTCCGGCGGCGGCCTGGTCGCCGACGCGCAGGGCCATATCGAGTTCTCCACCGGCAACGGTGTCTCGCCGCCCGTCGGTCCGGGCTCCAGCCCGCCGGCCACCATGTCCGAGTCGGTCATCTCGCTGACCGTGCAGGGCGACGGCTCCCTCAAGGCCAACGACTTCTTCGCTCCCTCCAACGCGGCCTACCTCGACCAGAACGACCGCGACCTCGGCTCCGGCGGCGTGATGGCCATCCCCGACGGCTACGGCACCACTGCGGTCCCGCACCTCGCCGTCACCGAGGGCAAGGACGGCCGGGTCTTCCTGCTCAACCGCGACAACCTCGGCGGCATGGGCCAGGGCAGTGGCGGCGGGGACGCGAACGTGCAGACGCTCGGCCCGTACACCGGCTGCTACTGCCACCCGGCCTTCTGGGGGGCGAACGGCGGCTACGTCTACTACTCCAGCAACGGCGGCCCGCTGCAGGCCTTCCACCTCGGCGCCGACGGCAACGGCAACCCGGCGCTCGCCCTGGTCGGCCAGGGCTCGATCAACTTCGGCTACCTCAACGAGGGTTCGCCGACCGTCACGTCGACCGGCACCACCGCGGGCAGCGCCGTGGTCTGGGTCTCCAGGGCCGACGACATGTACGGCAACGGCGCGACGCTCTACGCGTACAACGCCACGCCGAACGCGGACGGCTCGCTCAGCGTGCTCTGGTCCGCGCCCTACGGCATCGCCTCGAAGTTCGTCACCCCGGCCACCAGCGGCGGCCGGGTCTACATCGGCTCCCGCGACGGCCACGTGCTGGCCTTCGGCCGCCCCGCGGCCTCGGTGCTGACCGGGCAGCCGGTCTCGGTCGGCCAGGTCAACGTGGGGGCGAGCGGCAGCGGGACGCTCACCGTGACCGCCTCGCGCGCGCTGAACGTCACCGGCGTCAGCACCTCGGCGCCGTTCGCGGTGACCCCGCCCACGCTGCCCGCCGCCCTCGCGACCGGCGGCACGCTCACCGTCCCGGTCACCTTCACGCCGACCGCGGCGGGGGCGACCACCGGCATCGTCGACATCGCCACCGACCAGGGCACGGTGGGCTTCTCGGTCAGCGGCACCGGCGTCAAGGCCGGGTTCGCGACCGCTCCGGCGAGCGTGAGCTTCACCGGGCAGCCCACCGGCGTGCCGGTGTCGAGCAGCGTGCAGTTCACCAACACCGGCACCGGCAGCGAGACCGTCTCGGCCGTCGGCGCGCCCTCCGCCCCGTGGAGCGTGACGGGGGCCCCGGCCGTCGGCACCGTGGTGCCGGCGGGCGGCTCGTTCACCGAGTCCGTCACCTACCACCCGACCACGGCCGGCTCGTCCAGCGACCAGCTCTCGGTCACCTCGACCTCCGGCACCTTCACCGTGCCGCTCAGCGGCAGCTCGGTGACCGGGCAGGGGCATCTGACGATCACTCCGGCCGCGCTGGCCTTCGGCAACGTGCCGGTCGGCACGACCTCGCCGCCGCTGAGCTTCACCGTCACCAACGACGGCAACATCCCGGTCACCCTCAACAAGGCGAAGGCGCCGGTCGGCACCTTCTCCAGCCCGAACGCGATCGCCGAGGGCCAGGTGCTCGGCCCCGGCCAGGCGGTCCAGGTGCCGGTGGTCTTCTCGCCCACCACGGCCGGCGCGCTCAGCGACAGCTACGAGATCACCGGCAACACCGGCCAGGGCGACCTGTACGTCCAGCTCTCCGGCACCGGCCTCGCCACACTGCCGCAGCCACCGACGGGTTGGCAGGCCAACGGCTCGGCGACGCTCTCGGCCGGCGCGATCCGGCTCACCCCGGCGACGACCCAGCAGTCCGGCTCCGCCTTCTACCCGAGCGCCGTGCAGACCGACGGCCTGACCGCGTCGTTCACCAGCACGTTCAGCGGCGGCAGCGGCGGAGACGGGGCGACCTACGCACTGGTCGACTCGTCCAGGGGCAGCGCGACCGGCACCGGCGTCGCCGGCGGCGGCATGGGCTTCTCCAAGCTGCCCGGCCTCGCGGTGGTCCTGGCCACCAGCTGGAGCGGCCAGACCGGGATGGGCAACTTCGTCGGCATCGCGCAGGGCCCGGGCTCCGGCGCGGACAACCTGAACTACCTGGCCTGGGCCAAGGTCCCGACCTCGCTGGAGAGCGGCAGCCACGCGGTGACCGTCACCACGGCCGGCGGTCACGTCAAGGTCGGCGTCGACGGCACCCAACTGCTCGACTACGTCCCGGCCGCGGGGGTGCTGCCCAGCAACGCCTACGTCGGCTTCACCGGCGGGACGGGCAGCAGCACGGACGTCCACGCGATCACGAACCTCACCATCACCCCGCCGGCCCCCGCCGCCACCGGCGGGCAGGCGCTGACGCCGACGCCGACCGCGGTCACCTTCGGCTCGCAGACGGTCGGCGGCACCGCCGGCCAGTCGGTGACGCTGCGGAACAACGGCAGCGGCACCGAGACCGTCTCGGCGGTCACGGCACCGGCCGAGCCCTTCGGCGCGACGCTGCCCGCCGTGGGCACGGCCGTGGCCCCGGGCGCCTCGATCAGCGTGCCGGTCAGCTTCGCACCGACGCTGACGGGCGACCAGAACAGCTCCTTCGCCGTCACCACGACCAGCGGCACCGTCACCGTCTCACTCTCGGGCACCGGCCAGCCGGCCGGGACCGGCGGCACGCTGCCCGGCTTCACCGACCCGAGCTGGCACCTGAACGGCGTGAGCACCCAGTCGGCGGGCGTCGTCTCGCTCACCACCGACGGGATGCACTCGTCCAAGGGCGACGTCATCAACGCCACGCCCGTCAGCCCGCTCGGGCTGCACGCCACGTTCACGGAGTCGATCAACTCCACCGGCACGCAGCCGGGCGACGGCATGACCTTCGCGCTGCTGAACGCGGCCACCATGTCCACCTCGTCGCTCGGCCACGACGGCAGCGGGCTGGGCGCCACCGGGCTGGACGCGACGGTCGCCGGGCTGGCGGTCTTCTCCAACTTCGGCGCCGGCAGCGCGCCCGATCTGGGCGTGGCCACCACGAGTTCCGGCACCACGACGTTCAACACACTCGGGTACACCACGAACATGCCGGCGTTGCAGGGGGCGACGCACACGATCGACGTCCAGGTGACGGCGGCGAGTCATCTCGTCGTCTCCGTCGACGGCGTCCAGGAGATCGACCAGGCGGTGACCCTGCCGAACAAGGTCCTGGTCGGCTTCACCGCAGGCGTCGGCGCCTCCACGGACACCTTCGCGGTCTCCGCCCCCACGATCACGTACACGTCCTGAGAAATCCGGGGAGGGGACCCAACCATGATTTCCGCGTTCATCGTGGTGTGCTCGCTCGCACTCTTCTGGGTGGCCGTGTTCACCCTGTGGTGGATGTTGCACGCCTGGCGCACCCCGGAGACGCTGGCCGGCACCCGGTTCAGCGCGCCGGACGGAGCCGGAGCGCTCTCCTTCTCGCTGCTGGTGCCCGCGCGGCACGAACAGGAGGTGCTGGAGCACACCGTGCTCCGGCTGCTGGAGTCCACGCACACCGACTACGAGGTCATCGTCATCGTCGGCCACGACGATCCGGACACGGCCGCGGTGGCGCACCGGCTCGCCGCGGAACACCCGCGGCTGGTCAGCGTGGTGACCGACCACCACGAGAAGAAGAACAAGCCGAAGGCGCTCAACAACGCGCTGCCCAGCTGCCGCGGCGACGTCGTCGGCGTCTTCGACGCCGAGGACCAGGTCCATCCGGAGCTGCTGGCGCACGTCGACCACGCCTTCCGCGACACCCGGGCCGACGTGGTGCAGGGGGGCGTCCAGCTGATCAACTTCCACTCCAGCTGGTACAGCCTGCGCAACTGCCTGGAGTACTTCTTCTGGTTCCGCTCGCGGCTGCACCTGCACGCCGAGAAGGGCTTCATCCCGCTCGGCGGCAACACCGTCTTCGTCCGCACCGAGCTGCTGCGCGAGTACGGCGGCTGGGACGAGGCCTGCCTGGCCGAGGACTGCGACCTGGGCGTGCGGCTGTCCAGCCAGGGCAAGAAGGTCGTGGTCGCCTACGACTCCGAGATGGTCACCCGCGAGGAGACCCCGGACTCGGTGGTCTCGCTGTTCAAGCAGCGCACCCGCTGGAACCAGGGCTTCCTGCAGGTCTACCGCAAGAAGGACTGGAAGCGGCTGCCCTCGCTGCGGCAGCGGATGCTGGCCCGCTACACGCTGGTCACCCCGTTCATCCAGGCCCTGTCGGGTCTGGCCCTGCTGGCCGGCGTGGTGCTGGCCTTCGTCGCCCAGGTGCCGGTGGCGGTCGCGCTCGTCTCCTTCTCGCCGCTGGTGCCGATGGCCGCGATGACGGCCTTCGAGGTCGTCGGGCTGCACGACTTCGGCAAGCAGTACCAGCTGCGGGTGCGGTTCAGCCACTACGCGAAGCTGCTCGTGGGGGCCCCGTTCTACCAGTTGATCCTGGCGGGGGCGGCGCTGCGCGCGGTCTGGCGTGAACTGCGCGGGCGCAAGGACTGGGAGCTCACCCGCCACGTCGGCGCGCACCTCGCCGAGAGTTGACTGAACATCCCGAGGGGGGAATACCGCGATGACGTCAGTCGTCGAGGCCGTCGCCACACACCCGAACACCGAGGAGCCGGCCGCGGCACCACCGCCCGGCCGGCTGGCGCGCTGGGCCGCGGCGCGGCCCGACCTGGTGGTCGCCGTGCCGCTCCTGGTGGTGATCGTGCTGGTCCAGGCGGTCAACATCGGCAACTTCCCGACCGTCAGCGACGACGAGGGCACCTACCTCGCGCAGGCCTGGGCGGTCCAGCACGAGGGGGCGCTGGCCCACTACAGCTACTGGTACGACCATCCGCCGCTGGGCTGGCTGCAGATCGCGGCGCTGTCCTGGATCCCGGCCCTGTTCGACCACGGCATGAACGTGGTGATGCAGGCCCGCGTCATCATGGTGCCGGTCACGGCCGCGTCCGCCGCGCTGGTCTACGTCGTGGCGCGCCGGATGGACCTGCCGCGCTGGGCGGCCGCGTTGGCGATGGTCGTCTTCGGGCTCTCACCGCTGTCGGTGACCATGCAGCGCGAGATCTACCTCGACAACTTCGCGGTGCCGTGGATGCTGGCGGCCTTCGCCTTCGCGCTCTCGCAGCGCAAGCACCTGTGGCACCACATCGCGGCCGGGGTCTGCGCCGGAGTCTCGGTGCTCTCCAAGGAGACGATGGTCATCACGCTGCCGGCCCTGGTGCTCGCGGTGTGGCGCGGCTCGGACCGCTCGACCCGGATCTTCTCCATGGTCGGCTTCGCCATGAGCTTCCTGCTGCTGAGCTTCCAGTACCTGCTCTACGCGGTGCTCAAGGGCGAGCTGTTCCCCGGCCCCGACCACAACTCGCTGATCGGCGCGCTCCAGTTCCAGCTCGGCCGCGGCGGCAGCTCCGGCTGGCTGCTGCAGACCGGCTCGGTCACCAACATGACGCTGCACTGGTGGGTGGTCCGGGACCCGGTCATCCTCGCCGTCGGCGTCGCCGCCACGCTGGTGGCCCTGTTCGTGAAGCGGGTGCGCGAGGTGGCGATCGCCTCGCTGCTGCTGGTCGCCGTGGCGCTGCGGCCCGGCGGGTACCTGCCGGCCATGTACGTGCTGCAGGCGCTGCCCTTCTTCGCCCTGTGCGCCGCCGGCGTCGCGGACGCGACGGCCCGTCAGTTCCTCGGCGGCCGGGTGTCCCGGTGGCTGCCACAGTCGCGCAACGTGCTGGCCTTCGGGGCCGTCATCCTGGCGGGCCTGGTCGCGCCGCACTGGGAGGCCGGCGACGAGACCGCCGACACCGCCTACAGCAACCAGGAGTACAGCCAGGCCTCCGCCTGGATCAAAGCCAATGTCGCCGACAGGCCGCACGTCCGGATCGTCTCCGACGACGCGATGTGGCCGGACCTGGTCGACCAGGGCTTCCGGCCGGGGCTCGGCGCGATCTGGTTCTACAAGGTCGACCTCGACCCCGCCGTCACCCGCACCCTGCCGCACGGCTGGAAGGACATCGACTACGTGGTGTCCTCCTCCATCATCCGTGAGGACCCCAACGGCCTGCCCACCGTCCGCGCCGCGATGCAGCACTCCGTGGTGGTGGCCAGGTTCGGCACCGGAACCCAGGAGATCGACATCCTCCGCGTCGACAAGACCGGCCACACCTTCCACCAGCAGGCCGGAGGCGGGCAGTGAGCCTCACCGCCAGCCGCGCCGCGCTCCGGGACCGGTGGCCACTCCTCGCCGTGCTGGCCCTGCAGATCGGCCTCGCCTACCTGCTGGCCAACACCGCCTTCGAGGACGAGGCGCTGTACCTGTACGCGGGCCACCGCGAGCTCGCCTTCCTGCTGCACCACACGCCGACCTACGACTCCTACGCGTCGTACTTCTCCGGCGCGCCCTTCCTCTACCCGGTGCTGGCCGCGCTCGTCGACGGTGCGCTCGGCCTGGAGGGGGCGCGGGCGCTGAGCCTGCTGTTCATGCTCGGCGCCACCATCCTGGTGTGGATGACGGCCCGTCGGCTCTACGGCCGGCAGCCCGCGATCGTCGCGGCGGTGCTGTTCGGGGTCTCCGCGCCGACGCTGTTCCTGAGCCGGCTGGCCACCTACGACGCGATGTGCGTCTTTCTGCTGGCCGTGGCGTTGTGGCTGGTGGTGCGGCTGGCCCGGGCCAACCCGGCGTGGGTGCTGTGCGCGGCGCCGGTGCTGGTGCTGGCGGCGGCGACCAAGTACGCCTCCGCGCTGTACCTGCCGACCGTGGTGGTCGCCGCGGCGCTGACCGTGGTGGCGGCCGGTGGCTCCTGGGCGCGCGCCGCGGTGCGCGGCGGCCTGCTGGCGGCCGCGACCGTCGGGCTCGGCTGGGCGGCGCTGGTGGCCTGGCCCTCGCTGCGGCAGGGCCTGGACCAGACCACCGTCAACCGCGCGACCGGCGCCGAACCGCTCGCGAACATCCTGCGGCTTTCCGCGGTCTGGGGCGGCTGGATCGCGGTCCTCGCCGTCGTCGGCGTCGTCGTGGCGGCGCGGAGCCAGTCCCCCGACAGGCCACGTCTCCCCGGCACGCTGCTGGCCGCCGCGCTGACGGTGACGGCGAGCTTCGCCACGCTCTACCAGGCGCACCTGGGCACCTCGGTCTCGCTGCACAAGCACGTGGGCTTCGGCCTGCTCTTCGCCGCGCCGGTGGCGGGCCTGGGCCTCGCCTCGGCGGCGCGGCTCAACACGGCCCGGGCGGTCCCGGGCTTCGCGCTGGGCGTCTGCGTGCTGCTGGCCTTCTACGCGAACCACGCCGTCACCCCGATGTACGGCGGCTGGCCGGACTCCTCGGGCGAGGTGTCGGCGCTGCGGCCGCTGGTCGGGCCGGGTTCGAATCAGCGCTACCTGGTGGAGGAGAACGAGGTCCCCCGCTACTACCTGGCCGCGCGGACCGAGCCGTACGAGTGGCTGACCACGTACTACTTCCAGTACACGACGAAGTCGGGCACCTCCCTGACCGGCCTCCCGGCCTACCGGGCGGCCATCCACGACGGGTACTTCAACCTGGTCGTGCTGGACTACGGCCCGACGGCCGCTCTGGACAGGCAGCTGAAGGCTGCGCTCCGGGCGGACCCGGCAGGCTACCGGCTCGTGGCGAGCGTTCCGGGCAGGACCAGCCACGGGACGCAGACGTACGACATCTGGCAGCGGGTCAGCTAGAGCAGGCCCTCCAGCCGGTGCGCGAGCAGGTCCCAGCGCCAGGCCTGCTCGACCCACTGCCGCCCCGCCGCGCCCATCCGGGCGCGGAGACCGGCGTCGTCCAGCAGCTCGACCAGGCGCTCGGCGAGCTCGCCCCGGTCGCGGCCCGGCACGACGTAGCCCGTCTCGCCCTGCCGGACCGCGTCCGGGGCGCCGCCCGAGTCACCGGCGACGACCGGCAGACCCGTCGCCGAGGCCTCCAGGTAGACGATGCCGAGGCCCTCGACGTCCAGCCCGCCGCGGCGGGTCCGGCACGGCATCGCGTAGACGTCGCCCGCGCCGTAGTGCGCGGGCAGCTCCTCCCACGGGACCGCGCCGGTGAACCGGACCGAGGCGGCGACGCCGGTCTCCTCGGCCAGCTTCTCCAGATCGGCCCGGTACGGGCCGCCGCCGACGATCAGCAGCACCGCGTCGGGCACCTTGGCCAGCACGCTCGGCCAGGCGCGGACCAGGGTGTCCTGGCCCTTCCGCTTGACCAGCCGCGAGACGCAGACCACGACCGGCCGGTCGGTGAGGCCCAGCCGGTCCCGGACCTCGTCGCCGCCCGAGGCGGGGTGGAAGGTCTGCTCGTCGACCCCCGGCGGCACCTGCACCATGCGGGCGGCCGCCTGCGGGCCGACCGCCGCGGCGATCCGGGAGCGGGTGTACTCGCCCAGGTAGGTCAGCGTGTCGGTGCCCGCGCCGATCCGGCGCAGCAGCTGCCGCGAGGCGGGCAGCTGCGCCCACGCGGCCTCGTGCCCGTGGGTCATCCCGACGATCCGCTCGGCGCCCGCCCGCCGCAGCGCCGGGGACATCAGACCCAGCGGGGCGGCCGCCCCGAACCAGACCGACGCGCAGCCGTGCTCGCGCAGCAGCTCGGCGGCCCGCCGCGTCACCCGGGGCGTGGGCAGCAGCATCGTGGTGCGGTCCCGCACCACCTCGAACGGCTGCTCCGCGTCGAACTTCCGCACCTCCGTGCCGTCCCGCCAGGTGGAGGCGTAGACGACGAGCTTGTCGGCTGGCAGGCGCAGGGCCATGTTGTGCACGAAGGTCTGGATGCCGCCCTGGCGCGGGGGGAAGTCGTTGGTGACGATCAGGGTCTTGTTCACGACGGCTCTGAGTTCCTCGGTCCGACTTGGGCTGATACGTACGATATGGCAATGCGTAACCTCACCAGCGGCACCGTGCGTGTCTGGACCGGCTGGACCTTGGGCCGGGTCCTGCTGGTGATACTGGCCCTGGGCGTGCTGCGGGTCCCGCACACCGACGTCACCAGCGACGTCAAGGTCATCTACCAGGGCTGGGCGGAGGTCCTGCGCACCGGCACCTTTCCGCTGGACGACGTCACCTGGCAGTACCCGCCGCTGGCCGGCCTGGTGATACTGCTGCCGTTGTGGCTCCCGGGATCGTACTTCGTGGCGTTCCTGGCCCTGGTCGCGGCGTGCGACGCGGCCGCGCTGGGGCTGCTGCTGCGGGCGGGACGGCGCGGGGGCGGCCGGTCGGGCGCCTGGCTGTGGGTGGTGACCGTGCCGCTGCTCGGCCCGACCGCCTACTGCCGCTTCGACCTGGTGGTGACGCTGGTCGCGATCGCGGCGACGCTGTCCCTGGTCTCCCGGCCCCGGCTGGCCGGGGTGCTGGCGGGGCTCGGCGCGATGCTGAAGGTCTGGCCGGTGCTGGTCCTGGCCGGCGCGACGCCGCGCGGCCACGCCGCCCGGCGAGCCTGGACGGCCTGCGCGGTGACCTGCGCGGCGGTCTGCTTCGGCTTCGCCGTCTCCACGCACGGCGCCTTCTCCTTCCTGGACTTCCAGGGCGCGCGCGGTATCGAGGTCGAGTCGCTGGGCGCCCTGCCCTTCTACTTCGGCTCGCTGACGGGGCTCTGGCACGGCCGGGTGGCCATGCACTACGGCTCGCTGGAGTTCCTCGGCCGGGGCGTGCAGGCGGTCAGCCACGTGATGGTCGGGCTGAGCCTGCTCTCGCTCGCGTTCCTGCTGCTGTGGCGGCTGCGCAACCGGCTCTGGACGGCGGCCACCGTCGCGGACGCGGCGCTGACCGCGGTGCTGCTGTTCACCGTGACCAGCCGGGTGATCAGCCCGCAGTACCTGATCTGGCTGCTGGGCGCGGCCGCGGTCTGCCTGACCGTGCCCGCGACCCGGATGCGGCCGGTGGCCTGGCTGGTGGCCGCGGCCGCGCCGCTGACCTTCCTGGAGTTCCCGCTGTACTTCGGCGAGCTGGTCCGCCGCTCGGCGCTCGGCACCGCGCTGATCTCCGCGCGCGACCTGCTGCTGCTCGCCGCCGCGCTGCTGGCCTGCATCCGGCTGTGGCGGACCGGCGCGGACGCGGGCACGGCCGCGCTCACCCCGCCGGGCGTGCCTGCGGCGTCGCCAGCGCCGCCAGCGCGTCGGCGCGCCACCGCGCGGTGAACGCGGCGGTGCCGATCCCGAGGGTCGCCCGCAGGGCGCGGTCCAGCACGGCGTCCGGGGCGAGCGTCCCGTCCCGGCCCCCGGCGGCGACGGCCGCGTAGAGGGCGACCAGCTTCGGCTGCCCGTACCGCTCGACGACGGTACGGCAGGCGAACCAGGACTTCTGGTAGGCCTGCTGCAGCGCCGTGCCGGGCGCGCCGCCGTCGAAGGCCGCGTCGCGGGGCAGGGCGGCGAACAGGCGGGACGCGTTCGGGCCCGCCGCGGAGACGGCGGCGCCGAGCTCCGGGGTGGTCTGGGCCGGGGTGCGGCCGGTGCCGAGGTAGCCGGTCCAGTCGGCGACGCCCTCGGAGAGCCAGCGCGGCGTCCACCGCTCGGTCTGCGCCCGGGTGGCGACGTGGGTGGTCTCGTGGGTGATCACGACCCGACGGCCGAGCGCGTTCAGGCCGTCCCAGGCGCCCGGGTTGACGGTGATCCGGTCGGTGCGCCGCGCGTCCGCGGCGCCCAGCTCCCCGGTGCAGACCGCGGCGATGCCGGTGAAGGCGGCGGGGTCCGCGCCGAGCAGGGTGCCGAACTGGTCGGCGGTCTGCGGCGCGATCAGCACCGTGCGCTGCCCCCAGCCGCCCCCCCACACGCCGCTGACGTTCGGCACGGCCTGGTCCGCCTCCGCGCCGAGCGCGGCCAGGGCGGCCTGGTCGCGCAGCCCGAGCACCAGGCTGTAGCGGCCGCGCACCACGCGCACCGGCCCGAGGTCCCACAGCAGCACGTCGCCGCCCCCGTGGTCCTGGTCGGAGGCGAGCAGCCAGCGGCCGTCGGTGGCCCGCTCGAAGGTGAGGTACTGGGTGGCCGTCATCGGCTCCTCGTCGAAGCCGGCCAGCGCGTAGTCCAGCTCGACGGCGACCGCCGCCCGGTCTCCCGCGCCGTCGGCGGCGGGGAGGGTGAACGCGTCGTAGGCGAGCGGCCGGTAGTCCCAGCGCGACAGCGGGACCTCGGCCAGGTTGGCGACGAGCTCGTGCTGACGGCGCACCAGGTCCGCCGGGGCGCTCGGGGCCAGCGTCGCGGCCAGCGCCCGGGCGTCGCGGGCCCGCACCGCGGCCGCGCGGGCGGCGAGCGTCCGCGCCACCGCGTCGGCGCGGACGGCGTGCGCCTCGCGCTCGTCGTCGACGGCATCGGCCCAGGCCTGCCAGGCGGTGGTGCCGACGGCCCCCGCCACGGCGAGGCCCGCGCCGTACCGCAGGACGCTCCTGCGGGATATCGGGCCCGCCGTTCTCAAGCTCTGCCGCATCAGGGGCGGACCACAGCGGCGACGGGCATGTCGTCGACGCTCTCGTAGCGGACCCGGGCGCCGGGGTACGGAGCGTGGATGATCATGCCGTTTCCGGCATACATGCCGACATGGTGCATATCCCGGTAGTACACCACAAGGTCCCCCGGCCTGGCCTCGGAAAGCGGGACGCGCCGCCCCGCGAAGGCCTGCTCCTGGGAGGTGCGCGGCAGCGACACCCCGGCGTGCCGCCAGGCCCAGTACATCAGACCGGAGCAGTCGAAGGACCCCGGACCGGTAGCGCCGTACACGTACGGCAGCCCCAGCGCGGCCTGCGCGGCCGCCAGGGCCGCGGCGGCGCGGGCGTCGACCGGGCCGAGGCCCGTCGGCAGCGGCAGCGCGGCCGCCTGGGCGGCGGCCTGAGCCGCGGCGTCTTCCTGCCGCTGCAGCGCCTGGCGCTGACCGGCCGTCAGGCTCGCGAGCAGCGCCTGGGCGTGGCCGAGCCGGCGCTGCACGTCGGCCTTGGCGGTGGCGATGGAGCGGCGCAGCCGTTCCAGCTCGTCCAGCTGCTCGGTCACCAGCCTGCGGTCGCGCTGCACCCGCTGCTCGTCGGTGCGCAGCTCGTCCAGCCGGGAGGCGAGGTCGGAGTCGACCGCACCGAGGCTGGCAGCGCGGTCGAGGTAGTCCGCGGGACGGGCGCTCATCAGCAGCTGCAGCACCGGGTCGATCGTCCCGCCCTGCTCGTACTGGGACTGCGCCATCACGCCCAGCTGCCCCGCCACGTCGTTGGCGCGCTGCTGCTCCTGGGCCAGCTGCTGTTCGAGCAGCGCGGCCCGGCGCTGCAGCTCGGCCTGCCGCTCCTGCGCCCCCGCGGCCCGCTGATCCGCCGTCTCCGCCTGGGAGTAGAGCGAGTCGACCTGGTGCCGCACCTCGTCGGGGCTGCCGGCGGCGGCGCCGCCGGACGGACCGGGTTGCGCCTCGGCGCCGGCCTGCGCGGAGAGCACCGCCGCCGTCGCGGCGGCCACGGTCACCGCGGCCCGGGACAGCACGGAGGGGCCGAGACGTCTGCCTCTTCGATGGGAAGCCACGAGCGGAGACGCTAGCGAGTGGGACAGAAGCAGTCCAAGCTCCCAGGAGCTGAAAAATCCCCACGAAATCCGCGCAGGTGAACCAATCCGCAGGTCGCCCCCGAGACGGATGGCGGGCGGCCCGGTCGACACACCCCCGCACGCCGCACCGCAAATGCACCCGACGGAGTGAACGCCCGACACCCCGACACTCGGCACCCAACAGCAGATGAGCCCGCCGTCGGTGTCCGACGGCGGGCTCACGGGACGAGCAGGGCTCAGATGTGACGCATCGCGTAGATCGAGCCGATCCAGTCCATGCGCTCGTACTTGACGACGGTGCCGGTGTGCGGGGCGTGCAGCACCATGCCGTTGCCGGCGTAGATGCCGACGTGGCTGTCGCCGTTGAAGAAGATCAGGTCGCCCACCTGCAGATCGGCCGTGGAGGACACCGGGGTGCCGTCGTTGATCTGGTCGTAGGTGGTGCGGCCGAGGGAGACGCCCGCCTGCGCGTAGGCCCACTGGGTCAGGCCGGAGCAGTCGAAGGAGTCCGGGCCGGTCGCGCCGTAGACGTACGGGCTGCCGAGCTTGGTCTGGGCGGCGGCGAAGGCGGTGGCCTCCGCGGAGTCGCCGGCCTTGGAGCCGCCGAGGTTGACGCCGACCGTGACGCCGGAGCCGCCCGAACCGGAACCCGAACCCGAGGCGGGGCCGCTGGTGACGGCGGCGCGCTCCGCGGCGGTCATCGAGTCGAGCAGCGCCTGGGTCTGCTGGACCTTCTTCTGCGCCTCGGCCTTCTGTGCGGCCAGCTGCTTGGTGGTGGACTCGATCTGCTGCAGGGTCTGCTCCGCCTGGGCCTTCTGGCCGGAGAGCTTTTGCTCCTCGGTCTGGAGCTGCTGGATCTCGGAGGCCTGGTTCGACGTCAGCTGCCCGAGGGACGACGCCTTGGTCAGGTAGTCGTCGGGGGTGGCGGACAGCAGCAGCTGCACGGTCGGGTCGACCTCGCCGGTCGCGTACTGCTGGTTGGCGATCTGGCCGAGCTGCTCGAGGCGGGTGTTCACACCTGCCTGGCTCCGGGCGATCTGGTCCTGCAGCGTGCCGACCTTGGCCTGCTGCTGCTGGAGCTGCTCCTGGGAGCCGTCGTACTTCTGGACCGCCTGGTCGGCCTCGGTGTTCAGCTGCTGCAGCTGAGCCTTGAGCTGGGCCGTGGTCGGCTTCGGGGCAGCCTGCGCGCTCTGGGCGGAAACCGCCACCGCGGTGGCGGCCGCGGCCGTCAGGACCGACATGCGCGCGCGACTGGGAGACTTGGGACGACGATGGGACGCCACGAAGGCGAGCTCCTTCTTCCTACGGCCGCCTACCGGGTGAGCTGACGGGTTCGGGCCAGGAAGTCAGCCCTACGACGCCTCCGTCGTCCCGGAATCCCACCGGTCCGCCCCTGGCGTCGATTCACCCCGGGAACCGTTGGTTCCCCGGCTCCGACTCGACGGCCTCCCCCATCTGCCGCGTCGTCGAACTCGACGGTGACCACCGCTGCCACCCGGGATGGATGGACGACCGTACGGTGGTTCGAGGAGAGACCCTAGTAACCGAACCGTGATCGCTTCAAATCCTTGTCAGAAAAAACTTCCGTCACTTTCGACGCGTCGTCAGTGGATCAACGCTCCGTAGTCGGAATCTGACCGGATGCCGATGACATGCGGGAGAATTCGGTCATACCATCGCTGTGCGGACCGGTTCTGTGAGAGTCTTCACAGAAGCTCCGACACGCCGTCACATGCGGCGGATCGCCACCACGCCGCCGAAGTAGCTCATCGGCTGGACCGAGACGTCGTAGCCGTACTCCGGGGCGTTCAGCAGCATCCCGTTGCCGGCGTAGAGGCCGACGTGGGCGCCGTTCTCCATCACGATGATGTCGCCCACCTGGGCGTCGGCCATGCTCGGCACCCTGGTGCCGACGCTCTCGTCGGCGTAGGAGGAGTGCGGCAGCGAGATGCCCGCGTGGGCGTAGGCCCACATGACCAGGCCCGAGCAGTCGAAGCCGGCCGGCGTGGAACCGCCCCAGAGGTAGGGGGACACGCCGATCTGACCCATCGCCGCCTCCATCGCGGTGCGCGCGGCGCTGGATATGCCGGACAGGTCGATGTGGCCGGTGTAGCCGCTGCTGGAGACCGAGCCGTAGCCACCGCCGCCACCGCCGCCGTTGACGGCGGTCTGCTGGGCCGGGGTCAGTGCGTCCAGCACGGACTGCGCGTGCTTCAGCTTGGCCAGGGCCTCGGTCTTGGCGGCGCTCATCTGCGAGAGCAGCGTCTGCTCCTGGGCGAGCTCGGCGGCGGCCTCGGCCTTCTCGCGCTGGAGCGTGGCCTCCTGGGACACCAGCGCCTGCAGTTCGGAGGTCTGGTTGCTGGTGAGCTCGTCCTGGGAGGCGGCCTTCTGCAGGAAGGCGTCCGGCGAACTGGAGAGCATCAGCTGGATGGTCGGGTCGATCACGCCGGAGGCGTACTGCGAGTTGGCGATCTGTCCGAGATTGTCCAGCTCGCCGTTGATCTCGGCCTGCTGACGCGCGATCTCGTCCTGAAGGATCGCCACCCGGCGCTGCAGCGCCTGCTGCTGGGTGTGCGCCTGGTTCCACTGCTCGGTCTTGGCCGCGGCGTCGGAACGGTCCGCGTCGACCTGGGCCTTGGCGTCCTTGGTGCTGATCGCCGGGGCAGCCTGGGCCGCCGTCTGCGCCGACAGGGCCACCACGGTGGCCGCGGCGGCTGTCAGCACGGAGACACGGGCACGGCTGGCCTCACGGGGCCGGCGGTGAGAAGCCACGACGAATGCAGTCCCTTCGCACACGGAAACGCCCGCAGAGACGAAATGTGAACGCGAGTGCGGACGTTGTGCGTGAGGATAGTGAGGAGACCAGGCGATTGTCTCCCCCGGATGTGGATCCGGTCCTCTCTCTTAACAAACGCTCAAGATCCCGCTGCTCAGCGTGGTCGGACGAGCACGCGGACAGCACCGACGGGTCAGGACCTGACGAGCCGTCGCAGCAGCATCGTGGACGGCACCGGGCGCGCTCCGGCGGCGCGCACGCCGTCCGCGACCTCACGGTCGGTGGAGACCACCACCACCGGCCGGCCCTCCGGCTCGGCGCGCACCAGACGGCGGATCAGCTCGTCGGCGGTCTCACCGGTGCGGCTGAACAGCACCCGCACGCCGCGCGGCGGCGGCGCCATCGGGATCGGCCCGTCCAGGTCCTGCCCGTCGAAGACGCAGGTGATCTCCGCGCCGGTCTGCGCGGCCAGCAGGCCGAGCCCGCGGGTCAGCTGCTGGCGCTGACGGTCGAGCGGCATGCCCGCCCAGCCGGTCTTGGTCACGTTGTAGCCGTCCACCACCAGATGCACCTGCGGCAGTTCCAGCAACTGGTCCAGCAGCGCCGGGTCGTCGCCCTCCAGCGCGCGCCGCGCCACGTCGTGCGGGGAGGCCGCGACCGGGGAGACGGCGTCGACCGAGTCCGCGGGCCGGCCGCTCAGCGGCGCCAGGCCCAGCTCGCGCTGCAGGCCCTGGGCGCCCTGCACCACGGTGTCCAGCAGCAGCCGCAGCCGGATCTCCTCCGCCGAACGCCCCTCACGGGCGGCCCGCTTCGAGCTCTCCAGGGCGGCCTCCAGCTCGGTGACCCGGTGCTTGAGCCGGCGCACCTCGCTCTCCTGCGCCCCACGCTCGGTCGCGCCGGTGGCGCGCAGCGCCTCCAGCTCGCCGGCGGCCTTGCGGGCCGCCGCCTCGGCGCGCTTGGTGTCGGCGGTGAGCGAGCGCAGCTGCCGGCGCAGGCTGTCGCCCTCCTTCTTCAGGGCGTCGAGCTCGGCCTTGGCCCGCTCGGCGTCGGTGCGCGCGACGGCGCGCAGCGTCGCCAGCTCGTCCTGCAGCTTCTCGGCCAGCCGGGCCGACTCGGCCGCGGCGCCCTCGTGCTCGGCGCGCTCGACCTCCTCGCCGGCCTCGTCGACGATCCTGGTCCAGCCGGGCGTGCGCAGCAGGTACGCGGCGGCCGCCACGTCCTGCGGGTCGGCGGCGGCCGGGACCGTCCCGCCCTCCAGCGCGGCCACCAGATCGGGCTGGCCCTGCCGGACCCGTTCCGCTATCCGCGCCCGGAAGGCCGGTTCGGTCTCCAGTGCGGCGGCGATGGCGGTGGCCCCGCGCTTGACCCGGGCCTCGCGGGTGAACTTGACGTAGGGGCGCAGCCGGGTCGGCAGCTCGGACGCGGTGAAGGCGCCGAGCGCGTCGGCGGCGATGCCGACGACTCGCTTCCGCACGCCCTCGGGCAGCGGTCGATCCAGCGTCAGGGCGTCCTCGGTGTCCTCAGCGCCCTCGGCGCCGTCGCCGGGCGCCGACGCCTGGTCTCGCTGCTCCACGTCTTCCGCTCCGATCCGCTGCACCGTCCGGTGTCATTGTCCCCGCTGACGCCCCCCGCTGTTCATTTCGCCACGTACCCCCGCCGTCAACCGGGCGAGGTCAACCGCGCTTGGCCTGCTCCGCGGCCTCGGCGGCTGCGCCCGGGCGGTCCACCAGCTCGATCTGGTCCACGGCGTTGCACCAGCGGCAGCGCACCGACTCGACGGTCTCGCTCAGCACCTCGCGCTCCTCGACGGTGGGCTCACCGGCCAGGTCGAGGTGGACGAACTCGACGACACGGGAGGAGCGCGTCACCTCGAAGCGGGTCAGGTTGCCGCAGAGCGTGCAGCGCCACCTGGTCCCCTCGGTCGGCAGGGGAACGGCCATGGCGAGATCCTCTCGTCGTCGTCTCTACCCGGGAAACCCTATGGCCTCCCGCCGCGGCTCGGGCACGGTCCCCCACTCGCCCCTGTGTACGAGTGTCAGATTCGTCCGGAGAAGGAATGCTTTGCCCATGGCGACCCTCGCGGCCCCGGAGCCCACGACACGCGCCCCCCGTCCCGTTCCGTACCTGCCGCTGGTGACGTACTCGCTCATCGCGCTGTGCGTGGTCGTCTTCGTGATCGGCCCGGTCTCCGGCCTGGACCCCTTCTACGGCGGGGGCGCGGGCCGCGCCTGCGCGCAGACCCTCTACTACCGCCAGTGGGGCGTCATCCCCGCCGAGCTGCTCACCAACGCGCCCCTGCCGGCGAAACTGGCCCACCTGCACCACTGCGCGGTGGGCGCCGGCGGCCTGCCGAAGATCCCGGCCCTGTCGGTGCTGACCGCCATGTTCGTGCACGGGGGCTGGCTGCACCTGGTCGGCAACATGGTCTTCCTCTTCGTCTTCGGCGCCATGGTCGAGCAGCGGATCGGCCCGCTGGCGTTCCTCCTCTTCTATGTGGCCCTCGGCTACCTGGCCACCTACGGCTACGCCCTCTTCGAGTCCGGCTCGCCCGGCGCCACCCAGACCCTGGTCGGCGCCTCCGGTGCGATCGCCGGCGTCCTGGGTGCGTACCTGTGCCTGTATCCCCGAGCCCGGGTCACCAGCCTGATCCCGTTGCTCCTCTTCCTCCCGCTGCGCTTCCCGGCCTGGCTCGTCCTCGGCTTCTGGTTCGCCGTCCAGTGGCTCTCCGTCCCCGCCACCGACCCCACCGTGCCCGGCGTCGCCTACGCCGCCCACCTCATCGGCTTCACCGGCGGCTTCCTCTTCGCCTGCCTCCTGTGGCGCCGCCCGCGGGCGGCGTCGAAGCGGAACGCGGGCCACTGTTAGGCTCCCGGGCGTCAAGCAACGGGGAGCACAGACAGATGACTGACCAACAGTTCGAGATCGACGTCCCGGCCGTGCTGAACCTGGCCCAGGACTACCACGCCGAAGCACAGGGGCTGACGACCGACGCCATGGCCTTCGGCTCCGACGCGGCGCGGATCGGCCAGGCCTTCGGGGTGCTCGGCATCTGCGACGGCGCGGCAGAGCAGTACGCCGGCCTGCTCACCAGCGCGCTCAAGGCGCTCGGCATCGCCGCGGAGACGCTGGACGCCGAGGCGGAGCAGCTCGGACGGACCACGCAGATCTACATGGAGAACGAGGAGCAGACCCGGCAGCGGTTCGGCCGGGTGCACCAGAGCTTCTGACGTACGGGGGACAGCACAGTGGTGAACATCAACGGCTGGATCGACGGCACCGTCCTGAAGATCCTCCAGGCGGTCGGCGTCGAACTGCCCGGCGGCGACGGGGACGTGCTCCGCTCCGTCGCCCAGGGCTGGGACGACATGGGCCAGAACCTGAGCAACCGGGTCCGTGAGCTGGACCAGCAGGCGGCCCTGACGCCCGCGGAGTGGAGCGGTCCGGCGCGGCAGGCCTTCGACGAGCACTGGAAGCAGCAGGCACAGACGCTGAACGACTTCGCGTCCAACCTGCACAAGATCGCGGACGGCCTGCGCACCTACGCGAACATGATCGACGAGATCAACCTCGCCATCGTCGACATCTGCGTACAGATCGCCGAGATGGAGGCCGCGGGCTTCCTCGTGGGTCTGCTCACGGCCGGAATCGGCGACCTGCTCGCCAATGCCGCGGTCGCGGAACGCGTCGCCAAGATCGTCGAGCTGGTGGAACGCTTCTCCGCGGCCGCGGAGAAGGTGGGCGAGCTGCTGAAGGAGTTCTTCGAGCTCTCGGAGGAGACGGCCGCGACCATCGCGAAGGTGCTCGGCTCGATCGGCAAGTCCTTCGTCACCAACTTCGCGGCGGACACCGGCAGCGCGATGGCCAACCAGATCCTCTCCGGAACCAAGGTGACCGGCGTGCAGGACATGGAGGACGGGGCGACCGAGGCCCTCGGGTCGGCCGCGTTCGCCGGCCTCACCGGCGGGATCGCCGGGTCGGGCAAGGTGTCCGAGGACGTGGGCAAGTTCCTGACCGGCGAGGGCGGCAAGGTGAGCAATCTGACCGCCGGCGCCCTCGGCAACATCTCCGGCACCCT
This sequence comes from Streptacidiphilus pinicola, assembly GCF_003258295.1. GTDB lineage: Bacteria > Actinomycetota > Actinomycetes > Streptomycetales > Streptomycetaceae > Streptacidiphilus > Streptacidiphilus pinicola. The sequence continues at coordinate 37,295 of NZ_QKYN01000042.1, read as the reverse complement.
GACCGACGACCTGACGCTCCACCAGGACAAGAACGGGACCACCGTCGGCGAGGACATCCTCACCGCGGGCGCGACCGGGGCCCTCGGCAACCACCGCACCGAGGAGGGCACCGGCCGGGACGGCGTGGTCCGCGGCACCATCGACAACACGGGCGTCTACAACGCCGGCTCCGGCGTCGAGTCGGATCTGCAGAACCTGCAGAAGGAACAGCAGCAGCTCGCCTCCCAGGAGTCCGGTCAGTGAACCCGAACCCCGCCTCCCTCTGGACCCTCGCGGGCGGCGTCTACAACCCCCACCCCGGCGGCACCTTCAGCGCCTCCGGTCTGGGCATGGTGCTGGTCTTCTTCGGCGCGCTCACCCTGATCGGTGGCGTGGTCGTCACGGTCGGCACCGTGAGGTCCGCGGAGCGGCCGGCCAAGTTCACCGCCGCCGCCTTCTTCCTCTCCCTCGGCACCGTCCTCGTCGGGGTCGGGTGGTGGCTCGCCTAGCATGGTCCGCGCAGACCCTCGCCGACAGGAGCCTCCGTGATCACCGCCATCGTGCTCGTCAAGACCAGCGTCGACCGGATTCCCGAGATCGCGGAGCAGATCGCCGCGTTGGAGAGCGTCACCGAGGTCTACTCCGTCACCGGCGGGTGGGACCTGATCGCGATCGTGCGCGTGCGCGCCCACGAGGAGCTGGCCGATGTGATCCCCGGTCAGGTCAACAAGGTGCCCGGGGTGGAGCACACGGAGACCCATGTGGCCTTCCGCACCTACTCCACCCACGACCTCGACGCCGCGTTCGCCATCGGGCTGGACGACTAGGGCCTGTCCTACCGACGGGTGTCCGGGACGCAGCGGCCGCCCTCGGTCCGGTAGGACCAGGCCGCGCCGTTGCCGACCAGCTCGCGCACGGCCGCGAGGAAGCGGTCCACGTGCTCCTCGGGCGTGCCCGCGCCGAAGCTGACGCGGATCGCGTTGAGGCTGCGCTCGCCCGGCAGCGAGGGCTCGGGCGCGCCGCACTCGCTCGGCGCGGCCTCCTCGCCGCCCAGCAGGGTACGCACCAGCGGGTGCGCGCAGAACAGGCCGTCGCGCACGCCGATGCCGTACTCCGCGGAGAGCGCCGCGGCGAAGTGCGAGCTGTTCCAGCCCTGGACCACGAAGGAGAGCACGCCCACGCGCGGGTGGTCCTCGCCGAACAGGGTCAGTACCCGCACCTCGGGGATCTCGGCCAGCCCCGCCCGCAGCCACTCGATCAGCTGCTGCTCGCGCGCGTGCAGCGTGTCCAGCCCGGCCTCCGTCAGCGCGCGGCAGGCGGAGGCGATGGCGTAGGCGCCGATGACGTTCGGCGAGCCGGCCTCGTGCCGGGCCGGGCCCCGGTGCCACTCGACGGCCACCGAGCCGTCCGCCTCCCGCGCGACGGTACGGCTCGCGCCACCGCCGGCGAGGTACGGCTCGGCCGCGTCCAGCCAATCGGCGCGCCCGGCGAGCACGCCCGCGCCGAAGGGCGCGTACAGCTTGTGGCCCGAGAAGGCCACCCAGTCCACGTCCAACTCCCGCACCGAGACCCGGTGGTGGGGCGCGAGCTGGGCCGCGTCCAGGACGATGCGGGCGCCGCGGGCGTGGGCGACGGCGGCGAGCTCGGCGACCGGCCAGATCTCGCCCGTCACGTTGGAGGCCCCGGTGACGCAGACCAGCTTCGGCCCGCTGCCGGCCGCCTCCAGTGCGGCGTCGAGCGCCGCGACGGCCTCGCGCGGGGAGCGCGGCGCGCGCAGGTAGGCGACCTCCAGGCCGCGGCCGGGCCAGGGCAGCAGCGAGGCGTGGTGCTCGGTCTCGAAGGCGAAGACCCGGGTGCCGCTCGGCAGCGCGCCGGCCAGCAGGTTCAGTGAGTCGGTGGTCGCCCGGGTGAACACCACCTGGTCGTCCTCGCGCAGGTCGAGGAAGTCGGCGACCGCGGCGCGGCTCTGCTCGAACAGGTCGGTGGAGAGCTGCGAGAGGTACCCGGCGCCGCGGTGCACGCTGCCGTAGTAGGGGGCGTAGGCGGCGACGTCGTCCCAGACGCGCTGCAGGGCGGGCGCGCTGGCGGCGTAGTCGAGGGCGGCGTAGCCGACCTTCTCACCGGAGACGAGGGGGACCTCGACGTCCCGGCCGAGCACGGCGAGCGGCGGACAAACAGTGACATTACGGGCGACGACAGACATGGCGGTACCTCCGGAAGCTGCACATGGGTATGGCGAATCAGCCCCGCCCGGAGGGGGGCATGGATGTACTACGGAGACGTGGAGGCCGGAACGGCCTCTACCGCATTCGCTTCTGCACGGGAGAACTCCTCGGAAGACACGCGCTTGCCCGGCGGCACCTCGCCGCAGGCCTGGTCGTCACCCGGAGGCACCCCACCACGGTCGGAGGGTTGCCGGACAGCGAGCCGGGGCTTCAGCGGCGTACGCCGCGTGCTGTCACTCGTGACCTGTCGAGAAGTATGCCAGAGGGTCACTGTGCGGACGAGAACCATTCCGGCATGTGAGAAGCCGTCGAGGGGCGCGGCGATCCGCGCCCCTCCCCGGCTACGCCTGCGTCGTCGCCTTCGCCCACTCGGCGAGCTTGCGCTCCGCCGCGCCCGAGTCGATCGCCGCGGCGGTACGGGCCATCGCCGCGCGCATCTGCTCCACGAACGGCGCGGTCGCGCCCACCTGCTCCAGCGCCACCAGCGCGGAGGCGCTGTTCAGCACCACCGCGTCGCGGACCGGACCGCGCTCGCCGGCGAGCACCCGGCGTGCCACCTCGGCGTTGTAGGCGGGGTCGGCGCCGCGCAGCGCCTCGATCGGCGCGAGGTCGATGCCGACCTCGCGCGGGTCGAAGGTGAACTCCTCGACGTCGCCGCCGCGCACCCGCCAGACGGTCGAGGTGGCGGAGACGGTGAGCTCGTCCAGGCCGTCGTCGCCGCGGAAGACCAGCGCCGAGTTGCCGCGCTTGGCCAGCACCCCCGCGATCAGGCCCGCCATCCGCGCGTCGAAGCAGCCGACCGCGTTCGCGCCGACCCGGGCCGGGTTGGTGAGCGGGCCGAGCAGGTTGAAGAAGGTGGGGATGCGCAGGTCCCCGCGCGCCGGCGCGGCGTGCCGCATGGAGGGGTGGAAGACCGGGGCGGGGCAGTAGGTGATGCCCGTCTCCGCGGCGACCTGCGCGACCCGACGCGGCGTAAGAGCCAGGTTGACGCCCAGCTTCTCCAGCACGTCGGTGGCGCCGCTGGCGCTGGACGCGGCGCGGTTGCCGTGCTTGGCGACCCGCGCGCCCGCGCCCGCCGCGACGATCGCGGACATGGTGGAGATGTTGACGGTCTTGGCCCGGTCACCGCCGGTGCCGACGATGTCGACCGCGGGGCCGGGCACCTCGATCACCGTGGCGTGCGCGTACATCGCCTCGACCAGGCCGGAGATCTCCTCGACCGTCTCGCCCTTGGCGCGCATCGCGACCATGAAGCCGGCCACCTGGGCCGGGCTCGCCTCGCCGGAGAAGATCTGGTCCATCGCCCAGGCCGTGTCGGCCGCGGTCAGGTTCTCCCCGGAGAGCAGCGGCATCAGGACGTCCGGCCAGGTGCGCACCCGCGCGGGGTCGTCGCCGCCGAACGCAGGAGTGGAGTGCACCATGACTGTCGCCTCTCGAAGGCCGGGGTCGATCAAGACGGCCCCAGCCTATCGAGACGCGCCCCTCAAAAGACCACTGATCTCAGGCGGCAAGATTTCAGGCGGCAAGATTTCAGGCGGCCAGGCCCGCGCGACCACGCAGCAGCGCGGTGGCCGCACCGACCAGGGCGACCGGGTCGAGCGGGGCGGGGACCGCGGCGTCCGCCTGGCTCCAGGTGGCGAGCCAGGCGTCCTGCGGGCGGCCGATCAGCACCAGCACCGGCGGGCACTGGTAGACCTCCTCCTTCAGCTGACGGCTCAGGCCCATGCCGCCCAGCGGCACCGCCTCGCCGTCCAGCACCAGCAGGTCCACGTGCCGGGCGCCCTTCTGGAACTCGTCCATCGCCCGGACCACGGCCGGGGCCGTCGCGCACTCGAGGTAGGAGAACTCCGGCAGCTCCGTGTCGGGCCGCTTGCCGAGGGCGAGGAGGACCTGCTCCCGGGTGTTGCGGTCGTCGCTGTAGACAAGGATGTTCAGTGCCATCGCTCGTAACTCTCCCCGCTGGGATGGTGACCGGAACCACTGCGCGGTGCTCGGTTCGGATGCTACTCGCGTCCCGCGCGCCACAACACCGGGTGAACGACGATCTCTGATAGGAAGGTCCGGACAGCGGCAGACGCCCACTCTTTTGAGGGACGCCGCGCTGCGTCGAGCGACACCCCGTCGCCCGGGGGTCCGACATGCCCGCGATGACCAGCCCTGAAGAGGCGTCGGAGGGTACGTCACCCCCCAGACACGCGGAGGAAGACCCCCCGGCGTTAGTGCGGAATAAGGGACCGACATAATGTCGGTCGTGGCGACAGCAACTGCAGTAGAAACCGGGCACGCGCACGGTTCGGTCAACCGACCGAACCTCACCAGTGTCGGAACCATCGTCTGGCTGAGTTCCGAGCTGATGTTCTTCGCGGCCCTCTTCGCGATGTACTTCACGCTCCGTTCGGTGACGGGTGTCAGCTTCTGGCACTCCCAGAACGAGGCGCTGAACGTTCCCTTCTCCTCCGTGAACACCACGATCCTGGTGCTCTCCTCGTTCACCTGCCAGATGGGTGTCTTCGCCGCCGAGCGCGGCGACGTGAAGAAGCTCCGGGCCTGGTTCATCGTGACCTTCATCATGGGCGCGATGTTCATCGGCGGTCAGATCTACGAGTACACCGAGCTCGTGAAGAAGGACGGCCTGTCGCTGTCCTCCTCCCCCTACGGCTCGGTGTTCTACCTCACCACCGGCTTCCACGGGATGCACGTGACGGGTGGTCTGATCGCGTTCCTGCTCGTCCTCGGCCGCACCTACGCGGCCAAGCGGTTCACGCACGAGCAGGCGACCGCGGCGATCGTCGTGTCCTACTACTGGCACTTCGTCGACGTGGTCTGGATCGGCCTCTTCGCGACCATCTATCTGATCAAGTAGCAGGGTCGGACCGTCAGGGACGGTCCTATCGGACTCCAGACGCTCCAGATCCTCACACCGGGGTTTATTCCGTGAAAAAGCTCTCCGCACGACGGCGCCACCCGCTGGCAGCGCTCGTCGTCCTCATCTTCGCCCTGGTGGTCACCGGGGGGCTGTACGCGGCGCTCGCGCCGACGAGCAGCGCCTCGGCCGACGCCAGCCAGTCCCTCCAGGTCGAGGAGGGCAAGCGGCTGTACCAGGTCGGCTGTGCCAGCTGCCACGGTCTGAACGGCGAGGGCACCTCGATCGGTCCGTCCCTGGTGGGCGTCGGCTCCGCCGCCGTCGACTTCCAGGTCGGCACCGGCCGTATGCCGGCCCAGCAGCCGGGCGCGCAGATCCCGAAGAAGAAGGTCATCTACAGCCAGGGCCAGATCGACCAGATGGCTGCCTTCGTCGCCTCCCTCGGCGCCGGCCCGGTCGTGCCGACCGAGAGCCAGTACACCGGCGGCGACGTCTCCAAGGGTGGCGAGCTGTTCCGCACCAACTGCGCGCAGTGCCACAACTTCGCCGGCGCCGGTGGCGCACTGAGCGAGGGCAAGTTCGCGCCGAGCCTGGCGGGTACCAGCGCCAAGCACATGTACGAGGCCATGCTCACCGGCCCGCAGAACATGCCGTCCTTCCCCAACTCCACCCTGTCGGAGCAGAACAAGAAGGACATCATCGCCTACGTCACCCACACGACGGACAGCAACACCAACCCGAGCTACGGCGGGATGACCCTGGGCGCGATCGGCCCGGTCTCCGAGGGTCTCTTCGGGTGGATCTTCGCGCTGGGCGCCCTGATCGGCGCGGCCATCTGGATCGCCGCCCGCACCCCCAAGGCCAAGAAGTCATGACGAGCCAGGACAACATGTCTGAAGAACACCTGCCGGAGGCCGCGCACGGTCACGGCGGCGGACCCGTCGTCACCAAGGACGGACACTTCGCCGACCCGGGCCTGCCGGCCCACGAGCCGCGCCGTACCGACATCGACGAGAAGGCCGCCCGCCGTGCGGAGCGCCAGGTCGCGATGTGGTTCCTGCTGTCGATGCTGGCGACCGTCGCCTTCATCGCCAGCTATGTCATCTTCAAGCCGGGGCCGACGCACCACGTCTACGTCTGGCCCATCGGCAACGTCGCCCCGCTGAACTTCGCCCTCGGCACCACCCTGGGCGTCTCGCTGTTCGCGATCGGCGCCGGTGCGGTCCACTGGGCCCGCACGCTGATGTCGGACGAGGAGCACATCGCCGAGCGTCACCCGATCGAGGCGACCCCGGCCGTCCGCGAGCAGGTCTTCGCCGACTTCCGCCAGGGCGCCAAGGAGTCGGGCTTCGGCCGTCGCAAGCTGATCCGCAACACGATGATCGGCGCCATGGCGATGGTCCCGCTCTCCGCGGTCGTGCTCTTCCGCGACCTCGGCCCGCTGCCGGAGCAGAAGCTGGACACGACCGGCTGGAAGGCCGGCATGCTCCTGAAGAACATCAACACCGGTGAGCCGATCAAGGCCTCCGACGTGCAGGTCGGCTCGCTGACGTTCGCGATGCCGCAGGACCTGTCCGAGGACGACGAGGACTTCCAGGTCCGCATCGCCAAGGACGCGCTGATGCTGGTCCGCCTGCAGCCGGGTGACATCAAGGACAAGAAGTCGGCGACCTGGGGCTACCAGGGCGTCCTCGCCTTCTCCAAGATCTGCACCCACGTCGGCTGCCCGATCAGCCTGTACGAGCAGCAGACGCACCACGTCCTCTGCCCGTGCCACCAGTCGACGTTCGACCTGTCCGACGGCGCCCGCGTCATCTTCGGTCCGGCCGGCCACGCCCTGCCGCAGCTGCAGATCGGTGTCGACAACACCGGCAACCTGCAGGCGCTCGGCGACTTCACTGTTCCCGTCGGCCCCGGCTTCTGGGAGCGCAGCGAATGAGCACTCACGAGTACGACAGCTCCCACGAGGAGCAGATCGGCCACAGCGAGGCCGGTGTCGAGCAGAAGCACCTGGGCGAGAAGTCGGCCGACTGGGTCGACGGCCGTCTGGGCATCTACAACCTGGCCAAGGCCAACCTCCGGAAGATCTTTCCGGACCACTGGTCCTTCATGCTGGGCGAGATCTGCCTCTACAGCTTCATCATCATCATCCTGACCGGCGTCTACCTGACGCTGTTCTTCCAGCCCAGCATGGGCGAGGTCGTCTACCACGGCTCGTACGTCCCGCTGCAGGGCATCAAGATGTCCGAGGCCTACAAGTCGGCCATCGACATCAGCTTCGACGTGCGCGGCGGTCTGCTGATCCGTCAGATCCACCACTGGGCGGCGATCGTCTTCGTCGCGGCCATGCTGGTGCACATGATGCGCGTCTTCTTCACCGGCGCGTTCCGCAAGCCGCGTGAGATCAACTGGCTGTTCGGCTTCCTGCTGCTCTTCCTGGGCATGTTCGACGGCTTCATGGGCTACTCCCTCCCGGACGACCTGCTGTCCGGTACGGGTATCCGCTTCATGGAGGGCGCGATCCTGTCGATGCCGCTGGTCGGCACCTACCTGCAGATGTTCCTGTACGGGGGTCAGTTCCCGGGCAACGACATCATCCCGCGCTTCTTCACGATCCACGTGCTGCTGATCCCGGGCATCATGCTGGGCCTGCTGGTGGCCCACCTGATCCTGGTCTTCTACCACAAGCACACGCAGTTCGCGGGCCCCGGCCGCACCGAGAAGAACGTCGTCGGCATGCCGCTGATGCCGGTCTACATGGCCAAGGCGGGTGGCTTCTTCTTCCTGGTCTTCGGTGTCATCGCCTTCGTCTCGGCGATCGCCTCGGTCAACCCGATCTGGGCGTACGGTCCGTACCGTCCCGACCAGGTGTCCACGGACGCCCAGCCGGACTGGTACATGGGCTTCTCCGAGGGCCTGATCCGCATCATGCCGGGCTGGGAGATCCGCGCCTGGGGTCACACCCTGGAGCTGGGTGTCTTCATCCCGCTGATGGTCTTCGGTCTGATGTTCATCGTCATCGCGATCTACCCCTTCCTGGAGGGCTGGATCACCGGTGACAAGCGTGAGCACCACATCCTGGACCGCCCGCGCAACGCCCCGGTCCGCACCGGCCTCGGCGTCGCGTGGATCACGGAGTACATCATCCTGCTGGTGGGTGGTGGCAACGACCTGTTCGCCACGCACCTGCACCTGTCGATCGACGCGATCACCTGGGCCTGCCGCATCCTGTTCTTCGTCGGCCCGGTCGCTGCCTTCATGATCACCAAGCGTTGGTGCATGGGTCTGCAGCGCAGGGACAAGGACAAGATCCTGCACGGTCGCGAGACCGGCACGATCAAGCGTCTGCCGCACGGTGAGTTCATCGAGGTCCACGCGCAGCTGCCGCAGGAGGAGCTGTTCCGCCTCACCGCCCACGAGCAGCAGGCCCCGACCGAGCTGCCGCCGGCGGTGGACGAGAACGGCGTCAAGCGCAAGGTCAGCCGCGCGGCCAAGCTCCGCGCCAAGCTCTCCGACGGCTACTTCGGCCCGCAGAGCCAGATCGCGAAGCCGACCGTCGAGGAGCACGCCGAGCTCACCTCGGGCCACGGCCACCACTGAGGTAGCCGCACTGCAGTAACGCCGCCGCCACAGCGGTAGAGGCCCCCTCCTTCGGGAGGGGGCCTCGTGCGTTGCCGGTGACGTGTCCGTGCGTCAGTCGCGGGTGCTGCCCGGCCCCCTGTGCCCCAGGCTCAGCAGCAGATGGACCAGCAGAGCCGAGCCGAGGCCCACCGCCCAGCCGTAGTCGGCGAGCGGCTTCAGCGCCGGGACGACGCCGCCCTCCGGGAAGGGCCCCTGCTTCACTCCGGCGACCACCGTCGAGTACGAGCCGCCCACCGCCAGCACGCCGCCGACGAGGAACGCGAGCACCGCCCGCAGGTTCCAGCCGCCGGTGTACCAGTAGCGCCCGCCGCGCCGGTACAGGTCGGCCAGGTGCAGCCGGGTGCCGCGCAGCAGCCAGTAGTCGGCGATCAGGATGCCGGCCACCGTCCCGAGCAGGCCGCCGACGACGCCCAGCCAGGTGAAGATGTAGACGTGCGGGTTGGCGATCAGCTTCCACGGCAGGACGGCGATCCCGACCACGCCCGTGATCAGCGCGCCGGTGCGGAAACTGACGTACCGCGGCAGCAGGTTGGACAGGTCATAGGCCGGGGAGACGACGTTGGCGGCGATGTTCACCGACAGGGTCGCCACCATGACGATCAGCAGCGCGAACAGCGCCCCGACCACGTTGCTCATCCTGGCCGTGAGCGCGATCGGGTCCCAGACCGGCGCCCCGTAGACGGCCTGCGAGCCGGAGGTCACCAGCACCGACAGCACGGCGAAGAGCGTCATCGTCGTGGGCAGGCCCAGCGTTTGACCCCACAGCTGCGCCTTCTGGCTGCCGCCGAACCGGGTGAAGTCGGGGATGTTGAGCGAGAGCGTCGACCAGAAGCCGATCATCCCCATCAGCGAGGGGAAGAAGACCTTCCAGAAGCCGCTCCCCCACCCCAGCCTGGACGGCTGGTCCAGCAACGGGCCGAGCCCGCCCGCCTTGTGCACCATGAAGCCGAGCAGCGCCAGGGCGCCGACGATCACCAGCGGCGCGGCCCAGTTCTCCACCCGGCGCAGTGTCTCCATCCCGCGGGTGATCACCAGGATCTCGATCAGCCAGAACGCCAGGAAGGACACCCACTGCGTCCACGGCGTGCCGTAGACCTGGCTCGCCGTCAGCCAGCGGTGGCCGGCACCGGGTCCGAGCACCTTGCCGGCGAGCAGGTAGATGCCCTCCCCGCCGATCCAGGTCTGGATCCCGAACCAGCAGCAGGCCACCGCGGCCCGGACCAGCGCCGGCAGGTTCGCCCCGCGCAGCCCGAAGGAGGCGCGGGCGAACACCGGGAAGGGGATGCCGTACTTGGTGCCCGCGTGCCCGGTCAGCAGCATCGGGACCAGCACGATCAGGTTGGCCAGCGCGATGGTCAGCACGGCCTGTCTCCAGTCCATCCCGAGCGCGACCAGCCCGGAGGCCAGCGTCCACGACGGGATGCAGTGGGCCATGCCGACCCAGAGCGCCAGGTAGTTGTACGTCCGCCAGGTGCGCCGTTCGACGGGGACGGGGGCCAGATCGCCGTTGGCGAACCGGGGGTCGTCGAGCACGACCCCCTCCGCCAGGGCGACCCGGCCGTCCGGATGGGTCTGCTGGAGGGACATCGCACGCCACCTCGCTTCGCGGAGAAGGCTGAAAGCGTTCAGTAGAGCAGAGCCCGATCTCCGCGCATAGACGGCGTCAGCCCCGTTCGTGCACGCTCTCCAGGCGGGCGCCGATCCGGCTCAGGAACTCCTCCCAGCGGGTGACGAACTCCGGGTCGTGCGGGGAGAGTCCGGTCGCCATCCGGGTCACCTGCGGCAGCAGCGTCGGGTAGCTGGCCAGGCCGAAGCACATCAGCCGGAACAGCGCCGGGTCCAGCTCCGGGTCGAGCCGTCCCTCGGCCTGGCGCCGCGCGATCTCGGCGACCTGCGCCTGGATGACGGGCGTGCGCTCCCCCTCGTGCGGGATCGGCCGGTCGCCGTAGGCGAGCGCCTCGCGCTGGAGGTAGGCGAGCCAGGCCGCGTCCGCCTCCTCCTGGTGGCGGTAGTGGAAGCTGAGGAACTCCCCCAGCGGATCCGGCGCGTGGTCCGCCCGGTCCAGGCGCTCGCCGCGCACCCGGGACAGCAGCTCGTTGAAGAGGCTCTCCCCCACCCGGCCGCCGGTGGCCAGGAACATCGACCAGGCGAAGCCACCCGCCCACCCCGGCAGCCGCTCGATCAGCGCGTTCGCCGGCTGTCCGGCCGCCTGCGGCATCCGGTAGACCAGGAAGGCCGCCACCAGCAGCAGCACCGCGCTCAACGGCATGAGCTCGCCGAACGCGGTGGCGTACGCGGTGCCGTGCGCCGCCGAGCCCACCAGGGTGAAGAACAGCAGCCCGAACAGCGCCACACCCAGCACGTTGCCCGTCTGCATCGAGGTGGTGACCACGCCGGAGGCGCCGCCCGCGTCCTTCGGCGGGACGCCGGAGAGGATCGTGCCGACCAGCGGGCTCATGCCGAGGCCCTGCCCCGCGCCGGTCAGCAGCATGGTCGGCGCCAGCGCCCACACCGAGAGCGAGGTGCCCGCGGCGGCCGCCGTCGCGGCCGTGCCCAGCAGGCCGATCGCGGCCAGCACGTAGCCGACGGCCAGCACGTGCCGGCCGAGCAGCGGCACCAGCCGCGGGGCCAGCAACGAGGTGCAGAAGAAGCCGATCGCGCTGGGCGTGTAGACCATCGCGGACTTCATCGGCGAGAAGTCCAGCCCCGTCTGCAGGAAGACGGCGAGGACGAACAGGAAGCCCGCGTAGGACACCTGGAACAGCACCGCGATCGGCACGCCGCTGGCGAAGCCGCGGTTGCGGAACAGGGCCAGCCGCACCAGGGGCTGCCCGCCGCGCGCCGCGACCGCCCGCTCCCAGCGCAGGAACGCCCAGCCGACCGGCAGCGCCGCGACGAGCATCAGCACGAGCCACAGCGGCCAGCCCTGGTCCCGACCGAGCAGCAGCGGCACCGAGAGCAGCAGCAGAAGCGCCGTCACCAGGGCCGCACCGCCGAGGTCCAGCCGGGTCCGCGTCTCCTCGCGGTCGTCCGGCAGCCAGATCAGCGCCGCGACCGCCGCGAGGATGCCCACCGGCACGTTGACCAGGAAGACCGGACGCCAGGTCCAGCCGAACAGGTCGAGCGCCAGCAGGGCACCACCGATCAGCTGCCCCGCGATGGCCGCGATGCCGATCACCGCACCGAAGACGCCGAGCGCCCGGCCCCGCGCCTCGCCCTGGTAGGTGGTCTGGATGATGGCCAGCACCTGCGGGTACAGCATCGCGCCGCCGACGCCCTGCAGGACCCGGGCGACGACCAGTACGGCGATGTCCGGCGCGGCCCCGCACAGCGCCGAGGCGGCCGTGAAGACCAGCAGCCCCAGCACGAACATCCGCTTGCGCCCGAGGATGTCCCCGAGCCGGCCGCCGGTCACCAGCAGCGAGGCGTAGGCGATCGTGTACGCGGACACCACCAGCTCCACCGCGCCGAACCCGGCGTTCAGGCCGGACCGGATCGACGGGATCGCCACATTGACGATGGCGACGTCCAGGATCGCCATGAACGTACCGACCAACACGATCGGCAGGACGAATCTGCTGCGCCCCACGGGCCCTCCCCCAAGATCAGCCAAAGTCCCCATTCTTACCGGGACTTGAGCGGGGGCGCAGCGGATTTCAGGCGCTGGGACGCAGGTACCCCACGCTCGCCAGGGACGCCGAGGCCGCACCGGAGGAAGCGGAGCCGCCACCGGTCACCGCGGCCGGGTCGGCGGGCGCGGTGGTGACCGTGCGGCCCAGCGCGCTGCCCTTCTGCCAGTCGGACCAGCCGAGGTTCCAGTCGCCGAAGCCGTTGCCGAAGGGCTCCATCTGGTGGCCCAGGCTGTTGATCACCTGGACCAGGTCGCCGCGGCGGAAGGCGGAGTAAAACCACTCCGCGTTGCCGGTGCTCATGCCGGTGCAGCCGTGGCTGACGTTGGCGACGCCCTGGGAGCCCTCCGACCACGGGGCCGCGTGCACGTACTCGCCGCTCCAGGTGACCCGGGTGTCCCAGTAGACGTCGAGGTGGTAGGCGTTGGGGCTGCCCGCGGCGATGCCGACGGTGGAGGAGTTCATGAAGACCTCCTGCTGCTGCTCCAGCACCACCTTGATGCCGTTGCGGGTGGAGAAGCCGGGCTTGCCGGTGGTGATCGGGATGGAGCGGATCTGCTGCCCGTTGCGGTAGACGGTCATGTAGTCGCTGCCCGCGTCGGTCAGCGCCAGCATCTTGTCGCCCGTCCGGAAGGCGGCGGAGGCGGGCGCGCCGCCGTAGAGGCCGTTCTGCACCTTGGCCCCGCCGAGGTCGAAGGAGGCCTGCACGACGGCGTGGGCGGGCCAGTAGTCCTTCGGCCGGAAGTGCAGCGTCGAGTCGTCGACCCAGTACCAGCCGCCGGTCACCGAGGGCGTCGAGCGGACCGTCAGCGCCCGCTCGACGATCTGCCGGGCGGCCGGGTCGTGGACCGGGTGGCTCAGCGCCACCGTGATCGGCTCACCGACGCCGTAGAGGGCCTTGTCGCCGGGTGTCATGGTCGCGGTGAGGGTCGCGGTCGCCGCGAGCGTGGTGAAGCTCTTCTGGACCGCGCCACGGCCGTTCCCGTCCCCGTCCGCCGCCGCGATCCTGACGGTGTAGTGGGTGCCGGCCGCGAGCGACCCGGTGGAGCGCCAGGAGCGGCCGTCCGGGGTCAGCGCCCCGGCCACCTGGCGGCCGTTGTCGGCGACGACGGTCACGTCGGTGAGCCTCCCGCCGCTCGTAGCGGTGACCACCACGGGCAGCGACGGGTCGACGTTCCCGCCGCCGGACGGGCTCACCTGGACCAGCCCGCCCGCGTCCACCTGCTGCTCGGGGCCGACGCCGCCGCCGCTGCATGCCGCCAGCGGACCGACGGCCAGGACCGCGCCCGCGACCAGAATCCTTGCCGACTTCATGTGCAGCCTCTCCGCCTGAGAAATCCGATGCCCCGTCACATCGTAGGAAATCTGTACATTTCGCACCTGCTCCGTCACCCACCCGAGTGAGCCGGGAAAGCCGAAGGGCCGAGCACTGCGCTTTTCAGCGCAGTGCTCGGCCCTCGGAGCGGTCCGACTCAGCTCACTGGGTCTGGTTCTCGCCGCGGTAGTACTCGAAGCTCCAGCCCCAGATGCCCATGAGGATCACCGGCATCGCGAACATCATCAGCCACCAGCCGAAGATGACGCCGAGGAAGGCCAGGGTGCCGCCGAGGCCCAGGGCCAGCGGCTGCCAGCTGTGCGGGCTGAAGAAGCCCTGCACACCCGCGTCGTCCGAGACCTCCGCCTGCGGGTTGTCACCCGCGCCCGTGTCCACGCGCTTGGCGGTGAACAGCAGGTAGAAGGCGATGAACGACCCCAGCCCGAAGGCCAGGAACAGGCAGGTGGTGCCCGTCGGATCCTTCGCCCACAGGCCGTACCAGATGGCCATGCCCAGGACGAAGACCGCGAAGCCGGCGAAGATCTTGCCTTGCTCCCTCATCGGTCACCCGCCTCCTTCTTCTCGAGTGCGGCCTGCAGGTGGGCCGGCACCTCGCCGTGGTTCTCCAGGTAGTCGCGCGCCGCGATCTCCGGGTGGTGCAGGTCGAACGCCGGGGATTCGGAGCGGATGCGCGGCAGGGTGAGGAAGTTGTGCCGCGGCGGCGGGCAGGAGGTCGCCCACTCGAGCGAGCGACCGTAGCCCCACGGGTCGTCGACGTCGACCTTCTTGCCGTACTTGGCGGTCTTCCAGACGTTGTACAGGAACGGCAGGATCGACGCGCCCAGGATGAAGGAGCCGATGGTCGAGATCAGGTTCAGCGTGGTGAACCCGTCGGTGGGCAGGTACGTCGCGTAACGACGCGGCATGCCCTCGGCGCCCAGCCAGTGCTGCACCAGGAAGGTGGTGTGGAAGCCGACGAACAGCATCCAGAAGCAGATCTTGCCGAGCTTCTCGTCCAGCATCTTGCCGGTCATCTTGGGCCACCAGAAGTGGAAGCCCGCGAACATCGCGAAGACGACGGTGCCGAAGACCACGTAGTGGAAGTGGGCGACGACGAAGTACGAGTCCGAGACGTGGAAGTCGATCGGCGGGGAGGCGAGCAGAACACCCGTCAGACCACCGAAGACGAAGGTGATCAGGAAGCCGATGGTCCACAGCATCGGGGTCTCGAAGCTCAGCGAGCCCCGCCACATGGTGCCGATCCAGTTGAAGAACTTGACGCCAGTCGGAACGGCGATCAGGAACGTCATGAAGGAGAAGAACGGCAGCAGCACCGCGCCGGTGACGTACATGTGGTGCGCCCACACCGTCACGGACAGACCGGCGATCGCGATGGTCGCCGCGATCAGCGAGGAGTAACCGAACATCGGCTTGCGCGAGAAGACCGGCACGACCTCGGAGATGATCCCGAAGAACGGCAGCGCGATGATGTAGACCTCGGGGTGACCGAAGAACCAGAACAGGTGCTGCCACAGGATGGCGCCACCGTTGGCCGGGTCGAAGACGTGCGCACCGAACTTGCGGTCGGCCTCGAGCGCCAGCAGCGCGGCGGCCAGGACCGGGAAGGCCAGCAGGACCAGCACCGCGGTCAGCAGGACGTTCCACACGAAGATCGGCATCCGGAACATGGTCATGCCCGGGGCACGCATGCACAGGATGGTGGTGATGAAGTTCACCGAGCCGAGGATGGTGCCGAAGCCGGAGAGCGCCAGACCCATGATCCACATGTCGCCGCCGACACCGGGGCTGTGGATCGCGTCGGAGAGCGGCGCGTAGGCGAACCAGCCGAAGTCGGCCGCACCCTGGGGGGTGAGGAAGCCGCCGACGGCAATCAGCGAGCCGAACAGGTACAGCCAGTAGGCGAACATGTTCAGCCGCGGGAACGCGACGTCAGGGGCGCCGATCTGGAGCGGCATGATCCAGTTCGTGAAGCCGGCGAAGAGCGGCGTCGCGAACATCAGCAGCATGATCGTGCCGTGCATCGTGAACGCCTGGTTGAACTGCTCGTTCGTCAGGACGCCCGCGTTGGGCTGCGCCAGCTGGGCACGCATGGTCAGCGCCAGGATGCCGCCGACGAGGAAGAAGGCGAACGACGTGACCAGGTACAGCGAACCGATGGTCTTGTGGTCGGTCGTCGTCATCCACTTGATGATCGACGTCCCGGTCTTCTCTCCCCTGGCCGGGCGCTCCGCAGTGGCGGTACCCCCGCTGAGCCCATGGGGTTCATTGAGGATGGTCATTTCTGGAGGTTCCCCGCTCCCGTGGTAACGATGCCGGACGGAACATTGCCCGACTGGCCCTTGGCGCGCAGATCGACCAGGTGCTGCTGGTACTCCGCCGGGGTGACCACCTTGACGTTGAACAGCATCTGCGAGTGGTCGACACCGCACAGCTCGGTGCACTTCCCGCGGAAGGTGCCGAGCACGGTCGGGGTGACCTGGAAGTGGTTCACCACACCCGGGATGACGTCCATCTTCATCAGGAAGTCGACCGGCCAGAAGCCGTGGATGACGTCGCGCGAGGTCAGGTCGAACTCGACGGACTCACCCTGCGGCAGCCACAGCGTCGGCGGCTGGCCGGGGGTACCGACGTCGTAGGCGCCGGGGCCGGTCGGGTCCGCCTTCGTCTGGTCTTGGTGGATGCTCATGGCGTACTCGTAGTTGAACGCCCAGCTCCACTGGAAGCCGACCACGTTGATGTGGTGCATCGGCTTGTCGATCTTGAGGAGCGAGTCCTCGTCTCGTGCCGTGTAGAAGAAGAAGACCGACACCATGATCAGCGGGACCACGGTGAACAGGGCTTCGAGCGGCATGTTGTAGCGGAACTGCGGCGGCACCTCGACCTTGGTGCGGCTACGCCGGTAGAACACGACAGCCCACAGGATCAGGCCCCACACGAGCACACCGACCGCCAGCGCGGCGATCCAGGAGGTCTGCCACAGGAAGAGGACCGTGTGGCCCTGCTGGTCCCGGGGGATGGGCAGGCCGAGGCGGGGCAGGTCGTCGGACGAGCAACCTGTGGCGGTGGCAAGGACGAGGCCCAGCGTCAGCGCTGAAAGCAGCTTCCGCCGCATCGAGCGCCGCGGCGAGCGGTCGGAGCCGTTGGGACTCACTTAGCGCCTTCCCGAAGTCTCTCCCGCTCACCAGCCGACCGAAGCCCCGGAGCGAGTCTCCGGGATTCCCAGTGGCATGGTCACGGGCAGGGTTTGGATGTTTATGCGGCCCAAACCCTACTCCAGCCCGATCGACGGTTCGCGGGCAGGTCCCACTAACGCGCCGATCATCACCCCGCACTGCCCTCGTTCGGGCGATTTTGCAGGTCAGCAGGGGTACGGGCGGCTCGCCCCGGGGGCCCGCGACACGCCGGTCCGGCGGCCGGGGGGCCGCCTCCTGACGACGCATGAGGACGTAATACCATCAGGGGCAGGCGACGCCGCTGGTTACGGTGGCTGCACTCGTTACGGTGACGGGGTGCCGAATTTCGACGTCGCGTCCACCGTTCCGCTGCACCCGCTGGCCAGGCAGGCCCTGCTGGCCGCGCTCGACGAGGGCTGGGCCGATCCGGCGCGGCTCTACCGCGACGCGCGCCAGGCCCGGTTGCTGCTGGATTCGGCCCGCGAGAGCCTCGCCGCCGACCTCGGGGTCCGCGCCGACGAGTTGAGTCTCACTACGTCAGGTACGCAGGCGAACCATCTGGCCGTCCTCGGACTGCTCGCCGGAAATCACCGGAAAGGGCGTCATCTCGTCCATTCCGCTGTCGAACACTCCTCCGTCCTGCACGCCGCCGAGCGATTCCGGGCGGACCACGACGGCTCGGTGACGGTCGTTCCGGTCGACTCCCTCGGCCGGGTCGACCTCGACGCCTTCGAGGCGGCGCTGCGCTCCCCCGGGACCGCGCTTTCCTGCCTCCAGTCGGCCAACCACGAGGTCGGCACCGTCCAGCCCGTCCCCGCCGCGGCCGAACTCGCGCGGGAGGCGGGCGTCCCGCTCTTCGTCGACGCCGCCCAGTCCGCGGCCTGGGGCCGGATCGACGGCCCCTGGTCCGCGCTGGCCGCCTCCGCGCACAAGTGGGGCGGCCCGGCCGGCGTCGGCGTCCTCGCCGTCCGCAAGGGCGTCCGCTACCGCTCGCCGCTCCCGGCCGACGAGCGCGAGGGCGGCCGCGTCCCCGGCTACGTCAACGTCCCCGCGATCGTGGCCGCGGCCGTCGCGCTGCGGGCGGCACGGCAGGAGGCTGCCGAGGCCGACGCCCGGCTGCGCCCGCTGGTGCGGCTGTTGCACGAGCGGGTCCCCGCGCTGGTCCCCGACGTCTCCGTGCTCGGCGACCCGGCGCTCGCCGACCCCGCAAGGCGGCTGCCGCACCTGCTCACCTTCTCCTGCCTCTACGTCGACGGCGAGTCCCTGCTGGGCTCCCTCGACCGGGCGGGCTTCGCCGTCTCCTCCGGCTCCTCCTGCACCTCCAGCACGCTGACGCCGAGCCACGTGCTGGCCGCGATGGGCGCGCTGACGGAGGGCAACATCCGCGTCTCGCTGCCGCGCGACGCGACGCGGGAGCAGGTCGAGGAGTTCCTCGCGGTCCTGCCCCCGGCCGTCGCCGAGGTCCGCGCGCGGCTGACGCCCACGGCGACCGGCCGCAGCGCCCAGGGCGCCCTCGTGGTGGACGTGCTGGGGCGGCTCTGCCCGGTGCCCGTCATCGAACTGGCCAAGGCCTTCGAGGGCGTCCCGGTGGGCGGCCTGGTCGCGGTGCTGAGCGACGACGAGGTCGCCGCGATCGACGTCCCGGCCTGGTGCCACCTGCAGAACCAGTCCTACGAGGGAACCGCCCCCGCGAGTGACTACCTCGCGGGGGCGGACGGCACGGCCTACCTGGTGCGCAGACTGGGCTGAGCGGCGGACGGGGCTGAGGGTCAGTCCGTCTCCGAGGGTCAGCCCATCTTCGCGCGGACCTCGGCGGTGGCCACCTCGCCGTACGCGTCGGAGAAGCGGTCGAGGAAGTGGCCGCGGCGCAGCTCGTACTCCTGGGTGCCGACGGTCTCGATGACCAGCGTCGCCAGCATCGCGCCGATCTGCGCGGCCCGCTCCAGCGAGACGCCCCAGGTGAGGCCGGCCAGGAAGCCGGCGCGGAAGGCGTCGCCGACGCCCGTCGGGTCGGCCTTGGCGGTCTCGGCCGGGCAGGAGACGAAGATGGTCGGCTCGCCCTTGCGGTCGATCCGCGCGCCCTTGGCGCCCAGGGTGGTGACGCGGACGCCGACGCGGTCCAGGAACTCGTCCTCGGACCAGCCGGTCTTCGACTCGATCAGCGCCTTCTCGTACTCGTTGGAGAACAGGTACGCCGCGCCGTCCACCAGGGTGCGGATCGAGTCGCCGTCCAGGCGGGCCAGCTGCTGCGAGGGGTCGGCCGCGAAGGCGTAACCGCGGGCGCGGCACTCCTCGGTGTGCCGGACCATCGCCTCCGGGTCGTCGGCGCCGATCAGCACCAGGTCCAGGCCGCCGACGCGGTCCGCGACCGGACGCAGCTCGATGTTGCGGGCCTCGCTCATCGCGCCCGTGTAGAAGGACGCGATCTGGTTGTGGTCCTCGTCGGTGGTGCAGACGAAGCGCGCCGTGTGCCGGGTCTCCGAGATGTGCACCGAGGCCGTGTCGACCCCGTGCCGGTCCAGCCAGGAGCGGTACTCGGCGAAGTCGGCGCCCGCCGCCCCGATCAGGACCGGCTGCAGGCCCAGCACACCCATGCCGAAGCAGATGTTCGGCGCGACACCGCCGCGTCGCACGTCCAGGGTGTCGACGAGGAAGGAGAGCGAGACCGTGTGCAGCTGGTCCGCGACGAACTGCTCGGCGAAGCGACCGGGGAAGGTCATCAGGTGGTCGGTGGCGATGGAGCCGGTGACAGCGATACGCACGGCGGCGTGCTCCTCGGGGTGACGGTAGCGAGACGGGCGGAACGACGATCTACCGTACCGGCCGCCGGTCGGGCGGACACCATCCGTTACCGCAGCGTAGGACTGGAAGGGCGGCCGACGTGGTTCTACTGTCGATCGTGAGACGCCGGTCACATTGCGCAGCGGCAGCGGCGACCCGGCGTGAGGAGGCCTCCCGATGATGCCCGAGCAGAGCCCGATCCACATCCCCGCGTACCTGCGCGGCGAAGCGGACGCCGACACGTTGGCGGGTCTGGTGGAGCGCGGGCGCAGACTCGGCCGGTTCTGGCCGCAGGCGGCCGTGGAGCCCCCGGCGCCGCCCGCGCCGCCGCGCCGCCACCCGGTTTTCCGGATCGGCGCCCGCGAGGCCCGGATCTTCGGCGGCCTGCCGGAGTAGTCAGGGGTGGAACCGGTCCGCGGTCTTCCGCGTCCCATGCACGCACTGCAAGGGACAGACCAGGAGGCCACACCGTGCACACCCATCGTCGCTCCCGCTCCCGCGTCCTCGGCGCGCTGGCCGTGCTGGTGGTCGGCGCCGCCGGGTTGACGGCCTGCGCCTCGGGCAGCACCACCGTCGGCGGCTCCAGCGCGCCGCCGGTGGCGAGCAGCTCGCCTTCCCGGGTCAACCCCGGCGGCCCGATCGTGACCCCCTCCCCGACCCCGCCCACCCAGACCGGCGGGGCGGGCTCGAGCACCGGGCCGGGCTCCGGCTCGGGCACGCCCGCCAAGCCCGCGCACGGCCTGCCCATCTCCGGCTACAGCACCAAGGGCAACGTGCTGACCGTCTACTTCTACGCCGGCGTCTGCGACAAGTACGGCGTCACCGCCGACCAGTCGCAGCCGGGCGAGGTGCGGGTCGCCGTGGTGGTCACCCAGCACGCGCCGACGGGCCAGATGTGCCCGATGGTGATCAGCTCCCAGCACGCCGGCGTGGACCTGGGCCGGCCGCTGGACGGCCGCAAGGTGATCGACGCCAGCAACGACCAGCCGGTGCAGCCGCAGGGCTGAGACAGGCAGGGCTGAAACAGAAAGAGATCCGCCCCGGCCGTCGGCCGGGGCGGATCTCTTCGGGGCTGTTCAGCCGGGCTGCTGTTCAGCTGAAGGAGTCGCCGCAGGCGCAGGAGCCGGTGGCGTTCGGGTTGTCGATGGTGAAGCCCTGCTTCTCGATCGTGTCCACGAAGTCGACCGTGGCGCCGGCCAGGTACGGGGCGCTCATGCGGTCGGTGACGACACTCACGCCGCCGAAGTCGGCCACGACGTCGCCGTCGAGCGAACGCTCGTCGAAGAAGAGCTGGTAGCGCAGGCCCGAGCAGCCACCGGGCTGCACCGCGACGCGCAGCGCGAGGTCGTCGCGACCCTCCTGCTCCAGCAGGCTCTTGACCTTGGCCGCGGCGGTGTCGGTGAGGATGATCCCGCTCTCGACGCTGGTCTCGTCCTGGACGGTCATCTGCTTACTCCCGGGATTGACGACGTACTTCCACCGGCGGAAACCGCCGACGCCCCGGAGGTATTCCGGGAGGCTCCATCCCGTCCATGCTCGCACACTCGGCACCGGTCATCACTGCGCCCGCTGACAGGGCGCCACGGTGCTGCCAGGATCGTGCACGTGCTGCTGCGACCCGTCCACGACTCCGCCGCCGACACCTCCGCCGTCCGGGCGATCGACGCGGCCGCCTTCGGCAAACCGCTGGAAGGCCGCGAGGCCGCCCGCGCCGACGTGCGCACCAGACGGCTGGCCGCCGCGGACCAGCCGGGCTGCTGGTTCGCCGAGGAGGACGGCGCCGCGCTCGGGGTGGCCCTCTCCCTCAAGCGCGAAGGCCTGTGGGGGCTGGCGCTGCTGGCCGTGCGGCCCGAGGGGCAGGGCCAGGGCCTCGGCCGCACCCTGCTGGACCACGCGCTCAGCTACGCCCACGGCTGCCTGCGCGGCATGATCGTCGCCTCGGAGGACCCGCGCGCCGCCCGCCGCTACCACGCCGCCGGCTTCCGGCTGCACCCCACCATGGCGCTGAGCGGCCGGGTGGACCGCACCGGCCTGCCCGCCACCGGCGGCATCCCGGTGCACCTGGGCGACGCCACCCACTTCGACCTGCTCGACTCCGTCGACCGCCGCAGCCGTGGCGCCGCCCACGGCGAGGACCATCTGGCGCTGCTGCGCACCAGCGACGAACTGCTGGTCGCGGACACCCTCGGCGGCTCCGGCTACTGCTACCGCCTGGGCGGACGGGTGATGCTGCTCGCGGCCACCTCCCGCCGGGTCGCCACCGCGCTGCTGACGGAGACCCTGGCGCGGATCCCGGACGTGGAGACCGCGGACGTGCGCTCGGCGACGGCCGAGCAGGACTGGGCCGTGGACGTGGCCATGGCCGCCGGGCTGACCGCCGCCACCCGCGGCTACCTGGCCCTGCGCGGCATGAAGCCCCCGACGCACTACCTGCCGTCGGGGGCCTACCTGTAGCCGTGGTCGCCTCAGACCATCGTGTCGAGGATCTCCCGGACCATCTCCATCGTCGTCCCCGGGTGGAGGAAGGCGAAGCGGGCGACGACCTCGCCCTCCCAGCCGGTCGGGGTGACGAAGCCGATCTGGTCGGCCAGCAGACGCTCGGACCAGGCGTAGTAGTCCTTGGCGGTCCACCCCTTGCGCCGGTAGACCACGCTGGAGAGCTCCGGCTCGCGGATGACCTCCAGGTCCGGGTACTCGGCCCGGATCAGCGCCGCGGTGTCCCTGGCCAGCGTGATGCCGGTCTCGATCGCCTCGGAGTACGCCTCGGTGCCGTGCACGGCGAGCGAGAACCACAGCGGCAGACCGCGGGCGCGCCGGGTCAGGTGGTAGGCGTAGTCGGTCGGGTTCCACTCCTGCTCGTGGTCGGCGGTGTGCAGCACGTCCAGGTAGGAGGCGTCCTGCGTGTGCACGGCCTTGGCCAGGCGCGGGTCGCGGTAGATCAGCGCGGCGCAGTCGAACGGCGCGAAGAGCCACTTGTGCGGGTCCACCACGAAGGAGTCGGCGTGCTCGATGCCGCGGTACTTCTCCCGCACCGAGGGCGCGAAGAGACCGGCGCCGCCGTAGGCGCCGTCGACGTGGAACCAGAGGCCGTGCTCGCGGGCGACCTCGGCGATGCCGGCCAGGTCGTCGACGATGCCCGCGTTGGTGGTCCCCGCCGTGCCGACCACGGCGATGATCGAGCCCGGGTCCCCGTCGGCCGCGATGGCGGCGCGCAGCGCCTCACCGGTGAGCCGGTGGTCCACCGTCGGGACGACGAACTTCTCGACGCCGATGATGTTCAGGGTGTTGGTGACCGAGGAGTGCGTCTGGTCGCTGACCGCGATGCGCAGCCGGGCGCCGATGCCGACGCCGAGGCGCTGGCGGGCGACGTCACGGGCGACGACGAGCGCGGAGAGGTTGCCGGCCGAGCCGCCGGAGACGAAGCAGCCGCCGGCCGTGGCGGGCAGCCCGGCCCGGTCCGCTATCAGGCGCAGCACCTGGTTCTCGGCGGCGATGGCGCCGGCGGCCTCCAGCCAGGAGATGCCCTGAAGGGAGGCGCAGGAGACGACCATGTCGAACAGCAGCGCCGCCTTGGTCGGCGCGCAGGGGATGAACGAGAGGTAGCGGGGGCTGTCGGCGGAGATCACGGCCCGCGAGAGCTCGTGGTCGTAGAGCTTGAGCACGTCCGCAGGATCGTTTCCGCGGTCGTTCAGCAGCCCGTCCAGCGCGGCGCTCAGCTTCTCGCCGTCACCGGGGTGGTCGAGCGGGACCGGGTCGTACTGCAGGCGCTCCCGCATGTAGTCGAAGACCAGGTCGACCATGCGTGCGTCGTACCGGTGCATACGGTCGGCGTGGGACACGGGAGATCCTTCGGTGCACAGGGGGTGGTGAGGGGCATTGCCACCCTAGGCACCACACCGCGCTCGACGCCTGTCGGAACCCTGCAGCCCGCGCACGATTCCTGCGCGTTCAGGCTTGCGCGCGCAGGATCGTCAACCGATCAGACGACTGAGCACCACGGTGCTGCGGCTGCGCTGCACGCCCGGCTCGCGGCGGATCCGCTCGATGACCGCCTCCAGGTGCCGCATGTCCGCCGCGCGCAGGTGCACCAGCGCGTCCGCGTCGCCGGTCACCGTCCAGGCGGCGACGACCTCGGGGAACTGCCGCAGCGAGGAGAGGATCTCCTCCGGCGGGGTGCGCTCGCGGCAGAAGACCTCGACGAAGGCCTCCGTCGTCCAGTCCAGCACGCCCGGATCCAGCACCACGGTGAAACCGCGCACCACGCCGCGCTCGCGCAGCCGGTCCACGCGCCGCTTGACCGCGGTGGCGGAGAGGTTCACCAGCAGGCCGATCTCCGCGTAGGAGGCACGCCCGTCGCGCCCGAGGAGCTCCAGCACCCTGCGGTCGACGTCGTCGAGGCTGGCGGCAGGACTGATCGGCGTTCTCGGTGCTGGCACACGCTCAGCCTTTCACAGGTTGCGCCGTCACAGGTCAGCGCCGCACGTCCTCGCCCTGAAGCCGGTGGATCAGCAGGCCGACCGCCACCGAGGCCGCGCAGACGACCCCCGCCACCAGCACCGTCGGCGAGAACAGCACCACCACCGCGCTCACCGGCAGCACCCACAGCGCCGCCCCGCGCTTGGTGTGCCGCGAGTGCAGCGCCCACACCGTGAACAGGTAGACCGCGGCCGGGACGGTCACCGCGAGCGTGGCCGTGTGCGCCGCGACGTGCGCCTTGCCGACCGCGTGCTCGACGGCCACCTCCAGCCCGGCGCCGATCGCGGCCGCGGAGAGGAAGACCAGGTAGTGGCCGTAACCCCAGACGAAGGCCTGCCGGTTGCCGCTCAGATGCCCCTCGACCGACCGGGCGAAGTAGATCCACCAGGCGGAGAAGCAGATCAGCAGCCCGCCCGCGGCGATCGGCCACAGCTGCCCGAGAGCCTCGTGCTCGTCCACCGCCGACTGGACCGCGATCGTCGCCGCCGAGACCGACTCCCCCAGCACGATCAACGTGAAGCAGCCGTACCGCTCCGCGATGTGCCCGGGATGCCAGGCCGTCGCCGCCGGCCGCTCCGCGAAGACCGGGACGGCCAGCTCGGCGACCATGCCGACCACGAAGGTCGCAAGCTTCGCCTGACCGGGGATGTCGAGCATCCAGAGCACCCAGTACACCTGCACCAGCGCCACCCCGGCGGCATAGCGCAGCGCGACGGTCCGGTGCGCCCCGTCGTTGGAGGCCGCCGCGCGCAGCCACTGGCCGACCAGCGCCACCCGCATCACCACGTAGCCGGTGACGGTGATCCGGTAGTCGCCGTCCGCGAAGGCCCGGGGCACGCCCGCCGCCAGGATCAGCGCGCCGGCGATCTGTACGAAGGTGGCGATCCGGTACGGCACGTCGTCGGTGTCGTAGGCGGAGGCGAACCAGGTGAAGTTCATCCAGGCCCACCAGATCCCGAAGAAGACCACGAGGTAGCCCAGGATCCCGTGCCGGAGCTGTCCGCCCGCCAGTGCGTGAGCCAGCTGCGAGCCGGCCTGCGCGACGGCGACGACGAAACAGAGGTCGAAGAAGAGCTCCAGCGGCGTGGCCGCCCGGTGCTTCTCCGCCCGCCCGCGCGGCCGCATGCTCCGGCCGTCCACTACCCTCTCTGTGGCCATGTCCCCAGACGATAGGGCAGGTCCGTGCCCCTCGTCGGTAGCGCCGAGGTGTCGAGAGCGGGGTAGGTCACATTGCCTCTGAGCCCATGGCCGGTGTGATCGTGGCGAGCTATCATAGATAGCGTCAGGTAGACGATAAGGCGAGGTCGCTCACCCCGCCGAGCAGGAGGGCAGCCGCCCGTGACCACCACCACCGCGCCCGCCACGGGCGCACCCTTCGCCGAGCCCGGCGCCACGCCGCTGGCCCTGCTGCTGCTCGGCCGCGAGGCCGACACCGCGAGCGAGCGCGGCGTGGACTGCCCCGGCGACCTCCCCGCCGCGTCCGACCCGGACCTGGTCGCGCGGGCCACCGCGGCCAAGGCCGCGCTGGGCGACAAGGTCTTCATCCTGGGACACCACTACCAGCGCGACGAGGTCATCCAGTTCGCCGACGTCACCGGCGACTCCTTCAAGCTGGCCCGCGACGCGGCCGCCCGCCCCGAGGCCGAGTACATCGTCTTCTGCGGCGTGCACTTCATGGCCGAGTCCGCGGACATCCTCACCTCCGGGCGCCAGCAGGTCGTCCTGCCGGACCTGGCCGCCGGCTGCTCCATGGCCGACATGGCCACCGCCGAGCAGGTCGCCGAGTGCTGGGACCAGCTGGTCGACGCGGGCGTCGCCGACAGCGTCGTGCCGGTCGCCTACATGAACTCCTCCGCCGACATCAAGGCCTTCACCGGCCGCCACGGCGGCACCATCTGCACCTCCTCCAACGCCAAGCGGGCGCTGGAGTGGGCCTTCGAGCAGGGCGAGAAGGTCCTCTTCCTGCCCGACCAGCACCTCGGCCGCAACACCGCCGTCAAGGAGCTGGGTCTCTCGCTGGACGACTGCGTCGTCTACAACCCGCACAAGCCGAACGGCGGCCTCACGGCCGAGGAGCTGCGCGCGGCCAGGATGATCCTGTGGCGGGGCCACTGCTCCGTCCACGGCCGCTTCAGCCTGGACTCGGTGAACGAGGTCCGCGAGCGCGTCCCCGGCGTCACCGTGCTGGTGCACCCCGAGTGCACGCACGAGGTCGTCGAGGCCGC
The DNA here is from genome assembly GCF_003258295.1 of Streptacidiphilus pinicola. GTDB lineage: Bacteria > Actinomycetota > Actinomycetes > Streptomycetales > Streptomycetaceae > Streptacidiphilus > Streptacidiphilus pinicola. The sequence goes on along the minus strand of NZ_QKYN01000042.1, from coordinate 10,965 downwards.
CGACATGGTCGGCTCGACGGAGTACATCATCAAGGCCCTGGACGCGGCCGAGCCGGGCTCCAAGTGGGCCATCGGCACCGAGCTCAACCTGGTCCGCCGGCTCGCGAACGCGCACCCGGACAAGGAGATCGTCTTCCTGGACCGGAGCGTCTGCTTCTGCAGCACGATGAACCGGATCGACCTGCCGCACCTGGTCTGGGCGCTGGAGTCGCTGGTGGACGGCCGCGTGCCGAACGTCATCACGGTCGACCCGGAGACGGAACGCTTCGCCAAGGCCGCGCTGGACCAGATGCTCGCGCTGCCGTAAGTAGCACACGCAAAAGGACCGGTGCCCCCGAGGGGGCGCCGGTCCTTTCGTTGTTCAGCCCGGGCTGTGCTTATGCCGGGGCTTGTCCCGGGGCTTATCCCGGGATCAGTCCGTCGGACTTCAGCAGCGCGCGGGTCTCCTCGACCGTGGCGTCCGCGTACGGGAGGGTCGCGTCCGAGGCGCCCAGGAAGTCGGCCGCGACCGGCGTGCCGGCCTCGCGGACCGCGCCCAGCAGCGCCGCCAGGCTGACCTTGAACTCCTGCTCCTCGCCGCTGTCCAGCGCGGCCAGCACCGCGTTGTCCAGCTCGTTGAGGCGCTCGACCAGGGTGTCCGGGATCTCGAACTGCCCCTCCGTCAGGATCCTGACGATCATGCCCCGCCCCCTCAGCCCTCGTGCGGGCGCTGGTCCTGCGGCGCCTGGTACGGGTTCTGCTGCGGCGCGGACTGCGGCGCCGCGGCGCCGTTGCCCTGCTCGATCGCCGGGGTCGGCGCGCTGCCACCGCCCAGCTCGGCCTTCATCCGGGCGAGCTCCAGCTCGACGTCCGAGCCGGCGGACATGCGGTCCAGCTCGGCCGCGATGTCGTCCTTGCGCATGCCGGACGGGTCGTCCAGCGCGCCGCTGGCCAGCAGCTCGTCGATCGCGCCGGCGCGCGCCTGCAGCTGCGCGGTCTTGTCCTCCGCGCGCTGGATGGCGAGGCCGACGTCGCCCATCTCCTCCGAGATCCCGGAGAAGGACTCCGCGATCTGCGTCTGCGCCTGGGCGGCGCTGTACTGGGCCTTGATGGTCTCCTTCTTGGTGCGGAAGGCGTCCACCTTGGCCTGCAGCCGCTGGGAGGCCAGCGTCAGCTTCTCCTCCTCGCCCTGCAGCTGCTGGTACTGGACCTCGAGGTCCTGCACCTGCTGCTGGACCCCGGCGCGGCGGGTCAGCGCCTCGCGGGCCAGGTCCTCACGGCCGAGGGAGAGCGCCTTGCGGCCCTGCTCCTCCAGCTTCGAGGACTGCTGCTGCAGCTGCGTGAGCTGCAGCTCGAGACGCTTGCGGGAGGTCGCCACATCCGCGACGCCGCGCCGTACCTTCTGCAGCAGTTCGAGCTGCTTCTGGTACGAGTAGTCCAGCGTCTCGCGCGGATCCTCCGCGCGGTCCAAGGCCTTGTTGGCCTTGGCGCGGAAGATCATCCCCATCCGCTTCATGATTCCGTCGCTCATGGGCTTCGCGCGCCCCCTTCTTCGACCTGCCGGTTTCGCCGTCTTCTCGCACCCAAGCCTACGGGTCGCGCGGCCGTCGCCGCAGCGATCCGCGCTGCAACAAGACTGCTACAGCCAAGAGCGCTCACGCCTCATCCGTGGGGCTGATCGGGCGCGAGCCGATCTACGCCGCGCGGCGGAGAGGATCCCTGATCAAGCCCACTACCCGGGGGGCTGGGGAATACACCACCTGACCACGTACTCTTGCTGTGTGTTCCGACGTAGCTCCTCCGATGCCCCTGCCGACGCCGCCACCCTCGTCGAGGACGAGGCCGCCGAGGCTCAGAAGGCCGTGCCCGCGGCGGAGGCCAAGAAGGGCCGACCGACGCCGAAGCGCAGCGCCGCGACGACCAACCAGCGTGGCCGCGCCTACGTGCCGCCGGACCGTAAGGCCAGCGCCAGGGCGGCCAAGACCGCCGGGCGCAGCGACCGCGAGCGCCAGATGCTGGCCATGCGCGGCCAGGGCGACCCGCGCGACCTGCCGCCGCGCGACGCCGGACCGGTCCGCAAGTTCGTGCGCGACTACGTGGACTCGCGCTGGACCGCGCTCGAGTTCGCGATGCCGGTCGTCATCGTGATCTTCCTGCTGGCGACGCTGTTGCGCAGCGCCTCCGTCGTGGTCTTCTCCACGCTGGCGCTCTACGCGGTGATCCTGCTGATCGTCGTCGCGACCTTCTTCTTCGCGCGCGGCCTGCGCAAGGAGCTGGCCCGGCGCTTCCCGAACCAGAACACCAAGGGCGCCGTCGCCTACGGTCTGCTGCGCTCCTCCAACATCCGGAAGATGCGTCTGCCCAAGCCCGCCGTCAAGCGCGGGCAGCGGCCCTGACCAGCCATCGGGCCCCCGAGGGCGGGGGCCACTTCGGGTACTCGTACTCGCCCCTGGACGCCGGTCTGTGGATGGACCCGCGTCCCGGCGCGGACGAGTCCACCATGGTGCTGCCGTTACAGCGGGCGGCCACTGAGTCCCTCCCGCCGGTGCCCCGTCCGGTCCCGCCGCCGGTCGGCTTCACGCCCGGCGCGGCGGCCTGGCTCGCGGGGCTCGGCGGACTGCGCAACCTGGTGCGCCAGGAGCTCGTCGCCCGGCAGCTCGACGAACAGCTCGCCCGGCACGACGGGGTCGACGCGGGCCTGCGGGTCCTCGACGTCGGCTGCGGCCAGGGCACCCAGGCGCTGCGCCTGGCCCGTCTCGGCCACCGGGTGACCGGCCTCGACCCGGATCCGACGACGCTCGACGCCGCCCGGCGGGCGCTCGCCCTGGAGGCCCCCGACACGCAGGCCCGAGTCCAGTTGCTGCAGGGTTCCGGCGAGGACTGCGGCCGCTGGTTCGGACCGGCCGCGTTCGACGTGGTGCTCTGCCACGGCGTGCTGATGTACCTGCCCGAGCCCGGCCCGTTGCTGGCGGCGCTGGCCCGGATACTGGCCCCCGGCGGCCTGCTGTCGGTGCTGGTCCGCAACGGCGACGCGCTGGCGATGCGACCCGGACTGTCCGGCGACTGGGCCACCACCGTCGCCGCCTTCGCCGGCGACGGCTACACCAACCGCCTGGGTCTGCCCACCCGCGCCGACCGCCGCGAGACACTCGGCCGGACCCTCGCCGAGCTCGACGTGCCACTGCGGGCCTGGTACGGCGTGCGGGTCTTCACCGACCTGGCCGACTCCACGGCCCCCACCCCGGCGGAGCTCGCGCTGCTGCTGGAGGCCGAGGACCGCGCCGGGCGCACCGATCCCTACCGTCAGGTCGCGGCGCTGACGCATCTGGTGGGTGTACGGCCGTAGCTCCGTGGACGGGCGGGGTTAGGCTCGCCCTCATGGAGTTCCGTCACCTCGGCCGCAGCGGCCTCGTCATCTCCGAGATCGCCTACGGCAACTGGCTCACCCACGGCTCCCAGGTCGAGGAGGACGCGGCGATCGCCTGCGTCCACGCCGCCCTCGACGCCGGGATCACCACCTTCGACACGGCGGACGTCTACGCCGCCACCCGCGCCGAGGCCGTCCTCGGCCGGGCCCTCTCCGGACAGCGCCGCGAGGGCCTGGAGATCTTCACCAAGGTCTACTGGCCCACCGGCCCGGGCAAGAACGACACCGGCCTGTCCCGCAAGCACATCATGGAGTCGATCAACGGCTCGCTGAAGCGCCTGCAGACCGACTACGTCGACCTCTACCAGGCCCACCGCTACGACACCGCGACGCCGCTGGAGGAGACCATGGTCGCCTTCGCGGACATCGTCCACTCCGGCAAGGCCCACTACATCGGCGTCTCCGAGTGGAGCGCCGAGCAGATCCGCGCCGCGCACGAGCTGGCGACGGAGCTGCGCGTCCCGCTGGTCTCCTCGCAGCCGCAGTACTCCGCGCTGTGGCGGGTCATCGAGGCCGAGGTCGTGCCGACCTGCGAGGAGCTGGGGATCGGCCAGATCGTCTGGTCCCCCATCGCGCAGGGCGTGCTGACGGGGAAGTACCTGCCCGGACAGCAGCCGCCGGCCGGCTCGCGCGCCACCGACGACAAGGGCGGCGCCAACATGATCTCGCGCTGGATGCGCGACGACGTGCTGGAGCGCGTGCAGCGGCTGCAGCCGCTCGCGGCCGAGGCCGGCCTGACGCTCGCCCAGCTCTCGGTCGCCTGGGTGCTGCAGAACAGCAACGTCTCCGCGGCCATCATCGGCGCCTCCCGGCCCGAGCAGGTCACCGAGAACGTCAAGGCCGCCGGTGTGAAGCTGGACGCCGGTCTGCTCAAGGCCATGGACGAGATCCTCGCCCCGGTCGCCGAGTTCGACCCGGCCAAGACCGCCGAGAACTCCCCCAAGGGCCGCGTGAACTGACGCGTTCCCAGCGACACGGAAGGGGTCCGGGGCAGCCGCCCCGGACCCCTTCCGTGTCACCGCTACTGGTGCAGGCTCATCGGACCGTAGATCTTCTCGCCGTCCTCCAGCAGCACCACCTGGTCGATGCCGTCGGCGAGCAGCTCCTTCCAGGTCTCGCCGATCCAGGTCTCCGCGTCACCCTGGGTCGGGAACTCCTCGACCCCGTTCGACGCCGGCACCACCGAGCCGTCGAGCTTCTCGTACCGCCAGGTCCACACCATGCCGGGCTCCTCTCGCCCTCGCGTCAACAACTGGACAGTACCCGGCACAATGGCCCGATGCGCCTCCTCCTCCGTCGCCGTCCGCTCCGCACGCTGCTGCTCGGCGGCGCGCGCTCCGGCAAGTCCTCGCTCGCGGAGCGGCTGCTCGCCCAGGACCCGGAGGTGACCTACGTCGCCACCGCCGGGCGGCGCGAGGGGGACACCGAGTGGGCCGAGCGCATCGCACTGCACCGGGGCCGCCGCCCCGGACACTGGCGCACCGTGGAGACCTGCGACCTCGCCCCGCTGCTCGCCGAGCGCGGCGGCCCGCTGCTCGTCGACTGCCTGGCGCTGTGGCTGACCGACGCGATGGACCGGGTCGGCGCCTGGGAGGAGGAGCGCTGGTACGGCGGCGGCGAAGAGGAGTTGCGGGCGCGCACCGCCGAGCTGGTCGCGGCGCTGGCCGCGAGCCCGCGGCGGCTGGTCGCGGTCAGCAACGAGGTCGGCAGCGGCGTCGTGCCGGCCACCGCCTCCGGCCGCCGGTTCCGGGACGAGTTGGGCCGGCTCAACGCCGCGGTCGCCGAGGTCTGCGACGACGTGCGGCTGGTGGTCGCGGGCCGGGCGCTGCGCCTGTCCGAGCGGTGACGGTAACGTTCGGGCCGTGACGACCTTCGACCTCGACGAGATCTCCGCGCGGCTGGCGCGGCCCGACGACGAGTGCCGCCTCGCCGCGGAGGAGCGCTTCGCCGCGCTCGACCTGCCGCGCGGCTCGCTGGGCGAGCTGCAGGACCTGGCCGGCTGGCTGGCCGCGGTCCAGGGCAAGGTCCCCACCACGCCGCTGGAACGCGTCAAGGTCCTGGTCTTCGCCGCCGACCACGGCATCGCCTCGCTCGGCGTCTCCGTGCTGCCGCCCGGCACCACCGAGCGCCGGGTGCGTTCGATCCTCGACGGCACCGCGCCGGTCAGCGTGCTGGCCCGTCAGTTCGGCGCACAGGTGCGCGTGGTGGATCTCGCCGTCGACGCCGACGAGGACGCGTTCCCGGCCGAGGTGAGCCGGCACCGGGTCCGCCGCGGCTCCGGCCGGATCGACGTGGAGAACGCGCTGACGCGCGAACAGGCCGAGCAGGCCTTCGCCGCCGGCGTCGCGCTCGCCGACGAGGAGGCCGACTCCGGCACCGACCTGGTCGTCCTCGGCGACCTCGGCGTCGGCTCGACCACCGTGGCCGCCGTGCTGATCGGCGTGCTCTGCGGCACCGACGCGGCCGTCGTCACCGGGCGCGGCTCCGGCATCGACGACCGCGTCTGGATGGTCAAGTGCGCGGCGATCCGCGACTCGCTGCGCCGGGCCCGCCCGGTGCTGGCCGACCAGATCGACCTGCTGGCCGCCGTCGGCGGCGCGGACTTCGCCGCCATGGCGGGCTTCCTGCTGCAGTGCGCCCTGCGCCGGCTGCCGGTGCTGCTGGACGGCGTCGTCTCCACGGCCTGCGCGCTGGTCGCGCAGCGGATCGCCTTCCGGGCGCCGGAGTGGTGGCGGGCCGGGCAGGTCACCGGGGAGCCGGCCCAGGCCAAGGCGTACGAGCGGATGGGCATCACGCCGCTGCAGGACCAGCACGTCGCGGCCGGCGCGGGCGCGGGCGCGCTGATGTCGCTGCCGCTGCTCAAGGCCGCAGCGGCGCTGCTCGCCGAACTGCCGCTGAAACCGGTTGGGGACTGAGTGCTCGCACAGCTCTTCAAGCGCGGCCTCGAACCGCTGCGCTTCGCCTTCGGCACCCTGTCCGTCCTGCCCGTTCGGGTGAACCGCTGGGACCGGCCCACGGCGGGCCGGGCGATATCCCTGGCCCCGCTGGTCGGCCTGGTGCTCGGCGGACTGGCCGCCGGCTTCGCGACGCTGCTGGCCTGGGCGCACACCGGATCGCTGCTGGCCGCCGTGGCCGGGGTGGCCGCCCTGGCCGCGCTCACCCGGGGGCTGCACCTGGACGGCCTGGCCGACGTCGCCGACGGGCTCGGCAGCAACCGGCCGCCGGACGCCGCACTGAAGATCATGAAAGCCTCGGACATCGGCCCCTTCGGGGTGCTGGTGCTGGTGCTCACCCTGCTGGCGCAGATCGCCGCGGTCGCCCGCTGCTTCGACCTGGGCCTGCCCAAGGGCGCGTTCGCGCTCGGCCTGGCCGCGGTGACCTCGCGCACCGCCCTGCTGCGCGGCTGCGCCGACGGCGTGCCGTCGGCGCGCGAGAGCGGCCTGGGCGCGATGGTCGCGGGCACCGTGCCGCGGCTGCGCGGTGCGCTGGTCACCCTGGTGGTGGTCGCCGCCCTGGCCTTCGCCGGCTGGGCCACCGCCCGCTACGGCCAGAACCAGCTGCCGCTGGCGCTCGGCACCGTCGTCTCGGCGGCCGGCGGCCTCGGGCTCGCCGCCCTGCTGCTCACGCACTGTCTGCGGCGTTTCGGCGGAATCACCGGAGATGTCCTGGGCGCGATGGTCGAGGTCTCGGCCACTGGATCACTTCTTTTGTGGACCCTTTTCGCAGCTGCCACCCCGTAGCGGGGTGCTGTCTCGAAATTTCGCGCCCCGCGACGGAGCGAGGGCTCATTATGCGGACTACCATGCCAGGAGCCGGTCTGTTCACCCGCCGTGGCCGAGCCGTGGGACGACGCCTGCCCGCATCCGGACAGACAAGCGAACTCAAGACTTTCGCGCAGGGCGTTTTCGACAGAACAGTTTTCGACAGAACAGGACGCATTCCGTGACTGCAGTGTCTTTGAGCACCTCCACGGCCGCCGCGCTGCGCGCGGACGCCGTCGTCGTGGCCGTGGCCAAGGGCCCCAAGGGCCTGGTCCTGGCCCCCGGGGCCGAGGTGGTCGACGAGGCGTTCGAGGGCCGCCTCGCCGAGGTGCTCACCACCCTCGGCGCCACCGGCGCCGCGGGCGAGGCCGTCAAGGTCCCGGCCCCCGCCGGTCTGAAGGCCCCGCTGGTGCTCGCCGTCGGTCTCGGCGAGGCCGCCGAGGACGGCTACGCCGCCGAGGCGCTGCGCGCCGCCGCGGGCGTCGCCGCGCGCACCCTGCAGGGCAGCAAGAAGGCCGCCTTCGCCCTGCCCGCCGCCGACGCCACCGCCGTCGAGGCCATCACCCTGGGCGCGCTGCTCGGCGCCTACACCTTCACCGCCTGCCGCAGCGAGAACGGCAAGGCCGACGCCAAGGCCCCCCTCGCCGAGGTCGCCGTCACCGGCGCCAAGCGCGCCGACAAGGCGGCCAAGGCCGCCGTCGAGCGCGGCACCGTCGTGGCCGAGGAGATGAACCGGGCCCGCGACCTGGTCAACATGCCGCCGAACGACCTCTTCCCGAAGTCCTTCGCCGACATCGCCACCACCGCCGGCAAGGAGCTCGGCAACGTCAAGGTCGAGGTGCTCGACGAGAAGGCGCTCACCAAGGGCGGCTTCGGCGGCATCCTCGGCGTCGGCACCGGCTCCGCCCGCTCGCCGCGCCTGGTCAAGGTCGCCTACACCCACCCCAAGGCCAAGGCCTCCCTCGCCTTCGTCGGCAAGGGCATCACCTACGACTCGGGCGGCATCTCGCTCAAGCCCGCCGGCCACAACGAGACCATGAAGTGCGACATGGCCGGCGCCGGCGCCGTCTTCGCCTCGGTGCTCGCGGTCGCCAAGCTCGGCCTGCCGGTCAACGTCACCGGCTGGCTCGCGCTGGCGGAGAACATGCCGTCCGGCTCGGCCACCCGCCCCGGCGACGTGCTGCGCATGTACGGCGGCAAGACCGTCGAGGTGCTCAACACCGATGCCGAGGGCCGCCTGGTGCTGGCCGACGCCATCGTCCGCGCGGGCGAGGAGAAGCCCGGCTACATCATCGACGTCGCCACCCTGACCGGCGCCATGGTGATGGCGCTGGGCAGCCGCACCTTCGGCGTGATGGCCAACGACGACGCCTTCCGCGGCACCGTCACCGAGCTGGCCGAGGCCGCGGGCGAGCCCGCCTGGGCCATGCCGCTCCCGGCGCACCTGCGCGGTCCGATGGACTCCACCGTCGCCGACATCTCCAACATGGGCGAGCGCATGGGCGGCGGCCTGGTCGCCGGCCTGTTCCTCAAGGAGTTCGTCGCGGACGGCATCACCTGGGCCCACCTGGACATCGCCGGCCCGGCGTTCAACGAGGGCGCGCCCTTCGGCTACACCCCCAAGGGCGGCACCGCCACCGCGGTGCGCACCCTGGTCGCGCTCGCCGAGCACGCGGCCGACGGCAAGCTGTGATCCGCACGCCGTGATCGACGGGCTGTGATCTACCGAGGGGTAACCCCTTGATCGGACCCCCGCTCGTGTTCGCCCTGGGCGAACGCGAGCGGGGGTCCTTCCCGTGGCGACCGCAAACCCTTCTGACCTGGCCCCCTTCCCCGCACCGGAATTTGCGTCTCGACCTGCGGAAACAGACAATTCCCGGCGAGGCACCCACCCCACCCCCGCGGGAGGGAGCCGTCCACACCGTGGCCCGGTCCCTCACCACCGCACGACAAGTGCGAGGATGTATCTCCGGCACGACGGGTCTCCCCACAAGGGAGCACCACACCCGGCCGGCGAACGACCGGGAGCATCCGCACCCATTGCATGGAGGACGTGACGTGGCGAACGACGCCAGCACCGTTTTCGACGTAGTCATTCTCGGAGGCGGAAGCGGCGGTTACGCCGCGGCGCTGCGGGCGGCCCAGCTGGGTCTGCAGGTCGCGCTCATCGAGAAGAACAAGCTCGGCGGCACCTGCCTGCACCAGGGCTGCATCCCGACCAAGGCGCTGCTGCACGCCGGCGAGGTCGCCGACCAGACCCGCGAGGCCGCGGGCTTCGGTGTCAAGGCCGTCTTCGAGGGCATCGACATCAACGCGGTGCACGCCTACAAGGACGGCGTCGTCTCCGGCCTGTACAAGGGCCTGCAGGGCCTGGTCGCCAGCCGCAAGATCACCTACGTCGAGGGCGAGGGCCGTCTCTCCTCCCCCACCTCCGTGGACGTGAACGGCCAGCGCTACACCGGCCGCCACATCCTGCTGGCCACCGGCTCCGTGCCGAAGTCGCTGCCGGGCCTGGCCATCGACGGCAACCGGGTCATCTCCTCCGACCACGCGCTGACCCTCGACCGCGTGCCGAAGTCCGCGATCGTGCTGGGCGGCGGCGTCATCGGCGTCGAGTTCGCCTCCGTGTGGAAGTCCTTCGGCGCCGAGGTCACCATCATCGAGGCGCTGCCGCACCTGGCCCCGCTCGAGGACGAGAACTCCTCCAAGCTGCTGGAGCGCGCCTTCCGCAAGCGCGGCATCAAGTTCGAGCTGGGCGCCCGCTTCGCCGGCGTCGAGTACACCGAGACCGGTGTCCGCGCCTCGCTGGAGAACGGCAAGCAGGTCGAGGCCGAGCTCATGCTCGTCGCCGTCGGCCGCGGCCCGGTCTCGCAGAACCTCGGCTACGAGGAGGCCGGGGTCGCCATGGACCGCGGCTACGTCCTGGTCGACGAGTACTGCCGGACGAACGTCCCCACCATCTCCGCCGTCGGCGACCTGATCCCGACCCTGCAGCTGGCCCACGTCGGCTTCGCCGAGGGCATCCTCGTCGCCGAGCGCATCGCCGGCCTCAAGGTCGTCCCGATCGACTACGACGGCGTGCCGCGCGTGACCTACTGCAACCCCGAGGTCGCCTCCGTCGGCATCACCGAGGCCAAGGCCAAGGAGCTGTACGGCGACGACAAGGTCGTCACCGCCAAGTTCAACCTGGCCGGCAACGGCAAGAGCAAGATCCTGAAGACCGCCGGCGAGATCAAGCTGGTCCAGGTCAAGGACGGCGCCGTCGTCGGCGTGCACATGGTCGGCGAGCGCATGGGCGAGCAGGTCGGCGAGGCCCAGCTGATCTACAACTGGGAGGCCCTGCCCGCCGAGGTGGCGCAGCTGATCCACGCGCACCCCACCCAGAACGAGGCCCTCGGCGAGGCCCACCTCGCGCTGGCGGGCAAGCCGCTGCACAATCACGACTGACAACCCCTCGTCGCACGCCAACCATCCGCAACGCACCACAAGGAGCAACTGAAACCATGGCGGTCTCAGTAACACTGCCCGCACTCGGCGAGAGCGTGACCGAGGGCACCGTCACCCGTTGGCTGAAGGCCGAGGGCGAGCGCGTCGAGGCCGACGAGCCGCTGCTCGAGGTCTCGACCGACAAGGTCGACACCGAGATCCCGGCCCCCGCCTCGGGCATCCTGGCCTCCATCAAGGTCGCCGAGGACGAGACGGTCGAGGTCGGCGCCGAACTGGCCATCATCGACGACGGCACCGGCGCCCCGGTGGCCGCCCCGGCTCCGGCCGCTGCCGCCGCGCCCGCGCCGGTCG
>NZ_QKYN01000238.1 GCF_003258295.1 Streptacidiphilus pinicola | reverse complement strand
CGTGCCCGGCAGGCTGATGCGTGGAAGGCTGACGCTCGGCAAGACCCGGCCCCGGCCGGTGAGGCGCCAGGCGAGGTCGTGGAGGGCGGTGAGCCAGCGGAGGGAGGCGCCGTAGGCGGCTTCGGTGGGGCCGAGGCCGGGGAGGTCGGGGTGGACCGCCTGGCGGTCGGGGGAGTGGAGGGCGCCGAGGAGCTGGGCGGCCTGGGGCGGGGTGAAGAGCAGGCTGGGAACCCGCCACGGCGTCAGACGCGCGGCGGCGCGGCGCTCGTGCGGGGAGGGGAAGTCGATCTCGGGTGAGGGGAGTGGGGTGCCCTCCGCCGTCGGCAGGAGGAGCCGGGTGTCGTCCTCCGCGGCCTGCTCGGTGAGCCAGGCGAGCCCGGGGCCCACGGCCGACAGCAGCGCGCGCAGCGCGGCCGGCGGGCAGGCGAAGGGGTGCAGGCCGGCCTCGGTGTCGGGCGGCGCGATCGGGCGGGCGGCGTCCTCCGCCCACAGCGCGAGGCGCTCGTCCGCGCGCCAGATGCCGTGCAGTGCGAACATCGCCTCACCCGCCTCAGGTCTGCGGGGGACGGCCGTTCCGTCCCACCTCGACTGCAGCCTAAGCGGGGGCTGTGACAAATCCAGAACCGCCGGGACCGCGACGGGGGCACGGTGCCGGCGGCGTCCGCGCGTCGGGCTCCGGCAAGAGAACCCGACGCGGTGTCAGCTCTGGTTGTAGAAGCCGGAGTCGTCCGACGCGTTGTCGATGACCATGACCTCGATCTCCGGCGGCGCGAGCAGGAAGACCCGGCGGGCGATCCGCTCCATCGTGCCGCGGGTGCCGAAGACCAGGCCCGACGCGAAGTCGATCAGGCGCTTGGCGTCCGGGTCCGCCATCTGGGTGAGGTCCATGATGACGGGCGTGCCGACGCGGACGTGCTCGCCGATCTCACGGGCGGACTCGAAGCTGGTCGGGCGGACCTGGGTGATCTTCGGGGACAGGGGGGCCGACTCGGGCTCCGGGGAGTCCCACGGCTCCTCGTAGTCCGGGACCGCCACCGGGTACCGCCCCGACGGCGACAGCCACCCGCGGTAGTCGTCACGCAGTGCTGCTCCCATGCCCAACCTCCCCATCCGTCCTGCTACCCCGTGTGGTGCCCGCGTCACCGGTGCTCGACCGGGACGCGAGTGTCTTCTTGCTGACGTGGTTTCCCACGATGCTGTCCGAGTATCGCATTGATCACCGACAAGGCACCCGTCCGGACGCCTCGCCGCGCCGTCTGTGTCAACCGTTCTGACGATTCATTCGGACGTTATGGCGATTCAGCTGGTTCCACTCGAACATAGGTACGATTTTCTGTTCCCCGGATCTGCTGACTTCGATGCGGACCGGGTTTCACGCGCGCCCGTGCGGGCACATTCCGGACTCGCCGTCAGGGCGTCACGCTACTCGCCCTTGGCGCCGTCTATCCGTTCGCGGAGGAGGTCCGCGTGTCCGTTGTGGCGCGCGTACTCCTCGACCATGTGGATGTAGATCCACCGCAGCGGCACCGGCTCGCCGCGACGGGTGCCGGTGTCGTCGAGCCCGCGGGCCTCGGCCAACTGCCTGGCCAGGGCCACCTCCTCACGCCAGGTCGCCACCGACGCCTCCGCGTCGGCCGTGTCGACCTCGTCGAAGTCACCGTCCGGCGACTTCTCGGACCAGTAGTGCGCCGTCGCGTCCTGGCCGTCGAGGACGACCCGGAACCAGAACCGCTCCACGTCCGCCATGTGCCGGACGAGCCCGAGCAGCGAAAGTGTCGACGGCGGCACCGCGCGTTCCCGCAACTGTGCCGTGTCGAGGCCCGCGCATTTGAACGCCAGCGTCTCCCGGTGCCACTCGAGGAAGGATTCGAGCATGGCCCGCTCGCCCTGGAGGTAGGGCGGGTCGGCCCGCTCGTCCTTGGCGGGAATGACGACCTGACGGTCCTTCGGGTCGAAGGGGTCGATGGAACTCATGCGCCTATGATTGCGGGCTTCAACGTTTTCCGGCCACGGATTTGTCGGACCAAGCGCAAGGCGGCATATTCGAAATCGATCAGAGATTCGATTCGACCGCGTCGGACTGCGCGGCGCTGACGGTCCGTCCGCTCCGGACGACTCTCGGCGCAAGCAGCTGCGCCCCCGCGACCAGGCCCAACGTCAGTGCCGTGACCACGCCGAAGCTGACGCGCAGTGACGTCGCCTGGGCGATCGCGCCGACCGTCGCCGGCGCCACCAGGCCGGAGGTGTAGGTCACCGTCGCGACACCCGCGATGGCGCGGCTCGGGTTGTCGCCGCTGTGGCCGGCCGCAGCGAAGCAGAGCGGCACCACGACCGCGATGCCGATGCCGAGCAGGGCGAAGCCCGTGATGGCCTGGGCGGCGCCCTGCGCGGTGACGACCAGCAGGCCGCCCACGAGCGCCAGCGCGCCGCTGCCGCGCGTGCTGCGCACGGCGCCGAAGCGCCGCACCGCGGCGTCGCCGGACAGCCGGGCGAAGGCCATGGTGGCGGCGAAGGCCGTGTAGCTCGCAGCGGCCACGGCGGGGGCGGCGTTCGCCGTGGAGCGCAGGTACACCCCGCTCCAGTCGCCACTCGCGCCCTCCGCGAAGACCGCGCAGAAGCCCACCAGCCCGATGGCGACGGCCGAACGCGGCGGCAGCGCGAAGCGCGGCGGCGCCTCCTCCTCCGGCTCCGGCCGCACGTCCAGCAGGCCGCGGCAGGCCACCGCGGAGAGCAGGACGAGAAGGGCCGCCATCAGCGGCAGGTGCACCGACGCGGGTGTGGCGAGCGCGGCGGCCGCGACGCCGACGCCGGAGCCGAGCAGCCCGCCGACGCTCCACATCCCGTGCAGCCCCGACATGATCGACCGGCCCAGTCGCGCCTCCACCTCCACCGCCTGCGCGTTCATCGCCACGTCGGCGATGCCTGCCGTGGCGCCGTAGCAGAACAGCACGAGGACGAGCAGCGGCAGGTTCGGCGCCAGTGCGGGCAGGACGAGCGCGGCCGCGTAGAGGCTGATCAGCAGCCGGTTGCCGGCGCGGTGGCCGCGTGCGTGCAGGATCCGTCCGGCGAGCGGCATCGAGACGAACGAGCCGATGGCGGGCGCGACCAGGGCCAGGCCGAGCTGCCCGGCGGACAGGTGCAGATGGTCCTTGATCCAGGGGATCCGGGTCGCGAAGCTCCCGGCCGCCGCGCCGTGGATCGCGAAGACGGCCGAGATCGCGATCCGTGCCCGTCGCAGCTCCCGTCCGTCGCCCGCGCGGTTCCCGTCCTGTGCGTCGCCCATGCCGCCCCCAGCATCGTTGGTCCGTACCAAGATCCTATCGGCGCCGTCCAGACCGACCCTAGGTCGGCGTCGAAACCGCCGAAGAACGCCTGGAGGCCCGCACATGCGAGAGGAAGTTCGCCTGGTGGCTCGCTTGTGCCATGCTACGAGTGACGAAAGGGCGGCAGGTGCGACAGGATGATCGTCACGTGAACAGCTATCGGATCGGCGAGGCGGCCGCTCTGCTCGGCGTCAGCGCGGACACGATGCGCCGCTGGGTCGATGCCGGACGGCTCAGCGCCCAGCGGGACGACCACGGTCACCGCATCGTGCCGGGGCCCGAACTCGCCGCCTTCGCCCGTGAACTCGCGCGGTCGGAGCACAGTGAGGAGGGGTTGCCCTCCTCGGCCCGCAACCGCTTTCGCGGCATCGTCACCGAGGTGATCCTCGGCGACGTCGCCGCGCAGGTGGAGATCCAGGCCGGCCCGTTCCGCGTGGTCTCGCTGATCAGCCGCGAGTCCGCGGAGGAGCTGGGCCTGGAACCGGGCGTGCCGGCCGTCGCTGTGATCAAGTCGACCAACGTCGTCGTCGAACGGACCTGAGCCGCGGTCCGTCCGGCCGGCGCGGAGCGGTCGACGCACCTGAGCCACCCACCCGAGCCGAAGAACTTTGGGAGTCGCCAGCATGACCACTCGCCCCGCGCCGCGTCTGCTCCGCACCGCCGTCGCCGCCACCGCCGCCGTCGCCCTGCTGGGCCTCGCCGCCTGCAGTTCCTCGGGCGGCAGCACCGCGGGCTCCTCTGCCTCTGCCACCGCGTCCGCCTCGACCGGCGCCGGCACCGCCGCGGCGATCAGTGGCAAGGTCACCGTCTTCGCGGCGGCGTCGCTGAAGAACACCTTCACCGAGCTGGGCAAGGAGTTCGAGGCCGCCCACCCGGGCACCAGCGTCACCTTCAACTTCGGCGGCAGCGACACCCTGGCCGCCTCCATCGTCTCCGGCGCCCCGGCCGACGTCTTCGCCGCCGCCAGCAAGACGACCATGCAGACGGTCGTCTCCAAGGGCGACGCGGCCGGCACGCCCGTCGACTTCGCCAAGAACGAGCTGGAGATCGCCGTCGCCCCGAACAACCCCAAGCACCTGACTACGCTCAGCGGCCTGAGCGCCTCCGGCGTCAAGGTCGCGCTCTGCGCGAAGACGGTGCCCTGCGGCGCCGCCGCCGTGAAGGCGCTGACCGCCGCCGGGGTCAAGCTCACGCCGGTCACCCTGGAGCAGGACGTCACCTCCGCGCTGAACAAGGTCGAGCTGGGCGAGGTGGACGCCGCGCTCGTCTACAAGACGGACGTCAAGGGCGCCAAGGGCAAGGTCACCGGGGTCGACTTCCCCGAGGCCGCCAAGGCGATCACCACCTACCCGATCGCCGCGCTCAAGGGCAGCTCGAACGCGGCGGCCGCGCAGGCCTTCGCGGCCTTCGTGGCCTCCGCCCAGGGCGAGCAGGTGCTGGCCGCGGCCGGCTTCCAGGCCCCGTGACGCGGTGACCTGGTGACGGACGAGCAGGACTCCGTGACCGGCGACGCACAGCCGTCGCCGGTCGAGGAGCTCACCGACGAGCAGCTGCCGCCGCGCTCCGC
>NZ_QKYN01000237.1 GCF_003258295.1 Streptacidiphilus pinicola | reverse complement strand
CACCATCCAGGGGCGCGAGGAACTGCGCGACAAGCCACCCATGAGCAGATGGACCTCAACGAGCAGGGCCATCCGCACAGGGTGGTTTCTCGCGCCCCTGGGTAGTGCAACGACCTACAGGAGTGCGTGGAACCGTGCTCGCGCCCACGCGGCGGAGCCGCAGATCAGCAGAGCCTCGCGCCCCTGGGTAGTGCAACGACCTACAGGAGTGCGTGGAACCGTGCTCGCGCCCACGCGGCGGAGCCGCAGATCAGCAGAGCCTCGCCCCTAGGTAGTGCAACGACCTACAGGAGTGCATGGAACCGTGCTCGCGCCCACGCGGCGGAGCCGCAGATCAGCAGAGCCTCGCGCCCCTGGATGGTGCAGCAACCTGCGGGAGCGAACGGGATCCGTTACTTCCGGTCGGCGACAGCCCAACTCGCCGCGGCCATCGTGCCGGCGACCGTGAGGACCGCCGGCCACGCGCCCAGCTTCTTCGCCAGAGGGTGGGAGCCCGCGAACGCGGCCACGTAGAGGCCGCCCAGCGCTGCCGCCGCCTTCGGGCCGGCCGCGCGGCGCCACTGCCAGGCGGCGACGCCGCCCGCCGCGGCGAGCGTCGCGCCGCCCAACTCGCGGCGCTTCGTCGCGCGGGCCACGGCGAAACCGCCGACGAGGCCGGTGGCGGCTATGAGCGAAGAGGGGACCTGGGCCATGGAAAGTGAACCTCCGTCAGTTCGTGCGCGTGTTGTGCAGGTGCAGTCCGACATAGCCGATGTAGATCCGGCCGGATCCGGAGCAGTCGTCGTGATAGTGCAGGCGGGGAGCCGTGCCGCCGCCGCCTATTCGCAGGTGGGCGCCCATGAAGACGCGACCGGACGGGTCGACCTCCGTCGGGACGGGGAGCAGGCGCTCCCGCTTCCACTTGGCGTTCGTGCTGACCGTCCGTGACTCGCCACGGATCACCTTGCGGGGCGGGAAGGGGTGGCAGTCGGGCGGGGTGTTCTCGCACCAGCTGCGGAAGTCGCCGCCCGCGGAGCCGGACTTCGCGGATTCCGCGTAGTCCTGCAGGGCCAGCAGCGCGTCCCAGGTCATCCGCACCCAGGTGGGGTGGTCGGTCTGCTCGTCCAGCTCCTTGGTCAGGCGGGCGTCGCCGGTGAAGGCGAGCTGGGGGAACTCGTCCAGACGGTCCAGCAGCTCGGCGAAGGTCGCGGGCTCGGCCTCCTCCGGGCGGACGGGACGGCCGGACAGCGTGCGCAGCTTGGTGCGGACCGCGCGCAGCTCGCTGTACTGCTCGTCGTACTCCGCCGCCAGCAGCGACTCGCGCTCCTCCGCGGCGCGCAGCCAGCGGCGGACCTCCTGCAGCTCCTCCGCGCGGGCGCGCTGCTCGTGGGCTTCCTCCTCCTCGTGGTCGACGAGGAGGCCGCCGGGCTGGATGGTGTCCGCCTCGGGCAGGCCCTCGGGGCGCAGCGGCGGCAGGCCGACCAGCTGGTCCGGCAGGGGAGCCTGCACGGCCAGCCGGCGCGGCAGCCAGGCCAGCAGGCCGGACGCGCGGCGCAGGTTCTCCTCGATCGTGGTCCGCGACATCACCCGGTGCCGGGACGCCTCCGGCGCCCACGCCGGGTCGAGGCCCGGCAGGTAGGTGCGGACCGCGCCGCCGTAGACGCGGTGGTGCTCCAGCGCGGAGTTGAAGGCGCGCTCGGCGCCGGGGGAGAGGGCGTAGAGGACGGCGATGCCGCTGCAGCTGCGCAGCAGCGGGTCGACGGTGTCGTCGAGCCAGTCCTCGAAGTCGGTGTGGAGGGGGGTGCTGGCGACGACGATCGGCAGCCGGCGGTCCGGGTCGCACAGCTCGTCGAGGATGTCGTCGACGTCGCCGCGCTCGATCACGCCGGGCAGCGCGTGCACCCGCGCGGAGCCGGGCTGTTCGCCCTCCGTCGCGTCCAGCACGTCCAGCAGGCCGCGGGCCAGGGCCGGCACCGGAGCCTTCGCCGGTTCCTCGCCGCGTACCGGCAGTTGCTCGGCGTCGAGCTGCACCCAGGTGCGGCCGTCACGCGCGGTGGCCACGGTGAGTGAGGTCTGCCAGATGCCCTGCACGGTGAACTCGCGCAGCCGCCAGCGGGCCAACCGCCCCTGTACGGCCTTGCCGCGGGCCACCTGGTCGAGCACGGCCTGTGGCCCGACCCGGCGCCGGCCGTTGCCGGTCCCGGGTTCGTCATAGTGCAGCGCCTTGAGCCACTGGCGCAGCTGTTGCTCGGCCAGGGCAACAGTCTCCTGATGTCCGTGCCCGCTGGTCACGGCCATCCGGTAGATGCCATCGGTCACCGGCGCTGCCTCCTGACGCTGTGTCGGCGTCGCCGCACGTCAGTGTGCGGATATTCAGAACAACGCGGAGGGGGGTGCTGATGGTTCCGGTACGGCCGAAGTCGCAGGTGGCGCAGGTCTGCGGCGCACGCCGCGCCGGTCACTGCTCGACGGCGGGGGGCGGCTGCTCCTCCGGCGCGGCCTGGGGCCGGGTCGCGGGGTAGTCGTAGGTCTGCGGCGGCTGCGCCTGAGCCTGCGCGGGCCGGTACGGGTACGGCTGGGGCTGCGCCTGCGGGTACGCGTACGGCTGCGGTTGCGGACGCTGCCCGTACGGCCCCGGCTGGGCATACGGCCCCGGCTGGGCATACGGTCCGGGCTGCGCGTACGGCCCCGGCTGTGTGTAGGGACCGGGCCGGCCGTAGGGTGCCGGCTGCCCGTACGGTCCGGGCTGGGCGTAGGGACCGGGCCGACCGTAGGGCCCCGGCTGGCCGTAGGCACCGGGCTGCGGGTACGGGCCCGGCGGTCCGTACGGACCGCGGTACCCCTGCGGCGGCACGCCGCCCATCGGCATCGGCCCCGGGCGGCCGAAGGCCGGCATCAGCGGCGGGTGCTTGCGGAACCACTCCTGCTCGCCGACGCGCGCGAACACCGTCGACACCGCGTCCTTCCGCTCCCACAGGTGGTGCAGCAGCTCCTGCTCGCGCTCGGTGAAGTGCCCGACCGCGAGCCCGCGCGCCACCCGCTCGCGCAGCAGGGCGAGCGAGGTGGCGAAGGAGAGGTACTCGCGCATCGCGCGGTCCCCGGTCGGGCCCTGCTGGAAGCGGGCCAGGGCGCGGGCCTGCTTGCGGGTCCGCATCGAGGACATCACCACCGGCACCGGCGCGCTCATCCAGCCCGCCGTCACGTAGACCGCCAGCTGGCGGCCGATGGTCCGCAGCTCGTTGCCGCGGGCCCACACCAGCAGCCACACCATCAGCGCGAAGACCGGGACCATGAAGAGGAAGTAGACGCCGAAGAAGCCGGCCGCGCCCAGCGAGGGCGAGCTGTTCCAGGTGCCGTGCATCAGCATGGCGAAGATCCAGCCCGCGATCGGGGCGCAGATCCGCTGCCAGCGCTTGCGGCTGATCGCCGCGACGCCGAAGCCGACCGCCGTCATCGAGGTGAAGAGCGGGTGCGCGAAGGGCGACATCACCTCGCGCATCAGGAAGGTGAAGACGGTGACGACGACGGCGCTGCCGCCGTCCGGGCTGCCGTCGGCGACCGAGCGGCCGATGTAGAGGATGTTCTCGGTGAAGGCGAAGCCGGTCGCGGTGAAGCCGGCGAAGACGGCCCCGTCGACGATGCCGGTGAAGTCCTTGCGGCGGAACAGGAAGATCAGCAGCAGCGCCGAGCCCTTGCAGGACTCCTCGACCAGCGGGGCGACCACGCTCGCGCCCAGCGTCTCCCCGCCGCCGACCTGATGGCTGATCAGCAGGGAGGTGGCCCAGTTGTTGGCCAGCAGCGCGACGAGCGTCGCCGCGCAGGCGCCCCAGCCGAAGCAGAACAGCAGCAGCTTCCACGGCTTGGGCTCGACCCGGTCGAGCCAGTAGAAGGCGCCCAGGATCAGCGGCACCGGCAGCACGGCCAGCGAGATGCCGATCAGGAAGCCGGAGGTGCCGGTCATCTTCTGCACCTTGGCGAGGATGACCACCCCGCACAGGGCCAGCACCAGCACGACGGCGAGCAGCCGCAGCCACCGGTTCTCCAGCAGGTTCCGGCGCACCTTGTAGCGGAAGCTGGTCGGCGGGCTGAACGGCAGCGCGTCCGTACCGCCGGCCTGCGGCGCGGCGGGGAGCCCTTCGGGCAGCGCCTCGGCCGGGACCGCGAAGTCCGTCGGGTCGGCGGGGTCGACGGAGACGGCGGGGTGCGGTTCGGGTATCGGACCGGCCGCCGCGACGGCTGCGGGCTCCTCGTGCGCGCTGCTCACCCCATGACCTTAGCGGGGGCGCGGAGCACCCCGTAAGCGGTTCTTGACGGGAGCCTGCCGGCCCCGCTCAGACGCGCCGGAACAGCAGATCGTTGACGACGTGTCCCTTGGCCAGGCCCTGACGCTCGAACTTGGTCACCGGCCGCCAGTCCGGACGCGGCGCGTACTCCGCGTGCAGGTTCTCCAGCTCCGGGCAGGCGCCGAGCACCTCCAGCATCTGCTCCGCGTAGGGCTCCCAGTCGGTGGCGCAGTGCACGGTCGCACCCGGGCGCAGCCGGGAGACGGCGAGCGCGACGAACTCCGGCTGGATCAGCCGGCGCTTGTGGTGCCGCGCCTTGGGCCACGGGTCGGGGAAGAAGATCCGCAGCCCGTCCAGGCTCGCGGGCTCGAGCTGGTCGCGCAGCAGCACCACCGCGTCGCCCTCGGCCAGCCGCACGTTGTCCAGCCCGTCGGACTCGATCCGCCGCAGCAGGTTGCCGTGGCCGGGGGTGTGCACGTCCACGGCCAGCACGCAGCGCTCCGGCTCGGCGGCGGCCATCGTCGCGGTCGCGTCGCCCATGCCGAAGCCGATCTCCAGCACGACCCGGGCGTCCGGTCGCCCGAACCACGCGTCCAGGTCCAGCCGCCGCGAGCCGTCGACGCGGATGCCGTAGCCGTCCCACGACCGCGACAGCGCGTCGTACTGGGCGGTGCTCATCCGGCCCTTGCGCGGGTGGAAGCTCCGGATCCGGCGCTCCCCGTGCAGTTCGGGGGAGACGGGCGACCCCGGGCGCGGCGCGAGCGGGGCGGCGTCGGGGGTTATGGCGGGGGAAGCGGTCTGGCTGGTCACAATGCCGTCCAGTCTACGGAAGCCGTCGCGCTCACTCGGCGAGTGCGGCGAGGGCCCTGGACGCGATCTCCCGGCCGATCGGCAGCGAGGCCGTCGCCGCCGGCGAGGGCGCGTTCAGGACGTGGACGGTGCGGGGGCCCTCGGCGAAGGCGAAGTCGTCGACCAGCGCGCCGGAGCGATCCACCGCCTGGGCCCGTACGCCGGCCGGAGCCGGGACGAGGTCGTGTTCGGTGATGTCCGGCAGCAGGCGGCGCAGCGCCGCGGTGAAGGCGCGGGGGCTGAGGGAGCGGTGCAGCTCGACCGCCTCAGCACGCCAGTGGCGTGAGGCGAGCGACCAGGTGCCCGGCCAGGAGACCGTCTCGGCCAGGTCCCGCAGGCTGATCCGCCGCCACCCGTACCCCTCGCGGGCGAGCGCGGGCACGGCGTTCGGCCCGACGTGCACGCCCCCGTGCAGGTCCCGGGTCAGATGCACGCCGAGGAAGGGGAACGCCGGGTCCGGCACCGGGTAGACCAGCCCACGCACGAGCGCCGCCGCGGCCGGGGAGAGCTCGAAGTACTCCCCGCGGAACGGCACGATCCGCAGACCCGGCTCGTCGCCGGCCAGTCGCGCGATCCGGTCGCTGTACAGGCCCGCGCAGTTGACCAGCACGCGGGCGCGGACCTCGCCCAGCGTCGTGGTGACCGTCACCCCGTCCGCGCGGCGGTCGATGGCGGTGACGGCGTTGCCGGTCCGGATCCGCGCCCCCGAGAGCGCGGCGTACCGCTGGGCGACGGCGGGGAAGTCCGCGAGTCCGGTCGTCCCCACATGCAGCGCGCCCACCCCGCGCACGTGCGGCTCGTACCCTGCGATCTCGCCTGCGGAGAGCTCCCGAATCGGCAGACCGTGCTCCCGCCCGCGCGTGGCGAGCGCCTGCAGCCGCGGCAGCTCCGTCTCGTCGACGGCGACCACGAGCTTCCCGGTCACCTCGTACGGCAGGCCCTGCTCCTCGCAGAACTCCACCATCTCGGCCGCGCCGGCCAGCGCGAAGCGCGCCTTCAGCGACCCGGGCTTGTAGTACAGCCCGCTGTGGATCACCCCGCTGTTGTGCCCCGTCTGATGCGCGCCGAGCCGTGGCTCCTTCTCCAGCACGATCACCTCCGCGCCGGGCCGCGCCACGCTCACCGCGTACGCGGTGCTGAGCCCGACGATCCCACCACCGATGATCACGACGTCACAGTCATACCTGGAGCCCATGCAGGAACTCTAGATGCGCCCCTGGATAGCGCAACTACGCCGGCGCGGCCAGCGTCAGGCGTGCCCGTTCGACGAGTTCCTCCGCGATGCGTTCGCCCTTGAAGCGGTCCAACCGCTTGAGCATCTCGCCCAGGTACTCCCGCGTCCGTTGGGACGAGATGCGGCCGGCCACGTCCAGGGCCCGGTTGCCCGCGGCGACCGCGCGTTCCAGCTCGCCCTGGTCCAGCTCCGCCATCGCGGAGACGATCAGGCGCAGGCCGTGCGACCGGACGTACTCCTCCGTGGGGCGGGCCAGCGCGCGCTCGGTGAACTCGCGGACCTTGCCGGGCATGCCGAGGTCGCGGAAGCCCTCCGCGGCGTCAGCCGCCAAGCGGTCCCAGGTGTAGAAGTCGATCCAGGCCGGGTCCGCGTCGCCGGCCCGGGCGCGCTCCAGCCAGCTCTCCGCCGCCGCCAGCGCGGCCGCGCACGCCGTCGCGTCGCCCGCCCGGGCGTGCGCGCGGGACTCGACCAGGCGGAAGAAGCTCATGGTGCGAGCCGTCGCCAGCCCGCGGTTGCGTTCGACCGCGGCCTGGGCCAGGTCGACGCCCTCCTCGGCCGCGCCCCGGTACGTGGCCTGCAGGCTCATCGACGCGAGGACGTAGCCGCCCAGCGGCACGTCGGCCGCCGCGCGGGCGAGCCGCAGGGCCTGGATGTAGTAGCGCTGCGCGGCCTCGTGCTGGCCGGTGTCGAACGCCATCCAGCCGGCCAGGCGGCTCAGTTCGGCCGTCGCGCCGAACAGCGCGCGGCCGACCTCGTCGCTGTAGGAGGCGAGCAGCAGCGGCGCCGCGTCGCGGCGCAGGCACTCGGGGACCATGGAGGAGCGCCAGTCGCCGCCGCCGTAGCGGGAGTCCCACCGGCGCGCCTCCTCGGCGGCCATGCGGAGCTTGGCCGCGTCGGCGTGGCCGACGCGGTAGGGGCGGCCCTGCGCGTCGGCGAGGCGCGCCAGCTCGGAGGGCTCGTGCACCTCGGCGAAGGACGCGGCGGAGTCGGTGTCGCGGGCGACGGAGCCGTCGACCGGGGTGATCAGCCAGCGCGAGACCGGGGTGGCGTACGCGGACACCGAGAACGTGCCGGCCAGGCTGTCCCACCAACCCGGGCCTGTCGCACCGGGCTTGCGCGCCCGCCCGGGGTCGAGGCGCCACAGCTCCGTCGCGGAGCGCACCGCCGCCGGGACGTCGCGCGGGAAGGAGAGGCCGACCTCGGGCGTCGGGTCGGCGCTGCCCAGCCCGATCTCCTCCAGCGGGACGCTCCGGCCCAGCTTGCCGCCGATCGCCGTCGCGATCAGATGTGGCACCGGCCCCTGCGGAACCATGCCCTTGGTGACCCAGCGGGCCACCGACGTCTTGTCGTATCGGAACGTCAGGCCCCGTTGCGCGCCAAGGTCGTTGACGCGCCGGGCGAGGCCGGCGTTGCTGATGCCGGCGACCCCCAGGAGGGAGCCCAGCTTCTCGTTCGGTCCGCGCCCGCTGGCCACCATCCCCGGCTGCACCCCCTCGACTGCTGTCGCCTGCACTGGTCGTGACGGGATATCACCCATCCTGACTGATAACACCCAGAGTAGTTCCCCGGGTTCCCAGGGTTAAGGGGTGTTCTTCCGGTTGGCGCGAACCGGTTGCGGGCACGGCTGAGACGACGGACCTGTTGGGCCCCGGGTTCCCCAGCCGCCGCTCGCACATGCGTACGGCGGGTGTCTGGCTTATGCCCCTGGCTCGTGCGGCGGTGCGCCCCGCCGTGCCCCCTCCCTGGCGTGCGGTCCCGGCAGTTGCATGGTGGCGTGGGTCGGCCTGCCGTCGAGGACCCGGCGGGTCGGGGGACGCCGTCGCCGTACATCCCCGCGCGGCGGCGGACCGGCCCGGGGGGTGTGCGGACACTCCCCGGGCCGCGAGGCGCCGCGCAGTCCGGGCCGGACGTGGGGTTCGTCCATCCGGGCCTTCCCGGTCCGTGGCCCCTGGGGTCGGGGCCCGGACCAGGGAGGGGATGGCCCGGGTACCGACCCGTCCCGTGCGGTTTGCCGGGTCCGTCCGCATTTGGCCACCGGATGTCCTGACGCAAGCTCAACCATCAAGCCGGGAACGGAAGTCGATCTCCGACAGGCCACCGCCCGGCGCACCGTGAGCTGGCACCATGTGAGCTGACGGTGCGGCACCGTGCCGCCTTTCCGGGGAGGGCGACGACGATGCGCTGGGTGGTGGGCTGGAACGGCGTGCGCGGCACGGCGGGAGCGGAGGCCGCCGCGCTGCGGCCGGTCGGCGGACGCCTGCTCTGGCCGGGGAACGACCCGCTCTGGGTGGTCGGCGACTGGCGGCCCGACGAGATCCGCGGCGTCGCCGTCTACCGCTACCGTCGGCACCACCGGCACGTCGTGCAGAACGGCTTCCCCGAACTCGACGAGCTGTCCGGCCCCGCCACGACCGGTGCGCCCACGCCCGCCCTCCCGCCCGAGGACGGCGCGCTCGCCCGCCTCTTCGTCCTCGGCCGCTGCGGCGCGGCCGACTCCGCGCTGCGCACCGCGCTCCTCGCCACCAGCGGTGGCGCGCTGCGCCACCTGACCACCTGGCCCGGCAGCTACG
>NZ_QKYN01000041.1 GCF_003258295.1 Streptacidiphilus pinicola | reverse complement strand
GCAGGAGTCCTTCCACCCCAACGCCTACGGCCAACAGGCCCTCGGCCAGTGCCTCGCCGACATCTCCGCCCAACCCTCCGGCGACTGGTCCTGCACCGGCACCCCCGCCCAACCCCCGTCCGCGATGACACTCAGTCAACTGCCCTGAGCACACGAAAGGGCGGCCCGGTCGGATGACCGGGCCGCCCTGTGCGTGCGACGCGCGCTACTGGTTGACGACCGTCAGCGGCAGCAGCTTCTTGCCCGTGGGGCCGATCTGAATCTGCGTGTCGAGCTGAGGACACACCCCGCAGTCGAAGCACGGGGTCCAGCGGCAGTCGTCGACCTCGACCTCTTCGAGGGCGTCCTGCCAGTCCTCCCAGAGCCAGTCCTTGTCGAGGCCGGAGTCCAGGTGGTCCCAGGGGAGGACCTCCTCGTACTGGCGCTCGCGGGTGGTGTACCAGGCCACGTCCACGCCGGTGCCGGCGAGGGCGGTCTCGGCGCAGCGGATCCAGCGGTCGTAGGAGAAGTGCTCGCGCCAGCCGTCGAAGCGGCCGCCGTCCTCGTAGACGGCGCGGATGACCGCGCCGACGCGGCGGTCGCCGCGGGAGAGGAGGCCCTCGATGAGGCCGGGCTTGCCGTCGTGGTAGCGGTAGCCGATGTTGCGGCCGTACTTGCGGTCGCCGCGGATCGCGTCGCGGAGCTTGAGCAGGCGCGCGTCGGTCTCCTCGACGCCCAGCTGCGGCGCCCACTGGAACGGCGTGTGCGGCTTGGGCACGAAGCCGCCGATGGAGACCGTGCAGCGGATGTCGTTGGTGCCGGTGACCTCGCGGCCCTTGGCGATGACGTTCTTCGCCATCTCGGCGATCTGCATCACGTCCTCGTCGGTCTCCGTGGGCAGACCGGCCATGAAGTACAGCTTCACCTGGCGCCAGCCGTTGCCGTACGCGGTGGCGACCGTGCGGATGAGGTCCTCCTCGGACACCATCTTGTTGATCACCTTGCGCAGGCGCTCGCTGCCGCCCTCGGGGGCGAAGGTCAGGCCCGAGCGGCGGCCGTTGCGGGAGAGCTCGTTGGCGAGGTCGATGTTGAACGCGTCGACACGGGTGGACGGCAGCGAGAGGCCGACCTTGTCCTCCTCGTACCGGTCGGCCAGGCCCTTGGCGATGTCGCCGATCTCGGTGTGGTCGGCTGAGGAGAGCGAGAGCAGGCCGACCTCCTCGAAGCCGGTGGCCTTCAGGCCCCGCTCGACCATCTCGCCGATGCCGGTGATGGAGCGCTCGCGGACCGGGCGGGTGATCATGCCCGCCTGGCAGAAGCGGCAGCCGCGGGTGCAGCCGCGGAAGATCTCCACCGACATGCGCTCGTGGACCGTCTCCGCCAGCGGCACCAGCGGCTGCTTCGGGTAGGGCCACTCGTCGAGGTCCATCACGGTGTGCTTGGACACGCGCCACGGCACGCCCGGACGGTTCGGCACCACGCGGGCGATGCGGCCGTCGGCCAGGTACTCGACGTCGTAGTAGCGCGGGACGTAGACGTTGCCGGTGCGCGCCAGGCGCAGCAGCAGCTCGTCCCGGCCGCCGGGGCGGCCCTCCTCCGCCTTCCAGGCGCGGATGATGTCCGTGATGTCGAGGACGGCCTGCTCGCCGTCGCCGACGACGGCGGCGTCGAGGAAGTCCGCGATCGGCTCCGGGTTGAACGCGGCGTGGCCGCCGGCCAGGACGATCGGGTCGTCCTCGGTACGGTCGGCCGCGAGCAGCGGAATGCCGGCCAGGTCGAGGGCGGTGAGCATGTTCGTGTAGCCGAGCTCCGTGGAGAAGCTCAGGCCGAACACGTCGAAGGCCTTGACCGGACGGTGGGCGTCGACCGTGAACTGCGGGACGCCGTGCTCGCGCATCAGCGCCTCGAGGTCGGGCCAGACGCTGTAGGTGCGCTCGGCCAGCACACCCTCGCGCTCGTTGAGGACCTCGTACAGGATCATGACGCCTTGGTTCGGGAGACCGACCTCGTACGCGTCCGGGTACATGAGGGCCCAGCGGACATCGGAGGCGTCCCAGTCCTTGACGGTCGAGTTGAGCTCGCCGCCGACGTACTGGATCGGCTTCTGGACGTGCGGGAGGAGGGCCTCCAGGCGCGGGAAGACCGACTCGACAGGCATCAGAGGTAGGGACTTTCGTGTGGACACCGGGGTGACCCTCAAGGTTACCGCAGGGTCTAGGGTGTGTGGTTTGACCCGATTGTCCGCACCACACCAGAGGTAGTCGCGCTGTGTCACCGATCCCCAAGGCGGAACTGCACCTGCACATCGAGGGCACGCTGGAGCCCGAGCTGGCCTTCGAGCTGGCGCACCGCAACGGGGTGGACCTGCCCTACGCGGACCCGGAGCAGCTGCGGTCCGCCTACGCCTTCTCCGACCTGCAGTCGTTCCTTGACCTCTACTACCAGCTGATGGACGTGCTGCGGACCGAGGACGACTTCACCGCGCTGGCCGAGGCCTACCTCGCCCGCGCGGCGCGCGAGGGCGTCCGGCACGCGGAGATCTTCTTCGACCCGCAGGCGCACACCTCGCGGGGCGTGGAGCTGGACGCGGTGGTGCGCGGCCTGCGGCGGGCGCTGGACGCGGCGCCGGAGCGGCACGGCATCAGCACGAAGCTGATCATGTGCTTCCTGCGGGACCTGCCGCAGGAGTCGGCGCTCGCGACCTTCGAGGCCTGCCGGCCATACTTCGGCGTGGCCATCGCGGGTGTGGGCCTGGACTCGGCGGAGGTCGGGAACCCGGCGTCGAAGTTCGCGGACGTCTACCGGCTGGCCCGCGAGGCCGGCCTGCGCCTGGTCGCCCACGCGGGCGAGGAGGGCGGCCCCGAGTACGTGCGCGAGGCGCTGGACGTGCTGGGGGTCGAGCGGATCGACCACGGCATCCGGGCCATAGAGGACCCGGAGCTGGTGGAGCGGCTGGTGCGGGAGCGGATCCCGCTGACCGTCTGCCCGTTCTCGAACGTCCGGCTGCGGTGTGTGGACACCCTCGCCGACCACCCGCTGCCGGCGATGCTCGCGGCCGGGCTGCTGGTGACGGTCAACTCGGACGACCCGGCGTACTTCGGCGGCTACGTGGACGAGAACTTCGCCGGGATCCGCGAGGCGCTGGACCTGACGGACAGCCAGCTGCGGGTGCTGGCCCGCAACTCCTTCGAGGCCTCGTTCCTGGAGGACGACGAGGAGCGGCGCAAGGCACTGCTCGCGGAGGTCGACGCGTACCGCTTCCCGGGGCAGGGCTGATCGCACGCCCCGCCCTGCCCCGCACAGACGCGGGGCAGGGCGGGGCGTGCGGAGCGCCTCGTCACTCCACGGGGCGGGCCGCCGGCAGCTCCGGCGGGATGTGCCGGACGGTCATCGGCTGCGCCGTGATCTCCGTCCAGCCGTTCGGGCAGGACACGTCCTTCGCCGGGTGCCCGGGGCTCGCGCCGGTGGCGAAGTCGCAGGTGGTTCCGTAGACGGCGCCACCGGTGGTGTAGGCCTCCACGAAGAGCGTGTTGCCGTGGTCGGACAAGCCCACGCCGCAGGGCGTGATGTTCGTCCCGATGGCCTGGGTCTGGACCCACACAGTGGCACCGCCGGGAGGCGCGTCCTTCATGTCGCCGACATCGATGTGACCGTTCTTGACGACACCGGTGTAGAGGATGGACCCGTGCACCCAGGTGTCGATGTTCTGGCAGGTGCCGGATGCACCCGTCGCGCCGGTGGCGCCCGTGGCACCCGTGTTTCCGGTCGGGCCGGTGGCGCCGGTCGCGCCATTGTTGCCCGTCGGGCCGGTGGCGCCGGTCGCACCGTTGTTGCCCGTCGGACCCGTGGCACCGGTCGCACCGTTGTTGCCCGTCGGACCCGTGGCACCCGTCGCGCCGTTGCCAGTCGGACCCGTGGCACCCGTCGCGCCGTTGTTGCCCGTCGGACCCGTGGCACCCGTCGCACCGTTGTTACCCGTCGGACCCGTGGCACCCGTCGCGCCGTTGCCAGTCGGACCCGTCGCACCCGTCACACCGTTGTTACCCGTCGGACCCGTCGCACCCGTCGCACCCTTGGGGCCGGTGGCGCCCTTCGCGCCGGGTGGGCCCTTGGGGCCGCGGGCGCCGGGCGGGCACTTGCAGTGCTTCTCGTGCTCGTGGCACTTGTGCTTCTTGGGCGGCGGCTTGCCCCAGTCCGGCGCAGGCGCAGGGACCGCCCGGTGCACGAGGACGGGCCTGGCGGGCGCGGGGGCCTTCAGGACGACGGAGGTGTGCGTCGCCGCGACTTCCGCGGCGATCGCCGTCACCTGCGGAGTCAGCAGCGCGCCCGTGAGCGCGGCGACGCCGCCGACTCCCACGGCCACTCGTGCGAACGTCCGCGGCACGGGTCTGGAGCCCTGGTGATCCGAATTCACTTCTGCCTCGCATTCACTGGTTCCGCGATGTCGAGGCGTCAGATCCCACCCGGGGCACCATCCGTATCACTATCCGATGACCACACCATTCGGTCGGGGTACAGCGGACGACCAAAGGGCCCTAGGAAGTTGAATCCGACACAGGAAGCTCGCTGACGAACCATCCGAGGTTGGCGCGCACCCTCTCCGCCTGCGGGTTGTCGCGCAGCGCGCGCACGCCTGCCTGCAGCGCCTCCTCGTGGCGGCCCGAGTTGCCGAGGCAGACGGAGAGAAAGTCCCAGGGAGCCCAGCCGTGGTCGCGGTCGCGGACGAAGCCCTCGGACGGGCGCGACCGTGCCGCCGCCGCCGCGCTGAAGAACGGCACCGCGCGGGCCCAGTCACACTGCTCGTAGGGGATCATGCCGGCCACCATCCATGCCTCGGGGCGGGTCGGGTCCAGCAGCACGGCCTGCACCGCCACCTCCCCGGCCTCCGCGCTGCGACCGACGGCCTGCAGGCACTCCGCCCGCGACATCAGCGCGAAGTACCGCTCCCAGGCGGGTTGAGACAGCGTCAGGACTTCCGCGTAAGCCACCTCCGCCTCCTCGTGGCGGCCCAGATCGCGCAGCTCGTTGGCGCGGTAGTAGAGCGTGCGGGGGGAGCGGTCGCCGCCCGCGTAAAGCTTCTCCAGGATGCGCAGATTGCGCCCCTCGTCCGCGGCGGCCTGCGCCTCGGTCCGACGGTGCTCGACCACCAGCTGCGGGACCTCGCGGATACGGGCCTGCGTGATGTCCACGACCTCGTGGATCGCCCCGGCCCAGCGCAGGCCGGCGGCACGGCGCAGCACGCGTTCGCGCAGGGTGGTGAAGGTGGGCGCACCCGTGTTCTCGTCGAAGGCGCAGTGGTACGGCGAGATCAGCGCGTCGACGTCCTCCTCCAGCTCCGCGAGCACGCGCACGAACGCCTGCTGCGCGGCCGGAGGGACGCGGTCGTCGGCGTCGAGCCAGATGATCCAGTCGCCGCCGCAGGCGTCGAGGCTGGCGTTGCGCGCGGCGGCGAAGTCGTCCGTCCACGGGACGTCGACGACGCGGGCGCCGGCGGCGCGGGCGAGCTCCTGGGTGCCGTCGGTGCTGCCGGTGTCGGCCACCACGAGTTCGTCGCAGAAGACGGAGGCGTCGGCGAGGACGGCGGCGATCGACTCCGCCTCGTCCTTCACGATCATGGAAAGCGAAACGCGGGCCATGGGACCGATTCTCGGTCGCATGGCCCGCGTGGGGTCCGGAGGCGAGGCCCGACGTCGCCGGATTCGCTCCGTTGCACTATCCCGCTATCGACCGCTGTATCTTCACCGACTGCAGCAAGCCGATCCCGATCCAGATCGCGAACATCGACGAGCCGCCGTAGCTGACGAACGGCAGCGGGATGCCCGCGACCGGCATGATGCCCAGCGTCATGCCGATGTTCTCGAAGCCCTGAAAGGCGAACCAGGTCACCACGCCCGCCGCCAGGATGGTGCTGTAGAGGTCCGTCGCCTCGCGGGCGATGCGGCAGGCGCGCCACAGGATGATGCCGAGCAGACCGATGATCACCATGCAGCCGACGAAGCCGAGCTCCTCGCCCGCGACGGTGAAGACGAAGTCGGTCTGCTGCTCGGGGACGAACTGGCCGGTGGTCTGGGTGCCGTGGAAGAGGCCCTTGCCGAGCAGGCCGCCGGAGCCGATCGCGATGCGGGCCTGCGCGGTGTTGTAGCCGACGCCGGCCGGGTCGAGCGTGGGGTCGGCGAAGGCCGCGAAGCGGGCGATCTGGTACTGCTTCAGGATGTGCAGCTGGACCACCGCGGTGGCGCCGATCGTGCCGACCACGGCGAGGCCGGCCAGCCAGCGCATGGAGGCGCCCGAGGCGAGCAGCAGGCCCAGGATGATGACGACCATGACCATGGTCGAGCCCAGGTCCGGCATCA
Source organism: Streptacidiphilus pinicola (assembly GCF_003258295.1). GTDB lineage: Bacteria > Actinomycetota > Actinomycetes > Streptomycetales > Streptomycetaceae > Streptacidiphilus > Streptacidiphilus pinicola. Next base: position 41,262 of record NZ_QKYN01000041.1, on the reverse strand, counting down.
TCAGCACGATGCCCATCGGCACCGCGGCCAGGCCGAGCGCCTGGAGGATGGAGCGGCTGTTGGGCCGCTGCATCTCCCCCGCGTCGACGCGCGCGGACAGTATCGTCGCGACGATCAGGATGATGGAGATCTTGCAGAACTCCGAGGGCTGCATGGAGAAGCCGCCGCCGAGGACGATCCACGAGTGCGCGCCGTTCACCGTCGAGCCGAGTGGGCTCAGGACGGCGAGGACGCCGAGGATCGACAGGCCGTAGAGGAACGGCACGGCGGTGCGCAGCCGGTGGTGGCCGAGCAGCACGATGCCGGCGGTGAGGCCGATGCCGATCGCGAGGTTCACCAGGTGGCGAACCAGGAAGTACTGCGGGTCGCCGTGGTTGATCTCGACCCGGGAGCGCGTCGCGGACCAGACCAACAGCGAGCCGATGCCGGAGAGCGCCAGCGCGGCCAGCACCAGGACCCAGTCCATCCGCCGCAGCGGTGAGTCGCGTTCGAGCAGCCGCGCCATCCCGTCCCGTTGGGGCCGGTAACGCGGCGCGGACCAGGAGGGGTTCAGGCCTGCCATCCGTCGGCCCTCCGCTCAGGTGCGAGGGCGGCGATGTCCAGCGCGGCGAGCAGCGGCGCCTGCCGGTCGGGCTCGGTCGCCTGCGGCAGCTGCGGCACGCTGTAGTCGACCGGGCTGGTGACGGTGCCGTCGGCGTGGAAGGCCGGCAGCTGGTTCAGCGCCGGCGGGTGGATCGCCTTGCTCGGGTCGATCGAGTTGTTGGCCTGGATGCCGTAGAGCGCGTTGTAGATGTTGCGCACCGCCGGACCGGAACCGCCGGAACCCGTACCACCCTGAGAGATCGTCATCACGATCGCGTAGTCCTTGGTGTACGTGTCGAACCAGGACGTGGTCTGCTTGCCGACGACCTCCGCGGTACCGGTCTTGGCGTGCAGCTGGATCTTGTCCTGCGGCCAGCCCTGGAATTTCCAGGCGGCGGTACCGCTGGTCACGACGTTGGCGGTGGCCTGGTCGATGTAGCTGATCATCGCCGGGGTGTCCGGCAGGTGGCCCTGGACGACCGGCTGGACCGTCTGCACCTGCTTGCCGCCAGGGCTGACGATGGCCTTGGTCAGCTCCGGCTGGTAGATCGTGCCGCCGTTGGCCAGCGCCGAGTAGATCCGGGCCATCTGGATCGGGGTGACCAGCGTGTCACCCTGGCCGATCGCGTAGTTGACCTCGTCACCGGCTCGCAGCGTGGCGAAGTCGGCGCAGTCCTCGGTGGCGATGGCCTTCAGGTACGCGTCGGTCTCCGTCTTGGCCTGCTTGCACCAGGTGTCCTTCATGGCGTTGTAGTAGTCGATGTGCCACTGACGGTCCGGGACGCGGCCCTTGACCTCGCCCGGCAGGTCGATGCCGGTCACGGCGCCGAGACCGAACTGGTGCGCGGTCTTGAACAGCCAGTCCTTCGGGGCCTTCGGCTTGGTGCCGCCGTCGGAGAGCCACTGCTGGTAGGCGATGTTGTAGAAGACGGTGTCGCAGGAGACCTCGAGCGCCTTCGACAGGTTGATGGCGCCGAAGTTCTCGCCCTCGAAGTTCTTGAAGACACGCCCGCCGATGGTCATCGACGAGGTGCAGGGGAACGTCGAGTCGAAGTTGTAGCCCGCGTTGAGGGCGCCGGTCGTGCTGACCACCTTGAAGGTCGAACCCGGCGCGCTCTGGCCCTGGATCGCCCGGTTCAGCATCGGGTAGTCCGAGGACGTGCTGTTCAGGTTGGCGTAGTCCTTGGCCGAGATGCCGCCGGACCAGATGTTCGGGTCGTAGGTCGGCGCACTCGCCATGGCGATGATCTTGCCGGTGTGCACGTCCATCACCACGACCGCGCCGGAGTCGGCCTTGAAGTTCTCGTGGGTGACGGTGTCGTAGGTGCCGCGCAGGGTGATCAGCGCCTGCTGCAACTGCTGCTCGGCGATGGCCTGGACGCGGGCGTCGATGCTGGTGACCACCGAGTCGCCCGGGACCGCGGCGTTGCCGCCGGCGGTGCCGATGACCCGGCCGAGGTTGTCCACCTCGAGGTTGCTGGTGCCGTTGGTGCCGCGCAGCGCCTTGTCGTACTGGTACTCCAGACCGGCGCGGCCGACCTGGTCGGACGGGGCGAGCGACGACTTGCCGCTCGGGTCGGTGGCGGCGTTGATCTCGTCCTGGGTGACCGGGGAGAGATAACCCAGTATCTGCGCCGCGTTGGCCTTGTCGGGCGCCGGGTAGGTGCGCACGGCGGCCGGGGTGGCGGTGACGCCGGGGAAGTCCTCCTGGCGCTCCATGATCTGCATGGCCTGCTGGGTGGTGGCCGTCTGCGTCACCGGGATCGGCTGGTAGGGCGAGCCGTTCCAGCACGGCGCCGGGGTCTTGGCGTCGCAGAGCCGGACCTTCTCCTCCACCTGCTGGTAACCGAGGCCGAGCACCTGTCCGAGCCGGGTCAGCACGGCCTTGCCGCCGTCCTTCTGCCCTATCAACGAGGTGCGGGAGACGGAGACGACCAGCTTGGTGGTGTTGGTGGCCAGCGGCACTCCGTTGGCGTCGAGGATCTCGCCGCGCACGGCCGGGACGACGACGGTGCGGATGTGGTTGGACGAGGCCTGCTGGACGTACGAGGCGCCGTCACGGATCTGCAGGTACCAGAGCCGGCCACCCAGCGTGCCGAGCAGGGAGAGGACCAGCACCTGGAGCACCAGCAGCCGGCCGGTGATCTTCCGGGTGCGGCCCGTCTCCGGGATGTTGCCCACGTCGGTTCCCCTCCTGGTTCCGCGGTTCCGCTCGGACTAGTTCTTGAGTGCCTTGCCGGCCAGACGGCTGAGCCGGCCGCCGCGGCCGGGCTTGCTGCCCGTACCGGAGCCCGAGCCGAAGCCGGGGACGGTGCCGAGGCCGGAGGTGCCGCCGGTGCGGGTACCGCGGTCGGCGAAGAAGGTGCCGCGCCGGTTCAGGCCGATCCGGCGCATCTTGGGCGCGGGTCCCTGCCCGGCGCCGCCCGCGGCCGGGTCGGTGACGGTGCGTCGGGCCAGCGCCATGACGCCGGGCACGACGAACGGCGCGAGCAGCACGTCGTAGATCAGCGAGGAGAACAGCAGCCCGGTCAGCCCGACGTGCCGGGCGGCGGTGTCACCGACGAGCGCCCCGACGCCCGCGTAGAGCAGCGTGGAGCCGACGGCCGCGGCGGCGACCACCATCAGCGGCGTCAGCACCGAGCGCAGCTGGCCGTTCTCCGGCTTGAGCAGACCCGCGACGTAGCCGACGACGCAGAGCACCAGCGCGTAGCGGCCGACCGCGTGGTCGGACGGCGGGGCGAGGTCGATGAACAGGCCGCCGAAGAAGCCGATCAGGCAACCGGTGACGTGCCCGTAGACCAGCGCGAGGCCGATCACGACGAGCAGCAGCAGGTCCGGCACGGCGCCGGGCAGGCCCAGCCGGGCCAGGATGCTGACCTGGACGACCATCGCGGCCACGATGAGCGCCGCGGAGAGCAGGAAGCGCTGGATCATACCGTCACCTCTTCTTCTTCGCGGTGCCGGACGGCGTGGCGGTCGCCGACGGGGTCGGCGTGGGGGACGGCGCGGGCGGGGCCTGCTTCGGCGGCAGCACCGCGAAGCGCGGGTCCGTCGCCGGCGGCTGCACCACGACGCCGACCAGGTCCAGCTTGGTGAAGCTGACGAACGGCTGGACCAGCACCGTCTTCGTCAGCTCGCCGGGGGTGTTGACGATCTGGGTGATCGTGCCGAACGGAACGCCCGGCACGAACGGCTTGTCGTTCTCGGAGCCGAAGGTGACCAGCCGGTCCCCCACCTTGGCGGCGGCGTGGCCGTTGAGCAGCTCCACCCGCATCGGGGCGTCGCCCTCACCGGTGCCGAAGCCGACCTCGCCGCTGCCCTCCAGTCGGGCGCCGACGGTGAACCGCGGGTCCACCGCGAGCAGCACCGTGGCGGTGGTCGGCGCGACGGTGGTGACCCGGCCGACCAGGCCGTCGCCGTTGATGACGGTCTGGTCGCGCTGGATGCCGTCGTTGCTGCCGATGTCGATGGTGATGGTCCAGGAGAAGTTCTGACTGGACCCTATGGCCACGACCTGGGCGACCTTGATCGTGTACTGGCCCGCCCCCGCCAGCCCCAGCAGCTTGGACAGCTGGCCGTCGCGGGACTTCACCAGGTCGGAGGAGGACAGCTGCTGACGCAGCAGCTCGTTCTGCTGCTCCAGCGCGCGGATCCGGTCGGCCTGGCTGCCGGAGTCCCGCAGCGAGTGCAGGCCGTCGGCGACCGGGCTGACCAGCCGTGACACGCCGCTCTCCACCGGCCCGAACACCGAGGCGGCGGCGGAACGCGGCCCGTTCAGCGGCGAGTCGTCACCCCCGCGGATGTCCACGGTGATCAACGCGAACGCGACCGCCACCAGCAGGATCAGCAGGAGTCGGCTCTCTCGTGTGTCCCTCACGGTTCTCGGCGGAGCCCTTCAGGTCGTGACGCGAAGTGAGCGGATTGGCCTTGCTTGGGTTCAGCGGCGCGGCTGGGCGTCGAGGACCTGCTGGAGCGCCTCGAACTCCTCGACGCACTTGCCGGAGCCGAGCGCGACGGAGTCCAGCGGGTTCTCGGCGATGTGCACCGGCATGCCGGTCTCGCGGCGCAGCCGCTCGTCCAGGTTGCGCAACAGGGCGCCACCACCAGTGAGAACGATGCCGCGGTCCATGATGTCACCGGCGAGTTCCGGCGGGCACTGGTCCAGGGTGGTCTTGACGGCGTCGATGATGGTGTTGACCGGCTCCTCGATCGCCTCGCGCACCTCGGCGGCGGAGATGACGACCGTCTTGGGGAGTCCGCTGACCAGGTCGCGGCCGCGGATCTCGCTGTGCTCCTCCTTGTCCCCGTCGCTGGGGTAGGCGGAACCGATGGTCATCTTGATCTGCTCGGCGCTGCGCTCACCCAGGAGGAGCGAGTACTCCTTCTTGATGTGCTGGATGATCGCGTTGTCCAGCTCGTCGCCGGCCACCCGGATGGACTGCGCGGTGACGATGCCGCCCAGCGAGATCACCGCCACCTCGGTGGTGCCGCCGCCGATGTCGACGACCATGTTGCCGGTGGCCTCGTGGACCGGCAGGCCCGCGCCGATCGCGGCCGCCATGGGCTCTTCGATGATGTGCACCTGGCGCGCGCCGGCCTGCGCCGACGCCTCGATCACGGCGCGGCGCTCGACCCCGGTGATGCCGCTGGGCACGCAGACCACGACCCGCGGACGGGCCAGGTAGCGGCGGCGGTGGATCTTCAGGATGAAGTAGCGGAGCATCCGCTCGGTGATCTCGAAGTCGGCGATAACGCCGTCCTTGAGCGGGCGGATCGCGACGATGTTGCCGGGCGTGCGCCCGATCATCTTCTTGGCCTCGGCGCCCACCGCGAGGATGCCGCCGGTATTGGTGTTGACGGCCACCACTGACGGTTCGTTGAGGACGATCCCTCGGCCCCTGACGTACACCAACGTATTGGCCGTACCGAGGTCCACAGCCATGTCACGGCCGATGAACGACATGTTGTTCGCCATGGGGTGGGGGCCTTCCCGGGCTCGCGGTTTTCGGGTGCGACGGCGGCGGATGCAGGCGGAACGCCGACTCACTGGCCGTCAGTTACTGACCATGAACGAAGCTGCCGTCGGGCAGTCACCATGGTAGCGACGGGACCTTTATCGCCATTGTCCGTGCAGACGATCGGATATCCCGCCATTGGGACGCCGTGTGTCGGCGTTCGGTTCTCCACGGTCCGGGTACGGACCGTGGAAATTCCGTGAGAAAGGTGTGCGGTGACGCGGCTCAGGCGTGATCAGGCGCGATCAGGCGCGATCAGGCGTGAGCGGGAAAGAAAATCTTGATCTCGCGCGCGGCGGACTCCTCGGAGTCCGAGGCGTGGATGAGGTTCTCCCGGGTGATCGTGGCGAAATCCCCGCGAATGGTGCCGGGGCCGGCCTCGAGCGGGTTGGTCTTGCCGGCGAGGACCCGAATGCCCTCGATGACGCTCTCACCCTCGACGATCATGGCCACCGACGGACCGGAGGACATGAAGCCCATCAGCGGCTCGTAGAACGGCTTGCCGACGTGCTCGGCGTAGTGCTGCTCCAGCGTCGCGGTGTCCAGGGTGCGCAGCTCCATGGCCGCGATACGCCAGTTCGCCTTCCGCTCGATCCGGGAGACGATCTCGCCGATCAGGCCCCGGGCCACGGCGTCGGGCTTGAGCAGGACCAGCGTGCGCTGGGACGTCGAGGACATGGGACGACTCCCGGGAGTTCGTGATGTGATGATCGACACTGAGACTACCGGAGGGGTGTCACAACTTTCGCGGCGGGAGTCCTTTTGGATTCACCCGCGCGGGGTGCTGTGCTACGCCTGTGCGGCTTGGGCCGCACGGGTGGCCTTGATCGTGTCGATCTTCCGGCCGTAGTGGACGGACGCCCACCACAGACCGGCGAAGATCACGCCGAGTCCGTACATCATTCCGACAATCGCGCCACTGGCGATCAGCGCGATCTGCAGCGCCCACCCGACGGCCACCGCGCCGCGCCGACCGAGCACGCCGCACAGCAGCACGCAGAGCAGCATCGCCGCGCCCGACACCGACCACAGCGTCGCCGCGGACACATGCGAGAGCCGCATCGCGACGAGCGCGGCGAAGCCGATGACCATGGCTTCGCTGATCAGCGTGGAGGAACAGAGGGTACGCACGGAGACAGCTTAGACGCCGCCGTTCGGAGGGCGGACGCCAGGGGCGCGAGGCTCTACTTCTTGCCGAGCAGGATGCGGGCCTCGCCGACGGTGATGATGGAGCCGGTGACGAGGACGCCCGCGCCGCCGAGGTCGCCCTCCTCCTCGGCGAGGGTGACCGCGGCTTCGATGGCGTCGTCGAGGCGGGGCTCGACGTGGACGCGGTCGGCCCCGAAGACGTCGACGGCGATCTCGGCGAGGCGGTCGACGTCCATCGCACGCTGCGTGGAGTTCTGGGTGACCACGATCTCGGCCAGGACCGGCTCCAGGGCCTCCAGGACACCGCTGACGTCCTTGCCGCCCGACGGCGAGAACACGCCGACCAGCCGGGTGAAACCGAAGGACTCGCCGATCGCATCGGCCGTTACCCGGGCTCCGCCCGGGTTGTGGGCGGCGTCCAGGACGATGGTGGGGCTGCGGCGGACGACCTCGAGGCGGCCGGGCGAGCTGACGCCGGCGAAGGCCGCACGGACCTTGTCGATGTCCAGCGACCCGTGGTGCGCGGCGCCCACGCCGAAGAAGCCCTCGACCGCGGCCAGCGCGATCGCCGCGTTCTGCGCCTGGTGGGCGCCGTGCAGCGGGAGGAAGACGTCCTCGTACTCGTGACCGCCGATCCCCCGGAGGGTGACCAGCTGGCCGCCGACCGCGACGTCGCGCCGCAGCACGCCGAACTCCATGCCCTCACGGGCGACCGTCGCGTCGACCTCGACGGCGCGACGCAGGATCACCTCGGCGGCGTCCAACGGCTGCTGGGCGACGACGGCGAGGCCGCCCTCCTTGACGATCCCGGACTTCTCGCCCGCGATCGCGGCGTGGGTGTCGCCGAGGTGGTCGGTGTGGTCCAGCGAGATCGGGGTGATCACGGAGACGACCGCGTCGATGACGTTGGTCGCGTCCCAGGTGCCGCCCATCCCGACCTCGACAACGGCGACGTCGACCGGGGCGTCCGCGAAGCAGGCGTACGCCATGCCGGTGACGACCTCGAAGAAGGACATCGGGATCGGCTGCTGGGCGTCGACCATGGCGATGTACGGCTTGATGTCCTCGTACGTCTGGATGAACAGCTCGGGGCTGATCGGCTCACCGTCGAGGCTGATGCGCTCGGTGATGGACTCGACGTGCGGGCTGGTGTAGCGGCCGGTGCGCAGCTCGAAGCTGCGCAGCAGCTGCTCGATCATGCGCGCCGTGCTGGTCTTGCCGTTCGTGCCGGTGATGTGGATGGACGGGTAGGACCGTTGAGGCTGGCCCAGGATGTCCATCAGGGCCGTGATCCGCTCCAACGAGGGATCGATCTTGGTCTCCGGCCACTTGCCGGTCAGTTCCGCGGTTACCGCGTTCAGCTCGGTGTCGCTCACGTCGCAAGTTTACGGACGTCCCCGCACCTTTCCGACCAGGTGTACCCGCAGCACGCAAAAGCGCGGGGTGCTGCCGGCCGGCAGCACCCCGCGCCCTGACGGCTACGCCTTCGGGAGAGCCGCCAGCTGCGCCGTGAGGCGCTCGATGTCCTCGGTCGCCTTGGCGAGGCGGCCGCGGATCTTGTCGACCGCGGCCGGGGCCGCCTTGGCGAGGAAGGCCTCGTTGGAGAGCTTCGCGTTGGCCTGGGCCAGCTCCTTCTCCGCCGCCGCCAGGTCCTTGCCGAGGCGCTTGCGCTCGGCCTCGACGTCGATCGCGCCGGAGAGGTCCAGCGCGACCGTCGCGCCCGCGATCGGGAGGGTGGCCGTCGCGTGGAAGCCCTCCTCCGCCGGGGTGAGGCGGGCCAGCGACCGCAGCGCGCCCTCGTGGGCGACCAGCGGGGTGCCGGACAGCGTCAGCTGGGCCGCGACCTTCTGGCCGGGCTTGAGGCCCTGGTCGGAGCGGAAGCGGCGGACCTCGGTGATGACCTGCTGCAGCAGCTCGATCTCCTTCTCCGCGTCCTTGTCACGGAAGCCGCTGTCGGCCGGCCACGGGGCGATGACGACCGACTCGCCGCCGGTGAGCGTGGTCCACAGCGCCTCCGTCACGAACGGCGTGATCGGGTGCAGCAGACGCAGCGTCACGTCCAGCACCTCGCCCAGCACGCGCCGCGTGGCGTCGGCGGCAGGGCCACCGGCCGCCAGCGTGGACTTGGTCAGCTCGACGTACCAGTCGAAGACCTCGTCCCAGGCGAAGTGGAACAGCGCGTCGGACAGCTTGGCGAACTGGTAGTCGTCGTAGAGGCCGTCCACCTCGGCGACGGTCTCGTTGAGCCGCGACAGGATCCAGCGGTCGGCGGCGCTCAGCTGCTCCGCGGCCGGGAGCGGGCCCTCCACGGTCGCGCCGTTCATCAGCGCGAAGCGGGTGGCGTTCCAGACCTTGTTGCAGAAGTTGCGCGAGCCCTGGACCCAGTCCTCGCCGATCGGCACGTCCGCGCCGGGGTTGGCGCCCTTGGCCAGGGTGTAGCGGACCGCGTCCGCGCCGTAGGCGTCCATCCAGTCCAGCGGGTCGACCGCGTTCGGGTTGGACTTCGACATCTTCTTGCCGAACTCGTCGCGCACCAGGCCGGTCAGGGCGATGGTGTGGAACGGCGCCTGACCGTCCATCGCGTACAGGCCGAACATCATCATCCGGGCGACCCAGAAGAAGATGATGTCGTGGCCGGTCAGCAGCACGTCGGTCGGGTAGAACTTGGCCAGGTCCGGCGTCTGCTCGGGCCAGCCCAGCGTCGAGAACGGCCACAGGCCGGAGGAGAACCAGGTGTCGAGGACGTCCTCGTCCTGACGCCAGCCCTCGCCCGTCGGCGGCTCCTCGTTCGGGCCGACGCAGACGACCTCGCCGTCCGGGCCGTACCAGATCGGGATCCGGTGGCCCCACCACAGCTGGCGCGAGATGCACCAGTCGTGCATGTTGTCGACCCAGTCGAAGTAGCGGCGCTCCAGCTCCTTCGGGTGGATCTGGACGCGGCCGTCACGGACCGCGTCGCCGGCGGCCTCGGCCAGCGGGGCGACCTTGACCCACCACTGCATCGACAGCCGCGGCTCGACGACCGTGTGGCAGCGCGAGCAGTGGCCGACGGCGTGGACGTACGGGCGCTTCTCGGCGACGATGCGACCCTGCTCGCGCAGCGCGCCGACGACGGCCGAGCGGGCCTCGAAGCGGTCGAGCCCGAGGAAGGGGCCGTGCACGGTGATCAGGCCGCGCTCGTCCATGACCGTGAGGTTGGGCAGGTCGTGGCGACGCCCGATCTCGAAGTCGTTCGGGTCGTGGGCGGGGGTGACCTTGACCGCGCCGGTGCCGAACTCCGGGTCGACGTGCTCGTCGGCGACGACCGGGATGGTGCGGTCGGTGAGCGGCAGCTTGATCTGACGGCCGATCAGGTGCGCGTAACGCTCGTCCTCCGGGTGGACCGCCACCGCGGTGTCGCCCAGCATCGTCTCGGCGCGGGTGGTCGCGACGACGATGCTGTCGTCCCCCTCGCCGTAGCGGATGGAGATCAGCTCGCCGTCGCGGTCCTCGTGCTCGACCTCGATGTCGGACAGCGCGGTGAGGCAGCGCGGGCACCAGTTGATGATGCGCTCGGCGCGGTAGATCAGCCCGTCCTCGAAGAGCTGCTTGAAGATGGTGAGGACGGCCGCGGACAGCCCCTCGTCCATGGTGAAGCGCTCACGGGACCAGTCCACGCCGTCGCCCAGGCGCTTCATCTGGCCGAGGATCCGGCCGCCGTACTCCTGCTTCCACTGCCAGGTGCGCTCGACGAAGGCCTCGCGGCCGATGTCGTGGCGGGACAGGCCCTCCTCGGCGAGCTGCTGCTCGACCTTGTTCTGGGTGGCGATGCCCGCGTGGTCCATGCCCGGCAGCCACAGGGCCTCGTAGCCCTGCATGCGCTTGCGGCGGACGAGGGCGTCCATCAGCGTGTGCTGGAAGGCGTGGCCCAGGTGCAGCGAACCGGTGACGTTCGGCGGCGGGATGACGATCGTGTACGGCGGCTTGTCGCTCTTCTCGTCGGCCCGGAAGTAACCGCGCTCTACCCAGCGCTCGTACAGCGGCCCCTCTACCTGAGCCGGCGCGTACTGCGTCGGCAATGTCTCGAGGGCGCTGTCGACCCCGGCGTCGGCGGGGTGCTGGTTCATTTCGGTCACGACGGCAAGTTTAGAGTGCGGCGGCCCATGGTCACGAACGCTTTCGTTCGGCGAAACGGCGGCCCCTTGTGCGTGCCCCACGCCCCGCACCGGCCACACTTGTGCCCTGACAGACAGGCAAGGTCGAGAGGAAGCACACGTGAGCGAGGACCCGGGCGCCGCTCGGCGGGCGCGGATGGAGGCGCTGCGCGCCCAGGAGAAGGCCAAGGCGCGGCAGCGCAGGACGCTGGGCATCGGCGCGGCGGTGCTGGTGGTGCTGCTCGCCGTCGGCGGCATCCTGTGGGCGACACTCGGCTCGTCGAAGTCGTCGTCCAGCACGGCCGGTGGGGCGTTCTGCGGCAACGTCGCCTCGGGCAGCCCGAGCAACAAGCAGTGGCCGCAGCCCCCGGCGATGAGCATCGACACCAAGGCGACCTACACGGCCACGTTGAAGACCTCCTGCGGTGACGTCGGCCTGAAGCTGGACGCCACGCACGCGCCGAAGACGGTGAACAACTTCGTCTTCCTGGCCCAGCAGGGCTTCTTCGACCACAGCCACTGCCACCGGCTCACCACCGCCGGCATCTACGTGCTGCAGTGCGGCGACCCGACGGCGACGGGCACCGGCAGCCCGGGCTACAAGTTCGACGACGAGTACCTGAACGACCCGGCGATCCAGGGCGGCACCTACCCGGCAGGCACCCTGGCCATGGCCAACTCGGGCCCCAACACCAATGGTTCGCAGTTCTTCCTGGTCTACAAGGACAGCCAGCTCTCGGCGAACTACACCCCGTTCGGCACCATCACCTCGGGGCTGGACATCCTCAACCACATCGCCCGGGACGGGAGTGACAACTCCAACGGCCAGGGCGACGGCAAGCCGAACGACAACGTGGTGATCAACTCGGTCGCCGTCGCGAAGTAACGCGAAAGGGGGCCCGGGGCGAAGCCCCGGACCCCCTTCGGCTGCGTTCTCAGGCGCTCTTCTCGCGGCGCTCGCGCTGGGCGCGCAGGTCGCGCGGGACCAGCGTCGGGTTCACGTGCTTGAGGACCACGTCGTCGTCGACGACCACGCGGGCGACGTCCTTGCGCGAGGGCACCTCGTACATCACGGACATCAGCACCTCCTCCATGATCGCGCGCAGACCGCGGGCGCCGGTGGAGCGCTTGATCGCCTGGTCGGCGATGGCCTCCAGGGCCTCGGTGGTGAACTCCAGCTCCACGCCGTCCAGCTCGAACAGCCGCCGGTACTGCTTGACCAGCGCGTTCTTCGGCTCGGTGAGGATCTGCAGCAGCGCGTCCCGGTCGAGGTTGTGCACCGAAGTGATCACCGGCAGACGGCCGATGAACTCGGGGATCATGCCGAACTTGACCAGGTCCTCCGGCATGACCTCGCGGAACAGGTCGCTGGAGTCGATCTCGTGCTTGGAGCGGATCGGGGCGCCGAAGCCGATGCCCTTCTTGCCCGCGCGGCCCTCGATGATGCGCTCCAGGCCGGAGAAGGCGCCACCCACGATGAACAGCACGTTCGTGGTGTCGATCTGGATGAACTCCTGGTGCGGGTGCTTGCGCCCGCCCTGCGGCGGCACCGAGGCCGTCGTCCCCTCGAGGATCTTCAGCAGCGCCTGCTGCACGCCCTCGCCGGAGACGTCACGGGTGATCGACGGGTTCTCGCTCTTGCGGGCGACCTTGTCGATCTCGTCGATGTAGATGATCCCGGTCTCGGCCTTCTTGACGTCGTAGTCGGCCGCCTGGATCAGCTTGAGCAGGATGTTCTCGACGTCCTCGCCGACGTAGCCGGCCTCCGTCAGCGCCGTGGCGTCCGCGATCGCGAACGGCACGTTCAGCATCCGGGCCAGGGTCTGCGCCAGCAGCGTCTTGCCGGAGCCGGTGGGGCCCAGCAGCAGGATGTTGGACTTGGCCAGCTCGATGCCGTCGTCGCGGCCGTGCTTGCCGTTCTCGCCCGCCTGCACGCGCTTGTAGTGGTTGTAGACGGCGACGGAGAGGGCCTTCTTGGCGACCTCCTGGCCGACGACGTAACCGTCGAGGAACTCGTAGATCTCGCGGGGCTTGGGCAGCTCCTCGAAACGGACCTCGGAGGTCTCCGCGAGCTCTTCCTCGATGATCTCGTTGCACAGGTCGATGCACTCGTCGCAGATGTACACGCCGGGCCCGGCAATGAGCTTCTTCACCTGCTTCTGGCTCTTGCCGCAGAACGAGCACTTGAGCAGGTCGCCACCGTCACCGATGCGTGCCACGAGGTGCTTCCCCTTCGCCAAAGGCTCCCTAAGGGGCGGGAGCCTGGTGCTTGGTATCCGACGGTACTCCGTCAGGAGCCGCGATTCGCCGTGTTCGACGGCTTCCCACTTCCGCCCTGGGCGAATAAACGAATCGGCCGGATCAGGATGTCGGTACTGACGATGGTGCCAGGCGCCGCCCCCGGCTCCAAGAGCGGGGGGCGGTCTGGCTGCGTGGTACTGGTCTCAGCTGGGCGCCGGCGATCAGACCGCTTCGGTCTTGCGGGTGGTGATGATCTGGTCGATGAAGCCGTACTGCAGGGACTCCTCGGCGGTGAGGATCTTGTCTCGCTCGATGTCCTCGGAGATCTCCTGCTGGCTCTTGTGCGAGTGCTTGGAGAGCAGCTCCTCCAGCAGCTCGCGCATGCGCTGGATCTCGTTGGCCTGGATCTCCAGGTCCGAGACCTGGCCGCGGCCGGTCTCGGTGTACGGCTGGTGGATCAGCACGCGGGCGTTCGGCAGCGCCATGCGCTTGCCCGGGGTGCCGGCCGCCAGCAGCACGGCCGCGGCGGAGGCCGCCTGGCCCATGCAGACCGTCTGGATGTCGGGCTTGACGTACTGCATCGTGTCGTAGATCGCCGTGAGCGCGGTGAAGGAGCCGCCGGGCGAGTTGATGTACATGGAGATGTCCCGGTCCGGGTCCATCGACTCCAGGCACAGCAGCTGGGCCATGATGTCGTTCGCCGAGGCGTCGTCGACCTGGGTGCCCAGGAAGATCACGCGCTCCTCGAAGAGCTTGGCGTAGGGGTTGTACTCGCGGTAACCCTGCGAGGTGCGCTCGACGAAGCTGGGCAGGATGTACCGGCCCTCGGCGATCATGTTGTCGACGCGCGACTGCGCGGCGGACAGGCTGGGGATGTTCATCGGGTTCTTCCGTCCTCCGGGACGATGGTCGACTGGGGGGCGACTGGGTGGTGGTGCAGAGGGGCTCAGGCGCCCGTGCCGCCGCCACCGGGGACGTCCGAGGCGCTGTGCATGATCTGGTCGATCAGGCCGTACTCCTTGGCCTCGACCGGGGTGAACCAGCGGTCGCGGTCGGAGTCCTTGGTGATCTGATCCACCGTCTGACCGCTGTGCTCGGCGATGAGTTCGGCCATCCGGTGCTTCATCCGGACCAACTGCTGGGCCTGGATGCGGATGTCGGTCGCGGAGCCGCCGAGGCCGGCCGAGGGCTGGTGCATCAGGATCTCGGCGTTCGGCAGCGCGAATCGCTTGCCCTTGGCACCGGCCGTGAGGAGGAACTGGCCCATCGAGGCGGCCATGCCCATCGCGATGGTGACCACGTCGTTCTTGATGTACTGCATGGTGTCGTAGATCGCCATGCCGGCCGTCACCGAGCCGCCCGGGGAGTTGATGTAAAGGAAGATGTCCTTTTCCGGGTCCGCGGCGAGCAGCAGCAGCTGCGCGGTGATCTTGTTCGCGATGTCGTCGTCGACCTGCTGGCCGAGGAAGATGATGCGCTCGTTGAGCAGACGGTTGTAGACCTGGTCTCCCAGACCGCCACCGCCGATGTCGCCGGCGGCACGCGGGGTCACAAGCCCGGGCATGGAGATCTGCGGAATCGTCACGTATCCACCTGCTCGTTGTTGACACGACGGCTGGTCGTCGAGGGCCGCCGTCACAGCGTTTCCACCGACCCTAACGCGCGGCCCTGGTCCGGCCATCCCTCAAAACCGACCTGTTCGCTTTGAGCGTCACGCGTCGTGCTCTGCGCGAACACGCGCATACACGACAGGGCCCGGACCGCGTGGAGCGGTCCGGGCCCTGTTTCAGGTCAACGCGGGGAGGCTCAGGCCTCCTCGGTCTCCTCGGCGGCGGCCTCGACCTCGACGGTCTCGACGGCCTCGGAGACCTCGCCGTCCTCGTCCTCGTCGTCGGCGAAGTCGACGACGTTGCCCTCGGTGTCGACGACCTTGGCGGCCTCGACGACGGACGCCAGGGCCTTTCCGCGGACGACCTCACCGACGAGCAGCGGCACCTGGCCGCCCTGGACGACCTGCTGGGCGAACTGGTCCGGCGTCATGCCGGAGCCGGCGGCGCGGCGCAGCAGGTGCTCGGTGAGCTCCTCCTGGGAGACACCCAGCTCCTCCTTGGCCGCGATGGCGTCCAGCACGAACTGGGTCTTGATGCCCTTCTTGGCCTGCTCCTCGAGCTCGGCGTCGAACTCCTCGGCCGTCTTCTCCTGAAGCTTCAGCCAGGCGTCCATGTCGATGCCCATCTGGGGCAGCTGGTGGTGCTCCAGGTTGTGCTTGCGGGTCTCGATCTCGTCCGCGAGCAGCTTCTCCGGGTAGGGCATCTCGACCAGCTCGAGCAGCTTGTCGAGGACGCGCTCCTGGGCCTGGGTGGCCTGGTCGAACTCCTTCATGCGGGCGAGCCGCTTGCGGGAGTCGTCCTTCAGCTCGTCCAGGGTGTCGAACTCGCTGGCCATCTGGGCGAACTCGTCGTCCAGCTCCGGGAGCTCCTTCTCCTGCACCGCGGTGACGGTGACGGTGACCTCGGAGTCCTGGCCCGCGGCGGAGCCGCCCTTGAGCTCGGTGGTGAAGGTCGCCGTGCCGCCGGCCTCCAGGCCGATGACGGCCTCGTCGATGCCGTCCAGCAGGCGGCCGGAGCCGATCTCGTAGGTCACGCCGGTGGCGGTGCCGTCCTCGGGGACCTCACCGTCGACCTTGGCCTCGAGGTCCACGACCACGACGTCGCCCTCGGCGGCGGCGCGCTCGACGGCCTTGACCGAGGAGAAGCGCTCGCGCAGCTGCTCCAGGCTCTTCTCGACGTCCTCGTCGGTGACCTCGATCGGGTCGACCTCGATCTCGATGCCGTCGAACTCGGGCAGGGTGATCTCGGGACGGATGTCCACCTCGGCGGTGAACTTCAGGTCGCCGCCGTCGGCGAGCTTCTCGACACCCTCGATCTCGGTGATCTCCGGCTGGCCGAGGACGTCGATCTTGCCCTCTTCGACCGCCTGGCCGTAGAACTTCGGCAGCGCGTCGTTGACGGCCTCCTCCAGCACGGCACCGCGGCCGAAACGCTGGTCGATGACGCGAGCCGGGATCTTGCCCTTACGGAAACCCGGAACCGTGACCTGCTGGTTGATCTTCTTGTACGCCGCGTCGAGGCTGGGCTTGAGCTCCTCGAAGGGCACCTCGACGGTGAGTCGAACCCGGGTCGGGTTCAGAGTCTCCACGGCGCTCTTCACGGTTGGGTCTCCTTGGGGGCTTTACGGTCGGGTTGTCCGCCACGGCCCGGTCTTCGGGCACACGGCGAGACGGGTGATGCGTCCTTGTGACTAATCGCCCGCCGGGCTGGTCGGTGGACCCCGCGCACCCGCGATCTCGCCGCGGTGCGCAGACGCCACCAGCGACCCATCCTACCGGTACCACAATCAGCCTTCGCCCCGACGGCCCCGGCCGCTGTTCTCGCAGCTCAGGACGGGTGCGTTCGCCCGTGAATGGTCGGGGTGACCGGATTCGAACCGACGACCTTCCGCTCCCAAAGCGGACGCGCTACCAAACTGCGCCACACCCCGTTCGTCTCGCGAGACGTAGCGTACATGCTGCACGGGCGCCACCCATGCGAATTCTGCTTCGACGCCGCCCAGGTCAAGTGGTGTGCATCCGGCGGCCTGCGTCCGCTACCCTGATCCCCGGCGCAAGCCCCGCGGGCGTAGCTCAATGGTAGAGCCCTAGTCTTCCAAACTAGCTACGCGGGTTCGATTCCCGTCGCCCGCTCCAACAGTCCGGCCCCAGCTCAGCGACTCGGTCGCAGAGCTGGGGCCGTTCTGCGTTCCGGCGGCGTTCGGCGCCCACCCGGGGGCGGCCCCGGGAGTGGGGGCAGACCTTAGCGCTCCATCAGGGTCCGTGGGGACGTATGCGCGGTACGCTCAGCGCGGCTTCACAGGGGCTTCACGAGAGGCGGCAGGGTGCGGGCCGAGCAGCGGCTGGACGTGATTCGGCGCAGCGTGGTGCGGGAGATGGCCGCGCTCGGGCGCCGGTTCCGGGTCGAGGAGCAGGTCGTGCGCGGCCCCGGGAGCACCGCCGTGGCCGTGCGCGAGCACCGCGATCCCGGCTCCGCCCCGCACCTCGACCTCGGCTACGTGCTGCGGCTGGGCGACGGCGAGGGGCCGGTCGTCTGGGACTGCGTGAGCGGGCTGGGCCGCACCGAGGAGCAGCGGCTGGAGAACGGCGTCCGGATGTGGCGCACCACGACCGCCGGCGCGGTCGTCGAGCTGCTGGAGCGGCGCGGCGTGCACGGTGACGTCTTTCCGCCCGGGGTGCCCGCGGGGGTGCCCGAATGGCATTCGGTGCAGGGCCCGGCGGCGGTCTTCGGCTTCCGCAGCGAGCCGCTCAGTGCCTGGGTGGAGGGCAACCACCTGCTGCCCGCGCTCGCCGCGGAGGTGCTGCCGCACCTGGGCGCGCACTCGCTGCACGGGGTGCGGGTCTTCTTCGGGGGACGCGAGGGCGACGAGGTCGCCGAGGTACGCGTCGACGGCGAGCCGGCGCCCGCCGCCTCCGCCGCGCTGCGGGCGCTCGGCTGGCCGCGCGGGCAGCACCTCGCCTGGGCGCGGTGCTTCCTGCTGCTCACCCGGGACCCGGACGCGTTGCGGGACGCAGAAGCCGCGCCGACGGCGACGCCCTCCGTTCCGGCGCCCCCTGCGGGCGCACGGACGCGGAGTCAGTCGCCCGCGCCCATGGCCCTGCTGCGCCGGCTGCTCTGACCGCTCTGACCGCTGCTCAGGTGGTCAGTGCGTGATCTGGTTGACCGTGTTGGCGATCTGGGTGAGGAAGGTCTGGATGGGGGCCGCCGCCGAAGTCTTCGCCAAGAAGAAGCCGAAGAGTATGGCCAGAACCGTGTAGCCCAGTTTCATGCTCTTGTTCCTGATGAACACGATGAGCAGAATCCCCAACAGGACCACAGCGGAGATGGAGAAGGTTGTCACGGGCCCCACTTCCTCGCTTCGAGCGTGACGACGGCTACGTCAACAGCTGAGGGACGCCCGGCGCCGGAGCCACACCGCGTCACCACGGCATCACCCCCAGCTCACGCTCGCCCGCTTAGTCAGTCTCTCCGGATCAACGGGCTCCGTAAAGCGGTTCTGGCTCACAGTGCACTGCCGGAGTGCACTATCAGCCGAGATTGTCCGAAGATCGTGTGACGGATGGTACAAGTGCGCCCTGGGATACGCCTATTCGCGCCAGAGGAGCAGGAGGGCGCGGTCGTCGCTGCGGTCCTTGGCGACGCGCTCGATCAGCCGCCAGGCGGAGCCGGCGAAGGCGCTGCCCACCAGGCGGTCGGCCTCTCCCATGAGGCGGTCCATGCCCTCGGAGAGGTCCCGGCCGGGTGCCTCGACCATGCCGTCCGTGCACAGCATCAGCACGTCGCCGTGGGCCAACACCCCGCGTACGCCCTCGAACTTGGCGCCGTCGTAGATGCCGAGCAGCGGGCCCTCGGCCTCCTTGGTCTCCCAACGGCCGGTGCCGTGCACCCGCTGCATGCCCGGCAGGTGGCCGGCCGACAGCAG
This sequence comes from Streptacidiphilus pinicola, assembly GCF_003258295.1. Taxonomy (GTDB): domain Bacteria; phylum Actinomycetota; class Actinomycetes; order Streptomycetales; family Streptomycetaceae; genus Streptacidiphilus; species Streptacidiphilus pinicola. The sequence continues at coordinate 22,610 of NZ_QKYN01000041.1, read as the reverse complement.
CTCGTACTCGCCGGTGTCGAGGTCCAGCACCAGGTGCACGGCGCTGGCGAAGCCCTCCTCCCAACCCTGGCGCAGCAGGTAGCCGTTGGCGGCCGGGAGGAAGTCGTGCGGGGGCAGCGAACCGAGCAGTCCGCCGAACGCCCCGGAGAGCAGCAGGGCACGCGAGCCGGCGTCCATGCCCTTGCCGGAGACGTCCGCGAGCACCGCCTCCAGCACCCGCTTGCCGGTGCCGGTGCGGGCGGCCACGACGAAGTCGCCGGAGAAGGACTGGCCGCCGGCGGGCCGCAGCGCCATCTCGACGTACCAGCCGGCCGGGAGGGCCGGGATCCGGCTCTGCACCTTGAGCCGCTCGCGCAGGTCGAACAGCATCGAGCCGCCGCGCCGCCAGGGCACCCCGACGCGGCTGCGGAACTGCGCCAGCACCAGCCCGACGGCCGCGACCGCGCCGACCGTCAGCACACAGCCGGGTGTCACCCGCGCGGGGTCGCCGCTGCCGGACGGCCCGAGCAGCACGCCTTCGACGGCGAGGGCGGAGGCCGTGGCGGCGTAGAGCAGCACCAGACTGCTGGGGCGCAGCAGCAGCGCACCGGAGATCACCGGCAGCACCAGCGCCGTCGGCGGGAACCACATCGGCAGCGAGACGGTGGCCAACGTGAGCAACGGCACGAAAATCAGCAGCACGACGAAGGCGATCCAGTCGGCGCCGTCACCACGGAAGTAGTCGACGGCGGCCCGGCGCACCCCTCGCCAGGCCCGCAGCTGCGCCCGGCGCAGGCGGACCACAGGGGTGTCGTCCGGGTGTCCCCCGGCGTCGCGGCGTGCCATGTTCCGGAGACCCTACCGAGCGTCCCGGCCACCCGTCGACGTGTCGCGGATGCGCGCTGCAACGATCGCGCCAAATTGCGCGTGCCTCGCGCCCCCGCGGGTAGGTGGCCCTGATGACCGTTCCGCACCTGGTTCGGGATAGCGTCGGCGCATGTCTACCGCGACCGACCGGACGGCCCGTCCGGCACAGGTGAGGGCCGGCCTGCCGCTGCTGCTCGTGATCTCCGTCATCGGGCTGGGGCTGCTCGTGCTGGGCGGCTACCGCGGCGCGTACGCCGCCGGGCTGGCCGGGACGCCGGGGACGCTGACGGTGGTCTCCTGCGGGCAGCCCGCGGGCGTCGACGGTTGCGTCGGTGTGTTCCGTGCCACGGACGGGTCGGTGACCGACCCGGGGGCGTCCGTCGCGACCTCCGCGCGTCCGGCGGCGGGCAAGAAGCTGGACGTGGACCGCCGGGGAGCCGGGGACTACGGCCCGATCAGCCTCGCGCACTCGGTGGGCTGGCTCGCGCTGATCCTGTTCGCGCTGATGCTGACCTGCTCGCTGCCCTCCGCCCTGCTGGGCCGCCGCGCCGCCGACAGCCCACGCGCCGCACGGGCCGCGGGCCGGCTCGGGTTCGCGGTCTTCGCGCTGTGCACCGGCGCCGGCGTGTTCGGCCTGATGGCGCTGGTGCTCTCCTTCACCTCGTCGTAGCCCGACCGCCGGGGCTGACCAGGCCGGACTCGTAGGCCGCGATCACGAGTTGGGCGCGGTCGCGGGCGGCCAGCTTGGTCAGCCTCCGCGACTTCGGCCGCCGCGCGCTGCGCTGTCCGGTCCCGCAGCACGGCCGCGTAGCGACGCTGCTGCCCGACCACCAGGCCGAGCGCCCAGGCTGCGGCGGCGAGGCTGAGCTGCGCGAGCGCCGGCCCGGGACTGGAGAAGACCGCCCGGTGCGGTCGGAACGACAGATGCCCCGTCAGTCCGGTGGCCGCGATCGCCAACGTGCCGGCGAGCAGCCACGCGGACTCCCGCAGCGGCAGCCGCTGCGCCGCCAGGTACAGCACGAAGGCGAGCGCGACCAGCTGCAGCACGAAGATCGTCAGTGCCGTCGTCAGGGCCAGCAGCAACGCGCCCCAGATCAGCATCGGTTCCGGCCAGAGCCGCCGGGTGGCGATCGCGCCCGTGCCGAGCAGCACGGCGAGGGTGACGCTCCACGGCGGACCCTCCAGCATGCCTCGTCCCCGGAGGGAGACGAGGCACGCAAGGACGGCCACGGCGCAGTCGAGCGCGATCCGGTGGCGGGGTGTCAGCCGTCTGAGCAGGGGCGGTCGCGGGGGGTTCATGACCGAAACGGTAGACAGCTGCTCGTGCCCCCCGCGTCGGACCACGGTCCGACTCCCGACGTCGTACCTGGGTGCGCTCAGGCCTGGCAGCGGGGGCACCAGAAGAGGTTGCGGGCCGCGTGCTCCTCGGTGCGGACCTCCGTGCCGCAGACCAGGCAGGGTTGACCTGCGCGGCGGTAGACGTAGACCTCGCCGCCGTGGTCGTCGACGCGGGGCGGGCGGCCCATCGCCTCGGGCGTGTGCTCGGGACGGACGGTGTCGATGCGGTTCAGGCGGACGCCCTCGCGCATCAGCGGGCGCAGGTCGTCCCAGATCGCGTCCCATTCGGCGCGCCGCAGGCTGCGGCCCGCGCGGTGCGGGTCGATGCCCTGACGGAACAGCACCTCGGCGCGGTAGACGTTGCCGACGCCGGAGAGGACCTTCTGGTCCATCAGCAACGCGGCCACCGTGGTGCGGCTGCCGCTGATCCGCTTCCACGCGGCGTCGCCGGTCTCCTCCGCGCGCAGCGGGTCGGGGCCGAGCCGCGCCTCGACCTCCAGCTTCTCGCCGGGGGTGATCAGCGCGCACTTCGTGGGCCCGCGCAGGTCCGCGTGGGCGTCGTCGGTGGCGAGCCGCAGCCGGACCTGGCCGACCGGCTCGGGCACCGGGCCGTGGCCCCAGAAGACCTTGCCGTAGAGGCCGAGATGGATGTGCACCCAGCCGGCCCCGGCGAAGCCGAGGAAGAGGTGCTTGCCCTTGGCGTCGGTCCCGGTCAGCTCGCGGCCGTCCAACCGCGCCGCGGCCTCGGCGAACGGGCCCTGCGGACTGGAGACGCCAACAGCCTGGCCGCCGAACACCCGGTGGTATTCGGCGGCCAGTCGGTGGATGGTGTGACCCTCGGGCATCGGCTGCGGCGTCAGCCCTGCGGGTGGTGGGCCGGGACGGGCGGCAGCTCGCCGGTCATCTCGTACTCCGTCAGCATGTCGATGCGGCGGATGTGCCGCTCGCCCTCGGAGAACGGCGTGGCGAGGAAGGCCTCCAGGAAGGAGGTGGCGTCCTCGAGGCTGTGCATCCGGCCGCCGATGGAGACGACGTTGGCGTTGTTGTGCTCGCGGCCCAGCTTGGCCGTGTCCACGCTCCAGGCCAGCGCGGCGCGAACGCCCTTGACCTTGTTGGCGGCGATGGCCTCGCCGTTGCCGCTGCCGCCGATGACGACGCCGAGCGCCTCCGGGTCCGCGGCGGTGCGCTCGGCGGCCCGCAGGCAGAACGGCGGGTAGTCGTCGTCGGCGTCGTAGATGTGCGGGCCGCAGTCGATCGGCTCGTGCCCGGCCTCGGTCAGCCACTTCACGAAGTGCTGCTTGAGCTCGAAACCGGCGTGGTCGGATCCCAGGTAGACGCGCATGGCGCGATTATGTCAGCCCGGCCGCCGCCCGGCGCGTCAGCCCTCGTGCGAGCCCCGGCCCGCCGAGGCGGGGTGACCTGCGAGCCTCCAGGCGGCGGGCAGCAGACCCGTCGCGAGAGCGATCTTGACTGCGTCACCCAGCAGGAAGGGGTACAGGCCGGCCGAGGCGGCCTGCGACAGGTTGAGGTGCGCGGCGACCGCCAGCCACGGCACGCCGACGGCGTAGATGACGAGGTTGCCGAGCACCATCGCACCGGCCGTGCGCAGCGGGCTGCGGTCCGCGCCGCGGCGGGCCAGCGCGCCGACGAGGGCGCCCGCGACCACGAAGCCGACGGCATAGCCGATGCTGACGCTCAGTCCGGAGGCACCGCCCGCGAGCCACGGGACACCCGCCAGGCCGGCCAGCAGGTAGAGCGCCATCGACGCGGCGCCGCGGCGCGCGCCGAGCGCGGTGCCGACGAGCAGTGCGGCCAGCGTCTGTCCGGTCACCGGCACCGGCGAGCCGGGGATCGGCACGGACAGCTGGGCGGCGAGCCCGGTGAGCGCGGCACCCCCGAGGACCAGCGCGGCGTCGCGGACCAACGCGCGCCCGCGGGTCGCCCCGGCGGCGGGCAGCAGGTCGGCGAGGACGGCCCCGGGACGGACGATGGGTGCGGCGAGACTCACGGCGGGCTCCTGTGGGTGAGGGAGTGAACGATCGTGAACCTATCCGCCCGACGATCCGTCCGTTGTGCGTGCTTTCCACAAAACCGCAGATCAAGGCTTAGGCGAGCCCGACTGCGCGGCAACGGAGCGCAGTCGGCGCGCTGCGCTTGGTGATCCGGTCGTTCGCATGGTGACCGCGCGGGCCGGGTTCTCTGCGGACGCAGGCACCATTGCCCGAATACTGAGCACGCCGGTTCAGTATCCGAACACCACCCGCAGGACAGATGAGCACCACGACGTCACCTCAGCCCCCGCATTCGACCGCGCCGTCGACCGCGCCGCAGACCGAGCAGCCGCAGGCTGCGGGCCTCTCCCACGGCCTGCGGCCGCGGCACCTCTCGATGATCGCCCTCGGCGGCGTCATCGGCGCCGGCCTCTTCGTCGGCTCCGGCGCCGGCATCGCCGCCGCCGGGCCCGCCATCGTGCTGGCCTTCGCCGTCTCCGGCGTGCTCGTCATGCTCATCATGCGGATGCTCGGCGAGATGTCCGCCGCGCGCCCCGCCTCCGGCTCGTTCTCCGTGCACGCGGAGAAGGAGATCGGCGTCTGGGCCGGCTTCACCTCCGGCTGGCTCTTCTGGCTGCTGCTCTGCGTCGGCGTCTCCGCGGAGGCGACGGGCGCCGGCGGCATCATGACCAGCTGGCTGCCCGGCACGCCCACCTGGATGTGGGTCGCGCTCTTCATGACCTTCTTCTGCGTCAGCAACCTGGCCGCGGTGAAGAACTTCGGCGAGTTCGAGTTCTGGTTCGCCGCGATCAAGGTCGCCGCGATCGTCGGCTTCCTGGTGCTGGGCGTGTTGGCCGTCCTCGGCGTCATCGGCAAGGGCGCACCCGGCCTCACCAACCTGACCGGCCACGGCGGCTTCCTCCCCCACGGCGTCAACGGCCTGGTGACCGGCCTGCTCGCCTCCGTCTTCGCCTACGGCGGCCTGGAGACGGTCACCATCGCGGCGGCCGAGTCCAAGGACCCCGTCCGCAGCGTCGGCAGCGCGGTGCGCACCGCGATGTGGCGGATCGCCGTCTTCTACGTCGGCTCGATGGCCGTCATCGTCACCCTGCTGCCGTGGAACAACCCGTCCGTGGTGAAGCACGGTCCGTACGTCGAGACGCTCAGTCTCATCGGGGTGCCGGCGGCCGCGCAGATCATGAACGTGGTCGTCCTGATCGCCCTGCTGAGCGCGATGAACGCGAACATCTACGGCTCGTCACGGATGGCGTACTCCCTGGTCCAGCGCGGCCTCGGCCCGAAGGCGCTGGCGCGGGTGAGCGGCGGCGTGCCGCGGATCGCGGTGCTGGCGTCCTCGGCCTTCGGCTTCTTCGCGGTGCTGCTCAATTTCTGGTGGCCGACGACGGTCTTCGCCTGGTTGCTGAACGCCGTCGGCGCGGCGGTCCTGGTCGTCTGGGCCTTCGTCTGCGTCGCCCAGCTGCGGATGCGCCGGCGCTTGGAGCGCGAGGCGCCGGAGCGGCTCACCGTACGGGTGTGGGCCTTCCCGTACCTGACGTGGGTCGCCCTCGCGGGCGTCCTCGCCGTCCTCGCACTGATGCTGCTGAGCCACGGCAACCGCGTGCAGTTGGCGACGACACTGGGCGCGACGGCCGTCCTGGCCGTGCTGGGCCTGGCCTGGTCCCGCAAGCGGTAGGGGCGCGGGCAACCACCTGCGGCAGCTCAGCCCACGGTGGTCGCGCCCGCAAAGCGGGCACAGCCTCGCGCCCCTCCGTAGGGCAACTGACCGTCAGTCGAAGATCGGACCCTCGGTCCTGGTGCGCTTGATCTCGTAGAAGCCCGGGGTGGAGGCCACCAGGAGGGTGCCGTCCCAGAGGCGGGCCGCCGCCTCGCCCTTCGGGGCGGGGGTGACGACGGGGCCGAAGAAGGCGACGCGCTCGCCCGTCGTGCCGGGGACGGCGATGACGGGGGTGCCGACGTCCTCACCCACGAGGCTGATGCCTTCCTTGTGGGAGGCGCGCAGCGCGTCGTCGTACTCGGTGGAGTCCATCGCGTCCGCCAGCGACGTCGGCAGGCCGGCTTCCGTCAGCGCGGCCTCGATCGTGGCCCGGTCCCGCGGCTGGCCGCCGTTGTGGAAGCGGGTGCCCAGCGCGGTGTAGAGCGCGCCGAGGACCTCGTCCCCGTGCTCCTGCGCAGCAGCGATGCAGACGCGGACGGGGCCCCAGGCCTCCTCCATCAGCTTGGCGTAGTGCTCCGGCAGCTCGCGGCCCGAGTTGAGCACCGCGAGGCTCATCACGTGCCACTTGACCTTGACGGGGCGCTGCTTCTCGACCTCCAGCATCCAGCGGGACGTCATCCACGCCCACGGGCACAGCGGATCGAACCAGAAGTCTGCGGTGACGGGCGCTGCTGCTGCGTCTGCTGCGTCCACGGACATAAAACATGCTCCCTTGTCCTGCCTTGTCCTGGTCGGTCCAGGACCCGATTCCCCTCACCACGAACGTGCGGACCCACGTCGCCATTCCCAGCACCCCGCGCCGTGACAAGATGCGAGGACAAGCGATCCACGGTTCAGCGGCGCGACCACCCACACCGCGCCCCGTCTGCACGAGGAGTACCGACGTGCCCGGCACCAATCTCACCCGTGACGAGGCCCGCGAGCGGGCAGGCATCCTCGCGGTCGACGGGTATGCCGTCGAGCTCGACCTGCGCAGCGCGCTCGGCGACGGCGGCACCTTCCGCTCCCGGACGACCCTGCGGTTTCGCTGCTCCGAGCCGGGCGCGGACTCCTTCGCGGACCTGCTCGCCCCGCATGTCCGCACGGTCACCCTGAACGGACGCGAGCTCGACCCGGCCGAGGTCTTCGACGGCTCGCGGGTCGCGCTGCCGGGCCTGGCCGCCGAGAACGAGCTGGTCGTGGACGCCGACTGCGCCTACAGCCACACCGGCGAGGGCCTGCACCGATTCGTCGATCCGGTCGACGGCGAGGTGTACCTCTACACCCAGTACGAGCCGGCCGACGCGCGCCGCGTCTTCGCCAACTTCGAGCAGCCGGACCTGAAGGCGCCGTTCACGTTCACGGTGACCGCGCCCGCGCACTGGGAGGCGTTCTCCAACTCCGCCGCCACCGGCGCGCCGCAGCGCAACGAGGACCGGTCGCTGACCTGGTCGTTCGCGCCGACGCAGCGCATCTCCACCTACATCACCGCGATCGTCGCCGGCCCGTACCACGTGGACCGCGACCACTACACGCGCGAACTGCCGGACGGCACCACGCTGGAGATCCCGCTGGGCGCGCTCTGCCGCAAGTCGCTGGCGCAGTACTTCGACTCGGACGAGATCTTCACCGTCACCAAGCAGGGCCTGGACTTCTTCCACGAGGAGTTCGACTACCCGTACCCGTTCGGCAAGTACGACCAGGCCTTCGTGCCCGAGTACAACATCGGCGCGATGGAGAACCCGGGCTGCGTCACCTTCCGTGAGGAGTTCATCTACCGCTCCAAGGTGACCGAGGCCGCGTACGAGAGCCGGGCCAACGTCATCCTGCACGAGATGGCGCACATGTGGTTCGGCGACCTGGTCACCATGCAGTGGTGGGACGACCTGTGGCTGAAGGAGTCCTTCGCCGACTTCATGGGCGCGTTCTCGCAGGTGGCCGCGACCAAGTACCAGTCCGGCTGGATCACCTTCGCCAACCGCCGCAAGGCGTGGGCCTACCGCCAGGACCAGCTGCCCACCACGCACCCGATCACCGCGGACATCCGCGACCTCGAGGACGCCAAGCTCAACTTCGACGGCATCACCTACGCCAAGGGTGCGGCCGTGCTGAAGCAGCTCGTCGCGTACGTCGGCCGGGACGCCTTCTTCGAGGGCGCGCGCCGCTACTTCAAGCGCCACGCCTTCGGCAACACCACGCTGAACGACCTGCTCGTCGTGCTCGCCGAGACCAGCGGACGCGGGGACGAGGCGATGGCGGGCTGGTCGCGCGCCTGGCTGGAGACAGCGGGCGTGAACGCGCTCACCCCCGAGCTGACCGTGGACGCCGAGGGCCGGATCACCGACTTCGCGGTACTGCAGGACGCCGCCGAGGGCTACCCGACGCTGCGTCCGCACCGCGTCGCCGTCGGCCTGTACGAGCGGATGGAGGACGGCCGGCTGGTGCGCAGCAAGCGCGTCGAGCTGGACGTGCGCGCGGAGGCGCGCACGTCGGTCCCCGAGTTGGTCGGGCTGCCGCGCCCGGCCCTGGTGCTCGTCAACGACGACGACCTGACGTACTGCAAGATGCGCTTCGACGAGCAGTCACTGGAGACGCTGCGCACCGCGCTCGGCGACGTCCAGGACCCCCTGGCGCGTGCGCTGTGCTGGTCGGCCGTGTGGAACATGACGCGTGACGGCCTGATGCCGGCCCGCGACTACCTCGACCTGGTGGTGCGCTTCGCCGGTCGGGAGAGCGACATCGGCGTGCTGCAGCAGCAGCACGCCCAGGCCAAGCTGACGCTGGAGCAGTACGTCGCCCCCGAGGGGCGCGAGGCCGCGGCGCTGGCACTCGCCGAGGGCGCGCTGATCGAGCTGCGGGCGGCCGCGCCCGGCAGCGACCACCAGCTGGCGTGGGCGCGCTTCTTCGCGCAGGCCGCGCACGGCCCGTCCGACCTGCAGCTGGTCGGCGGGCTGCTGGCCGGCACCGCCCGGATCGACGGCCTCGACGTGGACCAGGAGCTGCGCTGGGCGCTGCTGCAGACCCTCGTCGCGGCGGGGCTGGCCGGGGACACCGAGCTGGCGGCGGAGCTGGAGCGCGACAACACCGCCAGCGGCAAGCGCCTGGAGACCGCGGCCCGGGCAGCCGCGCCCAACGCCGAGACGAAGGCCCGCACCTGGCACGTCGTCGTCGAGACGGACGAGCTGCCGAACGCCCTGCTGGAGGCGGAGATCGTCGGCTTCCAGCAGGCCTCGCAGCGCGAGCTCGTCGCCCCGTACGCGGAGCCGTACTTCGAGGTGCTGGAGAAGGTCTGGGCCGGGCGCTCGATCGAGATCGCCATGCGCATCGTCAACGGCCTCTTCCCGCGCCTCGTCAGCACGGACGCGACGCTGGCCCGGACGGACGTCTGGCTCGCCGAGCACGAGGACGCGGCCCCCGCGCTGCGCCGCCTCGTGCGCGAGTGCCGCGACGACCTCGCCCGCGCGCTGCGCGCGCAGGCCTGCGACGCGCGCTAGTCCCAACTTGCGGAGGGGTTTCGCCCCCGTCTGTCCGGCCCCGCTAGGCTGGCCGGTCGGGGGCGTGGCGCTGCATGCTCCCGCGTTGGCTGATCGTCAGTCGACGGTGGTGGAGAGGCGCGGGGATGACTGACCACAGTTCGGGCTCGGACGACAGAGACGACTACCGCCTGTCCGCGGGCACGCCGCAGGACGCGGTGCCGCCGGGCGCGCAGGCCGCGCAGGGCGGCGCGGGCACGGGGAACGGCGGCACGGACGGGCCGCCGCCGCAGCTCTCCGGGCAGCCGGGCTGGGCGTACTCGCCGACGGAGATGGCGGCGCCTCAGATCCCGCAGCCGGGTGGGCCGGGCGTCGGCTACTCCCCCACGGAGTTCGCCCCGCAGGTCCCGCAGGTCCCTCAGCCCGGCGGTGCGGGTGGGCCGGGCGTCGCATACTCGCCCACGGAGTTCGCTCCGCAGGTCCCTCAGCCGGGTGGCCCGGGCGTCGCGTACTCGCCCACGGAGTTCGCTCCGCAGGTCCCGCAGCCGTCAGCCGGTCAGACGCCGCAGCCCGGGTACGGCTACCCGCAGCCCCCACAGCCGGCGCAGCCGGCACAGGGCTACGGCTACCCCAGCCCGCAGGCCGCCGCTCCGGCTCCGGGCGACGGCGCGGCGCAGGCTCAGCCGTACCCGCTGCCGCCGATGGCCCAGCCGGTCCCCGGCCTCATGCAGCAACCGATGCAGCCGATGCCGGGACAGCCTTACGGTTCGGGGCAGGCGCCCTACGACCCGCAGCAAGCCGCCTACGCGCAGCAGCAGCAACCCTTCCCGCAGCAGGCCCCGTACGGGCCGCAGCCCGACGCCCAGGGCCAGTGGCCGCAGATGCCGCCGCTGCCGACGGAGGGTCAGCCCGGCTACCCCTACCCGGGCGCCTACCAGCAGCCGACCCCGCCGCGCAGCGGCCTCAGCCGCGGCGCGATCGGCGGCATCATCGCGGGCGCCGTCGCCCTCGCGATCGTCGCGGTGGTCGCGATTCTGCTCATCCCGGGTGGTGGCGGCAGCAACGGCGGTGGCGGCGGTGGCTCCGTGCCCACGCTGGCAGCCAGCTGGTCGGTCAAGGGCAAGACCACCGACCAGCAGGTCGGCACCTGGGTCACGGACAAGTACTTCGTCCGCGCCAGCTCGTCCGGCGTCCAGGCCTACAGCCTCACGGACGGTTCCGTGGCCTGGACGGCGCAGCCGCTCTCCGGCCCCGGCGTCCCCTGCGCGATGTCGCCCACGCTCTCCTCGTCCGGGATCGGCACGATCGGCTTCGGACCTGACACCACCAGTTGCACCACGCTCGTCGGCGTCGACACCCACACCGGCAAGACGCTGTGGTCGACCGCGCTGACCAACTCGACGCGGAGCATGGCGTCCGGCACGACGACGTTCATCGACGGCAGCGTCGGTGTCATCGTCAACGGCACCGTCCTGGGCGGCGTCGACCTGACGACGGGCAACGCCGTCTGGGGTTACAAGGCCCGCGGCCAGTACTGCGACGCGTACCCCTACGGCGGCGCGGGCGTCGTCCTCGTCGACGACTACTGCGCTGACGTCCAGCCCTCCTACACGCTGAGCGCGCTCGACGGGGCGACCGGCAAGCAGCTGTGGCAGAAGACCGAGACGGACAACGTCCAGTTCAACAGCGTGCTGAGCGGCTCGCCGCTGATCGCCACCACCGAGGACAGCGGAGACCCGGTCGCGCAGCGCTTCGACAGCTCCGGCAACGAGACCCCGATCTCGCTCACGGACAAGATCCAGCTCACGACGAACGGCAATCCCGGCACGCAGCTCCTCGGCTCGTCCGCGCTGCTGATCCCGACCAGCAACAGCAGCTCGAAGCCGGACGTCAGCGCGGTCAATCCGAGCACGGGTTCGCCCCTGTGGACCTACGACGGCACCACGCACGGCGGCGGCGCTCTCCTCCGCGACGCGACGCAGAGCGCCGCCTCGGGCGGCACGAGCGGGGGCAGCAACATCTACGCCATGTCGCTCGTCCCGGGCTACAGCTCGTCGAACGGCCCGACGGTCGTCTCCCTCGACCCCTCGACAGGCAAGCCGACCGACATCGCCCACCTCCCCGCCTCGGCCAACACCATCGAGTACGGCGAGGGCGAGGTCTACCTGCTGCCCAACCACGAGGTCCTGATCGCCTCCATGGACTTCATGAGCGGCAAGGTGATCCAGCTCTTCAAGTAGCCCGTCGGGGCGGCAACATGAGCGAGGGCTCCAGCGGGCATGGCCCGCTGGAGCCCTCGCTCATGTTCCGGCGCGTCGGGTTATCGACCCTGCTGGCCGCCGCCGTAGCCCTGCTGCGGCGGGTACTGCTGCGGGTTGGGCGCGCCACCGTAGGGGTTCTGCTGCTGCGGAGGCTGCTGGCCGTAAGGGCTGCCTCCCTGACCGTACTGACCCGTCGGCGGCTGGTACGCCTGCTGCGGCGGCTGCGCCTGCGGGTACGCCGGGTACGCCGGCTGCCCGCCACCGCCACCGTTCCCGCCGCCACCGCCACCACGACGACGGCTGCGGATCACGACCACGATGATGATCACGACGATCACGACGCCAGCGAGAACACCGAGGATGAGCCCCATCGAGCTGCCGCCGGAGGAGGAGCTGGAGGCGGTGGTGGTCGTGCTGGGCGCAGAGCTGCTGGTGCTTCCGCCGGTCGTTGAGGCAGAGCCGGCCGTCGCCTGCGGCAACGGTCCGGCAGCGGGGCCCGGGGCAACCGACATGTTGAGGTCAGGAGACGCGATCCCATAGCCCAGACCGGGGTCCGGGGCGGTGTGGCCCTTGGGCATAATCGCCGTCTTGATGATGTAGTTGACGATCTGCCCCGCAGTCAGATTCGGGTGAGCAGATCGGTAGAGCGCGGCGATGGCGGAGACGTAGGCACAGGCGAGGCTGGTCCCGTCGCCCATCCGGTACCCGGTGTCGCCGTCGGCGAGGACCTGAACCCCCGGGGCAACAACGGTGACCCCCCCGGTGTTCGAATTGCTCCAGAGCTTGGCGTTCTGGTCGACAGCGCCAACCTTGATAACTCCCGGATACGAGGCCGGGTACTGCGGCACGCTGACGCCGTCGTTCCCGGACGCCGCCACCAAGACGACGTTGTGCTCTTCGGCGTAGGCCATGTCCGCTTCGGTTACCGCATCGTTGTCCGGCCCACCGATGGACATGTTGATGACCTGCGCACCGTGGTCGACGGCCCAGCGGACGGCCTGGCCGGTGTAGTCAGTACCGGCGACCGCAAGGCCCGGACCGACCCCGACAGGGAGAATCTTCGCTCCAGGGGCAAGCCCCATGATGCCGTCCTCGCCGTTGGGACCGTGCCCGTGTCCGGCGATCAGGCTTGCGATGCCCGTTCCGTGATATTCGGGCGAATGATCGGTCTGACCATTACCGCCGAACTGGAAGTCCTTGCCAGGCAGCACCTGGCCCGTCAGGTCGACCTGGGTAGCCCGCACCCCGGAGTCAATGACGGCAACGATCACGCCCTTGCCAGTGCTCTTCGGCCAGACGGCATTCGTTGCCTGGTAGTCCTTGAGTGCCCACTGAGTGTTCCGGGCGTCGTCGGCGTGCGCCACGGGGGTCACGCCAACGACAAGGGCTCCAGCGAGCGCTGCCCCTCCCAAACTTCGCAGTGCTCGACTGAAGCCCATACCGTCACCCCGCTCGTCTAAGTTCGTTCGACGAGCAGGACACTACTTGACTCTCAGAACTCAATCACGCCCGGGTTGGACGCGCCCTTGTCGGTCCAGGTCTCCTCATCCTCGACCAGGTAGCCCGCGCGAGCCTTGCGCTCCTTCTTCTTCTTGTTGCCGGAACCCAGGCCGCCGGCACCGCCCATGCCCATGCCGCCCTCGCCCTCACCGGCGCCGGCACCTTCACCCTCGCCCAGGCCGGCCTTTTCCTTCAGGCCGCCTTCGCCCGAGCCGGTGCCCTTGCCGAGAGCGCCTGCGCCCAGACCGCTCATGCCGCCCATACCACCGGCGAGACCGCCACCGCCGAGGCCGCCACCGCCAGCACCGAGGCCGCCCAGACCGCCGGCACCACCGCCGCCGAACCCGCCGCCGCCACCGCCGACCCCGCTGTGCAGGCCGCCGACGCCGTCGAGCTTGCCGTGACCGATGGGCGTGACGGGGCCGCCGGTGTGAATCGGCCCAGGGTTGTGGATCGGGCCGGTGTGAATCGGCGTCGGGCCATGGATCGGGTTGATGTGGATGGGGTGCGGTTGCGGGTTGGTGCCGCCGCCGATCGGCTTGATGGGGACGTTGCCGCCACCGTTCGGGCCGGTGGGCGTGGGGCCGGTGGGACCGACCGGGTTGGGGTTCACGTTGCTCGGCGGCGGCGGCCAGACAGTGGAATGGTCCTGGGAGCCGGGCACATTCTTCATCTCGGAGGCAGACGCGTTGTACTGCGTACCCAACTGCTGCATGGCGACGACAGCCTGCTGGTGCACTCGCTCCCACGCGCTGAGCTGGCCGCCGTCCATCTGCACGGCCTGCTCCAGGCCGTACTTCAGTGCGTCCTGGTGGAACTGGGCGTCGCTGCCGCCCGTGTGCTCCAGCTTGTCCATGTTGCTCGGCGGGTGCGGGAAGTTGTCCAGGGTCTCGGACAGCGCGGTGCTCGCCGTGCTCATCGCGTTCTGGGCGATCGTGGCGTACGACGAGCCATTCGACAGGCTGGTGAGGAGGTCGTTCGCGTTCTGCCGGAAGGCATCCGCGCTCTGGCCGCTCCAGTGCCCCAACATGTTGGTGACGTGAGTCTTGAGCTCGTCGGCGGTTTCCGAGAGCATCGTGGAGATCGAGCCCCAGTGCTGGGAGACGGTCATCATCGCCGCAGGATCGGTCGACTCGATCATCTGCTTGAGGTTGTAGTAGCCCGGCACCTCCTCCCAGGCCGTGGTGCCCTGGCCGCCGGACTGGCCGCCGTTGGTCTGGTCGAGGTAGGTCTTCCAGTCCTTGTTGCCCTGAGCCTGCGAACTCTGCTGCGCCTTGTTCGAGTCCTGAGCGTCCTTGCGGTCCTGCTTCGCGTCAGCCATCAGGAAGCCGCTCCCCTCGAGAAGTCCTGGCTCGTCTGGGTGTCCTGCGCCGAGTACGAGTCGTGAGCCGCACCGGTCTTGTCGGTGAACTCCTGGATCATCGTCTGCAGCGTCTTGATCATGTGTGCGAGCTGCGTCTTCATGTTGTCGTGGGCGGTGTGCAGGTTTCCGGACTCGATGAACTGATCGCCACCGAGCTGCGTACGCGACAGGTTCGTCTGGTACTGCGCCTTCGCGTTCGTGTCGTCCATGCCGTCCGCGACACCCTGCAGTTTCTTGACGGTGTCCCGCAGGTAGTCCAGATCTACATCGTATCCACTCATCGAGTGCCTCCCCGTTATGGCTGACAGCCCGTACACATCATAGGGATGACCACGGACAAGGTCCCTACCGGATCTGCCCTTGCAGCCAATCCGAGACAGCACGGACGACTTCTGGCAACACGTCAGGTTCCAACTTCCTTACCGCAAAAGCATGGTTGCCCGCTTCGAGCCCCACAAGACGGTGCGTCCGACGCGGCAGCGCAGGGAACTCCGACGGGGCCCCGAAGGGGTCGCGGGCGCCCTGCACGACCAGCGTCGGGAGGCCGGATTCGAGCAGCTCATCGACTCGCGAACGCTCGGGCTTGCCCGGCGGGTGGAGCGGGAACGCCAGTGCGACGACGCCCGCCGCCCCCGACTGACTCCCCGTCCGGCACGCCACGCGTGCCCCCGCGCTGCGGCCGCCGACGAAGAGCGGCGTCGACTCCCCTACCGCGGCCCGCACATGGGCCACGACGGGGAGCCAGCCGACGTCCAGCGTCTTCGGCGCGGGCGCGAGCCGCTTGCCGGCCACCCGCCAGGGCTGTTCGACCAGCGCGACCGCCACCGCGTCGACCCCGGCCGCGATGGCCTGGAGGTCGGGAGCCTCGATGCCGCCGCCCGCGCCGTGGCCGAGCAGCAGCACACCGTGCTGCGCGCGGTCGCGACGGTGCCAGGTGACGCGGGCGTCGCCCGCTTCCGTGGGAACGAGATCAACGTGCGGAGCGGAGGGCATAAGCCCAGCTTAGAGCCCCTCGCGCCGCCGCTTCTCCTCCTGCATCCGGCGGTTCTCCGCTTTGTTCCTGTTGCGGAAGGGGTTGGTCGCCAGGGTGATCAGGCTCTGGCGCGGGTCCCCGTCCGAGGTGTCGTTGAAGCGCTCGACGAAGGCGAGGACCAGCAGCCGCGAGACGTTGGGGTCGTGCACGGCGACGTCGTACGTCGCCGTGACGCCCGCCCGGCGGACCAGCTCGAAGCCCGCCGATGTCGGCCCCGCGCAGCGGATGTGGGCCGAGAACATCTGGTCGTCCTGGCTCTGGTCTCCTCGGAAGCTGGACCAGACGAGGTCGTCGATCAACCCGAGCGCACCGCGCACCACGCGCTGCTTGCCCGTGAGGGCCTGCCGCTCGGGCTGGAGCGTGCCGAGGCCGTGCTGGACGATCGGGCCCTGCTGCATGCCCCGCTCCGGCGCCATCTTGCCGACGGTGCCGATCTCGACCTGCTGCGCGTCCCAGGCCTTGCCCATCTTGACGTAGCCGAGCAGCAGTTGCGGTTCGGCCACCGGGTGGACGTAGAACGGCCGGACGAACACGTCGTGCGGATAGTCCTTGTGCATCCGCACGATCGGCTCGGCGGAGCCGGCCGGGGTCACCAGGAAGGTGGTGTGGTCCCGGCCGTAGTCGGCGCGGACGGAGAAGGCGGTGAGCGACTGCAGGTCGAACGTCATGGTCAGTAGCCCGCCCTCGACCGGCGGCGGAAGTCGTCGACGCCGGTCTTGTGGATGTCCTTGATCAGGTGATCGATGTCCTCGACCTCCGCGCCCTCGCGCAGGCGCTGGAAGATCGAGCCGGCGAGCTGGCGCTGCTGCGGACTGCGGCCCTCGAGCAGCTCGCGGGACATGCGCTCGGCGACGGCCTCGCGGCGCTCGTCCGAGATGCCCTGCGCCGGCGGCTGCAGCGGCGGCGTGTTCATGCGGCGCGGCTCGGGGGCGTTGTTGCCGTAGGAGAACATGACGGCTCCTTTCAGGGAGAGGGTATCGGCCGACTACGCGGACGGAAGCATGGCGATGCGTCCGGCGCCGAGCACCGGGGACCAGCCGCCGTTCTTCTCGAAGTCGAAGCCCCGCTGCTCGACCTGGTCGATGAGGCTGCCGATCGACGGCATCGGCGCGGTGATGGCGGACCAGATCGACTGCACGGCCTTCTCGATGTCCTTCACGGCCGCCTCGATGGCATGGAAGGTCGTGATGATGATCCCGATCGAGTTGATGATCGCGCGGACGATCTTGTAGATCTTGTACAGCTTGTAGATGGAGAAGCCCACGGCGACGACATCGGCCACCGGGTCCTCCGGGCCGCCGCCGACGGCCTCGACCGCCGCGTCACCGGCCAGCATCTCGCCGGCCTGCTCGGCGAGGTCCTTGATCTCCTTCTCCACCAGGTCGATGATCGCCTTCACCGCCGCGCGGGCCAGGGGGATCATCGTGTCGTAGCCGATCTTGAACGCCTTGGAGACGTCCTTGGCGGCATCGCCGATGCCGCCGATGCCCATGGTCCACATGAACAGATACTGGTCGAACGCGCTGGCGGTGTCGCCCTTCCACTCGCTGCCGAGCTTCCACGAGGCCTTCCGCAGCGTGCCGGCCACGGTGTAGAGGCCGTCACCGAGCTCGTCGTAGGCGTCGGCGAGGTAGCGCAGCCGGCCGAACTCGCCCAGGATCGGGGTGACGATGAGGTCGTAGAGGCTCTCGCCCGTGCACCACTGGAACAGGTGGTTCGCCATCTTGACGTCCGGCGACTTCTTGACCGTCAGCATCGCGAGGGTCAGCGCGTGCGCCTGGTCCTCCTCCGCGCTGGGGGGCTCCTTGAACTGGACGGCTTCGTCCGTGAAGTTGCCGACCAGGCCCGCGCCCGGCAGGTCGCCGATGCCCAGGCCGCCGAGCGCGCCGCCGCCGAAGGCGACGGGGTAGAGCTTGCGCAGGTCCGCCGCGTTCGACTCGTCGGTGCGGGTGTACTCGGCGCTGGTCTCGTGGATCTTTCCGGATATCAGCTGCATGCCGCGCTGCGCCTGGGCCATCTTGCCGTCGAAGAACTGCGCGAGCTGCGGCACGACCTCGAGCATCGGCAGGAGTAGCAGGCCCTCGTCGAACCCCTGCGTGTTGCTGCACTGTCCGGCACCCCACTGCCCGCAGCTGCTCAGATGGTCGCCCTGGTGACCCACGAGGCCCTCGTAGGAGCTGAAATCGCCCGCCGAAGGTGCGCGGAACCCGTCCATGTACTTCCCCCATTCATACGCACGTACGGCCAAACACCCTACCGAGGGCGCATCCTCCGTCACCATCGGCCCGATGTGCAGGAAGCGTGGAAGGCGAACCGACCGACGCCCGGTGCGCACTGCGCGTAATGCACTCAGACAACGCCACCGGACGTGCAAAGATGCCAGCGAATAGACAGTCGACGAAGGAGTCACCCAGCGTGCCTGGCACCAACCTGACCCGTGAGGAGGCCCGCACCAGGGCAGCGCTCCTCCACGTGGACGCCTACGAGATCGAGCTCGACCTGAGCACGGCCGCGGAAGGCGGCACGTTCCGCTCCACCACCGTGGTGCGGTTCACCGCCGGCACGTCGGGCGCCTCCAGCTTCATCGACCTGGTCGCTCCCGCGGTGCGGGAGGTGACGCTGAACGGCGTCGCGCTCGACCCGGCCGAGGTGTTCGCGGACAGCCGGATCGCGCTGCCGGACCTCGCCGCCGAGAACGAGCTGCGGGTCGTCGCGGACTGCGCGTACAGCAGCTCCGGTGAGGGCCTGCACCGCTTCGTCGACCCGGTCGACCAGCAGACCTACCTCTACACGCAGTTCGAGGTGCCGGACGCGCGTCGCGTCTTCGCCTCGTTCGAGCAGCCGGACCTCAAGGCCACGTTCCAGTTCACGGTGGCGGCGCCGACGGGCTGGAAGGTCATCAGCAACGAGGTCTCCCCGGAGCCGGAGAAGGGCGCCGCCGAGGGCACCGAGGTGCACCGCTTCCCGGCCACCCCGCGCATCTCCACCTACATCACCGCGCTGATCGCCGGCCCGTACCACGGCGTCTTCAGCGAGTACGTGAGCCCGGACGGCGAGCAGCGTGTGCCGCTCGGCGTCTACTGCCGCCCGTCGCTCGCCCAGTACCTGGACGCGGACCACATCTTCGACGTGACGCGGCAGGGCTTCGACTACTTCCAGGACAAGTTCGACTTCGCCTACCCGTTCTCCAAGTACGACCAGCTGTTCGTGCCGGAGTTCAACGCGGGCGCGATGGAGAACGCGGGCGCGGTGACCATCCGCGACCAGTACGTCTTCCGCTCCAAGGTGACGGACGCCGCCTACGAGGGCCGCGCCACGACCATCCTGCACGAGCTCGCCCACATGTGGTTCGGCGACCTGGTCACCATGGAGTGGTGGAACGACCTCTGGCTGAACGAGTCGTTCGCGACCTTCGCGGAGACCGTCTGCCAGGCCGAGGCCGAGGGCACCCGCTGGCCGAACATCTGGACCACCTTCGCCAACCAGATGAAGACCTGGGCCTACCGCCAGGACCAGCTGCCGTCCACCCACCCGATCATGGCGGAGATCAACGACCTGGAGGACGTCCAGGTCAACTTCGACGGCATCACCTACGCCAAGGGCGCCTCGGTGCTCAAGCAGCTGGTCGCCTACGTCGGCCAGGACGCCTTCTTCGCGGGCGTGCAGGCGTACTTCAAGCGGCACGCCTGGGGCAACACCCGCCTCTCCGACCTGCTGACCGCGCTGGAGCTGACCTCCGGCCGCGACCTGAAGGCGTGGTCCAAGGCGTGGCTGGAGACGGCCGGCATCAACATCCTGCGCCCGGAGCTGGAGGTCGGCGCCGACGGCGTGATCACCTCCTTCGCCGTCCGCCAGGAGGCCCCGGCGCTGCCCGCCGGCGCGCGCGGCGAGGCCGTGCTGCGGCCGCACCGCATCGCCATCGGCCTGTACGAGCTGGAGGGCGATGCCCTCAAGCGCGTGGAGCGGATCGAACTCGACATCGAGGCCGCCGAGCTGACGGAGGTTCCGCAGCTGGTCGGCCGCGACCGTCCGGCCGTGGTGCTGCTCAACGACGACGACCTGTCCTACGCGAAGATCCGTCTGGACCCGTTCTCGCTGGCCAACGTCACCTCCCACATCGCCGACTTCGCCGAGTCGCTGCCGCGTGCGCTCTGCTGGGCCGCGGCCTGGGACATGACCCGCGACGGCGAGATGGCCACCCGCGACTACCTGGAGCTGGTGCTGCACGGCGTGGGCCGGGAGTCGGACATCGGCGTGGTGCAGTCGCTGCAGCGTCAGGCCAAGCTGGCGATCGAGCTCTACGCCGCGCCGGAGTGGCGCCCCACCGGCCGGGCCCAGTGGGCCGACGCGGCCGAGCAGCTGCTGCGCGCGTCCGATCCGAGCAGCGACCACCAGCTCGCCTGGGCCCGCGCGTTCGCCGCGTCGGCGTCCACGGAGGAGCACCTCGCGCTGCTGACCGGCCTGCTGGACGGCTCGGTCGAGATCGACGGCCTGGCCGTCGACACGGAGCTGCGCTGGGCGCTGCTGGAGCGCCTGTCCGCGACCGGCGTCGCCGACGAGGCCTCGGTGATGGAGGAGCTCGAGCGCGACCCCACCGCCGCGGGCGAGGCGCATGCGGCCACCTGCCGGGCGGCGCGCCCGACGGAGGCGGCCAAGGCCGCGGCGTGGGCCTCGGTGGTGGAGGCGGAGACGCTCACCAACACCGTGCAGGAGGCCGTGATCGGCGGCTTCGTCCAGACCGAGCAGGCGGACCTGCTGGCGCCCTACACGGCGAAGTACTTCGCCGCGATCAAGGGTGTCTTCGAGGAGCGCTCGCACGAGATGGGCCAGCAGATCATCGTCGGCCTCTACCCGACGATCCAGGTCTCGCAGGAGACCCTGGACGCGACGGACGCCTGGCTCGACGCGAACGCGCCGGCCCCGGCGCTGCGCCGCATGGTCGTCGAGTGCCGCAGCGGCGTCGAGCGCGCGCTCAGGGCGCAGGCGGCGGACCGGGCGGCCGCGAAGAAGTAGGTGACGGAGGTGGCGCCGGTGCCCGTGGGCACCGGCGCCACCTCGTGTCACGGACGCGGGATCAGTGCCAGGTCTGGTCCACGTAGTTGCCGCAGTAGAACTCGGTGACCGGGGTGGCGGGCGCGGTCTTGGCGGCGTCCACCGACAGGCACATGCCGCTCTGCTCGTTGACCATGGTGCCGCCGCCGGAGTACGGCACGACAGCCCACAGCTGGTTCGGGCTGCTGGTGCAGCGGTACTCGGCGAGGCGGGCCGCGGCCCAGTCGCCGGGCGCGCCCAGGCACAGGCCGCTGTACTTGTTCTGGATGCTCGCCCACTGGCCGACGTGCGTGTTGAACTGCACCCGGCGCCACTCACGGTCCGGGTTGCCGGTGCAGCCCTCGATGACGACGGGCGCGCCGGAGGTCTTCCGGCCGGAGACGCCCGCGCACATGCCGCTGTGGTTGTTCGTCAGCTGGTAGTACGTCCCGCTCGCCGCCAGCGGCAGCGGGGCGGCGCTGGCGCTCGTCCCGGAAACCGACGCCACCAGCGCCAGCCCGGCCGCACACCCCGTCAGCGCGAGCCCCGCCTTGCGGTTGATCTTCATGCTTCTCCCTCTCCCCCTGTTGCCGCCGGTCCGGCGGCGACAGAACACTACGGGCCGACCGAGATCGCCTGCACGGTTTTCTCCGCATCTGACAGGACCGCGGCACAGCCTGCCCGTTGGGCTGCGGGGGTGGGTCAGGAGCTGACAGTGGACCGGGACGGCTCACTTCCCGGACGCCCTCACTTCCCGATCGCGGTCAACACCTCGCGCCGCGTCGCGCAGGTCCCGGTACTCGTCGAGCGGGAGTCCGAAGCGCTCCGCGGTCGCATGGTCGGCGGCGAGGCCTTGCAGGAAGCGGAGTTGGGGCGTGCGGGCCATGGCGGACTCCTGGGCCTGAGGGCGGGCGACGCGGTCGCGGAAAGGGTCGCGCCGTCCGGGCCCCGCTCCGGCATGGGCAGGACGTCGCGCTCTCGGCCCAGGAGTTGACGTCATGTCAGTTCTCTTCGGGGCGCGCCTCCTGCATCACCGTCGCGAACTCGGCGGTCCGCTCGGCGGCGGCCAGCTGCTCCAGCGTGGCCGGCTTGCCGTTCGCATCGGCGATCGGGAGGCGCCAGTTGGGGTACTCCGAGGAGGTGCCCGGCAGGTTCTGCGGGCGGGGATCGCCCAGCACGTCCGGCAGCCAGACCCCGACCAGCTCGGCCGGCGTGCGCAGCAGGTAGCGGTGCAGGGCGGCGACGGCCTCCGGCAGGTGCCGGCCGTCCACGGGCTCCAGCAGGTCGGCGGCCGGGCCCTCCCCGTACGGGGGCACGGTCATCAGGCCCTCGCGGGCCAGCTCGCCCAGCCACTCCTCGCGCTCCTCGTCGTCCTCGGCCTGCTCCTCGGCGAGCGGCCGCGACAGCAGGCCGAGCCGGTGCCGCAGCTCGACGTGGTCGCCGCTGAGCCGCGACGCGGTCGGCGGCAGGTCGTGGGTGGTCAGCGTGGCCAGGCAGTCCGCGCGCCAGCGGTCCGGCGGCAACGGGGAGCCGCCGCCCTGCTCGGACCAGTCGCGTTCGAACCAGAGCACCGAGGTGCCCAGCACACCGCGCGCGGACAGCTGTTCACGCACGCCCGGCTCGACGGTGCCGAGGTCCTCGCCGATCACGATCGCGCCCGCGCGGTGCGCCTCCAGCGCGAGCACGCCCAGCATGGCCTCGTGGTCGTAGCGGACGTAGGTGCCCTCCGTCGGCGGGCGGCCCTCCGGCACCCACCAGAGCCGGAACAGGCCCATCACGTGGTCGACCCGCAGGCCGCCCGCGTGCCGCAGGTTGGCACGCAGCAGCTCCGCGTAGGGCGCGTAGCCGGCGTCGGCCAGCGCGTCGGGACGCCAGGGCGGCAGCCCCCAGTCCTGGCCGTGCGCGTTGAACGCGTCCGGCGGCGCGCCCGCGCTGATGCCCTCGGCGAGGCAGTGCTGCAGCGCCCAGGCGTCCGCGCCGTCCGGGTGGCAGCCGACGGCGAGGTCGTGGACCAGGCCGACCGGCATACCCGCGGCGCGGCCCGCCTCCTGCGCGGCGGC
>NZ_QKYN01000040.1 GCF_003258295.1 Streptacidiphilus pinicola | reverse complement strand
GGGGGGGGGTCGGGGCGTGTCCCTGACGTGCGGCGCCCGCGACTACATCAGGAACCGAGCGGCAATGCGGCAGTTGGCGTGGAAGTTCGGCTCGGCGCCGTCATCGGTGTCGTCGGTCGCGCGCGGTTGCGGCTGGGGAAGGGGCCACACGGGCTCCCACTGCTCCGCCGGCTCGAGTGGGGCGGTGATGACTTGCTGGCTCATGGCCGTTCGCCTCCGGGGTTCGCGGCGCATATTCTCGTCGCCGCTCTTCAAGATCCATGGGATCACCCGCCCGGTTGCCGTGCGCTCTGTCTTGACGCGATCGCTGCGCCGGAGCGTCTGACTCTGACGCTGCCTTGTCGCCCGCGTCGCCCCTCTCGGGACGGCCGTCCCGAGAGGGGGGAGCGCCGTGTGACAGACGGGAAGTGTGCGCGCGGCCTGAGGCCGTCGACGGGGGCATGAGCGACAACCCGCGTCCGGCACTGTACGGGGTGCGTTACGCGCCCCGTCTGGTCGGTCGCGCCGCGAGCGCGGAGCTGCGACCGGTGCAGGTCGTGGGCCGTCACTGCGAGGCGGGCGACGTGCTGGCCGCCGGGGTCGAACTCCCGGCGGACATCCGGCCGGGCGACCTGCTGGCCGTGCCGGCCTCGGGCGCCTACCACCTCTCCTTGGCCTCGGGCTACAACCTCGTCGGCCGCCCCCCGGTCGTCGCGGTCACCGGCGGGACGGCGCGGCTGCTGGTCCGCCGCGAATCGCTGGCCGACGTGCGCAGCCGCGACGTCGGGCTCTGATCCTCAGGCCTTTCGCGCGGCGTCAACGCTCCTGAGTCAACGGCGATTCAGGAGACGGACACCCATCGGCGCGCCTTAGATCGGCTGCAAGCGCATCGGGTTCGAAGAGATGCGGCAGGTCGTTCTGTACGCGCTGCCCGAGAGCCCCGCGTAGTGATGGCGTCAGGATTGGCCGCGCGCGCGTCGGGACCGCGTCAAGACGCGCGCGGCGGGACATGCCCGACGGAGCGCGCAGGGACGATGGGAGCAGCCGGTCGGACGGGGACGAACGGAGCGGACGTGGGCGGCGTGGAGGAGCGGACATGACGGGGCACCGACTTACCGTGCTGAGCCGCAGCGGTGCCCCGGTAGCCGTGCGCGCCCGGCGCGTCGAGGGCGCGGTCATCGCCTGCGCCGCGTCCGTGGCGTGGGCTGCATACGCCGGACTGGCCTCCCTCGCGGCGGGGGCGCTCACGGGATCGGTATCGCTGCTGGCGTTCGGGCTCGGCTCGCTGATCGACGGTTCGGCGTCCGCCGTCCTGGTGTGGCTCTTCCGCGCGGAGCGGGATCGCCCCGGTGCGACCGCGGGGCGGGGGCGGAACGAACGGGTCGCCACGAGGGCCGTGGCGACCGCGATGCTGGCGGCCGCCACGTACGTGCTGGTCCAGTCGGTGGAACTGTTGGCGAGCGGAGCACACCTGGGCCGGGGCGGCCCGTCGTTGATCCTGCTCGTGTGTTCCGTGGTGCTGCTTCCGCCGCTCGGCCTGGTGAAGGCACGGCTGGGCCGGCTCCTCCACCATCCGGCCCTGCGCGGTGACGGAATCCTCTCCCTCGTCGGCGGCGCGCTCGCGCTGGCTGGGCTGGTCGGCCTCTATACCGACGAGCACTTCGGCTGGTGGTGGGCGGACCCGCTCGCCGCCCTGCTGATCGCCCTGGTGCTGCTCCGCGAAGGCGTGCGGACGCTCCGGCCGCGAGAACCGGAGCGTCCGGCGGGTGGGGCGGAGCCGGAAGGCCCGACGCTCCTCAGCCGAGTCCGGGGATGAACTGCACCACGGTCAGGTCGATCAGCTTGATGCCGACGAATGGCAGGACGAGCCCGCCGGCTCCGTAGACCAGCAGGTTCCGCCGCAGCAGGTCCGCCGCCGAGGAGGGCGTGTAGCGGACGCCGCGCAGCGCCAGCGGGATCAGCGCCACGATGATGACGGCGTTGAAGATGATCGCCGAGACCACGGCGGACCGGGCGCTGTGCAGGCCCATGATGTTGAGAGCCGCGAGCCCCGGATACGCCCCCGCGAACATCGCCGGGATGATGGCGAAGTACTTGGCCACGTCGTTGACGATCGAGAACGTCGTCAACGCCCCGCGTGTGATCAGCAGTTGTTTGCCGACCTCGACGATCTCCAGGAGCTTGGTCGGGTTGGAGTCGAGGTCGACCATGTTGCCGGCCTCCTTGGCGGCCGACGTGCCGGTGTTCATGGCGACGCCGACGTCCGCCTGGGCCAGCGCGGGCGCGTCGTTGGTGCCGTCGCCCGTCATGGCGACGAGCTGTCCGCCCTCCTGCTCGCGACGGATCAGGGCGAGCTTGTCCTCGGGGGTGGCCTCGGCCAGGAAGTCGTCAACGCCCGCCTCCGCCGCGATCGCGGCAGCCGTGCGGGGGTTGTCTCCCGTGACCATGACGGTGCGGATGCCCATCCGGCGCAGGTCCGCGAAGCGCTCGCGGATGCCGGGCTTGACGACGTCCTTGAGGTGGACGACACCTAGCACGGCGATGCCGTAGGCGTCCTCCAGGGCGACCAGCAGCGGCGTCCCGCCCGCCGCGGCGATGGCGTCGGCGGTGCGCGCCGCGTCGTCGGGGACGGTTCCGCCGGACTGGGTGACCCAGCCGGCGACCGACGCCGCGGCGCCCTTGCGGACGCGCGTGACGGTCCCGTCCTGCCAGCGCATGTCGACGCCGCTCATCCGGGTCTGGGCGCTGAACGGTACGAACGTTGCTTGCCCGAGCGCACCCTCGCTAGGCAGGTCGAGCCCGTATTCCTGCTTGGCCAGCCTCACCACCGACCTGCCTTCCGGGGTCTCGTCCGCGAGGCTGGAGACCTGCGCTGCCTGCGCCAGCTGCAGCGGGTCGACGCCCGGCAAGGGGAGGAATGCGGCCGCGCGGCGGTTGCCGAAGGTGATCGTGCCGGTCTTGTCGAGCAGCAGCGTCGACACGTCCCCGGCCGCCTCGACCGCGCGGCCCGACATGGCCAGCACATTGCGCTGCACCAGACGGTCCATGCCCGCGATGCCGATGGCGGACAGCAGCGCCCCGATCGTGGTTGGGATCAGCGTCACCAGCAGGGCGACCAGCACGACCGTGCTCTGCTCGGCGCCGGCGTAGGAGGCCATCGGCTGGATCGCCACGACGACCATGACGAAAATGATGGTCAGCGAGGTCAGCAGCATGCTCAACGCGATCTCGTTCGGCGTCTTCTGCCGTGTCGCCCCCTCGACGAGGGCGATCATCCGGTCCAGGAAGGTCTGGCCAGGGCGCGAGGTGATGCGGACGACGAGCCGGTCCGACAGGACCCTGGTCCCGCCCGTGACGCCGGAGTGGTCGCTCGCGGCGGCCCGGATCACCGGCGCGGACTCCCCGGTGATCGCCGACTCGTCCACGGAGGCCACGCCGCCGATCACGTCGCCGTCCCCGGGGATGATCTCCCCGGCCTCGACCAGTACGCAGTCCAGCGGCCGCAGTTCGGAGGCGGGGATGACCTCGTGGTGGAAGTCCTGCTGGTAGGGGCGCCAAAGCTTGAGCAGGCGTGCGGTGGTGTCCGTGCGCGCTCGCCGCAGGCTCACCGCCTGGGCGCGTCCGCGCCCCTCGGCCACGGCCTCGGCCAGGTTGGCGAACACCACGGTCAGCCAGAGCCAACCGCTGATCACCCAGGCGAACACGCTGGCGTGCATCACAGCGGACAGGGTGGTCAGCACGCCGCCGACCTCGACCACGAACAGCACCGGGTTCTTCACCATCGTGCGGGGGCGGAGCTTGCGCAGCGCCTCCGGCAGGGAGCTCAGCAGCATCCGCGGTTCGAGCAGCCCGGCGGCGACCCGCCGATGCCCTCCGCCCCGGCCGCCCGGCCCGGCTGCGTGCGGGGGAAGCTGCGGGGCGTCGTGCACGGCGCCCTTCTTGGGGGACAGGAGCGACATCGGTGAGCGGCCTCTTCCGGAACGGGAACCTTCGGCAATCCACCCAACACGGGCATACGACCTGCTCGTGACGTTTCTATCGCTCCCTTGTCGGTGCCCCCTCAAAGATTTGCGTCCACTTGACGCCCGACGCTGCCTCTGGCGAGGAAGGCCTCCCCCGATGGAGGAGGAGGCGCGAGGTGTTCGGTCCTGCCGACTCACAGGCTGCGAACCACTGCCGCTGACGTTGCGTCAGCTCTAGCATCCGACTATGCGAACCCCAAGGATCCTCGCGGCCGTCATGGTCGTCCTCGCGTTCCCGCTCGCCGCCTGCTCGGGCGGCGGCGGTGGCGGCGGCAAGGAGACCAGTAACCTTCCGGCGGCGGCGCAGCTGCTGAGCAGCGGTGCGACGGCGATGACCGCGGTGCGGTCGTTGCGGTTCTCGATCGACGCCGGCGGGCAGATCGCGGGTCTGGCCCTGCGCAGCGCCACCGGGCAGCTGACCCGGGCCGGGAACGCGCAGGGCCACGCGTCCGTCTCGGAGAGCGGCACGCTGGTGGAGATCGACTTCGTCATCATCGGCTCCACCGCCTACATCAAGGGTGCGACCGGCGGATACAGCAAGGTCCCGCTCGCGGTCGCCGCCTCGCTCTACAACCCCGAGGCGATCCTGGACCCGGACAAGGGCGTCGTGAAGCTGCTCCAGACGGCGAGCGCCGCCCGGACGGTGGACCGGGAAACGCTGGACGGGCAGGCGGTCTACCACGTGCAGGCACAGCTGGCGCAGCCCGTGCTGGCGACACTGGTGCCCGGCGACTCGCAGAGCGAGCAGGGCGATCTGTGGCTGACGGTCTCCTCGTCGCAGCTCGTGAAGGTCTCCTTCCCGGTGCAGACGGCGTCGGGGGGCAGCGGCTCGGTGACGGCCTCGTTCTCCGACTTCGACGCGCCGGCCGCGATCACCGCCCCGTCGTCGTGACGGACGTCGACGACGTCGGCACCGGGACGGAGCCCGGCCGGCGGCACGTCGTCCTCGGCGTCACCGCCGTGGTCGCGCTGCTCGGGTCGCTGGACGCGTACGTCATCGTCACCCTGCTGAACCCGATCACCGACGAGCTGGGCATCCCCGCCAACCATCTGGAGCGGGCCACGGCGATCGTGACGGCGTACCTGCTCGGCTACGTCGCCGCCATGCCGCTGCTGGGGCAGACCGCGGACCGGTTCGGGCCGCGGCGAGTGCTGCAGTGCTGCCTCGTCGGCTTCGCGGTCGGCTCGGTGCTCACCGCGAGCGCGCACAGCCTGCCCCTGTTGGTCGCGGGGCGGCTGGTGCAGGGCGCCGCCGCGGGAGCGCTGCTGCCGGTCGCGCTCGCGCTGGCCGGGCGTCTGTTCCACGGCGGGGCCAGACCGGTGGCGCTCGGCTCCGTGGGCGCCGCGCAGGAGCTCGGGAGCGTGCTGGGCCCGCTGTACGGGGCCGGTGTCGCGGCGCTGACGGGCTGGCGCGGGGTGTTCTGGGTCAACGTCCCGCTCGTGCTGGTCGCGGCGGTGGTGACCCGGTTCGTCGTGCCCGCAGAGGCCGCGCCCGAGTCGGGCGAACCGGCCGGGAGTCGACGCACGGACGTGGTCGGCGGCCTGCTGCTGGCGGTGGCGCTCGCGCTGCTGGTGGCGGCCCTGGACAACCAGGACCCGCAGCGGTCGGTGCTGCCGAGCTGGGGCCCGCCCATGCTGCTCGGCAGCGCGGTGGCGCTGGCCGTCTTCGTGCTGTGGGAGCGCCACAGCCAGGTCCGCCTGATCGACACTCGGCGCATCCGGCGGCGCCCCTTCGCCGCCGCGATGGCGATCAGCTTCTGCGCGGGCGTGGCGCTGCTGGTCACGCTGGTGGACGGCGAGTTGGTGGCGCAGTCGCTGCTGGGGGAGAGCTCGGTAGGCGGCGCGCTGCTGCTGATGTGGTTCCTGACGGCTCTGCCGGTGGGTGCCGTCCTCGGCGGGTTGGCCGGGCGCCGGCTGGGGCACGCGGTCGTGGCCGGGGTCGGCATGGCGGTGGCCGCCGGCGGCTACCTCCTGATCGCGGCCTGGCCACTGGCGGCCCTGACCGCCCACCTCGGCCCGCTGCCGCTGGTGCAGACCGACCTGGTGATCGCGGGCCTGGGCCTGGGCCTGGTGATCGCGCCGACGGCGGGGGCGGTGCTGGACTCGACGGACCCGGGACAGCACACCACGGCCTCGGCCGCGGCGGTCATCGCCCGGACCGTCGGCATGCTGGTCGGCGTGGCCGCGCTGTCGGCGTGGGGGCTGCACCGCTTCGAGACGCTGACGGCCCACCTCGACATGCCCATTCCGGGCACGGCCGGCTTCGGGCCGGCGTGGTCGGCCTACCAGCACGCGCTGCACCTGGCGCTGCACACCGAGTACAGCGACATCTTCCGGGCGACGGCCGTGGTCTGCGCGCTCGGCGCGGTGTGCGCGCTGGGACTCGCGGGCTCGGCGTCCGGCGACCCGGCGCGGTGACCCGCCTGGGCTGACCCGAGTTCGCCGAGTTCCTGGGTCAGTAGCCGGTCCCTCCCTTGACCCGCGCCCGCTCGACATCGCTGGTGGCACCCTTCTGGTCCAAGGTGGCACAGGCACGGCCGATGTCTTCGGTCAGGCGTTCGACCTGCTCGCGGCTCATGGTCTCTTTGACCAGGGCCCTCAAGATCTTCACTCCCTCGGCGTTGGGCGGAAGCGTGTAGGCCGGCACCATCCAGCCGCGCTCGGCCGAGAGCTGCCAGGCGATGTCGGACTCGTCATAGGCATGTTTGCCGACGAGGCGGAAAGCGACCAGCGGTAGCTGTTCGAGGTCGCTGCCGATCACCTCGAAACGGCCGCTGCTGCGCAGGTTGTCCGCCAACGCTCGGGCGTTCGACTGCATCGTCTCCATGACGTAGGTGTAGCCCTGGCGACCCAGCCGTACGAAGTTGTAGTACTGCGCGAGCACCATCGAAGCGCCGGTGGAGAAGTTCAGCGTGAACGTCGCGTCGGTCTTGCCCAGGTAGTTCTCGTAGAACACGAGGTCCTTGGCCAGGTCGGACTCCTCGCGGAAGATCAGCCAGCCGATGCCGGGGTAGACCAGGCCGTACTTGTGTCCCGAGACGTTGATCGATCGGACCTGCTCGAGCTGGAAGTCCCATTTCGAGTCCGGGTAGAGGAAGGGCCACACGAAGCCGCCGCTGGCGGCGTCGACGTGGATCGGGATGTCGAGGTCCCGTTCCTTGCGGACGTCCCGCAGAAGCTTGTCGATCCCGACGACGTCGTCCTTGTGGCCGGTGAAGGTGGTGCCGAGGACGGCGACGACGCCGATCGTGTTCTCGTCGAGGTGAGCCGCCACGTCCTCAGGACCGATCGTGTACTTGTTCTCGGCCAGCGGCACGATCCGCGGCTCGACGTCGAAGTAGCGGCAGAACTTCTCCCACACGACGTGGACGTCGCCGCCGAAGACCAGGTTGGGCCGGTCGACCGACAGCTTGGCCGCCTTGCGGCGCTCCCGCCACTTCCACTTCAGCGACAGCGCGCCGAGCATGATCGCCTCGGACGAGCCCTGGGTCCGACAACCGGCGGTCTTGCCCGGTGCGTGGAAGAGATCGGCGAGCATCCGCACACAGCGCTGCTCGATCTCCGCGGAGATGGGGTACTCCGCGTGATCGATGAAGTTCCGGTGGAGGTTCTCAGCGATGATCCGCTGTGCCTCCGGCTCCATCCACGTGGTGACGAACGTGGCGAGGTTGCGCTGCGGGTCGCCCTCCATGACGAGGTCCGCGTCCAGCAGCCGCATGGCGTCCAGCGCGGTCATGCCCTCCTCGGGAAAGGTCTCCGAAGGAGCGGGCTTGGTCAGGAAGCGATTACCGAACAGGGCCACGACGTCACTCTTGCTCATGTCTGCGACTCAACCACTCCCGGTTCGGGAGCCATGCCCAGGACTCGTGCCCCGGACTCGAAAACACCCGAACGGCACAGTGCGGCGCGCGCGGTTCGAAGTCCTTCGATTCGCCCGAGCCGGAAGGTGCGGGTTCGATGGTCGTAGGGAGGCCGACCCCGCGACTCCTGGTCGGGAGGTGTCCGATGTTCCTCGACCTCACCCTCATCGGCCTGGTCACCACCCTGGAACCGGTTCCGATCGTGGTGTTCATCCTGCTGCTCGCCGGGGAACGCGGACTGTTCCAGGGGCTCGTCTTCACGCTGGCCTGGCTCGCGTCGATCGTGGCCGTGCTGGCCCTCACGGTCGGGCTGACGGGCGGGAAGCCGCTGCTGCCACACTCCTCGCCCTCGACCGCCGCCATCGCCGTCAAGCTGGCCGTCGGCGTGGGGCTGATCTTCGTGGGCGAACGCAAGCGACGGCGCAGGCACCGCAGCCCCGACACTCACCGGACGCCCGCCTGGATGGCGCGGCTCGAAACCGCCTCGGCATGGACGGTTGCCGGAATCTCGGTGATCGTCCAGCCGATGGCGCTGGTCGCCGCAGGCGCCGCCGTCGTCACCGAGGCCCACGTGTCGAGCCTCTCTTCCTATCTGCTGCTCTTCTACTTCTGCGTCCTGTCCACTGCGAGCCTGCTCACCATGGAGCTGTGGTCGGCGTTCGCGCCGGAACGCGCTGGACACCTCCTCCACGGGCTGCGGACCTGGATCGAGCGCCACCAGGACCAGGCGATCATCGTCCTGTCCCTCCTGCTGGGCCTCTGGCTGGTGGGAAAGAGCATCGACCAGCTGGTCACCTGATCTTCTCGGATCTCCGCGGTGACCTGCAGGGATCGCTCTCGGGCAAGCCCAGGCCGGCCGATGGCCCCATCATGGAATTGCCACGTTCTGCAGCCCCGCACCCGAGAGGCCTCGGCCATCCGGACCGTTGCCTCCCACGGAGGACAAGGGAGGCGGTGGCAACGTCGTCGTTCGCGCCGCAACCACCGAGACCCCAGCCCCCCCAGCGGAATCCGCTGAGGCGTCGCAGCGACACCCTGCGGGAGTGGTTGCCGGCGCTCCTGGCCCTGGGCCTGGCCCTCGCCGCCGCTCTGTCCGTTCTGCTGGGACTCTTCACCTACGTTGTCGATCGCGCCTCCGCCGCGCGGCAGGCGGAGCAGCTGCACCCGGTTTCCGCGGTGGCTGTCGGACACCCCTTCGCGGCCGGCGTCGCCGTGAGGATCGCGACGGTCGACTGGACCGACGCCGCCGGCAGGCACACAGCGCAGGCGAGGGTGTCGGCCTCGACGGAGCTGGGCGACCACGTGGTCATCTGGGTCGACCGGAACGACGTTCCGCGGGTTCCCCCCGTCCCAGCCGTCCAGAGCGTGGGCACCGCCCTGGCGTACTCCGTCGCGGCCTTCGCCGGGGCCACCACATTCCTGGTTGGCGGGCATGCTTGGGCTCGGTACGCACTGAACAAACGGGTGGAGCGGTCCTGGGAGCAGGAGTGGGCTCTGGTCGAGCCGGAGTGGAGTCGCTGGGGCCGTCGGGGCTGAACCGGCACCAAGCGCCTGCGGCGGGCCGTCACGCCGCCCCGAGGTCGCGCCGGTCCGCTTCGTGTTCGCGTGAGTCGCGGCCCACGCGCCGCCAGATGGCCCGCTGGACCTTGAGCGTGAGTGTGCCGACAACGATCAGCACAGCGATGTTGACGAGCAGTTGGATCAACGACCCGCGAGCCTCGGACCAGCTGGCGAAGGCGGTGGAGACGCCGATGTCCGCAGCCGCCGGAATGGTGGTGACGGAGATGAAGACGCCGAGCAGCGCGCTCGTCCTGGCTTCGGTGAGCGAGACGATGCCCACGATTCCAGCCAGCGCCGCGACGGCGAACGAGAAGAAGTTCGGTGTGTTGATCAGGTTGGAGACGGGTCGCAGGCCGGCGGCGAACGCCTTCGACTGGAACCCGAAGCCACGGATCATCAGGCTGAACAGGAACGTGGCGACGATGGCCAGCAGGAAGCCGACGAGCAGCGCGAGCAGCCCCTGGCGGACCCTCGGCCGCGAGTGCTGGTCGATGCCGAGGGCGATGCTCACGATGGCCCCGTACTCGGGCCCGACGACCATGGCGGCCACGATGAGGATCTGGGAGTTGGTGACGATCCCCACGGCTCCGAGCAGGCCCGCGACGACAAGGTAGAGGTAGAAGCTCGGCGTGTACGTCCCCTCCGCGCGGATGCGGGCCTCGACCTGTTCCCAGACCGGTGCGTTGCCGAGTGCGCCGAGCCGGTTGGCTCTGACCTCGTCGGCCCGCCCGGAGAAGGCCATGTCGACGGGCTCGATGACGATCGAGCCGTGCTGGTCGAGGCGCAGGTCACGCAGGCGGCGCAGGACCTCGTTCGCCCCTCCCGTCAGTACGTCGCACACAATCTGGTCGCCGTCCGGGTTGCGCGCGGACTCCCTCTGGACGATCAGGTTGAGCACGCTCGGATCACTTCCGAGGATCTCGAGCGCCCGCTCGGTGAGATCCGCGGGGCTGACGAGGCGGACGTGGATCATGTCCATGCCGAACCTCCGCGTTCGATCGTCACACTCTCCGCAACCTGCGATCACCTCCAGTAACACCACGGCTGCGGAAATCGGCAATCCAGGGTCCGTCGGCAGGCCAGGCGGAAACGCGGTATCTGTCGGATATTGGTTCGTGCCGGCAGTTCGACCGAGAACGGACGGGAAACGAACCAGCCCATGGACACCCACGCGCGGCCGGGGCCCTCAAGCGCAGGACGAATGAGCCAGGACGACTTCCGGGCACTGTACGAGCGGCTGCGGCAGCGGGCGTGGGGCGGCGCCCGCGGCGCCCTGGACACCATCACCCCGGAGCGGATCCGGGCGGCGGCCGCCGACGTCCGTACCGGCCGGACGGTCACTCTGGCCGCGCCGGTCGAGACCGAGCCCGGCCCCGACAATCCGCAGCCGGCCGGCCACCGGCTCACCAGTCCACCCGAGGAGAGCGCGGATTCCCGTGGGCTGCACTTCGCCACGGACCGCTTCAGCATGAACGTGCACGGTGACGCCGACACGCACGTGGACGCGCTGTGCCACGTGGTCTACGACGGCACGCTGCACGGAGGTGTCCCCGCGACCACCGTGACACCCGCGGGAGCCACCGCTCTGTCCGTCGATCTCGCGCGTGACGGGATCGTCGGGCGTGGCGTGCTGCTCGACATCCCGCGCCTGCGCGACGTGCCCTGGCTCGAACCCGGCGACCAGGTGACCGCCGAGGACCTCGCGGCCGCCGAGGAGGCCCAGCAGGTGCGGGTCGGCGCGGGCGACCTGCTCTTCGTCCGCGTCGGCCACCGGCGACGGCGAGTCGAGTCCGGAGCCTGGGACGCCGCCCACGCGCGCGCCGGGCTCCATCCCACCGCGGTGGAGTTCCTGGCGGACCGTCGCGTGGCGGTGTTGGGCAGTGACAGCAACAACGACGCGGCACCCAGCGCGGCGGACGGCATCGCGTTTCCGGTACACGTGCTCGCCGTGCACGCTCTCGGCCTGCATCTCCTCGACTATCTCCAGTTCGAGGACTTGGTACCGGTCTGCGTGCGGGAGCGCCGTTGGTCGTTCCTCTGCGTCATCGCACCGCTGCGGCTGCCTGCGGCCACCGGCTCCCCGGTCAATCCGATCGCGATTCTCTGAGGTGGCGGGCGATCGGGTGAACGGCCCGCGTCGCTTCGGGGATCGACTCGCCCACCAGGGAAACGCCCGATAGCTTGCGATTTGACATGGATTGGCCGCGCCGGGGCGAGGCCGACGATCTGAGGACGGAGGCCTGCATGGCCGACGATCAGCACTACGACGTCATTGTCATCGGAACCGGCGCGGGCGGAGGCACGATCGCCCACCGGCTCGCCGGCACCGGCAAGCGGATCCTGATCCTGGAGCGCGGTGACTACCTGCCGCGCGAACGGGACAACTGGGAGTCCACGGCCGTCTTCGTCAAAGGCAAGTACCTTGCCCCGGAGGCCTGGTACGACAAGCACGGCAACGAGTTCCAACCCGAGGTCAACTACTACGTCGGCGGGAACACCAAGTTCTACGGCGCCGCCCTGTTCCGGCTGCGTCCCGAGGACTTCGGCGAACTGCGGCACCACGGTGGCATCTCACCCGCCTGGCCCGTCGACTACCAGGATCTCGAGCCCTACTACACCCAGGCCGAGCACCTCTACCTGGTCCACGGCCGACACGGTGAGGACCC
The DNA here is from genome assembly GCF_003258295.1 of Streptacidiphilus pinicola. GTDB lineage: Bacteria > Actinomycetota > Actinomycetes > Streptomycetales > Streptomycetaceae > Streptacidiphilus > Streptacidiphilus pinicola. Next base: position 138,025 of record NZ_QKYN01000040.1, on the reverse strand, counting down.
CGGCGAGGGGCCGGTCAGCGCGCAGTACGCCTATCCGCCGGTGGAGCACGAACCGCGCATCCAGCAGCTCAGCGACGACCTGGAGAAGCAGGGGCTGCATCCGTTCCATCTGCCGATCGGGGTCAACCTCACCCAGGACCAGCAGGGCGGTGCCACCCATGAGAGCGTCTGCATCCGCTGCAACCGGGTGGACGGCTTTCCCTGCCTGGTACGCGGCAAGGCCGACGCGCAGGTCATCTGCGTCGAGCCGGCCCTGGAGCACGACAACGTCCGCATGGTCACCGGCGCCAACGTCCGGCGCCTGGAGACCGACGCGACCGGACGCGTGGTCACCAAGGTGGTCGCCGAACTCGACGACGGGTCCACGACCGACTTCAGCGCCGACATCGTGGTGGTCGCCTGCGGGGCCGTGAACTCGGCCGCGCTGCTGCTTCGCTCGGCGAACGACCGGCATCCGCGCGGACTGGCCAACAGCTCGGACGTGGTGGGCCGCCACTACATGCGGCACAACAACCTCGCGCTGATGGCGGTCTCGAACGAGCCGAACGACACCCAGTTCCAGAAGACCCTCGCCATGAACGACTGGTACCTCGGTGCGGACGACTGGGACTACCCGCTCGGCGGCATCCAGATGCTGGGCAAGTCCGACGCCGACCAGATCCGCGGCGAGGCGCCCCGGTGGGCCGGCAAGGCCTCACCGGACATGCCCTTCGAGGTGCTGGCGCACCACGCGGTGGACTTCTGGCTCTGCGGCGAGGACCTTCCGCAGCCGGACAACCGGGTCACCCTGGACGGCGACGGGAACATCCACCTGGCCCTGGACGAGAAGAACAACATCGAGGGTCTCAAGCACCTGCAGCGCAAGCTGCAGGGCATGCTGGGTCATCTGGGCATGCATCCGCACCACTTGATGCCGCACAGCCTCTATCTGCACAAGGGAATGCCGATCGGCGCCACCGCGCACCAGGCCGGCACCGTCCGCTTCGGCGCCGACCCGACGAGTTCGGCCCTCGACGTCAACTGCAAGGCCCACGACCTCGACAACCTCTACGTCGTGGACACGAGCTTCTTCCCGAGCATCGGCGCGGTGAACCCCTCGCTGACCGCCATCGCCAACGCCCTGCGCGTGGGCGACCACATCACCGACCGCCTGCGCTGACGACGGACCCACCCTGCCTCCGGGCTCCGCGTCCACCGCCTACCCGGTGGTGGGCGCGGAGGCGGGGCTGAGCAGGATGGCGATCTCTCCGGCCCGCGGTGCAGCCCGGTGGGTCTGGGTGACGGGCGTGAGCCGCCCTTCCGGGTCCACCAGGAACAGCACGTCGTGCCCGGCGGGAACGCCGCCGTCGACCCGGTGCGTCACGATCCGGGAGCCGTCCTCGTACCTGCGGGCCAGCTCCGGTCTGGTGAGCCCGGTCCCGAACAGTGGTTCCCCACCGGCGAACGCGGCGATCACACCGTGACTGCTGGTGGGGGGCCCGAGACGCTGGACCGGACCGTCGACGACTCCCCGCAGGGTCACCGCGGCCAGCGCGTTGAAGTCGTCCTCCTCGGTGAGCAGCAGGACCCCGGTGATCCCCTCCAGCTCCGCGCCCTCGCCGGTGGCCGCCGCGAACAGTTCCCCGGGCGCCAGTCCCAGCCCGGCCGCGCTGATCAGCTCACGCTGGCGCTCCGTCCCGGCCCACATGAGCACGTCCAGGCCGGCCGTGCGCAACGCCACTCCCAGATCCACCGCCCACGGCTCGCCGCCGACGAGCAGTGGCCGCGAGCGGGCCGGTCGCAGCACGTTCAGGCGCCTGGCCACGGGGAAGGCCGTCAGGCCGTACAGCGTGACCGTGGCGACGATCACCAGGAAGGTGACGGGGAGGATCTTGTCGGCGCCGCCGACGCCCTTGGCGACCAGGGTGGCCGAGAAGGTCGAAGCGGTGGCTGCGGCGACGATGCCTCGTGGTGCCATCCAGCCGATGAACGCTCGCTCTCCACGCGGAATGTCGGTCCGGGCGGTGGACAGGGCCGCGATGAGCGGCCTGACCACCAGGACCAGGGCGGCGACCAGGCCGAGCGTGGGCCAGATCAGGTGTCGCAACGAGGCAGGGGTGACGGTGGCGGAGATGGAGATGAACAGCAGTCCGATGATCAGCGACACCAGGGTCTCGAAGAACGTCCGCCGTACCGGCAGGTCCAGGCCGGGGAGATTGGCGAGCGCCATCCCCATCACCACCGCGGCGATCAGCCCGGTGTCGTCGCGGACCGCGTCGCAGGCCGCCGCCACGCCCACCGCGGCGGCGAGTTGCACCGTCGTACCGAGGACCTCCCCGAGCCGCAGACGACGAAGGAGCGTCCACAGCAGCGCGGCTCCCACCGCGCCCCCGAGCAGGCCGACCGCGGCGCTGGCCGCGAACTGCCCCAGCTGGGCGGCCAGGCCCTTCTTGGTGCTGGAGACGACGGCGTGGAAGACGAGCGCGCCCAGGATGCCGCCGACCGGGTCGATCAGCGACCCCTCCCAGACCAGGATGCGCTGGAGCCGCTCGCTCGGCCGCACGAAGTTGAGCAGCGGCCCGACGACGGTCGGTCCCGAGACGACGAGGATGGCTCCCAGCATCACCGCCGATCGCTTCGGCATGCCCAGGAGCTGGGCGGCGAGAACGGCGGCGGACGCCCAGGTGATCAGTGTGCCGATCCAGATCAGCCGGACCACGACGCGACGCGTGTGTCCCTGGAGTCTGTGCAGGTCGAGTTCGAGACCGGCGTCGTAGAGGATGACCGCCACGGCCAGCGACACCATCGGGGAGAAGGCCGCGCCCAGCAACCGGTTCGGATCGACGTCACTGGTCAGCGCGCCGGCGGTGAATCCGACCGGCAGCAGGACGATCAGCGCGGGGATGCGCAGCCGGCTCGCCAGCAACTGGGAACCGACGGCGAGCACGACGATCAGGCCGAGGCCCGCGAGAATCTGACTCGTCGTCAACGCGCACCTCGAATGCCGAACAGCCCGGCGAAGCCGCCGCCGGGGGTGACCACCCGGCAAGGGGTGACGTGGTCCTCCACCGAGGGTCAGCCGCCGGTGGCGAAACCGGGGAAGAGGGTCATCCCGCCGTCGACGTAGAGCGTCGCGCCGACGACGTAGTCCATCAGATCGGACGCGAGCACAGTCACGGCGTCGGCGATATCCTCCGGGTCGCCGACCCGGCGGTAGGGGATCAGCTTGAGGAGTTCCTGCTCGGCTTCGGGCGTGTCCCAGGCGCTGCGGTTGATGGGGGTGCGGATGGCGCCCGGCGCGACGGCGTTGACCCGGATCCCGTGCGGCCCGAGCTCCTGTGCCAGGGTCTGCATCAGCATCAGGACGCCGCCCTTGGAGGCGGCGTAGTTCACGTGGCCGGACCAGGGGATGATCTGGTGCACCGAGCTCATGCAGACGATCTTCCCCGCGGAGCGGGACACCTCCGGGACGACGCCTCGGCGCAGGAACTCCTTCGCGGCCTCCCTGGCGCACAGGAACTGGCCGGTGAGGTTCACGTCGATGACCTTGTGCCACTGTTCGACGGTCATGTCCGTCAGGGCGGCGTCCCGTTGCAGGCCGGCGTTGGCCACCAGCACGTCGATGGTGCCGAACTCCTCCATCATGCGCGCGAACATCCCGACGATCTGGCCCTCGTCGGACACGTCCGCCTCGTGTGCGAACGCCCGCACACCGAAGCTCTGGATCTTGCTCACCACGTCCTCGGCCGCCTCCCGGCCGAAGACGTAGTTGACGACCACATCCGCCCCCGCGCGCCCCAGCGCGATCGCTGTCGCCAGGCCGATGCCGGAGTTGGCCCCGGTCACCAGGGCCTTCTGCCCCCTGAGAAGCGGCAGCGCCGCCGGCCGCCCTCCGCTGTCCGCCGGTGTGGTCACTGCCGTCTCCCGTCGTTGGGGGTGCCCGATCGCCTGGACGGGCCGAACCTGCCATCGCGACACAACCACCCGGACCGGCCGACCGCACGCAGGCGCATGCTGCGTTCGGCCGTCGGAGGTATCCGTCGTCCGTCCGATGGCGTAGCCGGCATGGCATCCGAGCAGGGCCCGCGCATGCGGCCGAGGGCGTCGAGGGTTCGAATGGCACCATGGAAGAGCATCCGGCTGTCACCTACACCGACGAACTGCTGGCCCTCACCAAGGATCTCGACCGCGCGGCCGCCTCGGACTTCGTCCTCCGCGTCTTCGACAGCGGTGCGGACCACGGCTCCCACGAGACCCTTGCCAACATCGCGGCCGCGGAGACCGAGAAGGACGCCCAGATCCGCCGCCTCGCCGAGCGCCTGGTGGCTCTGGGCGAGGACCCCCTGGACGTCGCGCGGCTGATGCGGGAGGCCGGCTGAACGAGGCTGCGATGACGACGGGCCCCGCTCAGGAGGTCTCCGACGCCCAGGTGCCCCAGGGACTCAGCCCCCAGCGCAGGGTGTGCTGATCGCCGCTCCGCAGGGTCACCAGGGCGTCGCCGCTCTGGAAGGCGTTCGCAGGGCAGGTCATCGGTTCCACGGCGAGCGCTTGTCGCCGGGCAGGTTCGGCAAGCGTGTCGCCGCTGTAGACCTGTACGAAGCCCGCTCCCTCCCCGATTCGGACGTCCACACCGCGCAGACCGGCCGGATGGGCCAGGCGGACCACCGACCAGCCCGTCGCGTCCGGCTCCAGGCCGCTGAAGGCGGTGTCGAGATGCCGGTCGGCGATGCGCTGCGCGGTGCGGAAGTCGTAGGGCGAGCCCTCCACCGACTCCGTCGCAGAGGGAATGCCCCGTTCGTCCGTGCGGAGCCAACGACCGGCGGGAACGGTGAGCAGGACGTCGTCGACCAGCTCGGTCCCGACCGTGAGGTACGGGTGCTGGCCGACGCCGTAGGGCGCGGCACGCGAGCCCGCGTTGCGCGTGGTGATCTCGACGTCGAGGCCGTCGGCGGTCAGTGCGTAGGCGGCGGCGAGCTCGAGCAGGAACGGGTATCCCGGCTGAGGCCAGAGGGTTGCGCCCAGCACGACGCGGTCCTCGGCCGCCTCCAGCATCTCCCAGGAGACCCAGCGCATCAGCCCGTGAATGGCGTTGCCGTGCTCGGTCTCGCTCAGCGGCAACTGAAGCTGTTCCCCGTCCCACCGGTAGGCGCCTCCACGGACGCGGTTCGGCCATGGGGCCAGCAGCTGACCGCGCCCTCCCTCGATCGTCTCGTCGGCGCCGAATCCGGCGATGACGGGCCGGCCGCCCACGCGGTAGTCGCGGAGCGCGCCGCCCAGTTCCACCACGACAGCTGTCTGATCGCCGGACCGGAGCTGGTGCTGACGTCCGGTCAGGTACTCGGTCACACGCGGCCTCCTCGCGAGTCGTCACGACCGGCCTGGTGCCGCGCCGCCCTCTCCCCGACCGGCTCGCCGCCGGCCGGCTCCCCGCCCGTCGACGGGGACGTCTCAGGCGCGGTGGCGGCTTCCGGCGTCGATGGCGGGGTCAGCCTGAGCGTGAGCACGTAGGAGACCACGACGGCCACGATCACCAGTGGCATCACGGTGAGCCCCTCCGTCCCCAGAAGCAGGGTGGCCAGCAGCACGGAGACCATCGGGAACCTGAGCATCGCGGCGGACATAGCGCCCACGCCCATCGCGAGCCCGGCGGTCTCACCGAGCCCGGGCAGGTGCGAGAGCAGGATGCCGCCGGCCGCGCCGACGAACATGGAGGGGAACACCGGACCGCCGCGAAAGGCGGACATGGACACGCAGTACGCGACCGCCTTACAGCCGACGAGTACCACGAGGGCACCCGCCGAATACTGCGCGCTGTTCTCGAGGAGGGGGCCGAGCCCGCTCTGCCCCGAGTACAGGACGCCCGACGCCGCGTGCCCGGTCCACTCCGCGTAGACGAGGGCGATCACACCGACGACGACGCCGGCGACCACGGTGGCCGGCAGCCGGCGCGGCTCGACCAGTTTCAGCAGGTGGAGCGCCAGCCACCGGATCCCGCTGCCCAGGAGGGCCGCCGCCACTCCGATCACCAGCGCCCAGCCGAACTCGGCGACATCCGGTCGGGCCGCGTGGGGGACGTCCGGCAGGATCAGCGAGTAGGTGCCCAGGCCGGTCCACGAACCCAGGCCGGTGAAGATGAGGGCACCGATGCCGGAGGCGAGCAGGCCGGGCACGAGCACGACGCCGAGCAGCGGTCCGCCGAGGCCGGACATCTCCATCAACAGGAACGCCCCGAGCAGGGGCGAGCCGAGCAGGGTACTGATCGCGGCGAAGCTCCCGGAGGACCCGACGAGGGCTCTCGCCTGCTTCGGGAACGGCTTCCGCGTCAGCCGCAGTGCGGCCACGGCCAGGCCGCTGCCCAGGGCGATGAGCGGGGCCTCGGGCCCGATGACGGCACCGAGACTCAGTGAGACCACGGCGGCGAGCGCGACACCGGGGAGGTCGGCGGTCGGGGTCGGACCCGATGCCACGAAGCCCCGGGCCGGTTCGTGTCCGCCCTGGCCCGGAAGGTACCGGATGATCGGGCCCACGAGCAGCCCGGCCACGGCGAGCAGCGGCACCGGCCACCAGTTCGGCGTGCCATGGAACCCCAGGGCCTTGGGCAGGTCCGTGTAGGTCAGCGACTGGAGTTCGTTGACCAGCGCGAGGAAACCGAATGCCGCGGCGGAGATCGGGACACCGAGGACAGCGGAGATCAGGAGCAGCATCAGGTACCCGCGGCTGCGGGCGAGCCTGAGCGGGTCCGTGGCGGCCGCCGGGGGATTCCCCTCGGGCTCGGCCGGACGGTTCCCGGTACTCACTCCGTCTCCGCGGACGGGGCGAAATGGTCGGCCGAGATGCGCAGCCGGAAGACGTGGTAGGTCCAGCCCTGGTAGAGAAGCACCAGGGGGAAGAAGACGATCGCGACGACGGTCATCACCTTCAGCGCGTAGTTCCCCGACGCACTGTTGTGCACGGTCAGGTCGTAGGCGGAGTTGGTGCTCGACACCATCAGCCGAGGGTAGAGGTCGACGAACATCGACAGGATGGTCGTCGCGATCGTGACCGTGGTGGCCACGAAGGCCCACCCCTCGTGCCGCGAGTTGACCAGCCAGGCCGCGGCGAGAACGGCGATGACGGCGACGAACTGGAGAATGCTCGGCAGCACTCCGTCGCCCGCGGTCGCATGCGTCCAGGGCAGGAAAGCGAGCACGGCCAGGGCGGTGACCGGTGCGATCGACCGAGCCAGCCTGGACGCGCGTGCCCGTACCGCGCCGGTCGTCTTGAGCGCGATGAAGGCCGCGCCGTGCAGGAGACACAGCAGGACGAGCGTGATGCCGGCGAACACCGAGTACCCGGAGAAGAGGTCTCCGACGTTGCCGGTGAACTCCTGGTTCTGATCGATCGGCACGCCGTGCAGCAGGCCCCCCAGCGCGATACCGATGAGCAGCGGGACCAGCAGACTTCCGCAGGTGAGGGTGGTGTCCCAGACGCGGCGCCAGCGCACGCTGTCCACTTTGCCGCGGAACTCGAAGGACACCCCGCGCAGGATGAGCCCGACCAGCAGCAGGATCATCACCGGATAGAAGCCGGAGAACATGGTCGCGTACCAGGCGGGGAACGCCGCGAACATCGCTGCCGCCGCGACGATGAGCCAGACCTCGTTGCCGTCCCACAGGGGTCCGATGGTGTTGATGGTGGCCCGCCGCCCTGCCTCGTCCCGCGCCACGACGGTGTGCAGCATCCCCACGCCCAGGTCGAACCCCTCCAGGATGAAGAAACCGGCCCACAGGACGGCGGTGAGGATGAACCAGAAGGTGGCCAGCGCCATGGGAGACCTCTGTGGTGGGTGGGCCGTCAGTAGGAAAGGCTCGGGACGGGCTCGTCCGCGTTGGGCGCCGGTGCCAGGTCCTTCCGGGCGAAGCGGATCATCAGTACCGCCTCGACGACGGCCAGAGCGGCGTAGAGGAGCAGGAACACCAGCAGGCTGGTGGCGACCGTCGCCGTGGTCACTGATGGCGAGACGCCGTTCTTGGTGAGCTGGATGCCCTGCACGATCCACGGCTGCCGACCGCTCTCGGTCAGCAACCAGCCCGCGGTGTTCATCAGGAAGGGCAGGACGACGGCCCACACGGCGATCCGCTGGAACCATCGCGCGGCGCCGAGCCGTCTGCGCCACAGCAGCCACAAGCCCCACAGGCCGACCAGCAGAACCACGACGGCGAGGTAGGCCATGACACGCATCGACCAGTACTGGATGAAGATGTTCGGGACGTAGTTTCCGGGGCCGTATTGCGCCTGGTACTGGCTCTGGACGGTGTCGAGGCCCAGGACCTTCCCGTTCCAGTGATTGGTGGCCAGCAGCGAGAGCAGGTGCGGCACCTCGATGATCTTCGTCGGGGTGTGGTCGTTCTTGCCCCCGCCGACCTGGAAGAGCGAGAAGGAGCAGGGCTGGCAGGTCGTCCACTGGGCCTCGGCGCCCGCGATCTTCATCGGCTGGTACTTTCCCTCGGTCACGCCCAGCTCACTGCCGACCAGCATCGCCACCAGGATCACGGGAACGAGGACGATCAGGGAAAGGCGCGCGGAGGACTGGAAGGTGCGCGGTGACGTCCCTTTGCGGAGCTGCCACAGCGAGACGGCCAGCATGACCACCGACCCGGTCACCACGGATGCCAGGATCGCGTGCAGGTAGCCGCGAAGGAACACGGGGTTGGTGAAGAGCTTCCACACGTCGTTGAGCTGGGGGCGGCCGGTCGAGGAGTTGATCGTGTAGCCGACCGGGTGCTGCATCCACGAGTTCGCCGCCATGATGAAGGCCGCCGACAGGGCCCCTCCCACCGCAACCAGCCAGATGGTCGCCAGGTGCACGCGCTTGGGGAGTCGGTCCCAGCCGAACAGCCACAGGCCGAGGAAGGTGGACTCCAGGAAGAAGGCAGCCAGCCCCTCCATCGCCAGGGGCGCACCGAACACGTCCCCGACCGTGCGTGAGTACTGCGACCAGTCCATGCCGAACTGGAACTCCTGGACCAGACCCGTCACCACGCCGACTGCGATGTTGATCACCAGCAGAGTGCCGAAGAACCTGGTCAGTTGCAGGAGCTCGGACCGGCCCGTCCGGTGCCAGCCGGTCTGGAGCAGGGCGGTCAGGAAGGCCAGCCCGATGGTGACCGGGACGAACAGGAAGTGGTAGATCGACGTCATGGCGAACTGCAGTCTGGCGAGGTCGAGTTGACTCATCCCAGCTCCTTGGGCCTGTTGTGGAACTCGCTTCGGACCAGCCCGCGTCGTCTCGGCCTTCAGTCATGCACAGACTCGGCACGCGTCACGCGTGGCAGCGGCGCTGTTACGTCCATTGGGCGTCGGCCGAACAGCGCAGCGCCGTGGCTGAGGAGCATCCTCGCCCGCACCCGGCACCTCGCTCGCCGGGCGTGGTGATCCGTGCGGAGCGATAATCCAAGGGATTGCTCCGTGGCAGGTCGGAGACGCTGCCGCGGACGGCCCGACGATCAGCAAGACGGAGGGATTGCCATGGCGCTTGTGACATCACCGTCGTCGTCTGTCCGCGTCGCCTATGGACCACCCAGGTCGATCACCCCACCTCGGCCGCTGTGGTGGGCGGACCAGCGGCAGGCCGTCGGCTATCTGTTGCTGGCCATCGCGGTCTGGTTGTTCGTCACGATCTGGGTGCTTGACTACCCGCAGACCGCGCTGGTCCAGGATGCCCACCTGAACGAGATCATGGTGGGGATCGTGGTCTTCCTCAACGGCTTGGCGCGCCTGCTCCGTGACCCCTCCCGGGTGAGCGACGGGATTGTCGCGCTGGCGGGCGCGTGGCTCATCGCCGCTCCGTTCGTTGTGGGATACACCACCAGTGCCGAGGCCGGTGACGCCGCGGTCACCGATGTGGTGACCGGAGGCGTGCTGATCCTGCTCGCCCTGTACAGCGCCTTCGCGCTCAGGATTTGCGAGCGGCTCCTTGCCCGCGGGTCACGGACCAAGCAGTAGCTCCTGGATCACGACGGCAACCGCCGCAGCGGCCAGGGACCAGCCAAGGAGGCGCGCTCGCAGCGTCGAATAGCGGGCGGTGTATTCCTGCCGCATGGCCTGGCTGCGCTCGGCGAGGTGGCAGACGGTGGCACGGGAGGTTTCCAGGCGGTCCGCGGTGTAGACGCGGATCACCTCGTCGCGTTGAGCGGTGGTCAGCCACGGCAGTCTGTCCGCGAAGCGCTGCGCCGCGGACCGTGCCTGCTTGGCCTCCGCCTGCCAGACCAGGAAGCCCTCCAGATGGCGTAGCCCCTCCTCCGGGTCCGGGTCTCCTGGGTGATGCGCGGTCCCCCTGGGGTCGGAGAATCTGCTCCCGGGCCGCTCGCTCACTCGGTTCGACCCTTTTCCTGCTCGAGTGCGGCGGCCAGGTGCGGGGGAACGGTGCCGACGTTCTCCGCGTAGTCGCGGGCCGCGATGGCGGGGTGGTGCAGCTCGAAGGCGGGGGATTCGGAGCGGATGCGCGGCAGGGTGAGGAAGTTGTGCCGCGGCGGCGGGCAGGAGGTCGCCCACTCCAGCGAGCGGGCGAAGCCCCAGGGGTCGTCGACGTCGACCTTCTCGCCGTACTTGGCCGTCTTCCAGACGTTGTAGAGGAACGGCAGGATCGACACGCCCAGGATGTAGGAGCCGATGGTCGAGACCACGTTGAGGGTGGTGAATCCGTCCGCCGGCAGGTAGGTCGCGTAGCGGCGTGCCATGCCCTCGGCGCCGAGCCAGTGCTGCACCAGGAAGGTGGTGTGGAAGCCGATGAACAGCAGCCAGAAGGAGATCTTCCCGAGGCGCTCGTCGAGCATCTTCCCGGTCCACTTCGGCCACCAGAAGTGGAAGCCCGCGAACATCGCGAAGACGACGGTGCCGAAGACCACGTAGTGGAAGTGGGCGACGACGAAGTACGAGTCCGAGACGTGGAAGTCGATCGGCGGGGAGGCGAGCAGAACACCCGTCAGACCACCGAAGAGAAAGGTCACCAGGAAGCCGATCGTCCACAGCATCGGGGTCTCGAAGCTGAGCGAGCCCCGCCACATGGTGCCGATCCAGTTGAAGAACTTGACGCCGGTCGGAACGGCGATCAGGAACGTCATGAAGGAGAAGAACGGCAGCAGGACCGCGCCGGTGACGTACATGTGGTGCGCCCACACCGTGATCGACAGGCCGGCGATGGCGATGGTGGCGGCGATCAGCGAGGAGTAGCCGAACATCGGCTTGCGCGAGAAGACCGGGATGATCTCGGAGATGATCCCGAAGAACGGCAGCGCGATGATGTAGACCTCGGGGTGGCCGAAGAACCAGAACAGGTGCTGCCACAGGATCGGCCCGCCGTTCGCGGGGTCGTAGACGTGCGCACCGAACTTGCGGTCGGCCTCGAGCGCCAGCAGCGCGGCGGCCAGCACGGGGAAGGCGAGCAGCACCAGCACGGCGGTGAGCAGCACGTTCCAGACGAAGATCGGCATCCGGAACATCGTCATGCCCGGGCAGCGCATGCACAGGATGGTGGTGATGAAGTTGACCGAGCCGAGGATCGTGCCGAAGCCGGACAGCGCCAGACCCATGATCCACATGTCGCCGCCGATACCGGGGCTGTGGATCGCGTCCGACAGCGGCGCGTAGGCGAACCACCCGAAGTCGGCAGCTCCGTCCGGGGTGAGGAAGCCGGCGACGACGATCAGTGAGCCGAAGAGGTAGAGCCAGTAGGCGAAGGCGTTGAGCCGCGGGAAGGCGACGTCGGGTGCGCCGATCTGCAGCGGCATGATCCAGTTCGTGAAACCGGCGAAGAGCGGTGTCGCGAACATCAGCAGCATGATCGTGCCGTGGATGGTGAAGGCCTGGTTGAACTGCTCGTTCGTCAGCAGCGTGTTGTCCGGCTTGATCAGTTGACTGCGAATCATCAGGGCCAGGATGCCGCCGACGAGGAAGAACCCGAATGATGTGATGATGTAGAGCGAGCCGATGGTTTTGTGATCTGTGGTGGTCAGCCACTTGACGATGACCTGCCCTGGGGACGGCGGCTTGCGCTGCGCCGTGATCGCGTCGGTCACGACGGTGGGCTCTGCGGCCTGCATGGTTCTCCTCGTGCGCGGCCCTGCACCGGTCGAGCGCACGGGGGGCACGGTGGTGCTGGGCAGCCGTCTGTCCGGCTTGCCCGGAACGTTAGTGACTGTCCGTCGAGCCTGAGGGCGACACGCCGGACAGGGCTCTGCCCCGTAGCCGGTCGTGTGCATCGACTGTGCCATTCGAGTGGCTGGACACAGGCATCCGCCCGGCCGGTGCCCGGCCGGGCGGATCAGCGGGGATGCGGACACCCGCCCCAGGGCGTCACCCCGTCATGCTGTCGAGGGCCTCGTCCAGGGTGGTGGCGGCGGTGATGAGCGAGAGGTGGGTGAACGCCTGCGGGAAGTTGCCCAGTTGCTCGCCGCTGGGGCCGACCTCTTCGGCGAACAGGCCGACGTGGTTGGCGTAGGTCTGCATCTTCTCGAAGGTGTAGCGGGCTTGGCGCAGGCGGCCGGAACGGGCGAGCGCGTCCACGTAGAGGAAGGTGCACAGACTGAAGGTGCCCTCGGAACCGCGCAGACCGTCGGGGGAGGCAGCTGGGTCGTAGCGGTAGACGAGGCTGTCCGAGACCAACGTGCGGTCCATCGCGTCCAGGGTGGACAGCCACGTGGGATCCCGGGGCGCCACGAAGCCCACCCGGGGCATCAGCAGCAGTGAGGCGTCCAGGACGGCGTCCGCGCCGTAGTGCTGGACGAAGGCCTTGTCCGTCTCGCTCCAGCCGCGGGACATGACCTGCTCCAGGATGGTGTCCCGGGCCTTGGTCCAGCGTTCGGTGTCGGCGGGCCGGCTGAACTGGGTGGCCATGCGCAGTCCGCGGTCGAAGGCGGCCCAGCACATCACCCGGCTGTAGGTGAAGTCCTTGCGTCCGCCGCGGGTCTCCCAGATGCCCTCGTCGGGCCGGTCCCAGGAGTCGGCCAGCCAGTCGAGCGCGTCGGCGAGGGCCCTCCAGCCGCGGTAGTCGGCCTGCATGGCGACCGTCCGGCCCTCGGAGAGGCCGTAGAGCGCCTCGCCGTAGATGTCGAGTTGGAGCTGGTCCGCGGCCGCGTTTCCGACCCGCACCGGGTAGGAGCCGCGGTATCCCTCGAAGTGCTCGAGGATCTCCTCGGTCAGAATGGGCTCCCCGTCGACCCGGTACATGATCTTGAGGGCTTCCTTGCTGCCCTGCTCCCGTTCGGTCATGAGCCGGTTGCGGATCCAGTGGGTGAACGCGGTCGCCTCCTCGGTGAACCCGAGGTCGAGCAGGGCCCGGATCGACAGGGAGCCGTCGCGGATCCAGGTGTACCGGTAGTCCCAGTTGCGTTCCCCGCCGACCTGTTCGGGCAGGCCCATCGTCGCCGCGGCGATCGGGGCGCCGGTGGGTGCGTAGGTGAGCAGTTTCAGGGTGATGGCGGACCGGTTGACCATGTCCGGCCAGCGGCCGCGGTAGCGGGATCCGCGCGTCCAGCGCTGCCAGTGGTCGACGATCCCCCAGAGCCTCTCCTCCGCCTCGGCCGTGGTCACGGGGGGCGGCGGGGGCCCGACGGGGCTGCACACGGTGAGGAGGACGACCGCGGTCTCGCCCTGGTGGAGGGTCACGGTGCCGACGGCGTCGTTGGTGTCGCGCTCGACGGGGAAGGTGGCCTGGAGGTGGGCGGTGATCTCAGGGGCCCGGAACACCACTCCGTCAGGTGTGAGGTCCAGGTCGTGGGTGGCACGGCCGTAGTCGAAGCGCGGACGGCACTCCATGGTGAACCGGACCGTGCCCCGGACCGAGCGGATCGCGCGCAGGAGGGTGTGCCGGTCGGTGACGGTTTCGGAACCCGCCGGATCCATGCAGTCGAGGACCTCTCCGACGCCGTCCGGCGACATGAACCGGGTGACCAGGACGGCCGTGTCCGGGTAGTACAGCTGCTTGCGGGACTCGTGCCCCGTGTCCGGCGAGATACGGAAGTAGCCGCCTTTGTCGTGGTCGAGCAGGGCGGCGAAGATGCTCGGGGAGTCGAACCGGGGAGCGGAGAACCAGTCGACGACTCCCTGCGAGGAAACCAGGGCGGCAGTCTGCAGGTCGCCCACCAGCCCGTGCTCGGCAATCGGAGGGTAGCGGTCCATGAGCGTCCAATCGAAGGGAATCCCCTCTTCACTATCTGACGCGTCCCACGCCTCCGCCTCTCGCGCCGCGCTCGCCCCCGCGTTCGGGTCCGTCCGACTGCTTGGACAGCCCCCGTAGCCCGGTCCGCCCCGCGGGGTCCAGCAGGGCATGCCGATCTGTTACGTCCAAACGGGTGAGTTCGCCTCCAGGACTGATGCAGAGGGCGTCACACAAGGGACCGCGCGATGCGGAATCCGACATCGTCGACTCGGAAGGTCGGGTGGCTCCGGCGTCGTGCCGACGCCCGGCAGCTCCAGTGCTCGTCGAACCAACCGCCGCCACGCAGTACCCGGTAGGTGCCATAGACCTCGGCGTCGTAGACGTCCCAGCACCAGTCCCAGACATTGCCGAGCATGTCGTGAAGACCCCACGCGTTAGGGCGCTTGCCACCCACGTCGTGGACGCGCTCGTGCGCGTTTCCGCGATGCCACGCGATCTCGTCCAGGTCCCCGTAACGCGGTCCTGCCGTACCCGCACGGCAGGCGTGCTCCCACTCGGCCTCGGTCGGCAGGCGGTACCCGTCGGCGGACATGTCCCACTCGACACCCTCGCCCCCGGCGTCGAAGGTGTACGCGGGCACGAGCCCGTCGGCCAGGGACAGGGCGTTGCAGAACCGCGCCGCGTCCCACCAGGAGACGCACTCGACGGGGAGCCGGTCCCCGTGTGCGGTACTCGGGCGCTCGCCGGTGATCCGTGCATACAACGCCTGCGTGACCGGGAACGCCCCGAGTTGGTAGGCCGCGAGCTCGACCGGCCAACTGCGCTGCGTCCTCCGGTCCGACAGCGTCACCGTTCCCGGCGGGATGGCGACCAGCTCTTTCCCCGTAAAGACGTCCACGATCAGGAGATCCTACGAGGCCCACGGGCGGGCCGGGGGGTGACCTGGAGGGTCACCGGCGCTGCGCAGATTTGGTGGATTGTGTTGACGCATGCTCAGAAGCCAACCATATTGAGCAGAACTGAACGCGGATGCCAGCCCGACCCGTAAGACGACGTGTGCACCAGGCACCACCGCGCCCGTGCGCGGGCCCCCGACCGTCCTCCTCACCCGGGAGACCAACCCATGGGTCACCGAAGCCTGCCCTTCTTCTGTCGCGTCGCGCTCAGCGCGGCCCTCGCCGTCGCCGGCGCCCTGGGGGCCGCGCCCGGCGTCCAAGCCGCAGCCCCGACCTCCCCCACCATCACCGTCGACGGCACCAAGCCGGGACTGGCGTTCGACGGCGTCGGTGCGATCTCCGGGGGTGGCGGCAACTCCCGCCTGCTGGCCGACTATCCGCCTCGACAGCGTAACCAGCTGCTGGACTACCTGTTCAAGCCCGGCTACGGCGCCTCGTTGCAGACGCTGAAACTGGAGATCGGCGGCGACACCAACTCCACTGACGGCGCCGAGCCCAGCATCGAGCACACCAAGGGCGTCGTCGACTGCGACAACGGCTACGAGTGGTGGCTCGCGGAACAGGCCAAGGCCCGCAACCCGCACATCAGGTTCTACGGCCTCGCCTGGGGCGCGCCCGGCTGGATCGACGGCGGGTCAGGGAACTTCTGGTCGCAGGACACCATCGACTACCTGATGTCCTGGATGGGCTGTGCCGCCAAGCACCACCTGACGGTCAGCTACCTCGGCGGCTGGAACGAGCGCGGCTACGACAAGACCTGGTACGAGCACCTCAAGGCCGCCCTGGTCTCCCACGGCTACGCCGCCACCGAGATCGTCGCCGCGGACAGCGACTGGTCGGTCGCCGACGCCATGGCCGCCGACCCCGCGTTCAAGAAGGCCGTCGACATCGTCGGCGTCCACTACCCCTGCGGATACAACAGCGCGTTCACCGCCTGCCCCAGCACCGCGAACGCCCAGACGCTCGGCAAGCCGCTCTGGGCGAGCGAGAACGGTTCCGAGGACGCGAACGCCGGCGCCCCGGCGGTGGCCCGCGCGATCAACCGCGACTACATCGACGGCAGGATGACCTCCTACATCAACTGGCCCGTCATCGCCGCGCTCTACCCCAACCTGTCCTTCTCCTCCGACGGCATGTCGATCGCGAACCAGCCCTGGTCCGGCCACTACAGCATCGGCTCGACCACCTGGGTCACCGCGCAGACCACCCAGTTCGCCCGGCCCGGCTGGCACTACATCGACGCCGCCTCCGGTTACCTCGGCGGCGACCGCGCCAACGGCAGCTACGTCACGCTGAAGTCCCCGGACAAGCACGACTACAGCACCGTCATCGAGACCGTGGACGCCACCGCCGCGCAGACCGCGCGCCTCACCGTCACCGGCGGCCTGTCCACCGGCAAGGTCCACGTCTGGGCCACGAACCTGGGCTCGAACCGCTCCGCGGACTGGTTCGTCCACACTCAGGACATCACCCCGAGCCACGGTCACTACGCACTCACGCTGAAGCCCGGTTACGTCTACACCGTCACCACGACGCCCGGCCAGGGCAAGGGCACCGCCACCTCCCCGGCTTCCGCACCGCTCGGGCTGCCCTACGCGGACACCTTCCAGAAGCCCGCCACCACGACGTCCCCGAAGTACTTCACCGACATGAACGGCGCCTTCCAGACCGTCCGTTGTGGCGGGGGCCGGGCCGGGACCTGCCTGCGGCAGATGGCGGCGAGCACGCCGATCCGCTGGACCGACGAGCCCTACGACGCGCCCTACACGATCATGGGAGACGGTGACTGGACCAACTACACCGTCTCCGCCGACACGCTCTTCGAGCAGTCGAGCACAATCGAACTCCTGGGCCGGGTCAACCAGCAGGGCCGCAACAACAACGGCCTGAACGCCTACCACCTGCGCGTCAGCGACACCGGCGCCTGGTCCCTCGACAAGAGCGACACCGACTGGAACTTCACCACGCTCGCAAGCGGCACCGCCACCGCGCTCGGTACCGGTCGCTGGCACACCGTCTCGCTCACGATGCAGGACACCACCCTCACCGCCGAGATCGACGGCCGTGTCGTGGGCAGCGCCACCGACGGCAGCTTCACCAACGGCCAGGCCGGGCTCGGCGTGACCGGATACCAGACGGACGAGTTCGACAACTTCAAGCTCACCCCCGGCACTCCGGCCCCGCCGCATGTCGGCCCCATCACCTCCGCCCTGCCCGGCAAGTGCGTCGACGACGCGGGCGACTCCGCCGTCGACGGCACGGCGGTGCAGCTCTGGGACTGTGACGGCGCCGCCTCGCAGGTGTGGACCTGGTCCAACGGCACCCTCACGCACGACGGCAAGTGCCTCGACGTCACCGGCCAGGGCACCACCGGCGGCACGCTGGTCGAGCTGTGGGACTGCAACGGCGGCCCGAATCAGCAGTGGACGCCCCAGCCGGACGGCACCCTCAAGGGCACCCAGTCGGGGCTCTGTCTCGACGACCCCGCCGCCGGCGTCACCAACGGGACCCGGCTGGAGATCTGGGACTGCAACGGCGGCGCCAACCAGCAGTGGAAGCTGCCCTGACGGCTCCCCGGAGAAATTGCCACTGCCACCGCCTCGACCCCAGGAAAGGATCCGCTCGTGCGGAAGAGAACGGTCACGGGGGCGCTCGCCGCCCTGGCACTGTGCGTGCCGATGGGAGTCTGGTCGCCCGGGAGTGCCGCTGCGGCGTCGACCTCCACCGCCTGGACCAACGGAGCGTTCTCGGTCGACGCCGCGAACCTGGTCCGCGAGGCCGACATCGTGCTCGCCGGACCCAACACGGCCGCGCAGCAGTCGATGCCGCTCGGGAACGGCACCCTCGGGGCGGCCGTGTGGGCGGCGAACGGCTTCACCGCCCAGCTCAACCGGGCCGACACCTTCCCCGGCCGCAAGTCGCCCGGCTGGGTGCAGATCCCCGGACTGTCGCAGATCACCGGCGCCTCGGACTTCTCCGGTGTCGTGGACCCCTACGACGGCGTGCTGCGCGAGTCCGGCGGCGGTATGACGGCCACCGTCTACGTCCGCGCCGACAAGGACGAACTCGTCGTGGACGTGACCGGCGCCAACCCGAACGCCGCCCAGTCCGCGACGGTCAACCTCTGGTCGGGGCGCACGCCCACCGCCGCCGCCTCCGGCAGCGTCGCCACGCTCGCCGAGACCTGGGCGGACAACAACGCCACCACCGGGTCCGGGAAGACCTTCGGGACCCTCGCGGCGCTCACCGCCGGCGGACGCAACGTCAGCGCGTCCGTGGCCGACTCCCAGACGGTGAAGGTGAGCTTCACCCCCAACTCCGACGGCAGCTTCCGCGTGATCGTCGGCAGCCCGCAGTGGACCGGGGGAGACGCGGCCGCCACGGCGTCGACCCTGCTCGGCACCGACGCCTCGGCCACCTCGGCCTCGCTGGAGGCGGGCCACCTGGCCTGGTGGCACAGCTACTGGGCCAACCTCGGGCTGGTGAAGCTCTCCTCCGCCGACGGCACGGCCAACTACATGGAGAAGCTGCGCACCCTGTACTACTTCACCACCGCCGAGGAGTCCCGCGGACCCCTGCCGGGTTCGCAGGCGGGGGTCGGCGACCTGTTCAACTTCTCGCAGGACACCCAGAACTGGTACCCGGCCGCCTACTGGTTCTGGAACCTGCGCGGCCAGGTCGCCGCCAACATCGGCGCCGGTGCGTCCGCACTCAATGCCGGTCTGTTCAACCTCTACACCTCGAACCTGGCCAACATCCAGGCGTGGACCAAGACGTACATGGGCAGCAGCCTCCCCGGCATCTGTGTGCCGGAGACGATGCGCTTCAACGGCAACGGCTTCCAGGACGACAGCAGCCCCTTCAGTGACGCCTCCTGCGACCAGGCCCTGAGCACCTGGAACGGCCGGACCGTCTCCTCCGGCGCCGAGATCGGCCTGTGGGTCTGGCAGCAGTACCTCACCACCGGCGACCGGAACTTCCTGGCCGCCAACTACCCCCTGATGCAGCAGGCCAGTGAGTTTCTGCTCGCGTACACCACCGTCGGAGCCGACGGCAAGCGCCACGCGGTGGCCAACGTCCACGAGAACCAGTGGAACGTCCAGGACCCGGTCAACATGATCGACGCGATGAAGGCGCTGTTCCCCGCCACCGTCGCCGCCGCACAGACCCTGAACACCGACGCGTCGCTCGTCTCCCAACTCCAGACGGCGGTCGGGCAGATCCCCGACTACCCGCGCACCGATGCCGCGACCCACCAGCAGAACCTGACCGCCTCCGCCGACGCCTCCGGCACCGACGTGCTCGGCCAGTCCTCCCAGCCCACCGCCGCCGTCAACAACTCGGAGAACGACGACCTCGAAGCCGTCTGGCCCTACGGCCTGGTGGGCGACAACTCCTCGCTGACCTCCCTGGCCCAGCGCACCTACACCAACCGGGTCAACGTCCACGCCAACGACTGGAGCTTCGACGCCGTCGACGCCGCCCGCCTGGGCCTCGGCTCGTCGGTCGACGCCGACCTTTCCGCGCTGACCCAGGCCTACCAGGCCTACCCCGACGGCATGGGCGACCTCTGGGGGAAGACCAACGAGACGGAGCCCTACATCGAGCAGGCCGCCAACGTCGCGCTCGCCGTCAACGAGTCACTGGTCCAGGACTACGACGGCCTGCTGCGGATCGCACCCGCCCTGCCCCCGGGCTGGGACGCGGACGGCACCGAGTACATCCACGGCGGCAGCACCGTCTCGGTCCAGGTCCACGGCGGCGTGATCGGCACCGTCGGCATCCACGCCGGCTCCACCGGTATCGTCACCATGCGCAACCCCTGGCCGGGACAGAGCGTCGAGGTCGTCGACGGCACCGACGAGTCCACCGTCGTGGTCGCCCCGACGACCGCGTCCCAGTTCTCGATCCCGACCACGGCCGGCAACTCCTACCTCGTCCAGCCGGTGGCCGCGCCGGTGTCCGGCATGACCTTCGCCCAGCTCACCGGGGTCCCCGCGACGACCGTCAGCCACCTCGGCACGGTCCGGATCGGCATCGACAGGACCGGGCCCGCCGGCCCGATCACCGGCATCAACGGCCTGTGCGTCGACGACTCCGGCGCGAGTACCAGCAACGGCAACCCGATCGTGGTCTGGGGCTGCTCCGGCGCGGCGAACCAGCAGTGGACCGTCGGCACCGACGGGACCCTGCGCACGCTGGGCAAGTGCATGGACATCACCGGCGGCGGGAAGGCCAACGGCACCAAGATCGAGCTGTGGGACTGTAACGGCGGCGCGAACCAGGTCTGGCAGGCCCAGGCCGACGGGACACTGAAGAACCCGCAGTCCGGCAGGTGTCTGGACGACTCCGGGGCCGGCCCGGCCGGCACTCAGCTGATCATCTGGGACTGCTCGGCCTCCGCCAACCAGCAGTGGCACCTACCCTGACCGTCCGACCGGACCGGCGCGGCGCCCGCAACCGTGCCGGACGCTGTCCGACCTGCCGGGTGGGCGGTGACGGGTGACGATGGAGAGGATCTGGTCGGTGCCCTCGACCAACCGATCGGGGGCACGGATCCGTCGGCCTCTTCCGCGAGCGGGCTCAAGTGGAGGGAGGGCAGGGATGAGTGCCTCGGACGCCGACCTGTCCGGACGAGACCCGGAGCCCATCGGCCCGTCGCTGCCGGGCGGGCTGCTCGACCTGCTGGGCGTCGCAGCCGCTCTCCTCGACGGCGAAGGCCGGATCGTGCTGTGGAGTCCGCAAGCCCGTGAGCTGTTCGGCTGGAGCGCCGACGAGGCCCTGGGCAGGTACGCGGCGAAGCTGCTGGTCGCCGAGGAGAACGTTCCGCTCATCCTGGAGCTGTTCGCCAAGGTCATGGCCAGCGGGGACAGCTGGGCGGGTGTCTTCCCGATCCGGCACAAGGACGGCTCGACACGGCTGGTGGAGTTCCGCAACATGCGGTTGCGGGACAAGGACGGAGCCCGGTACGCGCTCGGTATCGCCGCCGACGAGTCCGTCGTGCGCGGAGTGGAACGCGACCTCGCCCTGTCCGCCCGGCTCGTCACCCAGTCGCCGATCGGGCTGGCCGTGCTCGACACCGACCTGCGGTACGTACTGGTCAACCCGGCGCTGGAGCACATCAACGGCATCCCCGCCCGCCTGCATCTCGGTCGCACCGTCGCCGAGGTGCTGCCGTTCCTGGACGCCGAGGCGATCCAGGCCGTGATGCGCGAGGTCCTGTCCACGGGAACACCGCTGCTGGAGCAGTTCACCACCGGCAGTACCCCGGCCGACCCGGGCGCGGAGCACGCCTGGCTGGTCTCGTACTACCGGCTCGACGCAGCCGGCGGCCGAGTGATCGGCGTCGCCCTGTCCATCGTGGACGTCACCGAGCAGCACCGCGCCGACCAGCGGGCCGCCCAGGCCCGCCGCCGACTCGCGCTGATCGCCCGGGCGTCCGCCCGCATCGGCACCACCCTCGACCTGGGCCGGACCGCCCGAGAGCTGGCCGACACCGTCGTGCCCGACCTCGCGGACATGACCGCCATCGACATCCTCGACGCGGTCCTGCAGGCGCGTAGCGCCCACCTGACCCCCACTGGCCCGGCGGACTTCCGCGCGCTGGCCGTCAAGGCCGCCTACCCCACCGAAGCGGCGGGCGCAGCCGACCCGGTGGGTGAGATCAGCCGGTACGCGGCCGACCGGCTGGTCACCCGCAGCGCGACCACCGGCAGGCCCGTGCACATCCCGCACGTGCGACCCGGAGACCTTGCGCGCATCGCACGCGACGAACAGGCCGCAGCCGCCCTCGCCCGCGCCGGCGTCCACTCCTACCTGGCCGTGCCCCTCACCGCCCGCGGCGAGGTCCTGGGCGTCCTCGACATGGTCCGGGCCCGCAACCCGGTGCCGTTCGACGCCGACGACGTCCTACTCGCCGAGGAACTCGCCGCCCGCGCCGCCGTCTGCATCGACAACGCCCGCTGGTACCAGACCCAGCGCGATGCCGCCACCGCCCTGCAACGCCACCTGCTCCCGCAGATCCCACCGCACGTGCCAGGCCTGAACCTCGCCTCCCGCTACCAGCCCGCGGGGGCTCCCGGCCACGCCGGCGGCGACTGGTTCGACGTCATCCCGCTCGGAGCCGGCGCCACCGCCCTGGTCGTCGGCGACGTCATGGGCCACGACATCAACGCCGCCGCGACCATGGGCCAACTACGCACCGCCGGCCGCACCATGGCCCGTCTCGGTCTGGAGCCGGCCGAGATCCTGCGTCAGCTCGACCAACTCACCGAAGAGTTGGAGGAGACGATCGCCACCTGTGTGTGCGTACTGCACGAGCCCGTCAGCGGGCGGTGTCGCATCGCCCTGGCCGGGCATCCGCCGCCGGTCCTCCACCGGCCGGACAGGCCGGCGATCCTGCTCGACCTGCCCCCGGGCGCCCCCCTTGGCGCCGCCGCCCACGTCCCGCTGACCACCACCGGCGTCGACCTGCCCGCCGGAGCCCGGCTGTTCCTCTACACCGACGGTCTGGTCGAGCAACGCGAGCAGGCCATCGACGTGGGCCTGAACGCGCTCCTGGACCAGCTCACCGGCCCCTGGCTGCCTCTCGACGAGGTCTGCGACAAGCTCCTGGCCGTCCTGCCCGGCAGGAAGGGGGATGACGACGTGGCTCTCCTTGTCGCCGAGGCAGAGCCGCGGCAGGGACCGCACCAGGTTCAGCAGTGGTGAGGTGGCGTTGACCGGTCATCTGCCGGAGCGTCAGTCCTCCCAGTGCACGCCTGCCACCGCATGTACAGGCAGGGAGTAGTGCGGGGACTCCTCGTCGGGGACGCGGACATGGATCCACGCGTCCTGGATCCAGACGGCCAGGCGCATGTTGTCGCTGAACTTCCGCCCGTCCACCTCCACCTCGCCGGCGAAGCGCACGATGGCGGGCCGATAGGGGTCAACCTGCGGTTTCATGGGGACTCGCTCTCAGCGCAGGCATCCGAGGCACGGATGGCGGTGGGCCAGGGCCTCGCCGAGCGGAACCAGGATGACGTCGGGGGCGCTGCCCTCGTCGGTGCGTGCGATGTCCCGGTCCGCAAGGAAGATCTTGCAGTCCTCACCGGCGTGGTAGGTGTCGCTCGTCAAGGTGGTGATGACGACTGCCGGGGTTGGCATGGTGGGGTGCTCCTCGTCGTTGTTGCCTGAGGTCAGAGAGTCGTGGTGCGCCGGAGCGCGAGCGGTGGCACTCAGCCCTCAGAAGCAGCGGGTTCCGCGTTGCGGGCACGGCGGGTGCGGATGTGCAGGTGATCGCGTGGCACGGTGGCAGCGGGGGGTGTGGAGCCGTCGGCGAGGAGCGCCCGGGCGCTCCGCTGGTTGTTCGGGCGCGCTGCGGCGGTCATGAGCTGCTTCGCTCGCCAAGGGGAGCTCTCCGGCGGCACCACGAGCAGTTCCCACTCCCCGATGCGGTACGAGAAGAGGGTGATCGCGTCGGGATCCTGGGAGTGGTCGTACCAGTTCACTCGTACGTCGTGGGTTCCGGCCGGGACGCTGTGGCTCAGCTGGGTCCAGGCAGTGTCCTGGATGGCGGCCCGGGTGATGCGGCCCCAGACGCCGTCCAACTCCGCGATCAGCTCGGGGAGTTGCTCACTGAGGTTGCGTGAGTGCGGCCACCAGGCGCCACTGAGTCGGGACCGCGGACCGTCGGGGGTCAGGGCCAGCCGCAGCGAAGGCCGGGCCTGCGGCGCGGCTGAGAGTGCTGCGCGGGTGTACGTACTCATGATGCTGACCGCCTTGTCGGTTCTCGGTTTCGGGGCCGGGGTCTGGTTTCGGGTCCGGGGTCTGTGGGGGCCGGATCGAGACGGCGACCGTGGGTGGGCGGCGTCTCCTGCGCAGGCGCTGTTGGGCCCCGGTCGGGCTGTGCGTTCGCCGGGCGATGCGTTCGTTCGGCGGCCGGTCGTCAGGGACGGTGCTTTGTCCTGGCGTTGGCCAGCTGGATCAACAGCACGCAGGCGCTGATCATGGCGGCGAGTACGAGGATGGTGAAGAGCGTTGCCACCGTTCTCACCGCCCCCGGGACACGTGGACCCGGCCGATCGGCATGGACAGCGGTACCGGCAGGGGTGCGCCGCCCTCGGACTCCCACGCGGCTTCTGCGCCGGTGTCGCGGGACGGGGGGTTGCCGTCCAAACGGCTCCCCTCGGCGGCGATCAGAGCGCTGGCGGAGGGTGCGCCGGCCGGGTCGGAGGCGGCGGCCATCAGCCGGCCGGCGGACGCCTGGCCGGTGTGCGGTGGGATGACGAGCAGGTCCCAGCGGCCGGTGCGGTAGGACACGAGCAGGAGTTTGTGCGGGTCCTGCTCGGCGAACCGGCCGACCTTGACCAGGTGTGCCTGGGCCGGGACCTCGCGCGGCAGGGGCTGCCATGTGGTCGGGTTGACGTCGACCCTCGTGATGCGTCCCCACTCTCGGTCCAACACGGCAACGAGGGAGGGCAGTTCACGCAGGAGGTCGTCGGAGCGGGGCCACCAGGCGCCGTCCAGGGCGCCGACGGAGGGGCCGCTGCCTGCGGCGTGCCGCAGGGCGAGGCGCAGCGGGGGAGATTCCGTCCGGGGTGGGGGGACGAGGGAGGAGGGCGGTCGAAGGAGCGACACGGTCATCGTGCGTGTCCTGTCCCCGGGCCTGCGCGCAGGCCCGGTGTCGGCGTTCGCCGAGAACGACAGGGGCACTGCAGCCGGTGTTCGGAAGACCCTCGGTACCCTCAGCCTACTCCGCGCCGGGCCGGAAAGGACCGACCAGGACGCGGGAGCCGGGGGAGGACGGCTTCCTGGCCTGGGCCCGGCGCAGCCCGACAGCGGCACCCTGCTCCGCCCGCGGCGGAGTAGCGTGGAAGCGGGCCCCGCAGCGGCTCGGCGGGTCGGCCTCCCGGCCGCCATGCCTGCCGGTCGGCCGACAGGCGTCGGCCCTCGGGCGCGGTGGTCCGCGGCGAACAGGCGGTGTTCCATGAATGTCGATCCTTCGACACCGGCAGCCGGAAGGTTGCTGCCGGACACGAACGACTGGCCGCACGCGCCCGGCGCGGTGGTGTTGCGGCTGGAGACGACCGCCTCCCGGCTGGGGGCTCACGACGGTGCCTGGTGGCCGCGCTCGCGCCACCTGGCCGCGGAGCTTCCGGCGCTGATCACGGCGGTGGCGGAGTCCGTGGGGCCGATCCAGCGGGTGGGCCTGGACGCCGCCGCATGGGACGAGGTGCCGGGGCGGATGATCGTGGACGACCGCGTCGTCCACATCGACTGGTTCCCGGTCGGCGACGACACAGTGATCCTCACCCGAGGCGACCACGACCACTTCCTGCTCCTGGTCGTCCCTCCCGACACGGACCCCGCGGCTGCCCAGGCCGCCATGGCTGCGGCGGTGCTGGCGGGGGCATCGGACTCGGCCCGGCAGATCTTCGTCAAGACCGGCATCACATCCGCGGCGTGACCCGCGGACCGCCGGACGCTCGCAGCCGACGGTCGTCGGGTGCCCGTGGCCGCATGTGTTGTTCAGGCAAAGTATGTGCCGCTGCCCTGCCGTATCGGTGCTCGTTCGGGTGCACGATGGAAGGGACACACCTCTGATCTCCGAATCGGCATGCCCGCGCAGGGTGGATTCCCCTTCGGCCCGGGGCGACGTGGCGCCGAGGTTCGATCGTGGACCTCGAGGCGAGCGTCGCCCGGAGGAGCGGATCGCCACCTGGCGGCCCGATCGGATCCTGCGGGGGTGATGTCGCCAGAGGAGATGACCATGTTCGGTTATCGAGTTCCCGCTCCGGACCAGGCGATGCTGATCTCCGGGGGCCGGCGGGGGATGGGGACGGCGCCGTTCCGCGTCGTCACCGGCCACGGCGCGTTCGTGTCGCCGGTCTTCCGCAAGACCCGGTTCCTGACACTGGCGATGTGCGAGGCGGAGGTCGACGAGAACTGCGTCACCCACCAGGGCATCGCGTTGACGGTGCGGGCGGTGATCGCGTTCAAGGTGGGCAACGACAAGGAGAGCATCGTCAACGCGGGCCAGCGGTTCCTGTCCGACCAGGATCAGATGTCGGTGCTGACGGGGAGGATCTTTGCCGGTCACCTGCGTTCGATCATCGGGTCGATGACGGTCGAGGAGATCGTGACGGAGCGCCAGAAGCTGGCGACGGAGGTGCTGGAGACCTCGAAGGCGGAGATGGCCAAGATCGGCCTGATCGTCGACTCGTTGCAGATCCAGTCGATCGACGACGGGAAGACCGGCTACATCGCGGCGATGGCGGCTCCGCACCAGGCCGCGATCCAGCGGCAGGCGAAGATCGCCCAGGCCCAGGCCGCCCAGGCCTCGGCCGAGGCGGAGCAGGCGGCTGCCCGGAACCAGGCCGAGTACGCCCGCCAGACGGCGGTGGTGAAGGCCGAGTACACCGCCCAGGTCGACCGGGCCCAGGCGCAGGCCGCGCAGGCGGGTCCGCTGGCCGCGGCGCATGCGCAGCAGGAGGTGCTGACGGCGCAGACCGAGCTGGCCCAGCGCGCCGCGGAACTGCGTCAGCAGCAGTTGGTGGCCGAGGTCGTGCGGCCTGCGGAGGCGGAGGCGGAGCGGATCCGGGTGCTGGCGTTGGCCGAGGCCGAGCGGATGAAGATCCAGGCGGAGGCGGCGGCGTCCAACGACCGCGTCGCGCTGGACCGGATGTTGATCGACCAGCTGCCGCTGATCGTCAAGGAGGCGGCGGGCGGTCTGGCCGGCGCCAACGTGAACGTGCTGAACGGTGCGGACGGCCTCGGTGAGATCGCGGCGGGGCTGGTCGGACAGGGCCTGACGATCCTGGACTCGGTCCGGCAGAATCTCGGTACCTCCCGCTCCCTCCCGGACGGCGAGGGAGCAGCGCGCGCACGGCACCTCGGGCCGGTGGACTGACACTCCAGCAGATCCGGAGGCCGCCTGTCTGGCTGGGCTGCGGCGCAGGACCGGCTGAGGGGATCAGGACTGTCGTGCTACGCGCCGTCCGGTGGCGTGTCGGCGCAGCCGGCGGAGCAGAAGCGGCTGCGCGCACTGTTGCCCCAGCGTTGGTGCGGGGTGCCGCAGCGGGGGCACTGGCGGATGATGCCTGTGGCGTGGGGATCGATCAGGTCCAGGGCGCGGAGGAGATCGTGACAGTCCTTCGCGCCCTGCGCTCGGGAGGCCACCAGTAGGCGGGCCTGCTGACGGGTCTGGTGGTCCTGCATGGTGTAGATGTCGAACTCGCCTGAGTCGTAGGGGTCCCGCATGCGTGGCCTTCTCTCACGGACCGCTTTGGCGGTGGCCGATGTCGGGTTCCCGCCCGGCTGGGCGGGGTCGGTCGTGCGAATGGTGCGGTCATGCTCCGGTGCGGCGCGTCGGACGGGCGCGTCCGTCCCGACGTCAGCGTGCTCCGTCGCGGATGTCCCAGGTGCCGAAGCCCGGCAGGGCCGGTGGCCTGAGGGCCTCCAGACGTCTGCGGAGCCAGGCGATGCGCTGTTCGGCATGGTCGCCGCGGATGCCGAAGGTCAGGCCGTGCACGCGGCCGCGGTGCCGGCACTCACGGGTGCCGACGGCGCGGTCGAAGGCGTCGAGAGCCTCTTCGTACAGCAAGGCGTCGGCGCGGCCGTTGGGAGCGAGATTCTCCACCGTGAGGAAGTGCCAGCCCTCGGCGACGTCGTGAGCCTCCGCTACCAGCAGCCGATCGGCCCGGAGTTGCGCTTCGCCGTCGGAGGTCACCGGAGCGCAGCCGGGGGCGGGGTGGTGCGAGGCGCGCGTACCCGGCCGGGACTGCGTGGAATGTGGGACATGGGGCACCTTCTCGTTCGAGCGTCGGCGGGAGCCGTCCTGACGAGAACGCGAGCGCTGCATGGCGCGTGCTTGCCGTGGGCCTTCGGAAGCAGCTTGGCGCACGGAGGGGGTGTCTGACTAGGGCCGTCCGGTGGTGGCCCGGTGACGTCCTCTTCGGATGACCGACGGTTGGAAGCTATTCCGTGCTACTGTCGATATCAGTTGCAGTTGTGGTTCCCAAAAACTTCAAGTCCCCGCCCGGTCCGCTTCAGGGCCGAGCGGCGCGCTTTCTGTATTTCCGGTGCATCCGGACGGGGCAATCATCGCGGCGACCGCGGGTCCGCACAGTGCGGTTCCCGGGTATTGCCCCTGAAGGAGATTCAAGATGGCATCCGGTACGGTCAAGTGGTTCAACGCGGAAAAGGGCTTCGGCTTCATCGAGCAGGAGGGCGGCGGTCCCGACGTCTTCGCCCACTACTCGAACATCGCCACCCAGGGCTTCCGTGAGCTCCAGGAGGGCCAGAAGGTGAACTTCGACGTCACCCAGGGCCCGAAGGGTCCGCAGGCGGAGAACATCATCCCGGCCTGACACTGACGCGTCAGACGCGGCCGGGGCCCGCATCCACGGGGGTGCGGGCCCCGGCCGCGTCGGCTTTTCGCCGGTGGGCGATGTACCCGCCCGAGACGCCCGGATTCGGCCGCCGGGTGAACCCCTCGAACCTGCGCTCCGCTTTTTTGGAGCGCCGTCTGGCCCCGCCGTCGAGCGCCGGAGACGTTCTCGTCGTCCTGTGCGCAAGGCTCCACTTCACGTGAAGAGAAACCGTCGCTTTTGGCGTCGTTTCCGTTGTTCCGTTCGTTGCTGCAATTCGCACCGCAGTCGGCGGCCGTGAATTCCTCGAAGCGCCTGCCCGAGGAAGGATCTGCATGCACCGTACACACAGTTTGAACAACGAAACGCCGCTCGCCGGGCCGGACGACTCCGCGAGTCCGGCCCCGGCCACTCCGGCGATTGTCGCCACGTCCTTCGCGGATCTGGGCTTGCCGCCGGCCCTGGTGAGGGAACTGGCCCGTCAGCGGATGTCCGCGCCGTTCGCGATCCAGGTGGCCACGCTCCCCGACAGCCTCGCCGGGCGCGACATGCTCGCGCGTGGGCGCACCGGGTCCGGAAAGACGCTCGCGTTCGGGCTCTCCGTGCTGGCCCGGACCGCCGGGCAGCGCGGCGTTTCCCGGCGGCCTCGTGCCCTGATCCTGGTACCCACCAGGGAGCTGGCCCAGCAGGTGGCTGAGGCGCTCGCCCCCTATGCCCGGTCGCTGCGGCTCACGGTGGCGACCGTGGTGGGCGGCCGGTCGATCGGCAGCCAGGCTCGCATCCTGCGCGGCGGCGCCGAGGTCGTGGTCGCCACCGCGGGCCGGCTGGCGGATCTCGTCGAGCGCGGCGACTGCGTTCTGGACCGGGTCGCCGTCACGGTGCTCGACGAAGCGGACCAGATGGCCAACCTGGGCTTCCTGCCGCAGATCACCGCCTTGCTCGACCAGGTTCCGTCCGGGAGCCAGCACCTGCTGTTCTCCGCCACCTTGGACAGCGACGTCGACCAGTTGGTGGACCGCTACCTGACGGATCCGGTCGTGCATGTGGTGGACCCGTCGGCCGACGTGCTCGCCGCGACGGAGCATCACGTCCTCGAGATCACCCTGACGGACAAGCAGGCCGTCGTCGTCGAGATCGCAGCCCGCGAGGAGCGGGTGCTGCTGTTCGTGGAGACCCGTCTCGCGGTCGACCAGCTCACCGAGCGGCT
The DNA here is from genome assembly GCF_003258295.1 of Streptacidiphilus pinicola. Lineage (GTDB taxonomy): Bacteria > Actinomycetota > Actinomycetes > Streptomycetales > Streptomycetaceae > Streptacidiphilus > Streptacidiphilus pinicola. The sequence continues at coordinate 108,397 of NZ_QKYN01000040.1, read as the reverse complement.
CCTGGACGGCGGAATACGTGCCGACGCCCTGCACGGCGGCAAGTCACAGGCCCAGCGCTCGCGCACGCTGGAACTCTTCAAGGCGGGACAGATCACCGCGCTGGTGGCCACCAACGTCGCCGCCCGCGGCATCCATGTCGACAACCTCGGCCTGGTCGTCTGTGTCGACCCACCCGGCAACCACAAGGACTACCTCCACCGCGGAGGACGCACCGCGCGCGCCGGCGGATCGGGCACGGTCGTCACCCTGGTCCTGCCCCACCAGCGTCGCGCCGTCGCCCAGTTGATGGCACGGGCCGGCATCAGCCCGCACGCCGTCCAGGCCCGCGTCGGAGCAGGAGAGCTGAGCGACGCCCTCTGCCCGGCAGCCCGTTCACGCACCCCGCTGCACCAGCCCCCGGACAGTTCGCAGTCGGCAACCGGGTGACACACGACAAGCACGGCCTCGGGCGCGTGGTCGCGGTTGCCAGGGAGAGCCGCACGAGAGAGGACGCTCAGCCACCGGCACCGGTGGTAGGCGTGTGCCGGGTCCGAACGTGGAGGTGATGGCGAGGTGCCGCCGCCAAGGGGCCTGCGGGACCGTCGGTGACGAGCGCTCGGGCGGCCTGCTGGGCCCGCGCGCAGGAAGAACGCGCGTGCCCTGCCGCCTCGATGCTGCTTCGGGTGCAGGATGGAATTGGCTCACCCCCGGCGAGGGTGACCGGCCCAGCCATATTTCCCCGGATGCGACCGGCCGCGCCCGGCGGCACCCTGGACCGGGGACGCCATGACAGGAGACCGGATGGGTACGAACGCCGACCAGGTGGAGACACGGCTCTCGGTTCGGGAGAACAGTCCGGTGGCCGGCACGGTCCTGGACGTCCGGATCACCGCGGATGCCGGGACTGCCGGACGGATCGCCGACCTGGTCCGGGAGGCCTGCGCCCCGGGCCTGCTCGGCGGGGACCTCGCCGTGCCCCGGGAAGGCGAGCAGACCCGGCCGCTGCCGTCCTCGGACGGCATCGCCCGGATCGAACTCGTCTCCCAGGACCTGGCGCTGCTCGACGTGATCCGCAAGCACGTCGGCACCGTGTACGAGACGTCGCCGGACAGCGAACGCGCCTCCGCCCACGGCACCGTGCGCCTGGTGGTCCTGCGCGAGACCGACCGTCGTTGATCCGCGCGGAACGTGTGCGCGGCCGGTCGGGTGAACGGGGCGTGAGGTGAGCCAAGGAGGCATCGACTACCAGGCGGTGTTTCTGGCGCTTCCGGGGATGGTGGCGCTGCTGACGCCGGATCTGGTGTACGCGGACGCGAACGAGGACTTCGTGGGCAACTCCGGCCGCAGCCGGGAGGAGCTGATCGGCCGCTACCTGTTCGATGTGTTCCCCGACAACCCGAACGACCGCACGGCCACCGGGGTGCGGAACCTGGAGGCGTCGCTGCGCCGGGTGCTCGCGACCGGGGAGCGGGACACGATGGCCCTGCAGCGGTACGACGTGCAGTCGTCGCAGCGCCCCGGTGAGTGGGAGGAGCGTTACTGGAGCCCGATCAACGCGCCGATTCTGGACGCCGAGGGCCACGTCGTCCTGCTGGTGCACCGGGTGGAGGACGTCACCGAGCTCATCCACGCCCGCGGCCGGGCGGCAGCCGGCGGCCGGTCGCAGGTGATGGAGGCGGAGCTGTACACCCGCTCCCGGGAACTGCAGGACGTCAACGAGCGGCTGCGGCTGGCCCACGCCCGCGAGCGGGAGATCGCGCTCGCGCTGCAGGAGGCGATGCTGCCGGTCCCGCACCTGGCCGACCACCACCAGGCCGCGGTGCGCTACCGGCCTGCCGTCGGCGCGCTGAACGTGTGCGGGGACTGGTACGACCTGGTCGAGCTGCCGGGTGACCGCATGGCGGTGGCGGTCGGCGACGTGGTCGGGCACGGACTGGCCGCCGCGTGCGTGATGGGACAGCTGCGCAGCGCGCTCAGCGCCGCCTCCCGGGTGGCGGCCGGACCGGCCCAGGCCCTGGACGTGCTCGGTCTGTACGCCCGCGCGGTCGACGGCGCCGAGTCCACCACGGCCGCGTCCGTCCACATCGACTGGACCAGCCACACCCTGGCCTACAGCAGCGCCGGGCACCTCCCGCCCGCCCTGGCGCGCGCGGACGGAACCGTGGTCTTCCTCGACCAGGCCACCGACCCGCCGCTCGGCGCCCGTCCCGAGCACGTGCCCCGCCCCCAGGCCGGCCATGCCTTCACCAGCGGGGACACGCTCGTCCTCTACACCGACGGACTGATCGAACGCCGCCACGAGGACATCGGGACCGGCCTCGACCGCCTCGCCCGCTCCCTCGCGGCGCACCGCACCCTGCCACCGGACCACATCGCCGACGCACTCCTGCTCGATCTCCTCCCCACCCCGGGGGCCACCGACGACACGGCCCTGGTCGTCCTGCGTCTGTGACAGTCAGGCGGGCAACGGCCTGATCGGCTGTCAATCCTGGAGGGAAACAAGGCCGTCGGCCGCATACGTCGGAGCGAGCAGTTGGGCGGAGGTCTTGTGATTTCCGCGCCTGGAAGCGCCGGCCATCGCGGCCGACGCCGTGTCCGCGTCCGTGGCCGGTGGGATGACCAGGAGCAGGAAGTGGTCCTGGAAGCCGCGGGTGAGGCTGATGGTCCAGTCGCAGCCGGGGAACCAGCTGATCCGGATCAGGCGGCCGTTCACGGTGACCGCGCGGGGGACCCCGTCCCAGGCCACGCTGTCGAGTCCGACCCGTAGAACGCTGCCCAGGTGGGCGGTCAGCGCGGTGACCAGGTCGGGCAGCTCGGCCTGGACATGGCGTGAGCGCGGCCACCAGGCGCCGTCGAACATTCCGGTTCGCGACAACGTCGCTTCCAGCAGCAGCCGGGGCAGGAGCGGAGTGCCGAGCGCGTCCACGCGCAAAGGCGGGGGGTAGGAGGAAAGGTTCATCGGCGCCATGTGAGGTCGCCCGTCCGGTCCGCGAGCGGACCTGTCATGACCCAGGGCGGCACCAGCGCGGGTGTTGGTGGGAATGCGCTTCCTCGGTTCCCTCCACCGTACTCCGGCGGCGGGTCGCCGCCGCGGTTGTTCCCCGGCGGAGTAGGCTCGAAGCGTCCAGGGCACCCCGTATCCGGTACACGTCCGGTATCGTCCTGGGCTCACAACACCGCCGGGCCGTCCAAGGCCGCCCGGAGACAGGCGCAGGTGCCATCGTGGCCAGCCAACCTCTCGCCCCCCCGGGCCCCCGCCTGACCGTGGCCGACGCCATGGAACCGTACGAGCACCAGATCGCCGACGACACCACCATCGACCAGGCCAACGACCTCTTCGACGACAACCCCGGCATTCCCTACCTGCTCGTGCGCGACGCCGCCGGACGCTGCGAGGGCCTGGTCACCAGGTCAGCGCTGCTCGTCTTCCTGGCCCGTTCGTGGTACACCCAGCACACCTTCATCCGCGACGTCACCCACCAGCGCGGCCCCTTCGCCCGACCGGCCATGAAACTCGAGTTCGCCGCAGAGGCCATGCGGCTCAAGCGCCTGCGGGCGTGGCCCGTCGTCGACTACGACGGCCTTCTCCTGGGTGTCCTGACCACGCGTCGGGTCAATGCCCTGTCACCCGTCCTGCAGCCGTCCTGAGGGCGGCACGACCGCCCCGTCGCTCGAGGCGCCCCAGCATGATGCGCTCTTCTGACCGGGCACGCTCGCGCCGGACATGGTCCGGACTTGCTCCCGCTACTCGGCGGGCGCGGCTACAGGCGTCGGCATCACGGCGGTCCACAGGGGGCTGGCCTGGCCGCGGTTGCGGGCGCTGAGCTCCTCGAAGTACCAGTCTTGGCCGAGGAGTTGCTTCACGCGCGGGATCGCCTCGCCGTCCGGGCCCGAGTAGTAGTGGACCTTCTTGCGGTCGCCGTCGGTGACCATGCGGAACATGACCTCGGCCGTTCCGGCGGGGTCCGAGCGGACGAGGTTGAGCGAGGCGAAGGCCGCCCAGCCGGCGTCGTAGTCGGCGGGCACGTCCTCGGCGCGGTCGACCTTGCTGAAGATCTTCGTCTCGTGGCTGCCGGGGTGCAAGGCCTTCACGATCACGCCGAACTCCGCGAGCTCGGCGTGCAGGCCCTCCGTGAGGGACGCGACGGCGGCCTTGGACGCCTGGTAGACGGAGGTGTAGGGGTAGCCGCCGTCGGCGCTGATCGAGCTGACGTTGACGATCACGCCGGACCGCTGCTTGCGGAAGAGCGGGATGAACGCCTTGTTCAGCGCGATCAGCCCGAAGACGTTGGTCTGGAACTGGCGGTGCACCTGGTCCATCGTCGATGCCTCCAGGGGTCCACCTTGGAAGTAGCCGGCGTTGTTGATCAGGGCGTCCACGTTGCCGAACTGGGACAGGGCGAGGTCAGCGAACGCAAGGTCGGCCTGCTCGTCGTCGACGTCCAGCAGGAGCGTCTTGACGTTGTCCAGGCCGGAGTGGACGTCGAGGTCCGCCTTCTTGCGCACGGTGGCGACGATGTTCCATCCGGCGTCGGCGAAACGTCGTACGGCGAGATGACCGAAGCCGCTGCTGGTGCCGGTGATGACGACCGTCTTGGCTGGCATGGCGTGCCTGCTTTCACTTGCACTGGGAGCTGAGGGGGTCGCGCCAGGGGCGCACTCCTAGTGAAACGCTGTTTCGTTAATAGTGCAACCCGGTTGCGCTAGCATGATCGGGTGAACCAGCCGAAGTTCGAGCGCGCCCGCAGCCCCGAGGCCAAGCTGATCCGTGAGACCGCGATCCTCCAGGCGGCCGAGCGCCTGGCCACCGAGCACGGTGTCCGCGCGGTGACCCTCACCGACATCGCCTCGGCCGTGGGCATGCACAAGTCGGCGATGCTGCGGTACTTCGAGACCCGGGAGGAGATCTTCCTGCGGTTGGCGGCGGACGGATGGCGGGAATGGTCGCAGGACGTCCGCGACCGCCTTTGCCCGCCGGCGGGCAAAGGCGCTGCTGACACGGAGACCGGACCCGCCGCGGTCGCCGACGTCCTGGCGCGGACGCTCACGGCCCGGCCGCTGTTCTGCGATTTGCTCGCCCACACCCCGCTCAACCTCGAACGCGGAGTTTCCCTCGACGCCGTCCGCATCTTCAAGACCCTCGCCCTCACCGAGGCCGCAGCCGTCGGCTCGGCGCTGTGCGCGGTCCTCCCGCTCACCCCCGCTCAGGCCGGCAATGCCGTCGCGACCGCCACCGGCATGGCCGGCGCGCTGTGGCAGATGGCCGCACCCGGCACCGAACTGCGCCGCTTCTACGAGGACACCCCCGAACTCGCCCACGCTGTCGTCGACGTCGCACCGCGCCTCGCCGACATCCTCACCGCCGTCCTTCGCGGCTACTCCACCGGGAACGCGGCCTGACCAACGTGGGGGCCGTCGGCGGCCTTCCCTCATGGGGTCTTTGTGGTCGCGGGCTGTCAGCGGACTGCTCCGGCGTGGGTCATCAGGGCGAGCGTGCTGTGGGGAGCCTGGCCGTCGATCATGAGTGAGTACATTCCGTCGTCTGCTTCGACGGCCACGGCGCGGGCGAACAAGTCCTGCCCGAAGGCGGTCAGTGCGGCCTCCATGTCGTCGGGGTAGGCGGCGAGGGCCCGGCCGAGTTGGGCGGCGTCCTGCATGGCCAGATTCGCCCCTTCGCCGTTGGGCGCCCTGGGATGGGCGGCGTCGCCGACCAGGGTCCCGATCCGGCAGCGCTTGATGCGAGCTGAGTCTCATGATTGGAGTCAACTTGCTAGGCTTGGTCCATGGACACCAGTGAACCGACGACCCCGCAGGCCTCGACGGGCCGTGTGAACCAGAAGCTGCGCACGCGCCGGGCGATCGTGCAGGCCGCGGTGGAGTTGATGCGCAGCGGGCGCGAGGTGGCGATGCCCGAGGTGGCCAAGGCCGCGTTGGTGTCCGAGGCGACGGCCTACCGGCACTTCCCGGACCTGGTGAGCCTGCTCCAGGAGGCCATGGCGGGGCAGATGCCGTCCCCGGCCGAGGCGCTCGCGTCGGTCGCGGATTCCCGCGACCCGGTGGAACGCGTCGCGGTCGCGACCGAGCACCTGCTGCGGACGGTGCTGACCTACCAGGGGGCGACGCGCGCGATGATCGCGGGCACGATCACCCGCCCCGAGTCGGCCGGCGCTCGGCCGGCCATGCGCTTCGGGCTGATCGACCTCGCCCTCGCCCCGCTGGACGACACCCTCGCGGCCACCGACCCGGCCGCGCTGCGGCAGCTCAAGAACGACCTCGCCGTCGTCGTCAGCGCCGAGGCGCTGTTCGCCCTGACCGACCTGGCGCACCTGGACCCCGAGCAGGCCGTCGCCAGTGTCGTCCGGACTGCGAGCACCTTGACCCGGGCCGCCTTGGACGCCGCCGCGTCGCGCTGATGAGGCGTCATGCCGCTGCGCCGTCAGGGATGCCTGCTTGCCGCACAGGGCCTGGGCGCCAGCATGCTCAACCCGGTGGTCCGCTCACTGGAGCGTGCAGATCGCGGCCGACGGCGGGCAGGGCCACGTTCACGGCTGTGGTGGGGCGTGGGCGTCGTCACGCCGGCTCACTGCCGGGCTTGACCTGGGTGTCGACGAAGTCGCCGATCGCGGCGAAGACGGCGGCGGGCTGCTCGATGTGGGGGAAGTGGCCGGCCTCGGCGACGGGGCGGAAGGTGGCGTGCGGGAAGGAGTCGGCCAGGGTGCGCTCGTACGCCAGCGGCGCGATGCCGTCCTGTTCGCCGGCGAGTACGAGGACCGGGACGGTGACCCGGTGCAGGCGGCCCTGGAGCTTGGGGTCGTAGCAGAACGGGTCGCCCGCGTACACGGCCAGAGTGCGCTGGTTGGCGGCCATCGCGGCGAGCTGTTCGGGGCCGAGAGCGGCCGGGTCCAGGCGGAACTGCGGGTTGTGGAAGGCGAGTTCGCTGGTCTTCACCGGGCCGAGGTCGGCCGGGTCGGCGATCCGCGCCGGCGGTTCGGGGGCGATGCCGGTCGAGGCCAGCAGCGTCAGGCAGGAGATCCGGGCGGCGTTGTCGCGCAGCGCCATCTCCGCGGCAATCCAGCCGCCCACCGAGCTGCCGGCCACCATGACGCTGCGTAGGTCGAGCGCGTCGAGCAGGTCGAGGTAGGCGGTGGCCAGGTCGGCGACGGTGTCGGTGGTCTCGGGCCGGGGCGTGCCGTCGAACCCGGGGTGGGTCGGCACGACGACGTAGGCGTGCTGCGACAGGCCGGCTGCGAAGCCGGTCATCGACCGCGGTCCGGCGCCGCCGTGCAGTACGAGCACGCCCGTGCCCGCGGCGTTGGCGCCGAACTCCTGCATGGTGACGGCGAGGCCGCCCGGCAGGTCGATGGTGCGGGTCGTGGAGGTGGAAGCGGGGACGGTCATGGTGTGTGGCCTTTCGGGGGGAAGGCGGGAGGCGTCCTGGTAGCGCTGCGGGTTCTTGTCGCTGCGGGTGGTCAGGCGAAGTCGGTGGCCGGTTCGGTGGCGTAGCGGCTCATGACCTCGACGGTGGACTCGGGGGTGAGCGGGCGGCCGCCGGCGATCATGTCGCGCAGGTCCCGGAAGTAGTCGACGTACAGATCCGGCGTGAAGGTGTTCAACAAGACGGTGGTTTCGTCAGTGGGGTTGGCGAAGGTGTGCGGGGCGCCGGGCGGGATCATGACCAGCGTTCCGGCGGGCGCGTCGTAGACGGTCTCGCCGACGGTGAACCGAGCTGCGCCGGACACGACGTAGAAGCCCTCGTCGTGGCGGGCGTGGCGGTGCTGCGGCGGTCCTTCGGTGTGCGGGGCGAGCGTGATCTCGCCGACGCCCAGGCGGTGCCCGGTGGTGCTGCCGTCCTCCAGGATCCGCATCACGGTCGGACCGAGTTGGATCGACTCGCCGGCCTCGGGGCCGACCACGGAGACGTCTGCCATCTGAACCTCCAGGGAAGAGAGCTTGCCAACGTTGTGAGAGTTGGCTCTCATGAGAGTATGCGCTGCTCTATGCGATTCATGCAAGTGCACTCTCATGATGAGATATGACTATCTTCGGTGCGGCCGGCGTAGAGGTGCTCGGCCAGGGCGTCGCGGTAGAACGGGCGGCTGAGCTCAGGCGCGGGTGGGAGGCGGAGTTCGGCACCACCGCCCCGCTGCCGGCGGTCAGCCCGGCCACGAGGGGCGACTTCCGGGTCAGGAGCCGCGCGGTCCGGGTGGACGACGTGGCGGTCACCGACCTGCGCGGCGCGTCTGTCATCCGGACCGAGGGCCCGCTGGGCGGGCCGGAGGACGTGGTGCGGCTGTACGTCGTCAAGCGTGGCGCCTGGACATTGGGGGGCGGGCACGACGGTACCGAGCGCACCGTGTCGGCCGGTCAGTTCCTGCTGAAGCACATCGGAAGGCCGCAGCACTTCGCAACCGTCGCCGACACGACGGCGAAGGTCCTGGTGCTGCCGGCGCCCATGCTCACACCGCTGTTGGGGAACCGCGCCGTCACGGGCGCGGCGGGTACGGCGGAAGTGCGCCTGCTGACAGCGCACACGAACATGCTCTACCAGACGATGCACGACCTGGGCCCGGCCGGTGCGCAGGCCGCGCACAGCACCCTGATCGAGCTGGCCCGGGCGGCCAGGGAGCTCGCCGACGGCCGCCTGACTGACCCGGGGTTGTCCGCAGCGGTACTGGCACGGGATTTGAACGTGTCCGTCCGCACCCTGCAGCGGGCGTTCGCCGCGACCGGCGAGTCAGTGATCTCCTACATCCGCCGGCGGCGGCTGGAAGAAGCCAGGCTCGCGCTCGCCGCGCCGTCCCGCCGACTCAGCATCTCGGAACTCGCAGCGCACTGGCAGTTCTCGGACAGCAGCCACTTCATCCGCACCTTCAAGAAGCACTACGGCAGCACACCGAGTGAGTACGCCCGATCCCAGAAGCCGACCGGCGCCCTGATGCGCCGCGCCTCCGCGCACAGCGGTCGGCACGCGCAGCAGCGTGCCGACCGCAGGCGCCTTGGTGGGGCGTGAGGCGTCCTCAGAAAGCCGACAGGCCGTTCGGCGTCCCGAGACCGGTCGGACCGTCGTACCCCGGTACGGCGGTACAGAGGTAGTCCCCGGCACAGGATCCGTCGGACCCTCCCACCACGTCGTTCAGGCCGGCGGCGGCCGACGGCGCGTAGAACGCTGAGGCGTTGGGGAACTTCGCCGGGTTTCCGGCCTGCGCGACCACCCCGGCGAGGAACGGGGAGGAGGCGCTGGTTCCGCCGACGACGGTCCAGCCGCCCGACGGGCCGACATCGGTGGTCGCATACACCGCGGGACCGGTGTACGGGTCGGCGTCGGCCGACACGTCGGCGGTCATGCGTCCCGGACAGTCCTGGTCGGTCTGCCACGCCGGCTTGTCGATCCAGGCCGAGCAACCGGCACCCGCCCCGTACCACGCCGTCTCGCTCCAGCCGCGCGCGCTGGAGTCCTTGGTCAGCGAGGTACCGCCCACGGCGATCACGGAGCTGTAGGCGGCCGGCACGATCGGGATGCCGTAGCCGCTGTCGCCGGAGGAGGCGAAGATCGCCACTCCGGGGTGGGCGTAGTCCCGGGCGTCGGCCTGGATGCCGTTGCCCTCGGTGGCGCCGTAGCTGTTGGACACCTCGGTCGCCCCGAGCCGCACCGCGGTGTCGACGGAGGCGGCCAGGTTCTGCGAGTAGGCGTCGTCGGACTCCACCAGCAGGATGTGGCACTGCGGGCAGGCCGCGGACACCATGTCCACGTCCAGGGCGATCTCGATGCCCCAGCCCTGGTCCTTCGGCAGCGGAGCGGAGGCGCCCGTCTGGTTCACCTTCCTGAAGCAGCCGTTGGCCGTGGTGCAGGCCGGCAGGCCGTAGGTGGAGCGGTAGACGGCGAGGTCAGCCTCGGCGGTCGCGTCGTCGCCGGCGTCGACGATCGCCACGGTCTGGTTCGCGCCGCCGGTACTCGGCAGCTTGTAGGCGGCCTGCAGGTCGGCCGGGCCGAAGCCGGCCGGAAGCGCCGCCGCATGCCCGGTGACGGCCGCGGCCGCCTTGCCGCGCACGCCCAGGCCCTCGTGCACGTCCGTGCGGACCTCGGCCAGACAGCGGTCGTACCCGGCCTTCGCCGTACCGCACACGTCACGCACGGTGGGGGAGGTGGTGTGCGCGGACGCGGCCGGTCCGGCGTACGCCGTGGTGGACAGGGCCGCCGTCGAGACGGTCGCCGTCAGGGCCGCCACGCCCACTGCGGCCGCCCCGAGGCGGAATCGGGATCCGGATATCAGCCTCATGATGACGTCCCGTCAGCCGATGGTGTAGGCGTTGGTGATGGTCTGGGTGATGGAGCCGCCGATCGAATCGGTCGCGGTGACCCGCAGGGACGGCATGCTGCCCTTGGCCCCGGTGTCGGGCCAGATGGCCAGGTAGTGGTCCCGGCCGGTCGGGACAGTGGCCGCCGAGGTCCAGGTGGCGCCCCCGTCGAAGGAGACCTCGACCTTCGCCGACGTGGCCGCGGCCTGCGAACCCTGGCCGTCGTAGCTCTCGTGACCCACCGTCAGGCTCAGGACCGACACGGCGTGGCCGGTGTTGCTCCCGTCGGTGTTCAGCCGGTAGTTCAGGTTCAGCATGGGGAGGATCCGACACGACGCGGGATCGCTGAACCCCTCGTAGCAGGAGTCGCCCGGGGGCAGCGTCAAGTGCGGGTCGTCGGCGGGGTTGTAGACGAACGTCAGGTCCGTGTGGGTCTTCGTGGCCTGTGACACCGAGCTGATCCCGCTCGCGTCGACGTCGAACACCGCGCGGTAGGTGTCGACGTGCTGTGGGACGTCGGACAACCACGCGCCCACGCCTGGCTGCTGGGCGATCTGTTGGCCGTCCCGGTAGACCGTGAAGTTCTCGACGGTCGGGTTGGGGTACCCGAAGGGGACTTCGTAGTAGCCGGACGTCTCGGGTTCACTGTCGGTGAAGTCGCCGTTGAAGCCGATGCCCATCGACGTTCCGGCCACGCAGGCGAAACAGAGGTTGGGGCCGTTGAACCGGCCGACCTGCGGGGCCAACGGCCCGTGCCCCCAGGTGCGCCACACCTGTTGCCCGCCGGTGAAGCTCGGCAGGTCGCCCGGCTGCAGGCCCGCGAACCCCTCGTCCGGTGCCTTGCCCAGCTCCGCGTAGTAGCTCTGGAGCCACGCGAATCCGGTGGGCAGCGGTGCGGTGACGTAGTCGGTGAGGCTCATGGGCACCGTCACCGGGTAGGTGCCGACCAGGCCGCCCAACTGCTGGCTGCGCACGCCGATCTGGTACAGGCCGGTGTGGGCGGTGTTGGCCGCGTCGGTGTCGAAGGTGTAGTGGAGCGAGGCCAACCCGCTCGCCGACACCGGGTAGGTCTCGTTCGCGGGAACACCGTCGGTCTGCGGGAGCAGGACGTCGTAGCGGTACGGCGAGCGGGTACCCGCCGGGCTCACCCCGTCCCACATCGCCTGCGAGCTCAGCTTCCCGATCGTCGGCGCGCCCTGCGGGGAGACGAAGACGTTGCCTGACGCGACGGCCTGGACCGGAATCGCGTTGCCGACGGCGTCGGTCCGGGTCACGTCCAACGTCACGTTGTCCGACGTCGCGGGCCGCGGCGTGGCCGCGGTGACCTGGGCGGTGGCGGCGCGTTCGTCGGCGGTGACCACGGAGACGCCGGTGGTGTGCGGCACCGCCAGGTTGTCCTGCAGCACCAGACGCAGGCCCGTGGGATTGCCACTCGCGTCGTACTCGGCGAACCCGGTGTAGATGGCGTAGTTCCCCACCGGCACGGCCACGCGGGCCACCCCGCCGATGTCCGGGATCACCGCGGCGAACTTGCCGGCGGAGTCGACGTTCATCACAAAGCTCAGGGCGTTCTGTGCCGGCCCCGAGGCCAGGTCCTTCGCGTTGATCTGGACGATGTGCAGCGGATAGCCGGACGACGCCTGCCGCGCCAGCGTCGTGGCGAGCGGGGCTGCGGAATGCGACAGTTGCGGCACGTCGTACTGCGCGGTGTCGAGTGACGCGACGTCGGACAACGCGGAGGCCGGGATGACGTAGCTGTGCCCGTTGCCCGGATCGAACTTCAGGAACGGCACGGTCCTGCCGTCGCGCCCGACCACGTTGTACGTCCGGTGTCCACTCGCCCCCTGATACACGACGCGGTCACCGCCCGGGAGTGGTACTCCGGGCGGCGGCGAGGGGCTCGCCGACGGCGTCGCGTAGGCCGACGCGCTGCCGGCCACGGGAGCCAGCACGAATCCGGCCGCGCAGGCCAGCGCGAGGCAGGCCTTGCCGCCGCCACGTGTTCGGAGTCGTCGGGTCGACGTTGACGGTAGTGCTCTCACCAGCAGGACCTCCTGAGAATGTGTGAACCGCGCAGGGATTGCCGAAGCGTTCCTGTTCGTCGGCAGAACACCTGTGGTTCGCCCGCTGTCAGGCTATGAACGCGCTCTTGCCGCCGACCATGACGATTCGGATGATGGTTTCCGGCGGAATGCCAGGCAGTTTCCGTGGTCGGACCGATCGCCTGGGGCGCGCCACGAGCGGAGGGACGACGATGACGCCGGAGCTTCTGGGCGGTGACCTTCGCGCCCTCCGCCGGAGCAAGGGCCTGTCCATCGAGGAGTTGGCGACGCGCGCGGGGGTGAGCGTGCGCGCGATCAGTGAGATCGAGCGCGGCCGGACCCGACGACCGCATCCCAGCACGATGCGTCGCATCTCCGGGGTCCTGGGCGTCCTGCAGTTGACGCAGGCTCAGGGCACCCCAGCCGCCGGTGCGGCGTCCGGCCCCGGCGACGACGGTTCAGCGGCAGCGTACGCCACTGACGCGCGATGTCAGTTGCCCGCCGCGACACGGCTGTTCGCCGGCCGCTCGCGGGAGACGGCCGCGTTGACCGCGGCGGCCACCGCGTCGGAGTCCGTCGGCTGGCTGGTGATCGCCGCGGTGGACGGGATGGCCGGGATCGGCAAGAGCGCGCTGGCGATCCACGCGGCGCACCAACTGAAGGACCGCTACGGCGACGGCCAGCTCTTCGTGGATCTGCATGCCCACTCGGCCGGGCGGGAGCCGATGTCGGCGGCCGATGCCCTGGAGACGCTGCTGCGGTCCTTGGAGGTGCCCGCGCGGGCGATCCCGCCGGGGGTGGAGGCGCGGGCCGCCCTGTACCGGTCCCGGCTGGCCGGCACCCGCACCCTGGTCCTGCTCGACAATGCCCTCGACGCCGCCCAGATCCGACCGCTGTTGCCGGGTGAAGCCGGCTGCCTGGTCCTGATCACCTCCCGGACCCGCCTGACCGGGTTGGACGACGCGCACACGCTGACCCTGGACGTGCTCGACACCCATCAGGCCACGACGTTGCTGCGTCAGGTCGCCGGGCCGCACCGGGCTGCCGACGACGAGACGGACGCCCTCGCCGAACTGGCGGAGCTGTGCGGCCGGCTCCCGTTGGCGCTGCGGATCGCCGGAGCGCGACTGCGCCACCGTCCGGCCCTGCGCGTGGCGGACCTGGTCGCCCAACTGCGGGACGCGACCGACCGCCTGGTCCACCTGCGCGACACCGAGCGCGACGTGACCGCGGTCTTCGCCACCTCCTACGCCCGGCTGCCCGAGGCAGAGCGGCGCCTGTTCCGCCTGCTCGGTCTGCTCCCCGGCGACGACATCGACGCCTGCGCCGCAGCCAATCTGGCCGATCTGGGCGACCTGCGCACGGCCGAGGAGCTGCTGGAGTCCCTGCTCGACCACAACCTGCTGCTGCAGCACCAGGCCGGACGCTACCGCCTGCACGACCTCGTCCGCGCCTACGCCCGCACGCTGGCCGGACAGGAGGCACCCGGCGCGGCGGGCCCCGCCACTGCCCGGCTGCTGGACTACTACCAGCACACCGCCCGGTGCGCGCAGGCTCTGGTGACCTCGACGCCACGGCTCCCGGTCGAGGGTCCCGCGCCGAGGGTCGCTCCCACGTTGGCGGACCGCACCGCGGCCTGGGCCTGGCTGCGCACCGAACGAGCCAACCTGCTGGCCGCGTTCGGCCGCGCCGCTACCGACGACCCGCTCCGGGCCGTGCGGCTCGCGGGCGCGACAGCCTCCCTGCTGGCGACCGACGGCCCGTGGGACGAGGCGATCACCGTGCACACCACCGCCGCCGGCCTGGCCGAGGGACTGCGCCTGCCTGCCGTCCTGGGCACCACGCTGACCGACCTCGCCTATGTGCGAGCCCTGACGGGAGACTTCACCGGCGCCGCCGCCGACCTGGACGTCGCACTGGACCACTGCGAACGGGCGGGCGCGCACCTCGGGCACGCCAACGCGTTGACGCTACTCGCGCAGATCAGCGCGTTCACCGGCGAGCGCGCGCTGGCAGAGCGGCACCTTCACCACGCGATCGTGCGGTACGCGCGACTGGACGAGCGCCTCGGACTGGCCAACGCCCACACCCAGCGAGGAACGGTGTACCGGCTCAACGGCGACTACCCGGCCGCCGAGCGCGACCTCCACGCCGCCCTCGCCGGCTACGAGGCGCTCGGCCACCAGGAGGGGCAGGCCACCGCCCTGTCGAACCTCGGCGTGGTCCACGAGACCACCGGCGACTACCCCACCGCCACCCGCTACCAGCAACAAGCCCTGCACCTGCACCGCCAGGCCGGCAACCGGATCGGCCAGGCCAGGGCATTCCTGGGGCTCGGCCAGGCCTACGCCCACGCCGGCGACCACTTCGCCGCCATCGACGCGGCACGGCAGGCGCTCGAACTCTTCCGCGAGCTGGCCGACCCCAACGGCCAAGGCAACGCGCTGGGCAACCTCGGCTACTTCAAGCGCCTCGCCGGTGACCCCGAGGACGGGCTCCCGGATCTCCAGGACGCCCTCGACATCTTCCGCCGCATCGGCGCCCGGGGGAACGAGGCCTGGGCCCTGGACCTCTACGCCGGGACCGTCGCCGCGACCGGCGACCACGCCCGCGCCCTGCGGCTCTACCGCGACGTCCTGGACCTGGCCCGCCGGACCCACATGACCGCCGTCGAAGCCGCCGCCCACGCGGGTATCGGCGAGTGCTACCGGCAACTCGGACGTGTCGAGGACAGTGGCGGACACCTCGACCAGGCCCTCGACATGTTCCGGAACCTCGGCCTGAAGACCGAGGCCGCGCGTGTCCGAGCGAGCCTGGACGCCAGCTCGTAGGCCGACCGACGCGACGCGGTCAGTCGGCTCCGGCGACCGTGAAGGCCGACGTCACGAAGACATGGTGGGGCCAGTCGACGCCGATGAAGTGCACCTCGTACTCGCCGTTACCGAGCTGGACGACCCGGTCCACGACGCCGCCCGGGTAGGCCGCCAGGGCCGCCTCGGTCGCCTTGTCCGCGCTCGTTCCGCCGACGATCGTGCCCGAGCCCTCCGTGTAGTTGGCGGGGACCTGGCCGACCTGCTTGGACACGCTCGGCGCTCCGCTCTGGAACGGGACGACCTGGGACGCCGTCGAGCTTGTCGACCCGCTGCCGGGTGGCTGCACGATCACCTGCGAGGCGGTGACGGCGGTGCTGTTCACCGTGCCGAGGACCAGGACGGGCGCGCCTGCCGTTACCGCCGACGAGGACGCGGACGCGCTGCCTTCTGCGTAACTCGTCGTGGGCGTCTCGGTGACGGTCGCCGTCTCGCCGGTCGCCGTCGTCACGGTGAAGCCGGAGCCCGACACGGCCGAGACCGTGCCGGTCGTTCCTCCCTCGGCCGGGCCGGAGCGCGCGTTGGAGCCGGAGGCTCCCTGCGCCGAGGCGGGCACCGCCGCGGCGCCGCCGACCAGGAGGGTTGCCGCCGCGATCACCGCGGCCACGACGACACCCTTCTTCCTCCTGCTCCCGGGCCATTCGTCGCCGGGCCGAGGGTGTGCTGCCGGTTCGTTGCTGTTCATGACCGCGTCCTCCCGCTGCGTTGGGGTGGCGAGCTGCCTGGAACCCAGACTTCCGCGCGGCCATGAGGCGGCTCTGGACGTTCCCTGAGAAGCCCGTAAACCCCGTGAGGCTAGCGGAGGCGACCGGCCCAGGAGAGGGCGCCGAGCAGGTGGGCGCGGAAGGCGGGGTCCTGGTAGGCGTCGCCGGTGTGGCCGAGGGCGGTGACCAGGCAGCGGCCCGCGTCCAGCGTGTGGCACCAGACCAGCGGGTGGTCCGCGCCCATCCGGCCACCGTGGTAGCCGAGTTCGTCGACGCTCGCGAGGACGCGGACGCCGGGTCGTGGGTTCGCGGTGAAGTCGTACCACTCGTCGGTCCACGTCCACCGCGCGGGCAGGTGGGCGGTGGCGGGGTGGGCGTGGTCCTCCACCGTCACGGTGGCGGGCTGGAGTTCGGGGTGCCCGTCGAAGCGGACGCCGCCCAGGAGTTCGGCGTAGAAGGGCCAGCCGGGTTCCGTTCCGGCGGCGGAGTGCAGGGCCAGGAAGCCTCCGCCGCCACGCACCTGACGCTCCAGCGCCCGGCGGGCGTCGTCGTCCAGGACGTCGCCGCTGGTGGAGGCGAACACGGCGACCGCGCAGCCGCCGTTCTCCAGCGCGCGGGTGAGGACCACGGGGTCCTCGGTGTGCAGGACGGTGAGACCGTTCGCCGCGCCCAGCTCCTCGAACGCGGCGACGGCCGCCGGGATGGAGTCGTGGCGGTAGCCGGTGGTGCGGGTGAAGACGGCGATCACCGGAGGGCTAGTGGTCACGGGACGTCCCTTCGGAGGGGTGTCAGCTCCGGCTCGCCGGCCGGGATCGGCCGCAGGGCCAACGCGGCGGCGCCGACCAGGCCGGCGCGGGTGCCCAGCGCGGCGGGCAGGATCTGGATGCCGCGGGTGAAGGGCAGCGCCGCGTAGGTGCGCAGGTGGCGGCGGAGGGGGTCGAGGAGCAGCTCGCCCGCGCGCAGGACGCCGCCGCCGAGGATCGCCGCCTCCAGCTCCACCAGGGTCGCTGTCGCGGCGATGCCCGCGGCCAGCGCCCGGCCCGCGCGGTCGAAGGCGGCGAGTGCCACCGGGTCGCCCGCGCGGGCGGAGGCCGCGACCGCCGCGGCCGACGTGTCGTCACCCTCCGGGCGCCAGCCGTGGCCGGAGGCCCACGCCGCGATGGCGGTGCCGCTCGCCACGCGCTCCAGGCAGCCGCGCGAGCCGCAGGGGCAGGGGTCGCCGTCGAGGTCGACGGTGATGTGGCCCAGATGTCCGGCGTTGCCGGTCGCTCCCGCGTGGACCTCACCGTGCAGGACCAGCCCCGCGCCGACGCCCGTGGAGACCACCAGGCACAGCGCGTGGGAGAAGCCACGGGCGGCGCCCGCCCAGTGCTCCGCGGCGGTCATGGCGACCGCGTCCCCGCCCAGCACCACCCGGAGCCGCCCGACGGCCACGGCCGGGTGCGCGGCCATCCGGGCGACGAGCGGATAGTCGCGCCAGGCGGGGATGTTCACCGGGCTGACCGTGCCCGCCACCGTGTCCACCGGTCCGGCGCTGCCGACGCCGACCCGGTCCACCGCGCGCCAACCCTCGTGCGCGACGAGGAGGTCGAGCACGGCGCGGACCGCGCCGAGGACCTGCGCGGCCTCCGCCTTGGCCGGGGTCGGGACCTGGACCTCGTGCAACAGCGTCCCCGCCCGGTCCACCAGCCCGCCCGCGATCTTCGTGCCGCCGATGTCCAGGGCCGCGACCAGCGCGTCACTTCTCATGCCCGGATGTCCCGTCACGCTTCACGCCATCCGGGGCAGGTCGGTCCGGCGCACCTCGTGGCGGAGTGGCACCCCGGCCGCCAGGCGCTCCGCCTCCTCGACCACCGAACGGCCCAGCAGCTCCAGCTCGTTGCCGAGCGAGCCGGCGATGTGCGGGGTGAGCACGACGTTGGGCAGGCCGTGCAGCGGCGACCAGCGCGGGAGCGGCTCCGGCTCGGTGACGTCCAGGACCGCGTTGATGCGGCCGGAGACGAGCTCTGCCTCCAGCGCGTCCGGCGCGACCAGCGCGCCGCGTGAGGTGTTGACCAACGTCGCGCCGTCGGGGATCAGCGCCAGCTTGCGGCGGTCCAGCAGCCGGTAGGTCTGCGGGTTGTCGGGTGCGTGCAGGGTGACGACGTCGCTGCCGCGCAGCAGGTCGTCGAGGGGGAGCAGGGTCACGCCGAGCCGGGCGGCCTCCGCCTCGTCGACGTACGGGTCGCTGAGGGAGACCACGAAGTGGAAGGGCCGCAGCAGGTCGAGCAGGGCGCGGCCGACCCGGGAGGCGCCGATGACGCCGACCCGTCGCCGGTAGTTGCCCACCTCGGCGCCCGCGCCGGGCCGCTGTCGGCCCTCCTGGGCGGAGGTGCGGCTGAGGCGGAACGCGTCCTTGCCCGCGAGCAGGATCGCGGCCAGCGTGTACTCGGCCACGGGCCGGGCGTTGGCCTCGGCGGCGGTGGAGACGACGACACCCCGCTCCCAGCAGGCGTCACTGACCAACTCCCTTACTGTGCCCGCTGAGTGGAGCACGACGCGCAGGCGCGGAGCGGCTGCCACGGCCCGCTCGTCCAGCGGCGGGCACCCCCACCCGGTGACCAGTACCTCGACCTCGGCGAGGGCGGCGCGCTGCGCGTCGGTCGCGAGGCCGGAGATCACACGGGGCGCTCCGGGCTCGCCCAGGTCGAGCAGGGAGGCGAGCCGATCCATGAGAACGGGCGGGAACAGTCGACTGACGTTGACGGGATCCATGGCGAACGCCGCCGTGGGTCGATCGGCCACGGTGATCCTCCTGGATCTCGGGCGCTGACAGGGGAGGGGAGCGGGGCCGCGGCCTGAGCGGCCACCGGACAGTAAATCCATCGACTGGGCTAAGTCAATGGCCCGTCAGGGCATCGATGCGGCGCCCACCATGGCGGCAGCCGAGTTCTGTGCATCAGAGTTCATCCAACGTATTGACAAACTCGGACGCTGATTCGTAGGTTCGCCGGGCAAGCGACTACCACCCAACTCCGGGCGCCTCGGCGCGCGGTGCCGAGGGGAGCGTGCCACCACCTTGACCTCTGACAACGCCACCCGGCGGGCCCTGGTCGTCCGCGGCGGCTGGGACGGACACCAGCCCGTGGCGATCAGCGACAGCTTCGTCCCCTTCCTGAAGGAGCACGGGTTCGCCGTCGAGACCTCGGAGAGCCTCGCCGTCTACGAGGACGCGGAGCGCCTGGCCGCCACCGACCTGATCGTGCAGTGCTGGACCATGGGCACGATCACCCGCGAGCAGTGCGACAACCTCGCCGCGGCCGTGCGCGGCGGCAGCGGACTGGCCGGCTGGCACGGCGGCATCGTCGACTCGTTCCTCGACCACGGCTACCACCTGCTGACCGGCGGCCGGTTCGTGATGCACCCGCCCGGGTTCCACGACCACACCGTGCACCTGCTGCCCGAGCACGCGGAGCACCCTGTCCTCGCCGGGCTCACGGACTTCCAGGTGCACACCGAGCAGTACTGGATGCTCACCGACCCGCACATCGAGGTGCTGGCCACCACCACCTTCCCGCCCGACGAGCTGCGCGACCGGCCCGCGGTCACGCCGGCGGTCTGGACCCGCACCTGGGGCGCCGGGCGGGTCTTCGTATCGACCATCGGGCACAAGCCCGACGACTTCGACGTGCCGGAGGTCCGCACGTTGACCGAGAGGGGACTGCTGTGGGCGAGCCGCTGAGGATCGGCATCGTGGGCGCGGGCAAGATCAGCGGCGCGTATCTCGACACGCTGGCCCGCCTGACGTCGGTCCGGCCCACCGCCGCGACCGACCTGGACCGTGAGCGTGCCGAGGCCCTCGCCCGGGACGCGTCGACCGGGGCGGGGGGCAACGGGGTCGCGGTCGTCGGGTCCGTCGCCGAGCTGGTCGCCCGGGACGACGTGGACGCCGTGCTCAACCTGACCATCCCCGCCGCGCACGCCGAGGTGGCCCTGGCCGCGCTCGGCGCGGGCAAGCACGTCTACGGCGAGAAGC
This sequence comes from Streptacidiphilus pinicola, assembly GCF_003258295.1. Taxonomy (GTDB): domain Bacteria; phylum Actinomycetota; class Actinomycetes; order Streptomycetales; family Streptomycetaceae; genus Streptacidiphilus; species Streptacidiphilus pinicola. The sequence goes on along the minus strand of NZ_QKYN01000040.1, from coordinate 88,490 downwards.
CGCTCGCCGTCGACCGCAAGGAGGCCGAGGCCGTCCTTGCGGCGGCCCGCGCCGCCGGACGGCGGGTCGCCTGCGCGCCCGACACCGTCCTCGGCACCGGGACCCAGACCGCCCGCAGGGCCGTCGACGACGGCCTGATCGGTAGGCCCGTCTCCGCCACCGCGTTCATGACCGGCTCCGGGCACGAGAAGTGGCACCCGGACCCGGAGTTCTACTACCGTCCCGGCGGCGGCCCGCTGCTCGACATGGGCCCCTACTACCTCTCCGCGCTGGTCCATCTGCTGGGTCCCGTGGTCAAGGTGACGGGGGCCTCCTCGCGTCCGAGGTCCGAGCGGACCATCGGCAGCGGCCCCCGCGCCGGGCAGAGCTTCCCGGTGGAGGTGGACACGCACATCACCGGCATCCTGGAGCACGCCGACGGCGCGCTGAGCACCCTGGTGATGAGCTTCGACGTCAAGGCCGCGCGCCTGCCGCGGATCGAGGTCCACGGCACCGAGGCCTCGCTGTCGGTGCCCGACCCCAACAACTTCGACGGGCCCGTCGAGATCAACCGCGGCGACGGCTGGCAGGCCCTGGAGCCGAGCGCCGGCTACCGGGATGCCGGGCGCGGCACGGGCCTCGCCGACCTCGCCGAGGCACTGGCGGCGGGGCGACCGCACCGTGCCTCGGCCGAACTCGCCGCCCACGTCCTGGACGTCATGCTCACCCTGACGGAGTCCGCCGGACAGGGCCGCGCCCTCCCGGTCGTCAGCACCTGTGAGCGCCCTGCCCCGGTGGCCTGAGCAAGCGCACACCGTCCCCTGATCCGCACCCCGTACGTTCGTAGCAACAGGAGATCCCATCCCATGCACGACGACCGGCAACTGGTCGAAGCACGACTGGAGCGCGTCCTGCGGGAGCGCATCCGTCCGGCCCTGTACCCGCTGACGGCCCCCCTGGACGTCGAGATCTGGTCCACCCCGGGTGAGCCCGTGCCCGTGGCCGAGGGGCTGACCGCGCCGACCCGCCCGATCGCCGAGGGCACGCCGTGGGGTGCGCCCTGGGGGACCAGCTGGTTCAAGGTCACCGGGACGGTCCCCGCCGAGTGGGCCGGGCGGACCGTCGAGGCCGTGCTCGACCTCGGCTTCACCCCGCGCACCCCCGGCTTCCAGTGCGAGGGCCTGGTCCACCTCCCCGACGGCTCCCCGGTGAAGGGCCTGCATCCGCGCAACTCCTATGTGCGGGTGGGATCCCCGGTGACCGGCGGCGAGCAGGTGCACTGGCGGATCGAGGCGGCCTCCAATCCGGACCTGGACTCGGCCGGCGTGCCGTTCCAGCCGACGCCGCTGGGCGACCGGGCCACGGCCGGCGACGCGCCCCAGTACGTGCTCGGCCCGATGCGGCTGGCGGTCTTCGACGAGACGGTGTGGGACCTCGTCATGGACCTGGAGGTGCTCGGCGAGCTGATGGCCGAGCTGCCGCTGGAGAGCGCCCGCCGCTGGGAGATCCTGCGCGCGGTCAGCCGCGCCCTGGACGCCGTGGACCTGCAGGACGTGAACGCCACCGCCCAGGCGGCCAGGGACGAGCTGGCCGGGGTGCTTGCCGCCCCCGCCGTCCCGGCCGCGCACCGGATCAGCGCGGTCGGTCACGCCCACATCGACTCCGCCTGGCTGTGGCCACTGCGCTTGACGGTGCGCAAGGTCGCCCGGACGACCTCCAACATGACCGCGCTGATGGAGGAGGAGCCGGAGTTCGTCTTCGCCATGTCCCAGGCCCAGCAGTTCGCCTGGATCAAGGAGCACCGGCCGGAGGTCTTCGCCCGGGTCAAGAAGGCCGTGGCGGACGGGCGTTTCGTGCCCGTCGGCGGTATGTGGGTGGAGTCCGACACCAACATGCCGGGCTCGGAGGCGATGGCCCGTCAGTTCGTGCACGGCAAGCGCTTCTTCCTGGAGGAGTTCGGCATCGAGAGCGAGGAGGCGTGGCTGCCGGACACCTTCGGCTTCGCCGCCGGGCTGCCGCAGATCATCAAGGCGGCCGGGGCACGCCGGCTGCTGACCCAGAAGATCTCCTGGAGCCGGACCAACCGCTTCCCGCACCACACCTTCCTGTGGGAGGGCATCGACGGCAGCCGGATCTTCACCCACTTCCCGCCCGTGGACTCCTACAACTGCGAGATGCGCGGCCGTCAGATCGCGCACGCGGCGAACAACTTCAAGGAGAAGGGCGTCGCCACCCGCTCGCTCGCGCCGACCGGCTACGGCGACGGGGGCGGCGGCACGACGCGCGAGATGGTTGCCAAGGCGGCGCGCCTGCGGAACCTGGAGGGCTCCGCCACCGTGCGCTGGGAGGCCCCCGCCGAGTTCTTCGACAGGGCCGAGGCCGAGTACCCGAACCCGCCCGTCTGGGTCGGCGAGCTCTACCTCGAACTGCACCGCGCCACGCTGACCAGCCAGGCGCAGACCAAGCGCGGAAACCGGCGCAGCGAATCACTGCTGACGGAGGCCGAGCTGTGGGCCGCGACGGCGGCGGTGCGCGCCGGAGTGCCGTACCCGTACCAGGAGTTGGACCGGATCTGGAAGACGGTGCTGCTGCACCAGTTCCACGACATCCTGCCCGGCTCCTCCATCGCCTGGGTGCACCGCGAGGCCCGGGAGACCTACGCCCGGGTGGGGGAGGAGTTGGAGGGGATCATCGCGACCGCCCAGCGGGCGCTGGCCGGTGAGGGTTCGGTCGAGCTGGTCTTCAACGGCGCGCCCCACGCGCGCGGTGGGGTGCCCGCGGGCGGTGCCGCGCCCGAAGCCGGGGCGGCCGGGGCGGTGGTGCCCCGGCCGCGCGAGGGCGGCGGGTACGTGCTGGACAACGGCCTGCTGCGGGTCGAGATCGACGCGCGCGGGCTGGTGGTCTCCGCCTACGACTTCGCCGCCGGGCGGGAGTCGGTCGCTCCGGGGCAGGCCGCCAACCTGCTCCAGCTGCACCCCGACTTCCCCAACCAGTGGGACGCCTGGGACGTCGACGCGTTCTACCGCAACACCGGCCGCGACCTGGTCGAGGTCGCCGCTCTCGGCGTCGAGGGTGCCTCGGTCCGCGTCGAGCGGGACTTCGGCGCGTCGAGGGTCGTCCAACTCCTGTCGGTGCCGCACGGCGTGAAGCGGCTCGACATCGACACCGAGGTGGACTGGCACGAGCGTGAGCGCTTCCTGAAGCTGGCCTTCCCCCTCGACGTGAAGGCCGACCGCTACGCCTCGGAAACCCAGTTCGGGCACGCCTACCGGCCCACCCACCAGAACACCAGCTGGGAGTGGGCCAAGTTCGAGGCCTGCAACCACCGCTTCGTGCACGTCGACGAGCCGGGCTGGGGCGTGGCCGTCGTCAACGACGCGACCTACGGCCACGACGTCACCCGCACGGTGCGCGCCGCCGACGGCGGCACCACCACGACTGTCCGGGCCTCGCTGCTGCGCGCCCCGCGCTACCCCGACCCGGAGACCGACCAGGGCGTCCACCGCTTCCGGCACGCGCTGGTGCCGGGAGCGATCGCCGACGCGGTCCGCGAGGGCTACCGGGCCAACCTGCCCGAGCGACGGGTCACCGGCGCCGCGAGCGAGGTGGCGCCGCTAGTGACGGTGGACGGGGACGCGGTGGTCGTCAGCGCGGTCAAGCTGGCCGACGACCGCAGCGGCGACCTCGTGGTCCGGCTCTACGAGGCCCACGGCGGACGGGCCCGCGCCACCCTCGCCGTGGCCGACGCCTTCGCCGCCGACCGCGCCGTCCTGACGGACCTGTTGGAGCGGCAGCTCGCCGACGCCGGGCCGCAGGCGGCCGGGCAGGGGAGCGTCTCGCTCGACCTGCGCCCCTTCCAGTTGGTGACCCTGCGCCTGCCGCGGGCCTGACACCCCGACACCGGCCACCCCCGATCGGAGGACCCACCATGAGCCGCACGCCCGCCGAGGACCGCGCCCACTGGGAGCGGACCGCGGACCGGATGCTGTTGGCCGTGCGACCGTACGCGACCGCCGGGCACGCCCTGATCGGGCTGCCCGGCGTGCCGAGCCTCAACGGCGCGCACAGCGACGGCCTGGAAGGCTTCGCCCGCACCTTCCTGCTGGCCGCGTTCCGGCTGGCGGGCACGGGCGGGGCCGACCCGCACGACCTGGCCGGCTGGTACGCGGCCGGGCTGGCCGTCGGCACCGACCCGGCGAGCCCCGAGCGCTGGCCGACCTTCGCCGAGGCCAACCAGGCGAAGGTCGAGGCCGCCTCTATCGCGCTCGCCCTGCACGAGACCCGGCCCTTCATCTGGGACCGGCTCGACGACAAGGTCCGCCGGCAGGTGCTGGACTGGCTCGCGCCGATGGTCGGGACCCTGATGCCGGGCAACAACTGGATCTGGTTCCAGGGCGTCACCGAGGCGTTCGCCCGCACCGCCGGAGGCGAGTGGCTCCAGCAGGACCTGGACCGCACGATCGCGCTCACCGATGGCTGGTACGCGGGGGAGGGCTGGTACTCCGACGGGCTGACCGGAGCGGAGCGCCGCAACTTCGACCACTACAACGGCTGGGCCATGCACCTGTACCCGCTGTGGTTCTGCCGCATCCTCGGCGACGCCGCCCCCGCCGGGCTGCTCGACCGCTACCGGGCCAGACTGCGCCGCTTCCTGGCGGACCAGCAGCTGCTGGTCGGCGCCAACGGCTCGCCGCTGGTCCAGGGGCGCTCACTCACCTACCGGCACGCCGCGCTGGCCCCGCTGTGGACCGGCGCGCTCTTCGACGCCACCCCACTGGCCCCGGGGGAGACCCGGGCGATCGCGAGCCGCATGCTCGACCACTTCACCCGCCACGGCGCCACCGACGAGCACGGCCTGCTCACCCTGGGCTGGCACCGCCCCTACCGGGGCGTCCTGCAGGGCTACTCCGGGCCCGCCTCGCCCTACTGGGCCAGCAAGGGCTTCATCGGCCTCGCGCTGCCGCCGGACCACCCGGTCTGGACCGAGGAGGCCACCCGACTCCCCGTCGAGCAGGCCGACTTCACCCGCGCGCTGACCGCGCCCGGCTGGCTGGTCTCCGGGACCGCCGCCGACGGCGTGGTGCGCGTCGTCCACCACGGCGGCGACCACGCCGACCCGGCCCGGCTCCACTCCGACGACCCCTGCTACGCCCGCTTCGCCTACTCCACCCACACCGCCCCGGAGACCCCCGGCGACGCCAGCCCGGGCCCCGGCTCCTGCCCGGACGCCGATCCACTCGACAACGCCGTGGTCCTGCTCGACGCCGACGGCCGCGCCTCCCACCGGCGTCCGTCCACCCGGCTGTCGGTCGACGGCGCCACCGCCGTCTCCCGCTCCCGCGCGCACTGGCCCGACGACGCCTCCTGGGACGTCTTCGGCGGCCCAGACACCGAGTACCGCCTCGGGCCGTGGATCACCGTCGGCTCCGCGCTGCGCGGCTCCGTCGAGGTGCGGGCCGTGCGGGTGGACCCGGCCGGTGACGGGGGATCAGCAGGCTGTCCGCTCCGGATCGGCGGCTGGGCCCTGGCCGGGGACGCGCCCGACGCGTTGACCTGCGTGGCAGGCAGGGCCACCGCGCGCGTCGCGACCGGTGAACTCGTCTCGCTCGTCACCGGCGTCCACGGACTGCCGCGCGCCGCCGTCGTGCCCGGCCGGGACAGCAACGCGATGGGTGCCTCCTCCGCGACGCCCGTCGTGGCGACCGAGGGCCGTGTCGCCCACGGCACCGCCTACGTCGCCCTCGTCCACCTCGGCGGAACCGACCCCGCCGCCCTGCCCGAGGTCGCCACCCGAGCCGAGGGCGCCGACCTGCTGGTGGACGTCCTCTGGCCCGACGGCACGCGCGACGGCTTCCGTCTGCCCGCCCCCGACGCCGATCCGGCCCCCGCGCAGGACCCCTGGAAGGACCTCCCCCGTGCATGACGACCGCCGGATCATCGAGACCCGGATCCGCAAGCTGCTGGACCGGGTGATCCGCCCCGCCCTCCACAGCCACCCCCGCCCGCTGACGCTGAGCGCCTGGCAGGTCGAGGGGGAACCCGTGCCCGTCGCCGAGGCGTTGACGGCCGACTACCAGCCCTTCGCGCTCGGCTCCAGCTGGGGCGGCCCCTGGTCGACGACCTGGCTGCGGGCGCGGGCGCGGATCCCCGAGGAGTGGGCGGGCCGCCGTGTCGAGGCCGTCTTCGACCTCGGCTTCGACCTCAGCCGCGGCCCCGGCGGCCAGGCCGAGGGCCTGATCCACGACGCCAACGGCTCACCGATGCAGGGCCTGCACCCCTACCACCGCAGCGTGCTGCTCAGCTGCTCCGCCACCGCGGGCGAGGACGTCGAGCTGCTGGTGGAACTCGCCGCCAACCCCTGGATCGTGGGCAGCGCCGGCCGCAACACCCACTACGGCTCGCGCGAGACGGCCGGCACCGAGCACCTCTACCGCCTCGGCCAGGCCGAGATCGCCGTGCGGGAGGAGGAGGTCTGGCAGCTGATCCACGACGTCGAGGTGCTCGACGAGCTGATGCACGAACTGCCCGAGCACTCCACCCGGCGCCACGAGATCCTGCACGCGCTGCGCCGCGCCGCCGACGCCGTCGATCCTGGCGACGTCCCCGGCACCGCCGCGGCCGCCCGCGCCCGGCTGGCGCAAGTGCTCGCCCAGCCCGCGCACGCCTCCGCGCACACCGTCGCGGCGGTCGGGCACGCCCACATCGACTCCGCCTGGCTGTGGCCGGTGCGCGAGACCGTGCGCAAGTGCGCCCGCACCTTCACCAACATCACCACCCTCGCCCAGGAGTATCCGGAACTCGTCTTCGCCTGTTCCTCGGCGCAGCAGTACGCGTGGATGAAAGAGCAGCACCCGGAGGTCTTCGCGCGCATCCGCAAGGCCGTCGCCGCGGGCACCTGGGCGCCCGTCGGCGGCATGTGGGTCGAGGCCGACGGCAACCTGCCGGGCGGGGAGGCGTTGGCCCGCCAACTGGTGTATGGCCGCCGCTTCTTCACCGAGGAGTTCGGTATCGACCAGCCCGGCGTCTGGCTGCCCGACTCCTTCGGCTACACCGCCGCCTACCCGCAACTGGCCAGACTCGCCGGGGCACGCTGGTTCCTCACCCAGAAGCTCTCCTGGAACGAGACCAACCGGCTGCCGCACCACACCTTCGCCTGGGAGGGCATCGACGGCTCCCGCGTCTTCACCCACTTCCCGCCCGTCGACAGCTACAACGCAGAACTGACCGGCGCCGAACTCGCCCACGCCGAACGTAACTTCGCCGAGAAGGGGGTGGCCTCGCGGTCGCTCGCGCCGTTCGGCCACGGTGACGGCGGTGGCGGGCCCACCCCCTCGATGCTGGAGAAGGCCCGCCGTCTGCGGGACCTGGAGGGCTCGCCCCGCGTGGTGGTCGAGTCGCCGGACGCCTTCTTCGCCGCGGCGGCGGCCGAGCACGAGCGGCTCCCGGTCTGGCGGGGGGAGCTGTACCTGGAGAACCACCGCGGCACCTACACCAGCCAGGCCCGCACCAAGCGCGGCAACCGCCGCGCCGAGGCGCTGCTGCGCGAGGCTGAGCTGTGGGCCGCGACCGCGGCCGTCCGTGCCGGCGCCGCCTACCCCTACGAGCGGCTTGAACGCCTGTGGCAGCGGGTGCTGCTCAACCAGTTCCACGACATCCTGCCCGGCTCGTCCATCGCCTGGGTGCACCAGCAGGCCGAGCGCGAGTACGGGGAGATCCACGGGGAGCTGGAGGAGATCGTCGCCGACGCGGTGGCGCAGCTGCCGGGCGGTCCGGGGTTCCTGAACAGCGGGCCGCTGCCACGCCGCGAGGTCGCCTTCCTCCATCCGGGCCAGGCGGTGGCCGGCGGCCAACTGCTCGCGGACGGCAGGACCGCCGTCCTGGCCGAGACGCCCGCCCTCGGCTCCGGCACCGCTTCGATTCCGGCGAGCCCGGTCACCGCCCGCGCGCAGGACGGCGGCTACGTCCTGGACAACGGCAGGCTCCGCGTCGTCGTCGACCACCGCGGCCTGGTGACCTCCGCCTATGACCACGCCGCCGACCGCGAGGCCGTCGCACCTGGCACGGCGGGCAACCTGCTCCAGATCCACCCCGACGACCCGAACCTCTGGTCGGCCTGGAACCTCGACTCCTACTACCGCGACACCGTCCGCGACCTCGACCACGCCGAGAGCGTCACCCTCGTCGACGAGGGACCGCTGCTGGCCTCCGTTCGCGTCGAGCGCGCCCACGGCGCCTCCCGCCTCATCCAGCACCTCGAACTCGCGGCAGAGAGTGGGTGGTTGACGGTCCGGAACGAGGTCGACTGGCAGGAGCGCGACACCGTGCTCAAGGCGGCCTGGCCGATCGACGTCCACGCCGAGCACGAGAGCGCCGAGATCCAGTTCGGCCACGTGCGCCGTCCCACCCACGAGAACACCAGCTGGGACGCCGCCCGGTTCGAACTGTGGGCCCACCGCTGGATCCACGTCGGCGAACACGGCTGGGGAGCCGTGCTGCTCACCGACTCCACCTACGGCCACGACCTGCGCCGCGACACCCGTGCGGACGGCGGCACCACGACCACCGTGCGGCTCTCGCTGCTGCGCGCCCCGCACAGCCCCGACCCGCAGGCCGACCGCGGCCATCACCGGTTCAGCTACGCCTTCGCCCCGGGAGCCGGGGTCGGTCAGGCCGTCGCCGGTGGCTACGCGCTGTCCCTGCCGCTGCGCCCCGCCGCCGTGGCGGCCGCTCCGCTGGTCGCGCTCGACAACGACGCGGTCGTGGTGGAGTCGGTCAAGCTGGCCGACGACCGCAGCGGCGACGTGGTGGTGCGCCTCTACGAGGCGGGCGGCGGCACGGCCCTGGCCCGCCTGACCGCCGGCTTCCCGCTCGCCGCCGCCTGGGACTGCGACCTGCTGGAGCAGCCGTGGCCCCAGCCCGCGCCGGGCACGCCCGGCGCGGCCGAACCGCGCCCGGCCGTCCTGCCGGACGGCGCCGACGCGCTCCGCCTGCGGCTGCGGCCCTTCCAGATCCTGACGCTGCGCCTGCGCCCGGCGCAGCCCGAAGGTGCGGAGGCCGCCGACGGCGGCGAGCCGGGGTGAGCCGGACGCGTTCTGGTACGGGGGACGGGTCCGCGCCGTCTTCCGCCGCGGGTCCGTGGCATACCATGCCAGCGGGCGGACGGCAGTCCACGGAGGCGAAGAGGCGCAGGTTGACGAGCATGAGGGCGGGTTCCGACGCGCAGTCGCCGATCCGGCGCGGGACCAATCTGCCGCGGGTGGGGGACTTCAACGAGTCCGTGGTCCTGGACGCGATCCGGCGCCAGCCGTCCGGCCTGAGCCGGGTGGAGCTGGCCAAGGCCACCGGCCTGTCGCCGCAGACCGTCTCCAACATCACCCGTCGGCTGCTCGACCAGGGCCTGATCCGCGAGTCCGGTCGGCAGAGCAGTGGCAGCGGCAAGCCCCGCACGCTGCTGGAGGTCGTGCCGGACTCCCTCTACGCCGTCGGCGTGCATCTCGATCCGGCTGTCATCACCTGCGTCGTGGTGGACCTGTTGGGCACGGTCGTGGCCCAGCGCAGCCAGAGCACGCCGAGCGGCGGCGACACCGACAAGATCGCCGCCGACATGGCCGCCTCCGTGTCCGCGCTGCTGGACGGCTCGGTCGCCGACCGCGACCGGGTGTTGGGCCTGGGCATCGCCGCGCCCGGCCCGATCGACGCCGCCGCCGGCTGGGTGGTGGACCCCCCGGAGCTGCCCGGCTGGGGCCGTTACCCGCTGCGTGACCGGCTGAGCGAGGCCACCGGCCTGCCGGCGGTGCTGGACAAGGACGTGACGGCGGCGGTGGTGGCGGAACGCTGGACGGGCGCCGCGACCGCCAGCCGGAACCTGCTCTTCTTCTACTTCGGCACCGGCACCGGCATGGGCCTGGTGGTCGACGACACAGTGCTGCGCGGGACTTCGGGCAACGCGGGGGAGATCGGCGGCCTCGGCGCGGCCTGCTCCACCCGGACGCTGGTGGAGGAGGCGGTCGCCCTCGGCGTGCTGGGCGCCGAGTACACGGTGGTCAACCCGGCGGACGCGCAGCGCGGGCTGCGGCGCCTCGCGGAGCTGTCCGCCTCGGGGGACGCGTCCGCCGACGGCGTCCTGGAGCGGCTGTCGGTCCGGATCGGCCGGGGCGTGTGCGCGGCGGCGACGCTGCTGGACGTCGACACGGTGGTCTTCGGAGGTCCCGTCTGGGAGGTGCTGGGCGAGCGGGTGCTGCGTACGGTGGAGCCGATGGTCGCGAGCAGCCCCTTCGTCAAGGCGACGCACTCGACCGCGGTCGTCTCGACCACCTTGGGAGAGAACGTCGCCGCGGTCGGGGCCGCGTCGCTGGTGCTGGACGGCGCCCTGTCGGCGCAGCCGGGCGCGCTGCTGCTGAAGTAGCCCCGCGAGCCCGCTCCGCTCAGGGGTTGCGGCGGAGCCGCGGCGTGAAGGTCGAGTGGAAGATGGTCGAGGCGGCGCCGACCGCCACCGCCTCACTGCTGTTGACGGAGCGTTCGACGCGGACGCGGCGCAGCCGCCGCGCGGTCGGGTAGGCGTTGACCGCGTGCTCGATCTCATTGAGGTAGACGTCGGCCACGTCCCCGGTGAAGAACGGGCCGCCGATGACGACCAGGCCGAGGTCGAGCAGGTCGATCACGGACAGCACGCCCTTGCCGATGGCCCGCGCCGCCTGGGGGACCGTCAGCCGCGTCCGCTGGCGCCCCACCACACGGGAGGGCTCCTGGCCGGAGTAGCTCCCGGGGTTGCACTCCGGGAGGATCTCCGGCCGCCCGTCGGGGTCGAAGCGGCCCAGGGTCACCGCGCAGAGCTGGCCGAACTCGCCGGCGTTGGCGGTCAGTCCGCGGTAGAGGTCGCCGTTCAGGAACAGCCCGGAGCCGACGCCCGTCCCGAGGTAGAGGTAGACGAAGTCGCAGGCGCGGCTCTCCCGCCCGATCCAGCGCTCGCCGACTGCCGCCGCGGAGCAGTCCTTCTCGATCACGATCGGACAGGAGAAGCGCCGCTCCAGCAGGGTGCGCAGCGGGACGTCGCGCAGGGCCGACATCAGCGGCGGGTCCAGCACCGTCCCGGAGACGGTGTCCACCGGGCCCGGAGTCGCCACGCCGATCCCGAGGAAGCCGTCCTCCCAGCGCCCGGGCCCGGCCTGCGCGAGCACCGTCTCGCCCAGGGCGGCGATCTGGCCCACGACCACGCCGGGGCGCGGATCGGCCGTGATCGGCTCCGCGTGGCGGGCCACGATCCGGCCGGAGAGGTCGACCAGTACGGCCGTCAGCACGTTCGGGTCGATGTGGATGCCGAGCGCGTGCGCCGCCCCGTCGCGCAGCCGGACGGGGCTGCTGGGCTTGCCGATCGACGAGTGGCGTGGCCGCTCCTCGACCAGCAGCCCGCGCTGGATCAGCGAGCGGGCGATCCGGGAGACGGACTGCTGGGTCAGCCGGGTGCGTTCGGCGATCTCGCCGCGGGTGACCGTGCCCGCCAGCCGGACCGTCTCGATCACCACGCACTCGTTGAACGAGCCGAGGTCGATGTGGTTGGCCCCGCCGCCGGCCGCGGGGCCCGTTCCGGGGGGCGGCGTCGGAAGCCGGGTGTCGGCCGTTGTCGGCAGCGGCTCGCGCACCCACTGGACCCGGGAGAGCCCGCCGCTCTCGGTGTACCCGGCGAGGGCCGCCGCGAGGTCGAGCAGGACCCGCGTCGAGGACTCCGGGTGCCGCGTGGCGTCGAGGGCGAGCACGGCGCGCAGGAACGAGACCTCGGTCGTGTGTCGGGGGATGTGGTGCACCGAGATGCCGCGCGCCCGGCCCAGTTCGGTGACGTCGTCCGCGCCGGACGCCGCACGCAGGACGACGATGTGCAGGTCCGGATGCGGATGGACGCGCCGCACCGAGTCCAGGAACCCGGCGGCGCCGCCGCGCTCCGGCGCCGGGCCCTGCGCGGGCACCTCCGCCACGAGCTGCGCCGCGACCGTCACCGCGTCCGTCATGGCGGAGCTGACGGTGGACAGCGCGTAGGAGTCGGCCCGCCGTCCTGGCGCGGGCGGCATCGGCGGGCCGCTGCGCCCGGCCAGCACCAGCAGGGTGCACTGCGGATCGAGATGCAGGCCCACCGTCCACAGGTCGGCCGGCGGCAGGGCGGGGTGCAGCGGGATCGCGGGCAGGCCCAGGTGACTGCCGGTCAGGTTCCAGCGGCGGCGGGTCTCCGCGATGACGGTGTGCGAGCAGCCGAGCCGACGGGCCAGCAGCCGCGAGCTCCGGTCGTCGGCGGGGGCCGTCAGGATGCCGACGACGATCTCCGCCTCGTCGATCTCCACCGGCCGCCCGGCGCGGGCCCGGTCCCGCAGCCCCTCGACGCCCTCGGCGGCGTACCGCTGTCTCCAGGTCGTGACCGTCTGCCGCGAGACACCGAGCTGCCGGGAGATGTCGCTGGGGGAGAGCCCCTGGGCGGCGAGCAGCACGATCGAGGCGCGGATCGCCAGGGGACCGCCCCCCTCGGCCCACCGCCGCAGCGTCTCGCGTCCGTCGGCGGGCGGCACGGTGCCGGTGGCGGGGGCGTCGGAGTGGAGGTGGTGCACGGTGGGGCGGTCCCTTCGAACGGTGGTGGCGGTGCGGGTGGCCCTGGGTCAGCCGGCGGACAGGGTCACGTTGCTGACATAGAGCGGTTGGCTGGGATCGGTGACGGAGAGCCGCAGGTCGGCGGAGAGGTTCTGCAGCTCGTTGAACTGCGCGCCCGTCAGCGTGACGGTCGCGGTCTGCCAACTGCCGGTGCCGCTGCCGGCCACGGTCGGTCCGCCGAGGTAGGCGTTGCCGGGTGCGTCGTACTGCACCTGGAAGCCCTGTCCGGCCACCGACCAGTAGGTGACGTCCACCGTCACCGTCGAGGCCTTCGCCACCTGGCTGGACGGGTCGAGCTGCAGGTAGAGGTTGGCCGGGCCCACGCCGCTCTGCGCGCTCGTCCAGGTCTGGTAGGCGGCGCGGCCGCCCTGCGTGACCAGGGTGAGGTTGCCGTCGGCGCCCAGGCCGGTGGAGCCGACGCTGAGGACCTTCACGCCGCCGCCGGTCTGACCGGCCGTGGCGGAGATGCTCGTCGCGCCGCCCGCCGTAACCGGGCAGGTGGCCGGGACGGGGGTGCCGGCCGGTGCGGCGCCGGGCAGCAGCGACCACTGGTCGAGCCGCGCCGGGCCCATGGTGACGGGCACGCAGACGCTGCCGTCGGCGAGCAGCGCCTGCGCGGGCACCTGGCCGCTGAGCGCGTCGACCACGTGGTAGCTGCCGGGGGCGAGGTTCAGCCCGTTCGGATGGAGCGTCACCGACCCGGTGTAGCCGAAGGAGGCGTTGACCTCGCCCACGGTGAGCGAGGCGCTGCGGTGGTCGGCGGCCGTCGCGGGGACGACCTGCAGCGCGTGCTGGCTGGTCAGGTCGGCGTAGGCGGGCACAGCCTGGTCGAACTGCGCGGGGCTGGTCAGCAGCGTCCCGCCGTTCTTCTGGTAGGCCGCCAGGTTCGCGTCGACGCCGTTCATCGGCAGCACGGCGCGGTAGTGGGCCAGGCTGTCCGCGTGGTTCGCGATCTCCTCGCTGGTGACCACGGAGAACCCGGCCTGGTGGCCGGCCCAGAGCGCGCCGATGCTGTTCTCCACGCCGCTCAGGGTGCCGCCGCCGGTGTTGCCGCGCGCCTGGGAGTAGTCGATGTACACGGCCACCGGCTGCGTCGGGTAGGAGCCGGACAGCTTCTGGAGCACCGGCAGCCAGGAGGTGAAGATGGGGAAGCCGACCACGTCCTTGCTGGTGCCGTCGTGGATGAAGAAGTCCTCACCGCCGCCGGTGGGCAGGGTCATCGCGTAGTCGGAGAGCCAGAGCGAGGCCTCCGCCGGCAGCAGCGAGTCGTCGGCCGTCACCGTCCACTCCTGGGCGACCGGGACGCGGTAGGCACGGCCCAGGCTGCCGAAGAGCAGGCTCAGGCCGTTGGAGTTGGCCGCGTCCTCGACCACGGTGACGCCGTACTTGCGCGCCAGAGAGAAGAAGACGTCGGGGAGGTTGCCCAGCTGGGGCGCGTTGGAGATGTGCCCGCCGAAGTAGTAGTAGAGCGGCGCGGAGGTGATCCGGCGGGCGGCGGCGGTGAGCCGGTCGTAGGTGTCCTGCACGCTCCACTCGCGGAACGCCTGGTAGACGCCGGCCAGCGGTGCGCCGGGGACGGCGGCCGGCACCTGCGCGAATGAGGTGTACGTCGTGCCGTTCTTGGCGTTGAACGCCGCGATCGTGCCGTAGGTGGCCGGGAGCCAGCTCGCGCGGAAGTAGGCGATGTCGGCGGGCGCCCAGCCGCCCGAGCCCGAGCTCTCGAGCCACTGCGCGTCGGTGTGGCCGTAGTCCATGAACGCGCCGCCGAAGCCCGTGCTGTGCGCGATGTGCGTCAGGGTGGTGGTGACGTAGGTGAAGTAGTCCTGCTGCTGGGTCAGGTCCCACCAGGCGGGCGCGACGCCCTTGGCGCCGGTGTTGGTCACCTCGAAGTCGGTGATCCAGCTCGCCGGGCTGCCGCGCCAGCCGGAGGACCAGAAGATCGGGACGAGCTTCACGCCCTCGGCGGCCGCGGCGGCGAGCTCCTGGTCCAGCTCGGAGAAGTCGAAGGTGCCGCGGCTGGGCTCGATCTTGGACCAGGGCATGTTGATCTCGGCGCGGTCGACGCCCTTGGCCTTGAGCTCCGCGAAGGTCGCGGTGGTCCAGGGCGTGCCGTTGTTGTCGAACTGGAACTGGGTGGCCCAGTAGGTCGACGGGCTGCCGCCGTCGTGCTTCTTGCTCTGTGGGTCCGGTGCGGGTGTCGGGCTGGCGTGCGCCGTGGTGGTGGCGAACACGGTGGTGGCGAGGGCGCAGCAGAGCAGTGGTATCGCTCCGCGTCGAACCGTGCGCGGCATCGTCTCCCCTTTCCCGGGGTCCGAGGGGCGGTTGGTTGACGTGCTCTCCAGGGCGCCGTCAGCGCGTGAGGGGTACGTAACTCCAAGAGTGTTACGTTCGACAAGACCTGCCCCCGAATTCCGCGTGTGGTCCGCGCCGACCTGCGGTGACGTAAGTTCGGTCGGGCCAGGTTAACGGTCTTGGCTGTCAGAGAAGTCTTTGCCCGTCATCAAGGGTTGACCTGCCCGCAACGTGGAACGGAGACTTCGGGCACTCCAGGACCGCGATGGCGACGCCCATCGCGCCGCGCCGTCGGCCGTGACCTCCCCTTCTGCCTGAGGAGCCGTCATGGCCAGAATCCTTCGTCATCGCCGCCCGCTCGCGGCGGTCGCAGCCTGTCTTCCCCTTGCCGCCGGCCTCACCGCCTGCGGGAGCGGCAGCGCGGGCTCGTCCTCGGACACCCTTGTGGTCGCCATGTGGACGAACCCCGCCGCCGTCCAGGCGACCCAGGCCATCGACACCGCTTTCGAGAAGGCCCACCCCGGCGTCACGATCAAGCTGCAGACCGCACCCACCACCGCGGGCGCCTGGCCGGCGCTGCAGAGCTCGCTGCTGGCCTCCAAGGACGTGGACGTGCTGGCCCAGTTCGCGCAGAGCCCGACCAAGTACCCGTCGGCCGCGACGAAGATCCAGCCGAGCGGCACGGCCGCCCTGGTGGCCAACAAGCAGTTCCTGGACCTCAGTTCGCAGCCGTTCATGCAGCGCTTCGACCCGGCCACGCAGAAGTTCACCATGGGCTACCAGGGTGGCGTCTACGGCGTGACCACCGCCGAGTACGTCAACAACACCGGCCTGTTCTACAAGAAGGACCTGCTGGCCAAGTACGGCCTCGCGGTACCCACCACCTTCGACGAGTTCATCGGCGACCTGAAGACCCTCAAGTCCAAGGGCGTCAGCCCGGTCTTCGTGGCCGGCAAGGACGGCTACCAGTCCATCATCTGGTTCGGCATCTACAACCAGCTGCTGATGCAGGACCAGCCCGCCTCCTCGGCTGTGAACGTCTGGATGCAGCGCGACCAGCAGTTCTGGAACGGCCAGCAGAACTGGAACAGCCCGGTCTACCAGGAGGCCGCCAAGCGCTACGAGGAGGTGATGTCGTACATCGAGCCCAACGCGGGCGGCGTCCCCGCCGCGACCGCCTCCGGCGTGTGGGCGACCAAGGCCGACGACTTCCCCTTCTTCGTGGACGGCTCCTTCGACGGCAACACCATCGCCCAGGCCAACCCCTCGCTCAACTTCGGCTTCTTCGCCGTCCCCGGCGCAGACAACGCTGCCTGGAACCGGGCCGACCTGGCCCCGGACCTGACCTGGGCGGTGCCCACCTGGGCCAAGCACCGGAAGCTGGCCCTGGAGTACCTGGACTTCTTCACCCAGCAGAGCAACTACGCCGCCTGGATCAAGGCCACCGGCTCCGTCTCCACCGAGCCGGCCGTGCCCACCCCCAGCCTGAAGTGGACGGACTGGCTGACCACCCACGCCGCCCAGGGCTTCATCGGCACCACCCTGCCCTGGCTGCCGCCGTCCGCCGGCAACGGCAACCCGGCGGGCGGGCCGACGCTCACCGACACCCTGCCCTTCGGCACCGAGCCGCTGGCCGCCGCGCTCGACAAGTCGGCGAGCGCCTACACGGCCGCCGTCAAGGGTTAGGAGCATCTGTGTCGTCGTCCACCACCTGCCCCTTCGGCACCCGGCGGACCAGGCGCTGGATCCCCTGGCTCTCCGTCGCGGTCCCCAGCCTCGGCTGGCTGGTCTTCGGGCTCTACCCCTCGCTGGCCACCGTCTACTACTCCTTCACCACCTACTCGGGGCTGCCCGGCACGCCGATGACCTTCTGCGGGCTGTGCAACTACCGGGACATGTTCACCAGCAACTACTCGCAGCTCTCCCAGGCCGTCGTCACCACGCTCGAGTACGTGGGCGGGGTGACGGTGCTGCAGATCGGCCTCGGGCTGGGCCTGGCGCTGCTGCTGCAGCGCCGGCGCTTCGGCTACGGCCTGTACCGAGCGCTGATCTTCATGCCGCAGGTCTTCTCGGTCACCATCGTCGGCGTCCTCTTCTCGCTGCTGCTCGACCCGAGCAGCGGCCCGGCCGAGGCCGTCTACCACTCGGTGATCGGCGGCTACAGCTCCTTCCTCGGCGACTCCAACCTGGCGATCTGGCTGATCGTCCTGGTCAACGTCTGGATGTTCTCCGGCTACACGATGCTGGTCTACATCGCCGGCCTGCGGCGCATCCCGCCGGAGGTCTACGAGGCCGCCTCGCTGGACGGCGCCGGGGCGATCCGGCGCTTCTGGAAGATCACCTGGCCGCTGCTGGCCCCCTCCACCACCGTCAACGTCTTTCTGACGGTGATGGGCAGCCTGGGCGAGTATGCCCTGATCCTGGTGCTCACCCAGGGCCAGTACCACACCCAGACGCTGGGGATGTTCATGTTCAACACGGCCTTCGGGGTCAACCCCGACCTCGGCCTCGGCTCCATGCTGGCGATGGTCCAGTTCGTGCTGACCGCGGTGATCGGCGGCGTGCTGCTGTGGGCGCTGCGGCGACGGGAGGTGTCGCTGTGACCACGACGCAGACCGCACGACTGCTACGGGACACCCCCGTGCGGACCGATGCCCAACGGGCAGCCCGGCGGCGGTGGTTGATCCGCGGGCTGCGGCTGAGCGGCGTCCAGTTGCTCTGCTTCGCCGTCTCGGCGGGCCTGTTCGCGCTGCCGCTGGTCTACCTGCTGCTGCAGGCGTTCAAGACCTACCCGTCGTTCCTCAAGGACCCGACCGGACTGCCGCACCCGTGGACGCTGAGCAACTTCAGCGCGGCGTGGAGCCAGGGCGACTTCGGCACCGAGATGGTCAACTCGCTGCTTTACGCGGTGGTCCCGGACGTCCTCACGCTGATCCTCGGCGTGTTCCTGGCCTTCCCCATCTCCCGGGGCTGGTTCCGCCGTTCCAACCTGCTCTACGGCTTCTTCGTCTTCTCCGGGTTCCTGCCCGCCGGTCTGATCCCGCTGTTCGGTGAGGCGCAGAAGCTGGGGCTGTACGACAACCAGGTCGGCTACCTGATCCTGACCTCGCTGACCGGCGCCGGGTTCTTCTTCTTCGTGGGCTACATCAAGACCATCCCACGGGAGTTGGACGAGGCGGCGGCGATGGACGGCTGTGGCTACTTCCGCTTCGTCTTCACCATCATCCTGCCGCAGATGAAGCCGGCCCTGGCCACCTTCGCCATCTTCGGTTTCGTGGCCTCCTGGAACAACCTGATCCTGCCGCTGATCATGCTCAGCGACTCCACCCTGTGGCCGGTCACCCGGGGTCTGTACGGCTTTTTCGGCGAGCACACCACGCAGTGGCCGCTGATCGCCGCGGCGACGGTGATCGTCGCCGCACCGATCCTGGTCGTCTTCGCCGTCCTGCAGCGCCACTTGGTCGAGGGCGTCGCCGGCGGCGCGGCGACCGGCTCGGCCGGGGTGGGCAACGCGCCCGCCGCGGCGGTGGCCGCGGAGGAGTAGGGACCGGGACGACCGGCTGGGACGAGGACGAGGGCTGCCGAGCACTCGGCAGCCCTCATCGTTCTCCCACAGCCCCCGCTCACGGTCCGCACATCCTTGACCTGCTGAATCTTCGCCTCTTAGGGTCGCGATCACCTTGGCCTCGGCAGCAGCTCACCCATGTGCGGAGAACCGACCGGATGCACCGCCCCCGCCCGACCCGGCTCGCGGCCCTCGCGCTCGCTCTCGCGACCGCGTTCGCCGCCACGGGCTGCGGCACGGGCTCGCTCGCCCCCGGACGCACCCGGGTGGAGCCGGCGGACACCCTCACCATGTGGACGTTCAAGCAGACCCATGTGGCCGCGCTCGAACAGGCCGCCGCCGCGTTCAGGCGACAGACCGGCGTCACCGTGACGATCACCGCGTACACCCCGGACGACGCGTTCAGCAGCAAACTGGAGAGTGCCGCCGCCACCGGGCAGCTGGCCGACGTGATCGAGGTGCACGCGGGCGGCGAGGACCGGACCTTGGGCGGCGCGCAGATCGCCGACGACCTGTCCAAGGACTTCACTTCCGCCCAGCTCGCCGCCTTCCTGCCCGGCACCGCCGAGGCGGGCCGGATCACCCCGGCTGTTCAGCAGGCCTCCCTCGCGCCCCAGGCCACCGACCCCGGCGTGCGCGTCGGCCAGCTTTTCAGCGTGCCGCTCACCGCAGGCACCTTCGGCATCGTCTACGCCGACCGCGCGCAGCTGACCGCCGCCGGGCTCGACCCGGCCCACCCGCCCACCACCTGGCAGCAGTTCGTCGCCTGGCTGGCCGCCGTCCACCGGCACGACCCACGACACGGCGGACTGACGGTCGGGCTGCGGACCAGCTCCACCGCATTCCAGTGGCTGCTGGAGCCCCTCGCCTACGCGGACCTCGGCGCCCAGCGCTACCACGCGCTCTTCGGCAAGAACCCGGACACCGACTGGGCCGGACCGGACGGGCAGGCGGTGCTTCGGCTCTACGACCAGATCACCCCCTACTGGCAGCCCGGCACCCAGTCGCTCGGCATCGACGACGCGGACCGCGCTTTCGCCCAAGGCAAGGCCGCCTTCGACCTCGGCGGCACCTTCACTCTCGCTTCCGTGCGACAGGACGGCATGCGGGCGGACCAGGTCGTGGCCTTCCCCGTCCCGGCACCCGCCGGCGGAGCGGCCCGTACCCTCAGGCTCGCGCCGATCGCGCTGACGGGCCTCACCGTCACCACCAGCAGCCCGCACAAGGCCGCCGCGCTGGCCTGGATCCGCTTCCTGACGTCCCCGCAGCAGGCCGCCGCCTTCGCCCGCGCCTCGCTCGACCTGCCCGCCACCGATCTGGGCGCCGCCACCGCGAACGTGGTCGGCCCCCAGGCCGCCGCGTTGGAGCAGGCCTTCGGCCCACCCGGCCCTGACACCTACACGCCGAACGACACCACCTTCAAGCCCCCGGCCGAGGACGACGAGCAGCTGGGCGACGTCCTGGTGCGGCTCTCCCCGCTGCGGGAGTCGACCGCCGCGGCCGCCGCCCGGCAGCTCGGCACGCTGACCACCGACGACTGGAAGTGAGGTGACCGTGCCATGGCCCTGCCCGCCCCGACAGCCCGCCGCGTCCGCGAGGCGCTGACCGGCTACGCCTTCGTGCTGCCGGCTGTCGCCCTCTTCCTGGTGATGGGCGTCTACACGATCGGCTACGGACTCACGCTCAGTTTCGCCCGCTGGAACGGCTTCAGCCGCCACTGGACCTGGGTCGGCCTCGGCAACTACCTCGACCTGCTCTACCGGGACCCCGTTCTCGCGCCCGCCGTCCGGTCGGCGGCGTTGCGCACCGGGGTGGTGATGGTCGCCGCACCCGCGTTCGCCGTCGTCATGGGCCTCCCGCTCGCCGTCCTGCTGAACCGGATCGGCCGACTGCGCGCCCTCTACCGCACGGTCTTCTTCCTGCCGTACGTCACTGCCGGCATCGCCGTCTACTACGCCTGGACCTACGCCCTTGCGCCGGACGGCTCCGTCAACTTCCTGCTGCGGCACCTGGGGCTCGGCTCGCTCGCCCAACCGCAGGGCTTCCTCGGCAACCCCGCCACCGCTCTGCCCACCCTGATCGTCGTCACGGCCTGGTCGGCGGTCCCGGTGGCCACCCTGCTCTACCTGACCGCGCTGCAGGCCCTGGACACCTCGGTGCTGGACGCCGCCGCCGTCGACGGCGCGGGCGGGGCGCGCACGATGACCGCCGTGGTGTGGCCGATGCTGCGGCCGATCACCGCGGCCGTGGTGATGCTCGGCATGCGCGACGCGCTGCAGGGCTTCCAGCTCTTCCTGGTGATGACGAACGGCGGACCGGGCGGGCACACCACGGTGCTCGGTCTGGAGGCGTACGACCTGTCCTTCGCCAACCAGTTCCGGCCCACGCTCGGTCTTGCCAGTGCGCTCGGATGGCTGCTCTTCGTCGTCGCCTTGCTGCTGTCCGCCGTCAACGTCCGAGCCTTGCGCAGCCGCGCATGACCAGACGCGTCGTGGTGCATCTGCTGCTCGGACTGTACGGGCTGGTCAGCGCGTACCCGTTCCTGTGGATGGTCTCCGGTGCCCTGCAGGGCACCAAGGAGATGCTCGGCGGCGGCCACCTGATACCCCGCCACCCCACCCTGGGCACGCTCGCGCAGACCTGGACGCAGCTGCACTTCCTGCGCTACTTCGGCAACAGCCTGGCCGTCACCGTGGCCACCACCGTCGGCGCGCTGGCGGTCTACTCACTGGCCGGCTACTCCTTCGGCGCGCTGCGCTTCCCCGGGCGGCGGCTCCTCTACGGCTGCTTCGTGGCCCTGCTGTTCGTCCCCGGCATCACCATGCTGCTGCCGCTGGTGATCCTGCAGAACAGGCTGGGCCTGCTGGGCACCCGCACCGGGCTGATCCTGCCCGGCATCAACGCCACCGCGCCGCTCGCCGTGATGCTGCTGACCAACGCCTTCCGGGCGGTCCCGCGCGAACTGCGCGAGGCCGCCCGGATGGACGGAGCGGGGGAGGCGCGCACCTTCGTCTCGGTGTACCTCCCCGCGGTGCGCCCGGCCCTGGTCACCCTGGCCCTGCTGACCGCGATCCCCACCTGGAACGAGTTCGTGCTGGCGCGGGTCTCGCTCGGCGACCCGGCCACCTACACCCTGCCGCTCGGACTGCAGGACCTCAGCTCCTCGGCGAACCCGCAGCAGAACACGCTGATGGCCGCCTCGCTGATCATCGTGATCCCGGTGGTGCTGCTCTTCGTCTTCCTGCAGCGCTCCTTCGTCAACGGGCTGACCGGCGCGGTCAAGGGCTGAGCCGGTCCGCTGACCGGCCTTACTTCCCAGCGGTGCCGGTGGACCAGAGCGAGGCCCCGGCCGCGCTGTAGAGCACGGTGTTGCCGTCGTTCTGCACGTCGAGGTAGGCGCCGGTGTTCCCGGCGGTCTTCGTCGACCAGACGGCCGTGCCCGCGCTCGTGGCGAGCACCAGGTTGCCGTCACCCTGCATCGTGGCGTGGGTCGCGCCGGAGTTGGTGGTGCCCGAGGACCACAGCGCGGTGCCGCTCTTGTACAGCACCAGGTTGCCGTCGCTCTGCAGGGTGAGGCGGTAGGTGCCGTTGCAGGAGGCGACCGACGCACCGGCGGCCAGCTGCTGGTTCGCGGTCAGCGCGCCGCACGAGGGCGGGGTGCCGGTGCCGCAGCCCGCGGGCGTGGGGGTACCCGCGGGTGCGGCCCCGGCCACCACCGACCACTCGGCGAGCGAGGCCGCCGCCACGTTCGCCGAGGCGCAGATGCCGCCGGAGACCGCCTCCTGAGCCATCGCCTTACCGGTCGCGTCGACGAGGTGGTAGGTGCCGGAGGCCAGCCCGAGACCGGCCGGGTGGACGGTGACCGCGCCGCTGTAGGCGGTGGAGGAGCTGATGTCCGCGAGCGTCAGCTGTGCGCCGGTCTTCGCGGCGTCGACGACCGGGACGATCTGCAGGACGCCGCTGCTCGCCAGCGTGGCGTAGGCCGGGGCGTAGCCGGACAGCTGCGAGGAGGCCGTCAGCAGGTGGCCTCCGCCGTTCTTGTACGCCGTCAGGTTTCCGTCGACGCCGTTGATCGGCAGGACCGCCTGGTACTGGGAGAGCTTGACGACGCCGGTGTCGACCTCCTCGCTGGTGACGACGGAGAACCCGGCCTGGTAGCCGTCCCAGAGGGAGGCGATGCTGTTCTCGGGCGCGCCCAGGGCACCGCCGGAGGTGTTGCCGTAGGCGAGGGAGTCGTCGAGGTAGACCGCGACGGGCTGCTGCGGGTAGGACCCGGACAGGCCCTTGAGGTTCGCCAGCCAGGCGGTGTAGATGGGGTAGGCGACGGTGTCCTTCTGGGTGCCGTCGTGGATGAAGAAGTCGGTGCCGCCGCCCTCGGGCAGCATCATCGGGTAGTTGCCGATCCACTGCACCGCCTGCGCGGCCAGCTGCGTGCTGTCGCTCGGCGCCGTCCACTCGGTGGCGACGTTCACGCCGTAGGCGCGGCCGAGGGCGGCGAAGAGCAGGTCGATGCCGGTGGACTCCGAGCAGTCCTGGATGACGGTCACGCCGTACTTCTTGGCGAGCGCGAAGAACACCTCGGGGACGTTCTCGTAGTTCGCGAAGTTTCCGACGTGGCCGCCGAAGTAGTAGTAGAGCGGCGTCGACGCGGAGACCGCGCGCACGTCGGCGGTCAGCTGCCCGTAGACCTGCTGGACGCTCCACTCACGGAAGAGCTGGTAGACGCTCGCCAGCGGCTGTCCGGGTGTGGCGGCGGGGACCTGCGCGAACGTGGTGTAGGAGGTCTTGTTGGCGCTGTTGAACGCGCCGATGCTGGTGTACGTCTGGGGCAGGTAGACGTTGTGGAACTCGTTGACGTCGGCCTGGGCCCAGCCGTCGACCTGGCCGCTGACGGTGCTGTCCCAGACGGAGTCGAGTCGGCCGTAGTCGAGGATGCTGCCGCCGTATCCGGCCTCGCCGGCAACGTGTTTGACGGTGTCGGTGACGTAGGTGAGGTAGGCGGGTTCGTCGGTGGGGTCCCACCAGACGGGGGTGGCGCTCTGGGCGCCGGAGGCGGTGGTCTCGTGGCTGGTGACCCAGGAGGCAGGGCTGCCGTTCCAGCCGGAGTACCAGAAGATCAGGACCAGGTGGATGCCGGCGGCGTTCGCGTTGGCGATCTCCTGGTCCAGCTCGGTGTAGTTGAAGGTGTTCTGGGCGGGCTCGACGGTGTTCCAGGACATGTCGATCTCGGCCTGGGTCAGCCCCTTGGCCTTGAGCGCGGCGAAGCTCGCCGCGGACCACGCGGTGCCGTTGTCGTCCCACTTGAGCTGGGTGGACCACAGCGTGCTGCTTGCCGCGGTCGTCGCGTTCGCGTGGGTCGAGGTGGGGGTCGTGGTCGCGGCGTTCGCCCCGAGGAGCGGGGCGGCGAGTGCGGCCCCGACCACGAGGAGGCCGGCGAACAGTGCCGCCGGAACCGGTATCAGGAACTTCCGCGCTCGGTGCCGGGGCGCGGACGCGCGGGCCCTTCTCGGTCGCGTGAACATGGTCCGTGGCCTCTCTCGGGTGGGGGTGGGAAGGCTGGATCAGGCGTGGATCAGGGCGTCGATCCGGGTCAGCTCGTCCGGGTCGAAGTCGAGGTTGCGGACGGCGGCGACGTTGTCCTCCAACTGCTCCGGGCTGCTCGCGCCCACCAGGGCGGAGGTGACCCGGCCGCCGCGCAGGACCCAGGCGAGTGCCATCTGGGCCAGGCTCTGACCACGCGACTTGGCGATGTCGTTCAGGTCGCGCAGCGTCGACACCAGCTCCTCGGTGAGCCGGTCACTGTGCAGCGGCGAGCCCTGGTCGGCGGCCCGGGAGCCGTGCGGGACACCGTCGAGGTAGCGGTCGGTCAGCAGACCCTGCTCCAGCGGGGAGAAGACGATGGACCCGACCCCGAGCTCGTCGAGGGTGTCGAGCAGGCCGCCCTCCTGCGGGCCGCGGTCCACCATCGAGTACTTGGGCTGGTGGATCAGCAGCGGCGTGCCCAGCTCGTCGAGGATGCGAGCGGCTTCGCGGGTCTGCTCCGGCGGGTAGTTGGAGACGCCGACGTACAGCGCCTTGCCCTGCTGCACCGCGCTGTGCAGTGCGCCCATGGTCTCCGCCAACGGCGTGTCGGGGTCGTAGCGGTGCGAGTAGAAGATGTCGACGTAGTCCACGCCCAGCCGGCCCAGGCACTGGCCGAGCGAGGACAGAACGTGCTTGCGCGATCCCCACTCCCCGTACGGGCCGGGCCACATCCGGTATCCGGCCTTCGTGGAGATCACCAGTTCGTCGCGGTGGTGCGTGAAGTCCGCCCTGAGCGCCTCGCCGAGCGCGGTTTCGGCGGCCCCGCCGGGCGGCCCGTAGTTGTCGGCGAGGTCGAAGTGGGTGATGCCGAGGTCGAACGCGCGGCGCAGGATCGCCCGCTGCGTCTCGGCCGGGCGGCTGGGGCCGAAGTTCTGCCACAGGCCGAGCGAGATGGCGGGCAGGTGCAGGCCACTGCGTCCCACACGCCGGTAGGTCATGCCCTGGTAGCGGTCGGGGTGGGCGAGGTACAACGCGACTCCAAGCACGGGTGGACGGACAGGGCTCCCGGGGTGGTCACTCACCCTGTCGCATCGCGAGAGGTCTAGTCCAACAGGAGAAAGCGATCGGATTCAGTAGTTACGCTTCTCGGTCATGGAGATGCGCCAGCTTCATCACTTCGTTTCGGTCGCCGAAGAACGGCATTTCACGCGGGCGGCAGAGCGGCTCACGATCTCCCAGTCGGGGCTCTCGGCGTCCATCCGCGCGCTGGAACGCGAGCTGCAGGCCGCGCTGTTCGTGCGCTCGACCAGGGGCGTGCGACTCACCGAAGCCGGCCGGGCACTGCTCGTCGAGGCCGAGCGGATCCTCGCGCAGGAGCGCGCGGCGCGCGAGGCCGTCGCCGCCGTGCAGGGCGTGTTGCGCGGCACCCTGACGCTGGGCGCGGAACAGTGCATCCCCGGCATCCACCTCGCGGGGCTGCTGGCGCGGTTCCGGCAACGCTGCCCGCAGGTGGAGATACGCCTGCGGCAGTCCGGCTCGGCCGCGCTGACGACCGCGGTGGCGGCGGGCCGCCTCGACGTGGCCCTCGGCTACCGCACCCAAGGAGAACCGGACCAGCTGCGCGCGGTACCGCTGAGCAGCCAACCGATGATCGTGCTGTGCCATCCCGACCATCGGCTGGCGCAGGCGGGGACGGATCCGGTGCCCGCGGACCTCGACGGAGAGGTGTTCGTCGACTTCCATCCGGACTGGGGTCCGCGGCGCGTCACGGACGCGGTCTTCGCAGACGTGGGGATGCGGCGAACTGTCGCCCTGGAGGTCAACGACGTCCACGGCCTGCTCGACCTGGTGGACGAAGGGCTCGGCGTCGCCGTCGTGCCGCGACACTTCGCGTCCAAGCGCCCCCGCCTCGCTGCGCTGACCCTGCAGGGCAACGGCGGTGTGGCCTACGAGGCCGCGGCGCTCCTGCCGGTTCCGGAAGCGACCAGTCCGGCGGCCCGGGTGCTGATGGATCTCCTTGCGGCCAGGGTCTCCGCGGCTCCACGGCCATGACGCTCGGCTTCCGCCGAGAGTTCATCACGTGCTTTCGGTACTGTGCTCAAATTTTTCATTGACAGTTCCGCATCTTGCTCTGCTCTGTGGCCTGGGCAACTATGTGCCCTGCGACCGTCCGATACCGGACCACCCACCCGAGCCCGAGGAGGATGCATGACCGCCCCGCGGTCCCCCTTCCCAGCCACCTCGCTCCATCGTCCCCGGCGTTTCGCTGCCCTGGTTGTCGCCTTCGTCTCCGCTTCAGCCGGTCTGCCGGCGTTGCTCGGTGCGACGGCGGCACACGCGGTGACGCCCAGGGTCGTCTCTGCCGCGTCCGCCACGGGCGGCACCGGCGCGAGCCTGCCCTACGCCGAGGTCGAGGCGGAGCACGAGCCCACCAACGGAACCGTCATCGGTCCGAGTTTCACGCAGGGTCAGCCGGCCGACGAGGCCTCCGGCCGCAAGGCGGTGACGTTGCAGGGCACCGGCAAGTACGTCACGTTCACCACGCCGGTGGCCACGAACTCGATGGACTTCCGCTACAGCATCCCGGACTCGTCGACCGGCGCCGTCTACACCGCGCCGCTGTCGCTCTACGTCAACGGGGCCAAGCAGGCCGACTTCACGCTCACCAACGCGTACAGCTGGTACTACGGCATCTACCCGTTCACCAACACCCCGAGCAGCGGCAACCCGCACCACTTCTACGACGAGGTCCACCGGCTGCTGCCCACGACCTATCCGGCGGGCACGACCTTCAAGCTGCAGGTCGACTCGGAGGACACCGCTTCCTCGTACACGATCGACCTGGCCGACTTCGAGAACGTGGCCGCGCCGCTCGCCCAACCGGCCGGCTCGGTCAGTGTGACCAGCAAGGGCGCCGACCCGACCGGCGCCGCCGACGCCACCGGCGCGTTCAACGCCGCGATCGCCGCGGCGGGTCCGGGCGGCACCGTGTGGATCCCGCCCGGGACGTACGACATCCCGGGCCACCTCAGCGTGAACGACGTCACCGTCGAGGGCGCCGGCATGTGGTACTCGACGATCAAGGGCACGGCGCCGGGACTCTACGGCAACGCGGCACCGAACCCGAGCACCAAGGTTCACCTGTCGAACTTCGCGATCTCCGGCAACGTCCAACAGCGGTGCGACAGTTGCCAGGTCAACGGCATCGGCGGCGCGATGAGCAACTCGACCGTGAGCAACATCTGGGTCGAGCACATGAAGGTCGGCGCCTGGATGGACGGCCCCATGACGAACCTGACGTTCAGCGGTATGCGGATCCGCGACACCACCGCCGACGGCATCAACCTCCACGGCGGCGTCACCGGCTCGACGATCACCAACAGCAACATCCGCAACACCGGCGACGACGGACTCGCCCTGTGGGCGGACGCCGGTATCGGCGCGGACTCCCAGGACACGATCTCGAACAACACCGTGCAAGTGCAGCAGTTGGCGAACGGCATCGCCGGCTACGGCGGCGACCACAACACGATCACCGGGAACCTCGTCGAGGACACCGGCATCACCCAGGGCGGCGGCATCCACATCGGCCAGCGGTTCAAGTCGACCCCGGTGGGCCTCTACACGATCTCGAACAACACGCTGCTGCGGGACGGCGACCTCGACCCGAACTGGAAGTTCGGCGTCGGCGCCCTGTGGTTCGACGCCCAGCAGGCCACCATCGCCGGGCCGCTCGACGTCAGCAACGCCCTGATCGAGCAGAGCCCCTACGAAGCGATCCAATGGATCCAAGGCACCGTCAACGGAGTCAACCTCGACACCGTGACCATCAGCGGCACCGGTACCTTCGCTCTCCAGGACCAGACCGGCGCCTCAGTGACCGTCAAGAACGTCACCGCCACCGGAGTCGCCCAGGCCAACCAGGGCAAGGCCCCCAGCTACAGCTGCGACATCGGGCACTTCATCGTCACCGATGAGGGCGGCAACTCCGGGATCACCCCCACGCAGTGCGGCCCCTGGCCGGCGCCGGTCTACCCGCCGTACCCGAGCACGACCCACTAGCTCGCCCGGCAGCGGTGCGGCCGCGGGTCACGCGGCCGCACCCGTACGCGTTCGATCGCGGCAGCGGTGACACCGGTTGGGGCACCACACCCGCTCTGACGACCTTCCCGGCCCCGGCACAGCCCGGCGTACGTAAGGCATCGCCGTCCGCGCTGGCGTTCGGCAACGTCACCTCCGTCCAGACCAGCGCAGCGCAGACGGTGACCATCACCAACCGGCACCGCCCCGGCCTCGATCGCCTCGATCACGACCGGCGGTCCGTTCACACAGAGCAAGACGGTGTCAACTACACGACCCTCGTGCCCTCGCGGGGCTACACCTTCAACCCCGTGACCGGCAACACGGCGAGTGCCACCTTCACCGCCAACGCCGGCTGGCCCGCCGGACAACTCTCCGAACTGCAGGTGTTCCAGGGCTGAGACGAGCCGGCCCCAGGCGAGGTGGGTCAGCCTACCGGCGGCGTGGGCGAACAGCCGGGCGCTGCGGGCTCCCTGTGGGGGCGTGAACTGTCCGCGCGTGGGGAGATGACGACGGTGGTGGACGGTCCAGGACGGTCCCGATGTCGCGGTGGCGCGTAGGGGAGGGTGCGGCTGCCGGCGATGCGGCCGAGCCAGTGCGCCGACGGTTTGGGGACGCGCAGGTGGGTGGCGCGGTCGACGGCGATCAGCCCGAACGTGGGCCGGTAGGACCCCCACTCGTAGCCGTCCAGCGCACTGCGGTGCAGGTAACCGCGGACATCGAGGCCGTCGGCCAGGGCTCGGGCGAGGTCGTCGAGGCCGGCCGCGGTGTAGGCGGTGCGGCGGCTGTCGTCGTCGGTGGCGATGCCGTGCTCGGTGACGATCAGCGGGACGTCACCGACCACCTGCGCGGTGTGGCGCAGCGCCTCCCCGAGGGCCTGCGGGTAGAACTCCCAGCCGGTGAGCGTGCGTTCGGCGGACACCGGCAGGGGCAGTGGGCCGTGGGGACCGATCTGGGCGCGGGTGTGCGCCTGGACGCCGGTCCAGTCGTCGCCGCGCGCGGCTTCGAGGAAGACGTCCTCGCGGGCGCGGCGGTAGGCGTCGGCGACGCCCTCGGCGCCGGGCGCGGCCTGGCAGACCTGGTTGGCCACCGACCAGCCGATCTGGACGTGGGGTGCGACGTACTTGATCGCCTGTGTGGCCCTGCGGTGTGCCTGGACGAGTGTGTCGGTGACCCGCGGGTCCGGCAGCGGCAGGCCGCCGCCGTAGGCGAGGCCGGGGCCGGGTCGGGCCAGAGTGCCGAGGACGGCGGTCACGTTCGGCTCGCTGATGGTGCACACATGCCGGACGTCGGAGCGGACGACGCAGGCGGCGGCCCCGGCGTAGCGAGCGAAGCGGTCGGCGGCGTCCGGGGCGGTCCAGCCGCCTCGCTCGGCGAACCAGCGCGGGACGGTGAGGTGGTTGAGCACCACCATCGGGCGCACCCCCTCCTCGTTGGCGCCGTCGACCATCCGGCGGTAGTGGTCGAGTGCCGCCCTGGAGAAGTGACCCGGGGCGGGCTCGATCCGGGCCCACTCGACACCGAAGCGGTAGTCGGTGAATCCGAGGTCGGCGAGCAGGCCTATGTCGACGCGCCAGCGGTGGTAGCTGTCCGCCGCGTCCCCGCTGGGCTCGGCCGGCCCTGCCCCGGTCGTGGCGGCGTGGTGTTCGCGGTGCCACCAGTCGCTGTTGGTGTTGCCGCCTTCGGTGGCGTGCGCCGAGCTGGAGGCGCCGAACAGGAAGTCGTGGGGGAGTGGCAGACCGGGGGCGGAGGAGAACATCGCGGCCCTTTCCGGGTCGGGGCGGCTCGGGGGTGGCGCCGCCTTTCGCCCAGAGTAACTCGAAAACAGTGAGACTGTCTGTTTCCGATTCCTGGCCCCCCGGGCTAGAGTGCTGAGGGTGAGCACCGGTCGGCCCCGTGGCCCTTACGCCAAGACCGCCGAGAGGCGGAGGGTGATCCTCGACGCGGCCCTCGCCGCCTATGCCGAGGCCGGGAGCCGCGGAGTGTCGATCAAGGACATCGCCGACCGGGCAGGCCTGAGCCACACCGGGGTCGTGCACCACTTCGGCACCCGGGAGGCACTGCTCACGGCGGTGCTGGAGGATCGCGACGCGGCCGCTGCCGAGGCCTACGGCGAGGAGGCCGCACTCTGGCGCACTGACATGTTGGCCGCCAACGCCGAGACCCCCGGACTGGTGAAGCTCTTCGTCGACCTGGCCGCCGCGGGCGCCGAAGCCGACCACCCCGCCCACGACTTCTTCGTCGACCGCTACCAAGGGCTGCGCGAGCGCTTCCGCCGTGCGATCGAGGACCGGCCTCCCGTGGCCGAGCGCCCGGCTCCGGCCGGAGGGATCGATGCCGAGTGGGCGGCCCGCATGCTGATCGCCGCCACGGACGGCCTCCAGGTGCAGTGGCTGCTCGACCCCGCGGCCACCGACATCGCGGCCGACATCGGCCGACTGCGCGACGTTCTCCTCGATGCGCTGGACCGGAAGGCGGAACGGGGCGACGTGGCGCAGGGTGATCGCCCGGCCTGACGCCCGCCGCCCGGCAGTTGTGCACGCCGCTGCGGGCGGAAGTGACCGAGGCGGGTCGCGATTCCTGCGTATCCCTACTTTTCTGCGCCCTTATTGCAGGGCGGCTCGCGAGCTTGGCACGGTCGAAGACGCCTCCGGAGGCACCCGCCTCCCGCCCTTGGCATGCGCGATGATGCTCGAAGCTCCGATGATCTTGCGCGAAGATGACTAGATAACGAAGAAGTTATGCAAAATCAAGCATGAGTCTCTAGGCATCGCGCATGCAGCGACCTAGCATCGGTGCCACGCCAAGCACCGAGGCGCCCGCGCAGAGCGGGCTTCACCAGTGGTCGTCCAGTCGCCTCACCCGCGGTCACGAACGCCTCGGCGGTAACCCTCAAACCGTTTAGAGCATCCGGGCTGGACCGAGCGTCGGCCCCGGCCGAAGGAGTAGGCAATGAATCGGCGTCTTCTGAATGCGTCCGTGCTGGCGGCCGGCGCCGCCCTCGCGCTGACGGCCTGTGGCAGTGACAGCAGCGGCGGCGGGAGTGCTTCCGGCGACGGGGTCACGACCATCAAGCTCGTGGCGGCGGACTACGGGTCCAACGGCCAGAACCCGAGCCAGGCCTACTGGGACGGCGTCATCGGCGCGTTCGAGCAGGCCAACCCGAAGATCAAGGTCGATGTCCAGGTCATCAACTGGAACGACATCAGCACCAAGCTGTCGACCATGGTGCAGAACAAGCAGTACCCGGACGTCGTGGAGGGTCCGGGTTACGCGAGCTTCGCGCAGAGCGGCCTGCTCTACACCGCCGACCAGGTGCTCGACCCCGCCGTGCAGGCGAACCTGATCCCCTCGCTGGCGAAGGCCGGCGACCAGGGCGGAGCCGCCTACGGCATCCCGTTCGTCTCCTCCTCCCGCGCGTTCCTGATCAACAACGCGCTGTGGCAGAAGGCCAAGCTGCCGATGAACGGCAACCAGGCTGTGGCGCCCAAGACTTGGGCGGATGTCGAGTCCGACGCCAAGGCGCTCAAGGCAGCCGGCGTGGAGGTGCCGCTCGGGCTGCCGCTGGGCTCCGAGGAGGCGCAGGCCGAGTCCTTCATGTGGGAGATGAACAACGGCGGCGGCTACGTCGACGCGAGCGGCAAGTGGGCCATCAACTCGCCCGCGAACATCGCCACCTTCAAGCAGCTCGGCACGTGGGTGAACGAGGGCCTGACCGAGAAGGACCCGGGGTCGGTCAAGCGCACCGACCTGTACGCGGACTTCGCGTCCGGCAAGGTCGGCATGCTCAACGGGATGCCGATCCAGTTGCAGGACGTCCAGAAGAGCAACCTGGACGTCACCTGGGCCCCGCTGCCGACCGCACAGACAGGGCAGACCCCGCAGACCCTCGGCGTCGGCGACTGGATCTACGGCTTCAAGGCGGGTGGCCACGCCTCCCAGGTCAAGGCGTTCCTGGACTTCGCGTTCCAGAAGCAGTGGCAGGTGAAGTTCGACGAGGAGTACGACCTGCTCCCCGTCACGCAGGACGCCGTCACCCAGGTCAGCAAGGACGTCCCGGCGCTGGTGCCGTTCCTCAAGGCGCTGCCCGCCGCCCGGTTCGTGCCGGTCTCCAACCCGGCCTGGGACACCGTCAACGCCCAGGTGAAGGTGCAGATCGGTGGCGCGCTCAAGGACCCGCAGGGCGTGCTGACCACCCTGCAGACCGCCGCCACCCAGGCCGGCCAGTAGCAGGACGCGGCGGGACGGGCCCTGTCCATCCGTCCCGCCGCGCCCGGCCGTCCGTCGCCCGACCAGCAGGAGAACGTGCTCGTGTCCCAACAGACGACTTCCGCAGAACCCGTGCCGACGCCACCCCTGCCACCACGGCGCGGCGCCAAGGCCGCCAGCGCCCCGAGACCCACCGCGGCCGGTGGACGTAACAGCCTGGCCCGGCTCGGGCCCCTGCCCTGGATCGGCCCGAGCATCGTGCTGATCCTGCTGGTCGTGGTCTGGCCGGTGGCCGAAATGGTGATCACCTCCACCCACCGGATCAACGGTCTCGGCATCGACTTCGGCTTCAACGGCGTCGGCCGCTACACGAAGCTCTTCGACGACCCGCGGCTCGGCTCGGTGATGCTGTGGACGGTGCTGTGGACCGTCCTGGTGGTCGGCTTCACCATGGTGATCTCGCTGGCCCTGGCCCAGCTCTACAACCAGAACTTCCCCGGACGCAGGGTCACCCGCTGGGCTCTGATCATCCCGTGGGCCGCGTCGGTGATCGTCACCTCGATCGGGTTCCGCTGGATGCTGGACGAGGTCGCCGGCATGCTCAACCGGCTGATGCTCGATCTCGGGCTCATCCCGTCGGCGCAGAACTGGACGGGTGACGCCGCACACGCCAAGCCGTGGCTGGTCTTCGTGGCGGTTTTCGTGTCGCTGCCGTTCACCACCTACACGCTGCTCGCCGGCCTGCAGTCCGTGCCCGCGGAGGTGTACGAGGCGGCGCGGGTGGACGGGGCGAGCACCTGGCAGACCTACTTCAGGATCACGCTGCCACTGCTGCGGCCGTCGTTCCTGGTCGCCCTCGTGATCAACCTGATCAACGTGTTCAACTCCTTCCCCGTCATCTGGGGCATGACCCAGGGCGGCCCGAACACCGACACCTCGACCTCCACGGTGTTCATGTACATCCTCGGCCAGACCGACGTGGGGGAGTCCGCGGCGATGTCGGTCGTCAACTTCGCCGTCGTGATCGTCATGGTGCTGCTCTTCCTCAGGGTCAGCCGCTGGAACGAGGAGAGCTGACCATGACCTTGCTCAGACTGCCCGTCGTCAAGAAGTCCCTCATCACCGCGCTGGCCTGGCTGCTGGCGGCGTTCTTCCTCGCGCCCTACCTGGAGATGGTCCTCACGGCCGTGCGCCCGGCGAACGAGCTGCGCGACAACTCCTACCTGCCACACCACTTCGCCTGGAACAACTTCCTGGACGTATGGTCGCAGACCACCATCGGCCAGAACCTGCAGGTCTCCCTGCTCGTCGCCGTCGGTGCGACGCTGCTCACCCTGCTCGTCGCCCTGCCGGCCGCGTACTACACCGCCCGGATCCGGTTCCGGGGCCGCAAGGTGTTCCTGCTGCTGGTGCTGGTCACCCAGATGTTCCAGCCCACGGCCCTGCAGGTGGGTCTGGCACGGGAGTTCACCTCGCTCGGGATGATGGACTCCGATCTCACCCTGATCGTCGCGAACGCCGCCTTCAACCTGGCCTTCGCCGTGTGGATCCTGTCCGCCTACATCTCCTCCATTCCGGCGGAGTTGGAGGAGGCCGCGATGATCGACGGCACCAGCCGGGTCGGGGCCCTGCTCAAGGTGACCCTGCCGCTGGCCCTGCCCGGCGTGGTCACCTGCGTGATCTTCACGTTCATCACGGCCTGGAACGAGTTCGTCATGGGCCTGATCCTGATCAACACCCCGTCCAGGCAACCGCTCACGGTCGGCATCGACTCCATGATCGGCGCCTACCACCCGCAGTGGAACTACATGTTCGCGGCCTCTCTCGTCGCGATCATCCCCGTCGTCGTCCTCTTCGCAAGCATCGAACGCCATGTCGTCTCCGGCCTCACCGCCGGCTCGGTGAAGTAGGGGCCATGAGAAGACGTCTCCTGGATGCGGCGGCACCGGCCCTGGCCGGCCTGCTCGTGCTGACCGGCTGCGGCCTGATCGGCGGACAGGACGGCATTCCCGGCGCCACGATCACCCTCGTCGCGGCCGACTACGGCTCGGACGGCCACAACCCGAGCCGCGCCTACTGGAACAGCCTGATCGCCGCCTTCGAGCAGGTGCACCCGAACATCAACGTCAAAGTCCAGACCTTCAGTTGGACCGACATCGACGCCAAGCTCGCCGCGATGATCCAGGCCGGGCAGTGCCCGGACATCGTCGAGGGCCCCGGCTTCGGCTCCTGGGCCCAGCAGAAGCTCCTGTATCCGGCCGACCAGGTCACCGGTGGCGTCACCGCGGCGGAGTTGCTCCCGGGACTGACCATGGCGGGCGAGCAGGGCATCGTCGAGTACGGCATCCCGTTCGTCGCGTCGACCCGCGCGTTCCTCATCAACAACGCGCTGTGGCGGCAGGCAGGCCTGCCGACCAAGGACGGGAAGGCCGTTGCCCCCAAGAGCTGGGCGGACGTCGAACAGGCGGCACGGCGGATGAAGGCCGCCGGTGTTGCGGTCCCACTCGGCCTGCCCCTGGGGCCTGAGGAGGCACAGGACGAGGCGTTCATGTGGGCGATCAACAACGGTGGCGGATACGCCAATGCCACTGGCAGATGGACCATCGACTCACCTGCGAACGTCGCCACCCTGACCCAGCTGAGCACATGGACGGACCAGGGGCTCACCGAGCAGAACCCCGCATCGGTGGACCGCACCGCCCTGTACGCACAGTTCGCGGCGGGCAAGGTCGGCATGCTCAACGGGATGCCCATCCAGCTCGCCGACATCACCAACCACCACCTGGACGTCACCTGGGCGCCGCTGCCGACCGCGCAAGCAGGGCAGACGCCGCAGACTCTCGGGGTCGCCGACTGGATCTCCGCCTTCAACCCCGGCGGCCACGACCGGCAGATCGGAGCCTTCCTCGACTTCGTCTACCAGCGGCAGTGGCAGGTGAAGTTCGACGAGGAATACGGCCTGCTGCCTGTCACCCAGAACGCCTGGGACCAGGTGCACGACGACGAGCCCGCTCTCGTGCCCTTTCTCGACGCCCTGCCGAACGCCCAGTTCGTGCCCGCCGACCTCCCGGCTTGGAGCGCCGCCGACCGGATGCTCAGGTCCCGCATGGGCCAGATCATCAGGGACCCGCAGCGGGGCCTGGACAGCGTCCAGAACGCCGTGGACCAGGCCGGCGAGTGACCACCCCGCAACTCAGCACATCCACCGAAAGGACCCTGACCATGACCCACGTCGCCGAGGAGATCGCCAGCCAGCCCGCATGCTGGCGCCGCGCCATGCAACTGGCCCCGGCCGGGCTGCCGCAGGCAGGCGAACGGGTGGCCGTGGTCGGCTGCGGTACGTCCCTCTACATCGCCCAGGCCTACGCGGCGTTGCGCGAGAGCGCCGGGCTGGGCGAGACCGATCCCTTCGCCGCGTCCGGGTACCGCTCCACGCGCCGCTACGACCGGCTCGTCGCGATCACCCGCTCCGGCACCACCACCGAGGTCCTCGACGCGCTGGCCCGCGCCCGCGCAGCGGGCATCCCCACCACCGCCCTCACCGGCGACCCGGAGACACCCGTGGCCGCTGCCGCCGACACCGTGGTCGACCTGTCCTTCGCCGACGAGAAGTCGGTCGTGCAGACCCGCTTCGCCACCACCACTCTGGTGCTGCTGCGCAGCGGGCTCGGCCTGACCCCGGCCGGCCTGCCCGAACAGGCCGAGCGGGCCCTGGTCCAGGACCTCCCTCAGGAGGTGCTCGCCGCAGGCCAGTTCACCTTCCTCGGCACCGACTGGACCGTCGGCCCGGCCAACGAGGCCGCCCTCAAGCTCCGCGAGGCCGCCGGAGCCTGGACCGAGTCCTACCCCGCGATGGAGTACCGCCACGGACCGATCAGCATCTCCGGACGCGGCGGAGTCGTCTGGTTCTTCGGCGAGCCCCCGGCCGGACTGCTCGACCAGGTCGTCACCACCGGTGCGACGGTCGTGACCTCGGACCTGGACCCGCTCGCGGACCTGGTGCGCGCCCAGCGGCTCGCGGTCGCCCTGGCCGAGGCCCGGGGCCTGGACCCGGACCGGCCCCGCAATCTGACCCGCTCGATCGTCCTGGCCGGGTCATGACCACGCCCGGGGACGGATCCGCCGACCAGGTCGTGCTCGCCCTGGACGTGGGCGGCACCCACATCAAGGCCGCCGTCATGGCGACCGACGGCACCGTGGTGGACACCGCCGACGCCGCGACCGGTGCCGAACGCGGCCCCGACGCGGTGGTCGAGAACATCCTCGCCCTCGCCGCGACCCTGACCGAGCGTCACCGGCCGGTCGCCGCAGGCGTCGCCGTCCCCGGCGTCGTCGACGAAGGCGCCGGGATCTGCACCTTCGCCGCGAACCTCGGCTGGCGCGAGGTACCGATCCAGCGCTGGGTGGAGGAGGAACTCGCCATCCCCGTCGCGCTCGGCCACGACGTCCGCGCCGGCGGTCTCGCCGAGGCCCGGCTGGGCGCAGGCCGGGGCTGCCGCTCCTTCCTCTTCGTCCCGGTCGGCACCGGGATCGCCGCGGCCATCGTGTTGGACGGCAGGACCCTGCTCGGCGGTCACGGGGGCGCGGGAGAGCTGGGCCACCTGGTGGTGCGCTCCGACGGGGAGCCCTGCGGCTGCGGCAACCTCGGCTGCCTGGAGACCCTCGCGTCCGCCTCCGCCGTCGCCCGCCGCTACCACCGGGCCACCGGTGAGCGGGTGACGGCCGAGGAGGTGGCCCGGCGTGCGGAGGCGGACGACCAGGCCGCGATGGGGGTCTGGCACGACGCCGTCGACGCGCTCGCCGACGGCCTCGCCGCCACCGTCACCCTGCTCGACCCGCGGCGCGTGGTCCTCGGCGGTGGACTCGCCCGGGCAGGCCGTTCCCTGTTCGGCCCGCTCCGCACGGCCTTGGCCGCCCGGCTCACCTTCCAGACGCTCCCCGAAGTCGTCCCGGCCGCCCTCGGCCACCGGGCCGGAAGCCTCGGCGCGGGCCTGCTGGCGCTCGACCTGTGGCAGGCGCGCCGGGGGGCGCGCCGGCCTGGTGCCGCGCCCCAGCTCTACGCGGTCCCCGGCCAGGGCCTACGGCCGCGCGGGGAGGAACGGTGATCCTGACCGTCACTCTCAACGCCGCCCTGGATCTGACGCACCGCCTGGACCGGCTGCGCCCCGGTGCCAGCAACCGCGTCACCGCCGTCGCCGAGCGCGCGGGCGGCAAGGGCGTCAACGTCGCCCGGGTACTCCACGGCCTCGGGCATCCCACCGTCACCACCGGACTCGTGGGCGGACGCAGTGGCCAGGCCCTGCGCCTCGACCTCGCCGAGGCCGGCATCGCCGACGAACTCGTGCCGATCACCGGGGAGACCCGCCGCACCGTCGCGATCGTCGACGAGCAGGCGGGTGCCACCACGATCCTGCTCGAACCCGGCCCGGTCGTCACGGCGACCGAGTGGGCCTGCTTTCTGACACGCTTCGACGGACTGCTGGCCGGCGTGTCCGCCGTGGTGCTCTCCGGCAGCCTGCCGCGCGGCCTCCCCGCCGACTCCTACTCCCAGCTGATCCGACTGGCCCGCGCGCACGGCGTCCCCGCCGTCCTGGACACCGAGGGCGAGCCGCTGCTCGCCGCCCTGCCCGAGCATCCCGACCTCGTCAAACCCAACGTGGACGAACTCGCCTCCAGTACCGGCGAGAGCGATCCGATCACCGCGGCCGCGCGGCTGCGGACCGCCGGAGCCCGCGCCGTCGTCGCTTCGCTCGGCCCTGACGGCCTGCTCGCCCTGACCGACCGCGGCGCCTGGCGGGCCCGGCCGCCCGCGCCCGTGCGCGGCAATCCGACGGGAGCGGGTGACGCGGCCGTCGCCGCGCTGACCCTCGGCCTCGTCAACCGGGAGCCCTGGCCCACCCGGCTCACCGAAGCCGTCGCCCTGTCCGCCGCCGCCGTCGCGGCGCCCCTCGCCGGAAGCTTCGACCCGCAGATGTACGCCCGACTGCTCACCCGCGTGCGCGTCGAAGCCCTCACCGACATGGCAGAAGGAGAGAACCCATGCCCCTGACCGGAACCGGCGCGATCGTCGCCACCGCCGCACGGGCGGGACACGGCGTCGGTGCGTTCAACGTCATCCAGCTCGAACACGCCCAGGCGATCATCGCCGGCGCCGAGCAGGCCGGCGCGCCCGTCGTCCTGCAGATCAGCGAGAATGCCGCCCGCTACCACGGGGCCCTCGCCCCGATCGCCAAGGCGAGCCTGGCCGAGGCCGAGCGCGCCACGGTCGCGGTCTCGGTCCACCTCGACCACGCCACCTCCACCGAGCTCGTGCGCGAAGCCGTGGACCTCGGCTTCGGCTCGGTGATGTTCGACGCCTCCGCCAAGGACTACGAGGACAACCTCGCCGCCACCGCGGACGTCGTCGCCCGCTGCCACGCCGCAGGCTGTTGGGTCGAGGCCGAACTGGGCGAGGTCGGCGGCAAGGACGGCGTGCACGCCCCCGGCGCGCGAACCGACCCCGCCGAGGCCGCGGCTTTCGTCGCCGCCACGGGCGTCGACGCCCTCGCCGTGGCCGTCGGCACCTCCCACGCCATGCTCACCCGCGACGCGTCACTCGACTTCGACCTCATCGCCGCCCTACGCGCCGCCGTTCCGGTGCCGCTGGTCCTGCACGGCTCCTCCGGCGTCGCGGACGAGGACCTGACCGCCGCTGTCCAGCACGGCATGACCAAGGTCAACATCGCCACCCACCTCAACCACGTCTTCACCACTGCGGTGCGCGACGCCCTCACGGCCGACATGCGCCTCGTCGACACCCGCCGCTACCTCGGCCCCGCCCGTGCCGCTACGGCGGAAGAAGTGGCGCGGCTGCTGCGGATCCTGAACGCCCTGAACGCCTCTCAAAGCCATCCCGATCGAAAGTGATTGGAATGTGAAGAATTAGCTCATCTTCAATCATCAACCAGTGCAGAAAGGCACCACCGTGACCAAGCGCACCCGCAACCGCACCGTCCCCCTGTTCCTGAGCGCCGCCGTACTCGTCGGCGGTTCCGCCCTCACCGCCGCCCCCGCGAGCGCCGACGACGGGGTCAGCCAGTCGGCGGCCAACTACTCCGACGCAGCGAACCCCGGCGGCGCCATCGCCCCGGTCCCGCCGATGGGCTTCAACAACTGGGCCCGCGCCCAGTGCACCCCTCAGGCCCCGCTGGACGGATCACCTCAGATCAACTACTCGTTCCAGCAGTACATGGAGGACAACGCCAAGGGCCTGTCCGACGCCGGCCTGATCGCCGCCGGCTACAAGAACGTCACCGTCGACGACTGCTGGATGTACCGCAACAGCTCGGGCTACCTGCACGGCGCGCTCAACTGGGGTGGCGCCACCGACGTCCGCAACACCTCGACGCAGCCCGGATTCGACTCCGAGCTCACCAACTACGGCAGCTACCTGCACGGCCTCGGCGCCAAGTTCGGCATCTACGAGACCTCCGGCACGCACACCTGCAGCACCGCGGCCCCCACCTCACCCAACCTCCCCAACGGCAGCGAGGGTTACGAGCAGAACGACGCCAATTCCTTCGTCGCCTGGGGCGTCGACGAGCTCAAGTACGACAACTGCGGGGACCAGGAGCCGGTGCAGACGCTCGACACCCGCATGTCGAACGACCTGAGCACCGCGGTTACCAACGCCAACAACGCGGGCACCGCCACCCCGAACGTCATGTTC
The DNA here is from genome assembly GCF_003258295.1 of Streptacidiphilus pinicola. Taxonomy (GTDB): domain Bacteria; phylum Actinomycetota; class Actinomycetes; order Streptomycetales; family Streptomycetaceae; genus Streptacidiphilus; species Streptacidiphilus pinicola. The sequence continues at coordinate 48,504 of NZ_QKYN01000040.1, read as the reverse complement.
AACATCTCCGCCCCGGCCGGGCTCGCGAACGGCTCCGCCAAGTTCGCCGCCATGGACTGGGTCCGCCCGCTCGGCCAGCTCTGGCGCGTCGGCCCCGACATCTACAACGACCAGGACAACGGTGCCACCGACCCCTGGAACCAGGCCCTCGGTGTCCAGTCCTCCTACAACTTCGGCGCCTACCAGAGCTTCGACAACACCCTCGAACTCGCCCGCTACACCTCGCCCGGCAACTGGAACGACGCCGACATGCTGCTCATCGGCGACAACGGGATGACCACCCCCGAGGAGCGCAGCCAGATGTCGCTGTTCTCCGCACTCGGCGCACCACTGGTCATCTCCACCGACGCCCGCAAGTTCGAACCCTCCTACATCTCCTCCCTCGCCACCACCGACCCCGCCATGGCCACCCACCTGCAGAACTCCGTCGCCATCCTCGGCGACAGCGAGGTCATCGCGGTCGACCAGGACTCCCTCGGCGCCGGTGCCTACCGCGTCAGCGGCGGCGCCACCAACGCCGACGGCACTCCGGCGGCGAGCAGCGGCATCGATGTCGTCGTCAAGCCGCTGGCCGACGGCAGCCGCGCCGTCGTCGTTCTCAACAAGGGCTCCGCCACTGCCCACTACACCCTCGACCTGAACGCCCTCGGTTTCAGCGCCTCCGGCGGCAGCTACACCGTCCGGGACCTGTGGGCCCACAGCACCAGCACCTCGACCGGAACCGTCGCGCTCTCCATCGGGTCCCACGACAGCGCCATGCTCAAGATCACCCCGCCCAGCGGCGCCACCTTCACCCCGCGCGGGCAGATCACCGTCTCCCGCAACGACTGGAGCAAGGAATCGCTCTGCCTGGACAACTACCGGTCCGGGACCGGCACCAACAACCCCGTCGACGTGTACAACTGCACCGGCAACTCCAACCAGCAGTGGCAGATGAACACCGACGGCTCGGTCCAGCTGCTCCAGACCGGCACCTCCAACCTCTGCCTGACCCCGCAGAGCGGCACCAGCACCGGAACCGTCAACGGCCAGACGGGTCAGTGGGTCGGCATCGCCGCCTGCGGCTCCGCCCCCGGCTACCAGACCTGGACCTACAACCGCGACGGCAATCTCAAGCTCGCCGGCACCGGTAACTGCCTCGACGTCTACAACGGCACGACCACCACCCCCGGCACCCCGGTCGACCTCTACAACTGCGGCGCCGCACCGAACGCCATCCAGACCAACCAGACATGGGCGGCCCCGTTCAGCGCCCCGCCCGCCGCCTGACCCTCCGCCACCAGCTCCGCCCAGGCCCGCGCCGCACGCGACGCGGGCCGCTGAGCTGCGCCTGCGCACGGTACCCTCGGGGGCCTGAACCGACGCGGAGGAGTAGGTCATGGCGGCACACGAGCGCTGGTCGCAGCTGCTGGAGCTGCTCGGCGCCCAGGGCAGGATCGGCGTGGAGGAGGCAGCCGAGGCACTCGGCGTCTCCCCGGCCACTGTGCGGCGCGACCTGGAGGAGCTCGCCGCCCAGCAACTGCTCATCCGCACCCGCGGCGGCGCTGTCGCCGCCGCCGTCGCCTACGACCTGCCCATCCGCTACAAGACCGCCCGCCAGGCGGACGAGAAGCACCGCATCGCCAAGGCCGCCGCGGCCCTCATCCCGCCGGGCTCCATCGTCGGCCTCAACGGCGGCACCACCACCTCCGAGGTCGCCCGCGAGCTCGCCACCCGAGCCGACCTCGCCGAACACGCCGACGGCACCGCCCTGACGGTGGTGACCAACGCGATCAACATCGCGAGCGAACTCGCGGTCCGGCCCCACGTGAAGACCGTCGTCACCGGAGGCGTCGCCCGCCCCAGCTCCTTCGAGCTCACGGGCCCGCTCGCGATGCTGGTCATGGCGGGGCTCTCGCTGGACTACGCGGTCCTCGGCGTCGACGCCATCGACCCCGGGTTCGGCGCCCTCACCCACGACGAGAGCGAAGCCGGCGCCAACCGTGCCATGGCCGAACACGCCGACAAGGTCATCATCGTCGCCGACTCCACCAAACTCGGCCGCCGCGCCTTCGCCCGGGTGTGCACCATCGACGAGATCTCAGTCCTGGTCACCGACAAGAACGCGCCCGAAGAGATGGTCGAACAACTCTCCTCCAGAGGCGTCGACGTGCTCTGCGTCTGACAGGTCATCGACCTGGGCCGGCCTCAGTCGTGGTGGCGGTGCTTGTTCGCCTGGGCCAACTTGGCGTCGGCAGCCGCGATCTCCTGCTGCCGGCGCTGCTCGGCGAAATCGGCCGCCGACCGCTTCCAGGCCTCGTGCTTGGCCTCCAGCTTGAGCACGTCCAGGACCACATGCTTGTGGTCGGCGCTGTAGCGGACCGGGACGATCGTCCCGACCTCGAGGTCACCGAGCTTCGAGGTGTCGAGGTACGCGGACGAGAACGCGCCCTCGGTACCGTCCTCGAACTTCATGTGCCCCTCGATACCGAGGTAGAAGCCGGAGTAGGCCCGGTCGCCCTTCATGCCCTCGACCTTCTGCTTGGTGATCACTCCCTGGCCCTCAAGACCCTCGTGCAGGAGCTTGTGGTGCAGCAGCTTGTCGAACATGCCGGGATCCTCTCGCGCCGGCCACGGGCGGGCGGCTGCAGAGTACACCGTAGCCCTCGCCCGACCTCTGCTGAACCGTCACGCGCGATCCCCCGAGCTGGACCGAACGGGCGAGAAGTGAGCGCAGGAGTGCGCGTGCTCGGCACGTCCGGACGAGGATGATTCGCCCCTGATCTAGCCTGGCGGCGCGACCGCGACAGGAGGCCGCGGAAGGGCGGCTGAACGGATGGGGCGTGGGTCCAGGCTGACGCGCAGGTTCTTGTTCCTGGTGGCGGCGCTCTCGATCGTCGCAGGCGTGACGCTGGGCGGGTACGTGGCATGGCTGCGCGTCGGGGCGGCGCCGACACCGGATGCGAACCAGGCGGCGCGTACCGATCGGCTGGCGTCAGCGTTGGCGCGTCCGCGCGGCGCGGACACGGTGGCGCCCCCGCGGGCGGGGGACGTCGTGGCGGTCGTCCGGATCCCGGCGCTGGGCCGCACCTGGGCGTACCCCGTCTACGAAGGGACCGACGACGCGGAGTTGAGCAAGGGCCTCGCGCACTACCCAGGTACGGCGGGCCCCGGTGGCGTGGGCAACTTCGCGATCGCCGGGCACCGCTCGTCGATCACCGGCTTCGAGCCCTTCGCCGATCTGCCGGATCTGGTGCACCCCGGCGACGTGATCACCGTCACGGCCCGCGGCGGGGTCTTCACCTACACGGTCACCGCGACGCAGAACGTCTCTCCCAGCGCGGTCCAGGTTCTCGCTCCCGACCAGGGCCGCGGTGCGGACCCCGCACAGCGGCTGATCACGTTGACGACGTGCACACCTCGTTTCGGGCACACCGGCCGGTATGTGGTCTTCGGCCGGCTGGAGTCCTTGCACGGGTGAGCCGCCGGAGTGAATTCCGGGACCCCATCGGACCCCAGTGATGCGTCGGTGCCGTCTTCGGTGCGCCGCCTCCGCTACTAGTCGTCCCATGGCGAGACTCGCCGAAATTCCCCACCCCGTCTCGTGCGGTTCCGGGGAATGCGCGACGGCTCGTCAGGAAATCATCGGCGCCCCGTGACCAGGTTGGTCTCCCGCCGATTCGACGACGATTCAATCGGGAGCTCCTGTGACGCCGAGCGTGACACGCAGTACCACTCGCAGAGTCAGAAACGCCGCCCTGGCCGGCTCCGCCGCCGTGCTGCTCTCCGTGGCCGCCCCGGTCACGGCGTGGGCCGCTCCTCCGGGCAACAACGGCCACATCCAGATCCACGACACCTCCACCCCGGTCGACACGGACAGCAACGATCCCAACGTCGGCTGCTTCTACATCGACGCATTCGACTTCGACGCCAACCAGGCGCTCAGCTGGTCGGTGTTCACCGGCACCGCCGGCCAGCCCGGCAACCAGGTGGCGGCCGGGACGGCCACCTTCACCGCGACTGCGCCGCACGGCCAGGACATCTCCGGACCGATCGCGCTGCCCCAGGGCATGTACGTGGCCTTCGAGGACGACTCAGCCGGCCGCAAGTCCAAGGAGTTCAAGGTCAATGCGACCTGCAACTCCGGCGTCCCGCTGGTGAACGCCGAGGTCGCCGGGGTTGCCGGGGCCATCGCTGTACCCGCGGTCCTCGGGTACGTCTTCTGGCGCCGCCGCAACGCCGCGGTCTGAGGGCCGTGCCGATGACCAGTCCGAGATCCGTCGCGGTCGTGCTCGGCACCCGCCCCGAGATCGTGAAGCTCGCGGGCGTCATCCAGGGTCTCGCCGGGCGCTGCCAGGTCATCTACACCGGACAGCACTACGACGAGGAACTGGCGGCGGGCATCTTCCGCGGCATCGGCCTGCCGACCCCGGACATCCGGCTCACCGGGATCGGCGGGGCGAGCCGGGGGTACCAGGTCGGAGCCATGATCTGCGACCTCTCACGCCGCTTCGAACAGGAGCGGCCCGGGGCGGTGGTCGTGCAGGGCGACACGAACTCCACCTCGGCGGGGGCCCAGGCCGCGCACTACCAGGGCATCCCCGTGGTGCACGTCGAGGCGGGGCTCAGGTCCCGGGACCGGGCCATGCCCGAGGAGATCAACCGACAGGTGGTCGGCGTCCTCGCCGACGTCCACTGTGCACCCACGCAGCAGGCGGCCGACAACCTGCGGTCCGAGGGCGTAGCCCCGGAGCGGATCCACCTGACCGGTAACACGGTGGTCGAGGCGGTCAGCAGGTCGCTGCCTGCTCCGGCGGTGTCGCTGAACCTGCTGCGGCACTACGGACAGAAGCCCGGCGCCTACGTCCTGGCGACGATCCACCGGCCGGAGAACACCGACGACCCACGGCGCCTGCGGCGGATCCTCCGGGAACTCGCCGGCCTTCCCCTCCCGGTCCTCTTCCCGGCCCATCCCCGGACCGTGCGCGCCTGCGAGCGGTTCGGACTGGTCCGGGAACTCCGGGCGCTCCATCCGGTCCCGCCTGTGGACCACGCTGCGTTCCTCGGCCTTGCGCAGCACGCCGCCCTGCTGGTGTCGGACTCCGGCGGGATCCAGGAGGAGTGCACGGTGCTGAAGAAGCCGCTGATCGTGGTCCGCAACAGCACCGAGCGGCCCGAGGCCGTGGCTGCGGGGTTCGCCACCTTGCTGCCACCGGGACCGCAGCTCGGCGCCACGGCGCGGCGTCTCCTCCAGGATCCCGGGCTGCACCGTCGTCTTGCCCAACTGCCCTCGCCCTACGGCGACGGCCGGGCGTCCGACCGGATCGTGGCCTTCGCGACGACACTCGCGGATCGCCCTGTCGCGGCCGGCCCGCCGCCGGTCGAGGCAGTCCCGGTCGCCAGCCCGCTCATCCCACGCTTCCCCGCAGAAAGCGAGTCACCCGCATGTACCGTCCTCCCGCAGTCGGCGGAGCTCTCGCGGCCACCGGTGCCAGCCTGATGCCCCTTCAGATGGCGGCCGTGTCGCTGCTCGTCCTCGGCCTGCTGCTGCTGGTCCTGCTACTGGTGCGTGGCCGGCGCACGGCTCCCAGGAACGACTGAGATGGTGTCCGCCCCATCGGTCTTCGGAACCCCCGGACGGCGCTCCCGCGTCGCCCGGGGGTTCCGGGCGCCGGTGTCCCTGGTGCTGCTCGCCGCAGGCCTCGCCCTGGCCCTTGAGAACTCCTGGTTCCGGGTCCTGGAGGCCGGAACCGCGGCTCCCCTGGTGGGATTCAGCACGTCCAGCACCGTCAGCGTGCGGCCCGGTACGGAGACGATCTTCCTGGGCCTGTACACCCCGCGGGTCTTCGGCCTGACGGTGACGCCCGAGTGCACCGCCGCACTGCCCATCGCCGCGCTGCTCGCCCTGGCCGGCGTCCTGACGCTGACCGGCCGGTTTCCACTGGCCCGGATCCTTTTCGGTCTGCTCGCCGCCACGAGCGGCATCTTCGCCGTCAACCAGTTCAGGATCACCATGATCGGGTGGGCCGCCCACACCTGGGGAGCCGCCGGCTACGGCTGGGCCCACGCGACCGTCGGCTCCCTGGTGGTCCTCGCCGGGGTCAGCGCCGCCATCGTCGCCTTCCTCGCCATCTGCGGCGGCGGAGCGTTCCGCTCGACACGCCGCGCGCTCAACCCGTCGACCCCTGCTCCACCGGCGGACCCGCCGGACGGGGCTCCGAAGGGACGCTGAATCGATGACCTGGCCCGCCTTCAGCGCCGTCGCCCTGGTCGTGATCTGCTTCGCCGCCGCCTACTCGGGAGGGGTGATGTTCCTCGGCCTGCTGGAGTGGCGCAGGCGTGGACTGGCCCTTCCGACGCAGAGCGACGCGCAGTACGGCCACCCGCACCTGGACCGGTCCGACCAGGACCCGTACTGGGTGTACTACCTGGTGCCGTGCCTCAACGAGGCCGCGGTGATCCAACCGACCGTCCGAGGCCTCACCGGAGACCGCCGCAGCACCTTGATCGTGATCGACGACGGGTCCGACGACGCCACGGGTGAGCTGGCCCGTGCGGCGGATGACGGCCAACTCGTGGTGCTGCGCCGCGAGTTGCCGGACGCCCGCAAGGGCAAGGGCGCCGCGCTCAACGCCGGACTCGCCCTGGTGCGGCGACTGGTGGCCGAACGTGGCCAGCAGCCCGCCCAGGTGATCGTCTGCGTCATGGACGCCGACGGCCGCCTCTCGGACGGTGCGCTGGCGCGGGTGCTCCCGCATTTCGACGACCCGCGGGTCGGCGGACTCCAACTGCCGGTTCGTATCCGCAACCGGACCTCGATGCTGCTCTGGTACCAGGACTACTGCTTCTGGGCACTGGCCGCCGTCTCCCAGGTCGGACGCGCCCGCCTGCGGACCGCGAGTCTCGGCGGCAACGGCCAGTTCAGCCGCCTGAGTGCGCTGAACGGGGTCGGCGCCGAACCGTGGTCGCCCTCACTGACCGAGGACCTGGACCTCGCCATCACGCTCGCCGTCCAGGGCTGGCACCTGGAGACCGAGCCGAGCGCCTCGGTGAACCAACAGGGCGTCGACAGCATGCGCCGACTGCTGAAGCAGCGCGTGCGCTGGTACCAGGGCCATATGACGGCCGGCCGCAGGATCGGCGAGGCCTGGCGCTCGCCCCACCTCTCCAACGCCGGGGCGCTGGAGATCGCGGGCTACCTGCTCATCCCGTGGGTCGTGGACCTGCCGTGGAGCATCCTGTTCCACATCGGCTGGTACCGCTTCGTCACCCGCGCGCCCGAGCTCTTCTCCTTCGTCGACGGGTGGGTCTCCGGTCTGGCCGGGGGCCTGGTCTGGTACGCCCTGTCGTTCCTGCCGTGCCTGCTGGGCACCTGGCTCTGCCTGCGCCGCTCCAGGGGGATCGCGCGTTGGCGGGCCTTCGTGCTCGGACACAACTTCCTGCTGATGAACTACATCGCCTTCGTGTGTGTCTGGCGCGCCCTGTTCCGCATCCTGCTGCGCAAGGACGGCTGGGCCAAGACCGTCCGCCTCGACGAACCCGAGGCCGCGGAGATCCCCGCCCAGGCGGCCGACCGACCCGCGTCGCACCCGACGGGCCGTCACCGCGCCGCCCCACGCCGGTAGCGTCAGGACCGGAAGCAGGTGACGGACCGGTCACACCGGCTGCGTGTCAGCTCCGGTAAGGCGTGGGCGCCGGGGGCTCGCAAGCATCGCGGTCGTGGCGCTCTCGGTGGCGTAGGCAGTCTCGCAGACCCGTCGGCAGGCTCGCGACAGCGAAGCCGGCGACGGCTGCCGTGCCGCCGAGCAGGAGGGCGGTCATGGGTTCGGGGCCGGCGGCCCGAGCTGCGGCGTAGGCGGCCGCCGCGGAGCACAGTGTCGCGGCGCACAGGCGGCCCAGCTGAGCGCCGATCCGGGTGATGCGGATCGGCAGGCCGCGGGGCGGTAGGCCGGTGAGGAGAAGGACGGCGGTGAGAGTGACTCCGACGACGTTGGCCGCGGCGAGTCCCTCTGCACCGAACCTCGGCGCAGTCAGGGCGCTGACGCCAAGGGTGACGACCAGCCCGATTCCTGCGGCTCTTGCCGGGGTCCAGGCTCCCTGCCGCGCTGCGGACCGGGCGCGGCCGCCGGAGGCCCGGAGGGCGAAGTGGGGGCGTGCCGCCGCGCCGACCAGGACTTGGCCGAGGAGACCGAGGCTGTACACGCGCAGGACCGTCGAGGTCGCCGCGGTGTCGGCGGAGGAGAAGGAACCGCGCTGGAACAGGAGCGTCACCACCTGCGGTGCGCAGGCAATGAGGAATGCCATGGCCAGAAGCGTCATCGCGCTCGCCAAGGTGAGGTCCTGCTCGACGCGATCGCGTGCGCGGGCGGTGTCGCCTTGGGCCAGTGCACGAGTGAGAACCGGCACGGTGACGCTGCTGATCATCACTGCGACGGCCATGGGGGTTTGTGCGATCTTCTCGGCGTAGTTGAGATGCGAGATGGTGCCGGCGGGAAGACGTGAACCGAAGAACCGCTCGATGTAGACCTGGCCCTGGCGGCCGAGGGAGAACACCATGACGGGCAGCAGCGTCCGGACACCCAGGTCGGCACCGGTCGCGCCGAGCCGGGCCCGCCGCGACCGGCGGCCGCGCAGCAGCGGGCAGCAGTGCCGGTGGAACGCCAGTCCGGTCGTGCCGATGACCAGCAGGCTGCCGACGGAGACTCCGGCCGCGACCGCGCGAATGCCCCAGATGTCGTGGGCCACGATCGTGACGGCCACGATCGCGATGTTGTAGACGGTGTAGAGGGCGGCAGCGGCCGTGAATCGCTGATGTGCGCGCAGCCCGGCCGCGAAGTAGCCCGCCAGACCGAATCCGAGCAGGGCGATCGAGGTCAGGCGAATGCAGGAGACAGCCAAGGAGGGATCGGTCAGACCGGGCGCCATCGCGGCGACCAGGGCGGGTGCCCCCAGTTCGAGTGCGGCCGTGGCCGCCATGAGCAACAAGGTGAGGTGCGGAAGGGTCGCCCTGACCAGCGCGAACACCGGGTCACGAGAACTGACGAGAGTGCGCGGTCGCGGCCCCCGGGCGGGGTGGGGGATCTGCGGGCCGCGTACTGGTTCGACGGCCAGGGCGGCGCTGAAGGCCGGGATCAGGGCGAGGGGCTGCGCGCCGTCGACGAGCAGGGGAGCCGCTGTCTCCGGGACCGTCCATGCGACCAGAAAGGCATCACTGCCGGCTCCCGCGCCGAAGAGCCGTGCCAAGAGCAGGTCCCGGGCAAGTCCGAGGAGGGAACTGACAGCGCTGAAGGCGGCCGTGACGCCGAAAGCGCGGGCAAGGCCACGAGGACCACGTCGTGCCGAATCGGAAGGGGCCCCGGCAGGGGGTGCGGAGGGGCCGGGGGGCTGAGCTGACAGCGTCATGCTTGGGGGCGGCTCGGCAGCGACGCGGACGCCAGGACGCGAAGTCTGCTCCGCAGTTGCACCAGCCAGGGTTGTCTGCGCGCCATCTGGACGATTCGCGTACGCAGCCAGAGCGCGGAGCCGAAGGCGGACATGGCTGCCCAACCCCCCATGAGCAGGCGTTCATTGCGGGCCTGCTCGGGGCGCCATCGCTCCTTGTAGGGCTCAGTTCCCCGCAGCAGGTTGACTTCCGACCGCCCGGTCAGGTGCGCGTGAGCCAGGCACTCACGCAACAACATGCCGGAGATGTCGAGATGTTCGCGCGCCGTCGGGAGCACCCCGTACAGGTAGGTACCGGTGAAATCGGGACCGTGAACGTTGAAGTGGCAAGCGATCAGCTCGCCGTCGCACAGGAACTGACGCACGTTGGCTCGTCCTGAGCCGACCATGGAGGCGGCCGCGCGAGTCAAGTGGGTGGCGAACCGGTCGTGCAGATGCTCGGGAGTCACGCGTCGGCCCTCCCACTGCAGCTTGTGCAGCCGTAGCAGGCTCGCCACGGCGTCGGGCACCTCGTGCGGCGCGGTCGCCCGCGCCACGACGCCGGCCGAGTCGAGCTTGCGCAGTTTGGCGCGCATTCGCTTGGCTGATCGCCCTGGCAGACGCTGCAGCAGCTCTTCCATCGGGACCCCGGGCAAGCGCTGGCAGACCGAGTCGGGCAGGCGCCAGCGAACGCCGGGCCAGTGACGGTAGAGGTGCTGTGCTGCCCCGTTCGCCCGGACCTCGCGAAGGTCGACCAACGTCCAGGACGTTCGTGCCAGGGCTTGGGCGAGCACCTCCGCGGTCTGCTCGGCAAGGTCGTCGTCAAGCAGGACGTCGCCGAAGTCGCTCAGCCCGGCGCCGATCGGAACCAGCACGGGAAAGGGGCGAAGGCGCAGTATCAGTGGCGCCGCGCCGACCAGCCGACCCCGATGGTGGACCAGCACGAGTCGCAGCCGTCCCGGGCGTCCGTAGGACCGCCACCACGACTCCAGCCAGGCGTAGCACTGGAAAGGGGTTGCGGCGGAACAGCGATCGACCAGATCGTCCCAGACGCCGTCGTCGAAGTCGGCAAGGGCTCGGTCGCCTTTGTGCATCACGACCGACCACGGCGATGAGCCGACCGAGGTGGTCATCGGGCGGCTCCGAGGCTGGTGCCCCTGGCGTCAGGTCCATCGGTCGGCAGGTCGAAGACATCGTCCGTCTTGGTGGGGTGGACGGTCGCACGTCGACGCCATCCGCGCAGGGCGTGTCTGGCCAGCTTGGCAAGCAGTCGCAGGCTGTTGTCGCGATCGCCGACGTAGGTTCGCGGCAGGGCCCACGCGGTGGGCAGGTCGCTGTGGGCGATCGCGCACGCGTGCTCGTAGCCCGCCGAGCGCACCGCCGCGACCGACTCGGCGTTCACGTCCCCGTACGGGTAGCAGAACCCTGTCACCGGAACGCCGGTGACCTCCTGGAGGATCTCACGGCTGCTCATCAGTTCCGCCGTCAACTCTGCGCCCGTCGTCGAGGGGACGGAGCGGTGGTTGAGCGAGTGCGAACCGATCTCGATGCCTGCATCGGAGAGGGATTTGACCTGGTCACGGGAGAGCAACGGCTTCGGCGGCGCATCGGGATCCCAGGTGTTGGTGCCGCTCATGAGTCCTGCCACGACGTAGACGGTGGCCGTGAACCCGCGTTCCTTCAGGACCGGCAGCACGTTCTCGACGAAGTCCGCATATCCGTCGTCGAACGTGAGACCCACGAGACCGTCCGCGGTTCCGGCGGAAACAGCCTGCAGCAGCTCGGAGACGCTCACCCCGCGCAACCGCCGACGTTCAAGCCAGCGCATCTGAGCTGCGAATCTCGCCGGAGTGACCGTCAGCAGATACGGATCCTCCTGGTAGACGTCCACTGAGTGATACATCAGGATCCAGGGATTTCGATGCGACCGCGTTCGACGGATCAACGTTCCGCTCAGCTGACGAGCGTTCATCAAATCACTCCAGTGAGGTGACCCCGGACACACGCGGTACAGGCGCAGTCACGATACTGCCCCCGGATCCGGAAAATCCCAGCTGCCCAGCCGCGCATGGGAAATGGCCGCCCACGATCACCCAAACGGGCTCAACGGGCCTGACGGATGAACCGCGCGCGACGAAGTGATCAGGAGGTGAGCCCGAGCTGGTCGGCGGCCCGCAGGGCAAGCCAGACCTCGGCGAAGGACTCGGTGGTGGCAGGGTCGCGGCCGGTGAGTTCGGCGAAGCGGCGAAGCCGATAGGCGAGAGTGTTCGGGTGGATGTGGAGGGCGTGGGCAGCTGCTTCGGTTCTGCGGTCGCGTTCCATTCAGGTGCGGACGGAGAGCAGCAGGTCGGCGTTGTGGGTGGCGTCGTAGCGCAGCACCGCGCCGAGGACGTGGTCGACCAGGGCACGCAGGACCGTCGGGTCCTCGGGCAGCCAGCGGCCGGTGGTGTCGTCCCCGTACGCGACCAGGGGGCGGCCGGACTGTTCGGCCTTGGCCACGGCCCAGAGCGCCTCGCGCTCCGCCAGCCGCAGCGACTCGCCCGGGGTGAAGGGGCGGCTCATGCCGGCCGCGACGCCCGGGATGGTTCTGACCGCCTGGGTCAGGTCGGGTGAGCCGAGGAGATAGCGCTCCTTGCCTCGGGTGAGCAGCAGGTACGGCAGCTCGTCCAGGCGGCCGAGAAGGTCGTCCTCGCCGGCCCCGCGGACGATCAGCAGCACAGCCTCGCCCTCGATCGCCAGCCGCCGCAGGCGGCGCCTGGCGGTCTGCGGGTCGAGGACGTCCTGCAGCAGCTCGGCCAGGGTCTCCGCACCTTCGCGGCGCAGGGTCTCGCGTTCCTGGCGGACCATGGCCAGATGCAGTGCCGCCACCGTCGCGATGTGCTGGACGACGGCGAGCCCCGCGGGACGCGCGCCCTCGCGTTCGAAGGCGACCAGGAACCCGGCGGGGCCACCGGGCGCGAGGACGGGGAGAGCGAAGCCGCCGGGGATGGTCGGCGGAGCCTCGACGGAGTCGGGCAGCACGGCCGGATCGGGCACGGGAACACCGGGCACCAGCGGTCGTCCCTGCGGGGTGCACAGGAACACCTGGTAGCCGGAGAGCTGCTCCAGCCTGCGGAACAGCTCGGCGGTGTCCAGGCGTTCGGCCGCCAGCCAGCGCAGCGCCCCGAAGACCTGGAGTTGGGCGCCCAGGCGCTGCTCGGCGCTCTCCTGGACGGCCGCGGCCACCTCCTGGGCGACAGCGATGAAGGGAACCGCGAGCGGCACCTCCAGCACGGGCATCCCTCGCTCCTCGGCGGCCTGCAGGAAGCCACGGTGCAGCGGCGGCACGTGCAGCTGCGCCGAGAGGGCGAGGGCAGCCACGCCCGCGTCGTCCAGCCGTTCCAGATAGGCGCGTTGGCGGGCAGCGGCGCGGGGGACGGCCAGGCCGATCGTCATGATCACCTCGGCGCCGAGCAGCCACGGCGTCGGGTCCTCCAGCTCGCTCACATGGGCCCAGGAGACCGACCGTCCCAGCCCGGACTCACCCGCGAGCACCCGCAGCTGCAGGGCGGGAAAGGACAGCAGGTCCCGGACGCTGAGTTTGTGTTCTGCCACAAGAAACAGGCTAGTGCTTCATGGCAGCGACAATTGTCCAGCCGATCCGGTCCCCGCACACTGGTCCGCACAGCGCGCCCCACAGCGCCGTGTCAGCAGGAACGGAGAACGTCCCATGCCCGACCCCATCGGTCCCGTCGACTCCTCGCGGATCCCGCGCTTCGCCGGTCCCGCCACCTTCGCGCGGCTGCCTCGCCTGGACCAGGTGGAGCGGGCCGATGTCGCGGTGGTGGGCGTGCCCTTCGACACCGGCGTCTCCTACCGGCCGGGGGCCCGCTTCGCGCCCGCCGCCGTCCGGGAGGCCAGCAGGCTGCTGCGGCCCTACCACCCGGGCCTGGACGTGTCGCCTTTCGCCGCCCAGCAGGTCGTCGACGCCGGGGACATCGCGGTCAACCCGTTCCACATCAACGAGGCGATCGAGACGATCGAGCAAGCGGCCGGCGAACTGCTGGACACGGGCGCCCGGCTGGTCACCATCGGCGGCGACCACACCATCGCCCTGCCGCTGCTGCGGAGCGTGGCCCGCCGCCACGGTCCGGTCGCGCTGCTGCATTTCGACGCGCACCTGGACACGTGGGACACCTACTTCGGTGCCGAGTACACCCACGGCACCCCCTTCCGCCGGGCCGTGGAGGAGGGCATCCTCGACACCTCCGCGCTCTCCCATGTGGGCACCCGGGGTCCGCTGTACGGCAAGGGGGACCTGGACGAGGACCAGAAGCTTGGCTTCGGCATCGTCACCTCCGCCGACGTGATGCGGCGCGGCGTCGACGAGATCGTCCAGCAGCTGCGCGAGCGCGTCGGTGACCGTCCGCTGTACGTCTCCATCGACATCGACGTGCTCGATCCCGCCCACGCCCCCGGCACCGGCACTCCCGAGGCGGGTGGCATGACCTCCCGCGAGCTGCTGGAGATCCTGCGTGGTCTGGCCGGCTGCCGCCTGGTCGGCGCGGACGTGGTGGAGGTCGCCCCCGCGTACGACCACGCCGAGATCACCTCGATGGCCGCCTCGCACGTCGCCTACGACCTGGTCAGCCTGCTCGCCCTGGGCGGCCGGCCGTGACCGTGACCGCGCCCGACCGTGCGGGCGGCCCTTGTGACGTCGTCAGTTGCCACCACGGGGAGCGTGTTGGGCGGGCCAGATGTCGGGATTGTCGTCCCAGTGGATCTCGTCCGGGTCCCGGGGGTCGATGTCCGGGCGCTCGTGGGACACGTGGCGGACGAACTCGGCGTGTGTCGCGCACGGGTAGGGCTGGCTGACGGAGCCGTTCGCGCGCATGACGCGGACGTAGCGGTGACGCAGGTTCGGGATCAGGGCGGACACCCGGACGGGGCAGTCGGGGTTGGGCCAGGTCGTGTGTTCGGCGTGGGTCCTGGCGCGGACGCGATGGACCGGCGGCGGGGGGAGGGGCAGGTCGCCGAATCCGGCCGGCAATGCGTCGGGCGCCTGCTCGGCGGGGGGATCGGGCCAGGCCACATCGAGGATGGTGGCGCTGCCGACGACTCGTTCCCCGTCGCGCATGGTGATCACATCGCCCGGCATCAGGTTGTGCCAGTGCGCGTCGTCCAGGGGGAGCAGTCGTCCGACGGCCCGGCCGCCGCTGCGAAGGGGTTCGTCGCCCTCCAGCCACAGTGCCGCCACGAGCACGGCGCGGTAGCTGCTGACGGCGTGCTCGCCCAGGTCCCACAGGGGTTCCAGGCTGCGTCCCGGCGGGATCGGCGCGATGTCGCGGTCCGTGGCGAGGGTGAGGTCGATGCGCAACTGTCCGCGAAGCGCCTCGGTGGTGCGCCAGCGGTACCACGCGGCACCGGGTGCGCCGGGGAGCTGTTCGGCGGCGTCGGTGAGGAACTCCCAGAAGCGCGGCGGTGCGGGGTGCTGGTCCGCGGCCTCGGCGAGGGCTCCCAGCGCGGCGGCGTGGTCGCCCTTGGCGACGAGGGCGCGGGCGGTCTCGGCGCGACCGCTCGGCAGCAGTTCGGCGGCGGATTCGAGGACGTCTTCGAGGTGCACGTCCGGCCTCTGTTCGGTTCGGCTGTGGTCGGGGGCGGCTGTGGCCGGGCCTGCGCAACGCCGAGGGGCCCGCACCGGGTACTGGACGCGGTGCGGGCCCCTCGCTGCTAGGCGGGTGCCACGGCAGAAGAACTACAGCGGGCGAATGTTCTCGGCCTGCGGGCCCTTCTGGCCCTGGGTGACGTCGAACTCGACCTTCTGGCCCTCGAGCAGCTCACGGAAGCCCTGGGCGTTGATGTTCGAGTAGTGGGCGAAGACGTCCGGGCCGCCACCCTCCTGCTCGATGAAGCCGAAGCCCTTTTCCGCGTTGAACCACTTCACGGTGCCATGAGCCATGAAAACTATCTCCTTCAAGGGGCTGTCCGGAGCATGCACGCTGCACGCTCCGAGTCGCCGCGATGAGCACCCACCCGGGCATGAAGCCGGGAAAACAAAAATGCGCCTGCAGACAAGAGCAGGCGCACACAAAGTTCATGGGAACCACTACTGCAACTGGAGAAAGCGTAACAGGCCGCGGCTCCTCCCGCTGGGCCGCGCGTGCTCGAGCGCGCGCGGATCGCCAGGTCGCGGATGGGGCTTGTGGTGCACGGGCTCCGTGGCCGCATACTTGCGGTAATGACAAGATCTGAGGGACCCCGACGCACTCTGCCCGCCAGCCCGTTCATCCGCCGGGCCGCACCAGCCCCCGAACAGTACGTTGTCGGTGACCGGGTGTCGCACGACAAGCACGGTCTGGGCCGCGTGGTGGCGGTGGAGGACGACGCCTCGGTGATCGTGGACTTCGGCACGACCCACCGGCGCATCGCCACGCCGTTCACCGCCATGACAAAGCTCTGATGCCGGCGACGCCGCGCGCGTTCGCGAGGGACGGCGGGGCCTTGGCTCAGTGAAGGGTCAGGGCAGCGCGCCCCTGGTCATTGCTCCTCCGGCGGTCCAGGAGCAGTGCGGGCGCCCTGCCCGACTACGGTGGCTCTTGTGAGCGAGCAGACAGACATGGACCGTGCGTGGGAGGGGCACACCAAGCGCGACCTCTACGCGCGGCACGGCATCCCGGTGTACGTGATCGTGGACCCGCGTGACGCCACCTGGCAGGTCTTCCTCCTCGCGGAGGGCATGTACGCGCACAAGAGCGATGGTGTCTTCGGACAGACCATCGTCGCGGATCTTCCAGCCGGAACGGTCGGCATCGACACGCGCGAGTGGCGGCCGTACCCCGAAGCTGAGCGCGGCGGCGGAGCGTGAATGCGGTGCCGCGCCTTGCAGGCGGGTGAATGACGCGCTGCAACGTGCGGCCCACCCCGGCCTCGTGCCCCGCGGCTCCGGTGCGCCCGCGAGAGACCGCGAACTCGACATCGAGCACGGCGAGCTCACTCCCAGCCTGAAGATCAAACGGCCGGTCGTCGAGCGTGCCTACGCCGAGGTGATCGAAGCGGTGCACCGGGGTGCACGGGAAGCCTGGAAGCGGAGCGCGGAGCTCCGCCGTCCGGGGGGTGTCTCTTGACGTGGAGGGGCGGACCCAGCAGAGTCTCTAAGCAAGCGCTTAGTCATGGGAAGGCGGCAGGCAGGATGACCATCGACGAACAGGGGCTGCGGCGGCAGGTTGAGGAGTTCCTCGCCGCGCACGACCCCGCGACGACCGAGCGGCTGGAGTTCCTTCGGGCGCGGTATGACGCGGGGCTGGCGTGGGTGCACTTCCCGGAGGGCCATGGCGGTCTCGGCCTGCCGCAGGCTTGGCAGCCCGCTGTCGACGCGCTCTTCGAGGCCGTAGGTGCGCCGGACAACGGCAGGAAGACGAACGGCATCGGCCTGGGCATGGCCGCCCCGACCATCCTCCGGTTCGGTACCGAGGAGCAGAAGCAGCGGTTGCTGCGCCCGCTGTGGACGGGCGAGGAGGTCTGGTGCCAGCTGTTCAGCGAGCCCGGCGCGGGCTCGGACCTCGCCGCTCTCGGCACCCGCGCGGTGCGTGAGGACGGCGACGGGGACTGGATCGTCAACGGCCAGAAGGTGTGGACCTCCGGCGCCCACAACGCCCGGTTCGCGATCCTTGTCGCCCGCACGAATCCGGACCTGCCCAAGCACCAGGGCATCACCTACTTCCTCGCCGACATGACCGACCCCGGCGTCGAGGTCCGCCCGCTGCGGCAGATCACCGGCGAGGCCGAGTTCAACGAGGTCTTCCTCACCGACGTGCGGATCCCCGACAGCATGCGCCTGGGCGAGGTCGGCCAGGGCTGGGCCGTCGCCAACGCGACGCTCAGCAACGAGCGCGTGGCCATCGGCGGCTCCGCGGTGCGTGAGAACGGCATGATCGGCGTCGTCGCCCAGACCTGGCGCGACCGCCCCGAGCTGCGCACCCCCGAGCTGCACGACCGGCTGCTGCGGCTGTGGGTCGAGGCCGAGGTCTCCCGGCTCACCGGCCAGCGGGTCCGGCAGAAGCTGGCCCAGGGTCAACCTGGGGCCGAGGGAGCGGCGTTGAAGGTCACCTTCGCCCGGATCGCCCAGCAGCTGTCCGGCCTGGAGCTGGAAATGCTCGGCGAGGACGGGCTGCGCTACTCGGACTGGACCCTGGTCCGGCCCGACCACGTCGACTTCACCGGCCGCGACGCGGGCTACCGCTACCTGCGCGCGAAGGGGAACTCGATCGAGGGCGGTACCTCGGAGATCCTGCGCAACATCATGGCCGAGCGCGTGCTCGGCCTCCCGTCGGAGCCCCGCGTCGACAAGGACGTGCCCTGGAAGGACCTGGCCAAGTGAACCTCCTCTACACCGAGGTCGAGGACGACCTGCGGGCCACGGTCCGCAAGCTGCTCGCCGGCCGCTGCGACGCGACGGCCGTGACCGCCCTCTACGACGGCGACCGCTCCGTGGTCGACGTGCTCTGGAAGGCGCTCGCCGGTGAGCTCGGCCTGGCCGGGCTGCTCGTGCCCGAGGAGCGCGGCGGCGCGGGCGCGACGGCGGCCGAAGCCGCAGTCGTGCTGGAGGAGTTGGGCCGCGCGGCGGCCCCGGTGCCGTTCCTGACCAGTGCCGTCATCGCCACCCTGGTGCTGTGCGAGAGCGAAGGCCCGCTGCTCGGCGAGCTGGCCTCCGGTGAGAAGACGGCGGCGCTCCTCGTCCCGCTGTCCACGGCCCCGCACACCCCGCTGCCGGTCATCCAGGCGGCCGACGGCCGACTCACCGGAACGGTCACCAGCGTCGCCGGCGCGATCGAAGCCGACGTGCTGTTGGTGGTCGCTGACGGCGCCGTCCACGCCGTCTCGGCAGCAGACGCCGAGATCACCCCGGTGGTGTCGCTCGACATGACCCGCCAGCTGGCCGATGTTCGACTGGCAGGCGCTGCGGGGGAGTTGGTCGTCGCCGACGCGGAGATGGCCGTCCGCGACGCCCTCTCGGCGGGCGCGGCGCTGCTGGCCTCCGAGCAGGTCGGCGTCGCCCAGTGGTGCCTGGAGACCACCGTCGCCTACCTCAAGGAGCGCAAGCAGTTCGGGCGCGCCGTCGGTGGCTTCCAGGCGATCAAGCACCGCCTCGCGGACCTCGCCATCGGCGTCGAGTCGGCCACGGCCGCCGCCCGATACGCTGCGGCGACCCTGGCCGCCGGCGACGCGGACGCTGCCGTCGCGAGCAACGTGGCCCAGGCCTACGTCAGCGACCTCGCCGTGCTCGCGGCCGAGGAGGCCGTCCAGCTGCATGCCGGCATCGGCATGACCTGGGAGCACCCGGCCCACCTCTACCTCAAGCGGGCCAAGGCCGACCAGATCGCCCTCGGCACGGCCGGCGCCCACCGCGCCCGCCTCGCCGAGCTGGTCGATCTGCCCGCCCCGCGGTAGCCGCCGTCGCGCTGACCGCACGTCATGGCCGCCCGCGCTCGGGGTGAGTCGGGTGGCCCGCTACGTCAGCAGAGCCCGGCACTCGTCCGCCCGTGCGCGGATCTGTGTCGGCACCCGGACACGGGGCGGCAGGAGGCTGTGCGGGCCGCCGCCGTCCCGTGCCCGGGTGCACCTCTGCGGGCCGGTGTGGCCGTCGGCGGGCGGTCCGACCCACAAAGGTGCTCGGCGGGGCGTACTGCGCTTTTCTGACGCGTCCCGCCGTTGACCTTGATCCAACACCCGTCCGCCGGGCGCGAAGCACCTTCCTTACGCCGGCCTTACGCCGGACCAGGATCTTTTGACGCGATCTTCGCGCCGTCCCAGCCTGGAACTCACCACTCCTACCCGAGGGGTTCTGCTACGTCAGGAACTGCGCGGCGATACGGCAGTTCGCTTGGGCGTTGGGCTCGGGTCGGGCCACCTGTCTGTGCATCACCAATCCTTCACCTGTGAGGTCTATGCGCGTCAACCGATGCGGCGTCACACTCCTTGGCGTACCCGCACCGCGTCCTCGTCCCGCCGCGATCCGCCGGGAGGCAGCCCGTGATACCGGTCAAGATGCCCCGCCTGAAGAAGCCCAGACGCCGAACCACCGTTCTCGCCGCTCTGATCGCTGCCGCCGCCGTCGCGCTCGCGGCCTTCCTCTCCGCCGGCGCCGTCAGCGCCGGCCCGCGTCACAGTGCGAGCCCGGACGAGGAGGAACGCGAGGAGGTCACCGCGGTCCACGCCGCCACCACGGGGAGCTGCGGCGTGGAACGCTGGGCGGTGAAGACCGGCACGGACGCCGATGCCGGTCTGATCAACCTCTCCTCGTCCACCCCGACCAGCATCTCCGCGCTGACCTCGCGCACCGCGCCGAGCACGCTGCCGGCCAATAACCGCGTCCAGCCCACCGAGACGACCGTCTTCAAGGTCACCGCGACCCTCGACGAGTTCAAGCTCGAAGCCGACTCGGACTACCACCTCGTCCTGGACGACGGGGCAGGCCACACCATGATCGGGGAGATCCCCGACCCCGCCTGCGTGGGCACCGGCAGTCCGCTCGCCTCCGGCATCGCGAACGCCCGCAACGAGTTCGACGCCAAGTACAGCCCCACCGGCAGCTTCCGGACCGTGAACGTCCCGGTCACCGTCACCGGCGTCGGCTTCTTCGACTTCCTGCACGGCCAGACCGGCGTAGCCCCGAACGGGATCGAGCTGCACGCCATCCTGGACATCAACTTCGGCGGTTCCACCGGTGGCGGCGACACCGTCACGGTGACGAGCCCCGGCAGTCAGACCGGCACCGTCGGCACCGCCGTCAGCCTGCCCGTCCAGGCCTCGGACTCGGCCAGTGGACAGACCCTCGGCTACACCGCCACCGGGCTGCCCGCCGGCCTGACGATCGACTCTTCCAGCGGCACGATCTCCGGTACGCCGACCACGGCCGGCACCTCCTCGGTCACCGTCACGGCGACGGACGCGACGGGCGCGAGCGGCTCGACCACGTTCACCTGGACGGTGAACCCGAGCGGCACCGGGGGAGGCTGCAGCGCGCAGCAGCTCCTCGGCAACCCGGGCTTCGAGGGCGGGGCGCTGAGCCCCTGGACGGGTTCGACCGGAGTCATCAACAACAGCAGCTCGGAGCCGCCCCGCAGCGGCTCGTGGGACGCCTGGCTCGACGGCTACGGCACCACGCACACCGACACTCTCGCCCAGAGCATCACCCTCCCGAGCGGCTGTGCGAGCTACGAGTTCAGCTTCTGGCTCCACACCGACACGGCCGAGACCACCACGACGACCCCGTACGACACCCTCGACGTCCAGGTGCTGAACTCCGCCGGCACGGTGCTCGGCACGCTGGGCACGTTCTCCAACCTTGATGCCAACACCGGCTACAGCCAGCACACCTTCGACCTGTCCGGCTACGCGGGCCAGGCCGTGACGCTGAAGTTCACCGGCACCGAGGACAGCCAGAAGCAGACCTCGTTCGTCATCGACGACACCGCGGTCAGCATCAGCTGAGTCGCGACGGCCCGTCGCAGGCCGCGGGACCCGGACGGGGGGCCGGGTCCCGCGGGGCGGGCGTTCCGAGCCGCAAGGTCGGGAGCCCGCATCGGGCGCCTACCCGGCTGCCCTGCGCTCAACCACCCGGTCGGGCGGGAACCGCGCGCGATCGTGCGCGCTTGCCGCTCGCCGGGGGCTCGGGCCCCCAGATCCCCGTCAACCGGATCGATCCGGGTCGCCGCGCAGGCCTTCGGCGTCCGTCAGGTGGCGGCCCACGCGGCGGGCCGTGGCCGGGGCGGCGCAGACCGCGACCGCGGCGGCCGCCAGCCAGCCGCCCGCGACGATCGGGAACCAGTGACCCGGGCCCGACGCCGGGTAGGGGACGACGTTGCGGTAGACGGTGTAGCCGAGCAGGGCCAGCGCCGCGAGCGGGATGACGACCTGCCACATGGGCACGGACATGCGCCGTTGGACGAAGAGCAGCCGGATCGCGCCCAGCGTGGTCAGCACGTAGGCGACCAGCAGGATCAGCGTGCCGACGGTGCCGCCCCAGACGAAGGTGTCCTCCGGTACCGCCGAGAACGCCACCACGCAGATCCCCAGGGCCAGGGCCATCGCCAGGGACGCCGCCGTCGCCGCCCGGGCGGGCGTGCCGGCGCGGGAGACCCGGGCCAGGCCGCGGTCGCCGAAACTGTCGCGGCCCAGCGCGAACAGCAGCCGGGCCGAGCCGACGGTGCAGGCCAGGCAGCAGCCGAAGGCGCTGACCGTCGCGCCCAGGGTGACCGCGTCGCCCACCCACGGGCTCAGGTACGCCCCGCCGAGGTCGCCGATCAGCGAGGCGGAGCTGCCGAAGGCGGTCACCCCGGCGGTGTTGGCGCCGAAGCCCATCATCTCGATGCCGGTCACGACGACGAAGAACACCCCGCCGAAGAGCGTGGTGCCGAGGATGGCGCGGGGGATGTCGCGGCGGGGTTCGTTCGCCTCCTCACCGAGGGTGGCGGCGGCCTCGAAGCCGGCGAAGGAGAGGAACCCGAAGACCACGCCCAGGAAGAGCGCGGACGGTGCCGTGCCCGGCGGCACGGTGAAGACGGACAGGGTGAACCGATGCCCGGCCGGCGCGTCCCCGGCCACCAGCCGGACCAGCACGACGGCGCTGATGGCGAGGATCAGCGCCACGGTCGCGCCCTCGACGGTCAGCAGCACGTTGGTGCCGCGGCGCACCGAGGCGACCGTCAACCACCAGGCCAGGACGAGGACGCAGCCGGTGAGGAGGAACGGGGCGTCCACGGGCGGATGCGGCCACACGCCGGTGCGCTGGAGGAAGGAGGTGCCGAAGATGCCGACCACGGAGGAGGTGGTGACGCCGTAGCAGAGGTAGGTGCCGACCAGCCCCCATCCGGCGACGACGCCGAAGCGCGGGCCCAGCGTGGCGCCGACGAAGGCGTAGACGGAGCCGGAGTGGTGGAAGTACTGGCACAGCCGGACGAAGACGTAGGCCACCAGCAGGACGCCGACGGCGGCGATCAGGAAGGTGAGCGGCACCGCGCGCCCGACACTGGGCGCGGCGGCCTGCGGATTGATGTTGACCGCCATGCTGGGCGCCATCAACGCCATGGACAGGCCGACCGCCTGCCAGACGTTCAGCGTCCTGCGCAGGCGCGGTTCCCGGGGCGCGGCGTCGGCCGCCGCGACGGATGAGCCGGAACTCGAGTGGGGACGTGCACTTGAGTCGGACATGGCTACGAGTGTGACCCTCGTCCGGCCCGGGCGTAAGACGTGTCACGTCCACGGCCGCTGCGACCGTCGCCGCCAGTACTGCTCGGCCGGCTCGGTCGGCGTGGGGAGGCCGGCTTGCCAGGGGTCGGCTTCGAGGGTCGTGGCGCAGACGTTGTGGGCGAGTTGGGCGGGGGTGACCGCGCCGGACAGCACGACGTCGACCCATGGCTGCCGCAGGGCCGCGGCGAGCGCGACCGCGTCGGGGGTGGTGTCGAGGTCCGCGGCGAGGCGGGTCAGGACGGCGGTGGTCGGCTCGTCGCCGGTGGGGTCGACCAGTCTGCCGTTGGCCAGCGCCTCCTTGACGACGACCAGGCATCCCGCCGCGTGGGCCTCGGCGAGGGCGTCGCCCGCGGACGGCTCCAGCAGGTTCCAGGTGGTCTGGAAGCTCTGGAACAGCCGCTCGCCGTCGACGGTGAGTCCCAGCGCGGTCAGGATGGTGTCGCTCTGCCGCGGACCGCTGGTGGACAGTCCGATGAGCACGCCCTCGGCGGCGAGCTCGGCGAGGCGGTGGTGCAGGGCGGTGTCGTGCAGGGCGGGGCTGTCCGGGGTGACGGAGTGGATCTGGTAGAGGTCGAGCAGGGAGCCGAGTTGGGCGCGGGTCTCGCCGATCTGGCGCTCGAACGCGTCGACGCTGTGGTCCTTGACCTCGTGGACCTCGGCGTCGGTGCGCCAGTCGGCGGTGTAGGTGTAGCCCCACTTGCTGGCGACGGTGAGGTCCTGGTGGTCGGGGTGGTCGTGGAGCCAGCCGGCGAGGAACTCCTCCGCGCGCCCGTAGGAGCGGGCGGTGTCCAGGTGACGGATGCCCAGCTCGTAGGCGGCGTCGAGCAGTTCGCGGGCGCGGCGTTCCAGGGCCGCGGGGGAGCGGTCCCCGGGCAGGTCCTGGGCCCGCCCGGAGGTGATGTAGGCGGGGCGGCCGACGGCGGCCAGGCCGAGCCCGAGACGGGCGGTCATTCGGCCGCGTGGAGGACGGCCGCGAGCGTCTCGACGGCTGCCGCCGCGTCCTCGCCCTCGGCGCGGACGGTGACGGTGGCGCCCGCGGTCGCTCCGAGTCCCATGACGGCGAGGATACCGGCCGGGTTGACGGACTTTCCGGCATGCTCGATCAGGATGGTGCTGCTGAATCTCGCGGCGGCCTGGGCCAGCTTGCCCGCAGGCCGGGCGTGGAGGTTGGCGGGCAGCACGACCGAGGTCTCGCAGGCGGCGCCGGCGTTGTCAGAACTTAGGGACATGGCGGGCCTCCTGGGCGGCGGTGGCGACGGCGGTCAGGTCGGCTCCGATCGAGGCGGTGATCGCGGCGGCGAGGGCGCCTTCCACGAACGGCGCGTCGACCAGGAGCACGTCGGGGCTTGGGTGGTCCTCGAGCACGGTGCGGGCGGTGAGCACGGAACTGCCGAGGTCGGGCACGATCACGACGCCGTTCCCGTGGTCGGCCGCGTGGATCGCCTTGAGGACGAGGTCGTAGCTGGTGCCGATGCGGCCGTCCTCCGTTCCGCCCGCGACCTGCACGGGGACGGAGTCGGAACCGATCTGCGCGAGGAGATCGCGTAGTCCGGCGGCCAGCTGGGCGCTGTGGGACACGAGTACGATGCCGACGGATTGAGTCATAACTCGGATGCTAGATTTCAGAACGCAGTTCCGCAATACCGAACAGGCGAAAAAGAGAGAGCGGGTGCCGTCATGGTGCAGTCGGTCCACCGGGCCGTCCGGGTCCTGCGGGAGCTGGCGACCGCCGGTCCGCGGCTGGGTGTCACCGAGCTGGCGGAGCGGATCGGGGTGGCCAAACCGACCGTGCACGCCCTGCTGCGCACCCTCGAGTCCGAGGGTCTGGTGCGGCAGGACCGGGAGACCGGCAAGTACCTGCTCGGGCCCGGTCTGCTCCAGCTCGGGAACGCCTATCTGGACACCCAGGAGCTCCGCACCAGGTCGGTGACCTGGGCGGACGCCCTGGCGAGCCGGACCGGCGAGGCCGTGTGGGTCGCGGTACTGGCCGACGACCACGTGCTGGTGGTGCACCACGCGTTCCGGCCCGAGGGCGCGGTGCAGATCCTGGAGGTCGGCGCGACGATCCCCTGGCACACCTGCGCCCTGGGCAAGGCGATCGTCGCGTTCCTGCCGGAGGAGCGACAGGCCGCCCTGCTGGGCGGCGAGCTGCCCAGGCTGACCGGCCGCAGTGTCGCCGACCCGGCCGCGCTGGCCGAACAGCTGGAGCAGGTGCGCGGCATCGGCTACGCGCTGGAGGACCAGGAGTCGGCGCTGGGCGACGCCGGCATCGCCTCGCCCGTCTTCGACCGTTCCGGCGAGGTGGTCGGCGCGATCGGCGTGGTGGGGCCCGTCGAGCACGTGCTCACGGACGAAACCGCACGTCGCAAGCATGCCGTCGCGGTGCGGGAGGTCGCCAGGAACCTCTCCAGAGAGCTGGGCGCGGGCCGGGGAACGGCCTGGTCGGAGGCCTGAGGGCGACCAGGGTTCGACACCTTCTGCGACACGAGGCCGTATCGGGCTGCCGAGCCCGGTACGGCCTCTTTGTGTCCAGCCTCTTGACAGCGGCGAAACGACGGACTTAAGTTCCGAACACGGTTCAGGGATGACGAACAAGTTTCCAAGCCATTTCTCCCAGGGGACCGGCGGGCGGCCGTCGAGGCCGCCGCATCGGGGGGCCGGTCCCCTCCCTCCCTCCCTTTCCCTTCTGGTCCGCCCCACGCGGAGGAGGTGAACGCCTCGCAGGCCCGAGGGCCGCAGGCGCACCATGAGACAGAACACCTACCCTCAGAAGCTGTTCGCCGAGGTTCTCGGCACGGCGACCCTGGTCTTCATCGGCGTCGGCTCGGTGCCCGCCACCCTGCTGCTCGGCGGGAAGGCGCCGTTCACGATGGCCGAGCTGGGCATGATCTCGCTGGCCTTCGCGCTCGCGGTGGTCGCCCTGGTCTACTCGATCGGCCACATCTCCGGCTGCCAGATCAACCCCGCCGTCACCCTCGGGCTGGCGGCGACCGGCAAGATGCCCTGGCGGGACGTGCCGGGATACCTCGCCGCCCAGGTGGTCGGCGCCGTACTCGGAGCCCTCGCGATCATCGCGGTCCTGGGCCACAAAGCCGTCGACGTCGGCCTCGGCATCGCCTCCTACGGCCCGCACGTCAGCGCCGGCCAGGCGTTCGGCGCCGAGCTGATCGGCACCTTCCTGCTGGTCTTCGTGGTCTTCGGGGCGATCGACGCCCGGGCACCCGGCGGCTTCGCCGGGATCGCGATCGGCTTCGCCGTCTTCGCGATCATCATCCCGGTGGCGCCCGCCACCGGCGCCGCGATCAACCCGGCCCGCACCCTCGGCCCGATGATCGTCGGTCAGCTGGCCGGCGGGACCGTCCACTGGAACCAGCTCCCCGTCTACCTGCTGGCCGAGATCGCGGGCGGCGTGCTCGCGGGCTTCGCCTACCTCGCCCTCAACCACCACCGCACCGCGGCCCCCGCGACACCGGCGCAGCCCGCCGCCCCGTCCACGGAGACCCCCGCAGCCGAGGGAGTGCTGTCGTGAAGAAGTTCCTCAACACCCCGGAGTCCGTCCTCTCCGACGCACTCGCGGGCATGGCCGCCGCCCACCCCGGGCTGCACGTCGACCAGAACGCGGGCGTCATCAGACGCGCCGAGGAGACCCGGGTCGGCAAGGTGGCCCTGCTCTCCGGCGGCGGCTCCGGCCACGAACCGCTGCACGGCGGGTTCGTCGGCACCGGCATGCTGGACGCCGCCTGCCCCGGCGAGGTCTTCACCTCACCCGTGCCCGACCAGATGCTCGCCGCCGCCAAGGCCGTCGAACGGGGCAGCGGCGTGGTGTTCGTCGTGAAGAACTACACCGGCGACGTCCTCAACTTCCAGATGGCCGCCGAACTGGCCGCCGACGAGGGCATCGAGGTCCAGACCGTCCTGGTGGACGACGACGTCGCGGTCCAGGACTCCACCTGGACGGCCGGTCGCCGCGGCACCGGCGCCACGGTCTTCGTCGAGAAGATCGCCGGCGCGCTCGCCGAACAGGGCGCGGACCTCGCGGCCGTCGCCGGGATCGGCCGGCGGGTCAACGAGGCGTCCCGGTCCTTCGCGGTCGCCCTCACCGCGTGCACCACCCCCGCCAACGGCAAGCCCGGCTTCGACCTGCCGGACGACGAGATCGAGATCGGCGTCGGCATCCACGGCGAACCCGGGCGCCACCGTCAGAAGCTCGCCCCCGCCCGGGAGATCGTGGCCTCGGCCATGGACGCCATCCTCGCCGAACCCGCGCTCGCCGACGCCGGCCAGGTGATCGTGATGGTCAACGGCCTGGGCGGGACACCGCTGATGGAGCTGTACGTGGTGTTCCACGAGGTCGCCGCCCTGCTCGCGGACAAGGGTGCCGCCATCGCCCGCAGCCTGGTCGGCAACTACGTCACCAGCCTGGACATGGCCGGCGCCTCGATCACGGTGTGCCGCGCCGATGCGGAGCTCCTGTCCCTGTGGGACGCTCCCGTCAACACCCCCGCCCTGCGCTGGGGCCTGTGAGACCGGGCCGTGCCCGGCACCACGGAATGCCCTGACCAGGCCGGGCACGGCCCACCCACCGAACCGATCCCACCACCGATCCACCACCCTTGCACCGAAGGAGACCCCGATGGACATCGCCCTCACCCGCCAGTGGGTGCAGGCCGTCGCCGAGGCAATGGACGAGCACAAGGACCGGCTCACCCAACTGGACGCGGCCATCGGCGACGCCGACCACGGCGCCAACATGAACCGCGGGTTCTCCGCCGCCGTCACCGCCCTCGACACCTTCGAGCCGGAATCCGTCGGCCAGCTGCTGACCAAGGTCGGCAACACCCTGATCTCCAGTATCGGCGGCGCCTCCGGCCCCCTGTACGGCTCCGCCTTCCGCGCCGCCGGCAAAGCCCTCACCACCCCGGAGCCCGACGCGGCCGAGTTCCTGGCCGCGCTGCGCGCCGGACTCGCGGCCATCCAGGCCATGGGTGCGGCCGTCCTGGGCGACAAGACCATCGTCGACGCCTACGCCCCCGCCCTCGACGCGTTTGCCGAGGAGCTCGGCGCCGGAGGCGACCTCGCCCACGCCGCCGCGCGGGCCGCCAAGGCGGCGGACGACGGCGCGCACGCCACCATCCCGCTCCAGGCCCGCAAGGGCCGCGCCTCCTACCTCGGTCCGCGCAGCATCGGCCACCAGGACCCCGGCGCCACCTCCACCGCCCTGATCTTCGAAGCCCTCGCCAAGGTGGTCAACCCCTGATGATCCCTCAGTCCTACGCCGGCCACACCGCCTCCGGCGGCATCGCGCTCGGACTGGCGCACGTCCCCGACCGGCCCGCGGACATCCCCCTGCCCCGTCGGCGCCCCGTCGACCCGCGCAGGGAGGTCACCGACGCCTTCGACGCGGTCGCCGCCGGGTTGGCCCGTCTCGCGGAGACCCTGCGCGACAGCGGCCAGCCCGAGCAGGCCGAGATCATGGAGGTCAACGGCTACCTCGCCCAGGACCCCGACCTGCGCGGCGCCGCGCTCCGCAGGGTCGCCCAGGGAACGCCCGTCGTGATCGCGGTCCGGCAGGCGGTCGACGAGTACGCGCGCGCCATCGCCGCCCTCGACGACCCGACGCTGGCCGAACGCGCCACCGACATACGGCAGGTCGGCCGCCGGGTCCTCGACCACCTGCACGGGACCACGTCCGCCGTCCCCGACGGACCGCTGGTGCTGCTCGCGACCGAGGTCGGCGCCGCCGACCTCCTCGAACTCGGCCCGGCCGTGGTCGGCGCCGCCTCGGTGATCGGCGGCCCCAACTCGCATGCCGCCATCGTCGCCCGCTCGCTCGGCATCCCGCTGCTCCTCGGTATCGACCCCGTCCTGCTGGACCTGCCCGCGGGCACCGAGATCGTGGTCGACGCACAGGCCGCCCGCATCGCGGTCCACCCGGACCCCCACCAGCGCACCCTCGCGCTGTCCGCGATGGACGCGGCCCGGGCCCGTCGGACCGCCCTCGCCGCCGAGCGCTCGCTGCCCTGCGAGACCCTGGACCGGCACACCGTCGTCCTGCGGGCCAACATCGCCACCGCCGCCGACGCCGAGGCGGCGCTGCGCTCCGGCGCCGACGGCGTCGGCCTGCTGCGCACCGAACTCCCCTTCCTGGAGGCCGCGTCGTGGCCGACCGAAGCCCAGCACGCGGCCACCCTGGTCCCGGTCCTGCGCAGACTGGAGGGCCGCCCCGTGACGGTGCGCACCCTCGACTACGCGGACGACAAGCTGCCGCCGTTCCTCGCCGACGGCACGGCAGGGCAGCGGATCGGCCGCGGCCTGCCGCTGATGCTCGCCCGACCGGAGGCCTTCGCCGAGCAGTTCCGCGCCATCCTCACCTCGGGCGCCGGGGCCGACGTGCGGATCCTGATCCCCATGGTCGCCACGGTGGACGAACTCCTGGCCTGCCGCGCGATCCTGCGGGCCGCCGCCACGAGCCTGGGCGTCGCCCCGCCGCCCCTCGGCGCCATGGTGGAGCTCCCCGAAGCCGTCGCCGTCGCCGACGACCTCGCCCGGGAGTCCGCCTTCCTCTCCATCGGCAGCAACGACCTCACCTGCCAACTCCTGGGCCTGGACCGGCGCGACCCCGCGGCGACTCCCGCGCTGACCGCGCATCCCGTGGTCCTGCGGGCCATCCGCGACGTGATCGAGGCAGCCCATCGCCACCACCGTCAGGTGTCGGTCTGCGGCGACGCCGCCGCCCACCCGCTCGTCACCCCGCTGCTCGTCGGTCTCGGCTGCGACATCCTCTCCGCCGCCCCCGCCGCGCTCGACGAAGTCCGCGCCCGCATCCGCCGCCTCGACGCCGAGACCTGCGCCCGGGCCGCCCGCGACGCGCTCGACGCCACCACGGTGGACGAGGTCTGGCGGATCGTCGAACGCCGCTGCTCTCCGACGCTGCCCTGACGCCGCCTCAGACGTACTCGTACTGCATGGGCGAGCCGGGCGAGTGCTCCACGTCCGGCGAGGGAGGTGACAGTTCGTCATGCGCCGCGCGCAGCTTTGCGCGGACCTCGTTGTGCAGACTCGTGAACTCGGACTCGGTGATGACGCCGCGGTTCGCGTCCATGATCTGCCGGTGCACCGCCGGGTACAGGACCCTGGCGTCGCGGACGTCGTCCTCCGTGGCCCGGCGGCCGGGAGCCTCGATGATGTCGATGGCGTAGCTGATCCAGTCCGCCTTGTTGTACCGGCCGTACCCGTCGCGCTCGTTGTCGGGGACGAACTCGGCGGTGGCCTCGGTCCGTTCGAGCAGTGCCTGCACGTTCAGCCGGATCGCGCAGCCGAGCCCGCTGAAGGAGCGGACGTAGTCGCGCAGCGCCGTCTCCATGGCCAACTGCTCGGTGTTGACCGCGTTGGTGCCGACCACGAGGTTGTCGAACCAGTTGGGCCCGCCGTCGCCGTCACCCACGAGATGGCACCACTCGTGGGAGGCGAGCCGTCCGCGCGTGCCGCCGTGGCCGGTGGTCGGCATCAGGGCGTGCGCGGCCACGCCGCCCATCGCCGCCATCGGACTGCGCCCGCCGGTACCGCGGTCGACCAGCGGCGGGTTCGACACCCTGACCTGCTGGCGGAATGTGCGATCGGGCGTGTCCCTCGCCTGCTCGTCGAAGCGTCGGGCACTCATGAAGCGGCGGCTCTCGTGGGCTGATCCGTCGCTGTGGGTGAAGTTGGAGTCGGTGATCCTGCGCGTGTAGAAGACGAACGGCTGCCGACGGTCGGTCGGCAGCGCCACGAGGTCGGGTGTGGGGCGGTCGACGCGGTTTGCGTCGTCCAGTCCCCGCTGCTCGGCCAGGTCCGCGGAGGCCACGCCCGCGTAGCCCGGGTTGTAGCCCCAGAAGTCGCCGAACCGGTACGTCCGTCCCATGGACCGGCCGCCCGACCCCTTGGGGATCATCTGGGTGATGGTGAAGGGCTGCGTCGGGTCGATCAGCGTGGCGCTGGTGCCATGACGGTCGTTGATCAGCTGGACGCGGTAGACGAAGAACGAGGTCTGGTACTCGACGACCCAGCTGGTCCGTACCGAGCCCTCGCGGAGCCTCGTCGAGGCCCTCGGCGGGAGCGGATTGCCGACGCGCAGGGCGTCCGTGCGATAGCCGCGCTGCTCGCGGGCGTAGGCGACCGTGGGCGGGGCGACGAGCCGCCCGTCGGCGTCGAACTCCTCGGCCGGAACCCACATCGCGGGCAGGAAGGCGATCTGCTCGATCTGGTCCTCCTGGTCCTCCCGGGTGGCCCGCTGCGTCCCCGGCTCGGCCGCCGTCCGCGGCGCCGTCACGGTGCCCCGGCGCGGCATCCGCTGCAGCGGGGTCGCCGCCTGGTCGTCGGCGCGCGACCGCTGGACGGCCCGGGTGACGGCGGCGTTCCCCGCGAGCCGCTGGAGGGCCGGCAGGCTCCCTGGCCCGGAGGGGAGCCCTTGGCCGCCGGTCGGGAGCAGCTCGGGGGACGTGCGGGCCGGCCGGGAGGAGCCCGGACCGTCGTGGTCCTGGTTCCCGGTGCGACGGGGGCGCTGCGGTGCCATCGACTCTCCCAGCGGCGTGACCATGTGAGGCACCGCCACCGTAGGAGCGGGAGGGCGCTCGGCCGGAGAGTCCCGCGGACAGGAAATCGGGCAGACCTCGGTGTCGCCTCAGCGGGCCGCGGCGGGAGGCGGCAGGCGGAGGCCGGCGAGCTCCGGCGGCACGGGGGAGTCGGGGCGGAAGAAGGGCGCCGACTCGCCGTCGGTCGCGGTGGCGGGCGCGTCGGTGAGGCGGAAGCGGTCCCGCAGACGGCCGTAGAAGTCGGTGGGCTGGAGGCGGATGAGCCGGAGCCGCTGCGGGGCGCGGTAGACGCCGACCCAGTCGCCCGGGTCGAGCACGCCGCGGAGCTGACCGTCGATGCTGACCGCGGCCCGGCCGGAGTGCGGCAGGATGCGCAGCGCGACCGACTCGTCCGGGGCGGCCACGACGGTGCGGTTGAAGGTCATGTGCGGCGCGATCGGGGTGAACACGACGGCGTCCATGTGCGGGGAGAGCACCGGACCCCCGGCGGCGAAGCAGTAGGCGGTGGAACCGGTGGGCGTGGCCACGACGAGGGCGTCCGCCGAGTAGGCCGCCAGCAGCCGGCCCGCGATGTAGACGCCGGCGGAGACTTGGTGGTCCCGGCTCAGCTTCTCCACCACGACGTCGTTGAGGGCGTTGACGTCCAGGGCCATTCCCCAGCCGTCGCCCACGGTGGTCGTCGGCCGGAC
Organism: Streptacidiphilus pinicola; assembly: GCF_003258295.1. Taxonomy (GTDB): domain Bacteria; phylum Actinomycetota; class Actinomycetes; order Streptomycetales; family Streptomycetaceae; genus Streptacidiphilus; species Streptacidiphilus pinicola. Next base: position 16,619 of record NZ_QKYN01000040.1, on the reverse strand, counting down.
CTGGGGCGGGGGCAGCGCGGGGCCGCGTCCGTAGCAGAGCGGCGACTCCAGCTCGGCCGGGATCTCCGGGGGCCGGGACGCGCGCATGGTCAGCGTCATCCGCTCCTCGACCAGCGCGTCACCCGTGCGGACGGCGTCCAGGGCGCGGATGACGTCGCCGACGGGCACCTCGGTGAGGAAGCCGACCTTGCCCAGGTCGACGCCGAGCACACTGGCCCCGGTCTTGACGGCGATCCGCGCCCCGCGCAGGAAGGTCCCGTCCCCGCCCAGGGTGACGACCAGGTCGGGGTCCCCGGCGGCGCGGGCCTCCTCGCGGCCGGAGCGGCGTTCGTGGTCGGGCGCCCAGACGTCGATCTCGGTACAGGAAATGCCGTGGTCGCCGGACCAGGCGTGCACGGATCGCGCGGCCGCCACGGCGGCTGAGCGCCCCTGATGGACGACCAGTCCGATGCGCTGTACCGGCATGGGGACCTCGTCTCGGTGCGGGCGGCGGCCGGGAGCGGTCGCCTCTCCCATTGGCTCAGTCCGGCGGGGGAAGGGCAACCTGTGCGACGATCTTCTTCGCAACCTGGAGCCACCTCGGGAGCCGGTGACTGACCATGAAGGTCGCAGTACTCGACGACTACCTGCACGTCGCCCTGAGCCTCGCGGACTGGGACTCGCTGGGCGCCCGGGTCGACGTGTTCGACACGCCGTTCCACGACGAGGAGGCGGTGGTCGCCGCGCTGGCCGACTACGAGGTCGTGGTCGCCATGCGGGAGCGGACCCCTTTCCCGGGGTCGACCCTGAGCCGGCTGCCCAAGCTGGCGCTGCTCGTCACGACCGGCCCCGGCAACGCCGCCATCGACCTCGACGCCGCCCGGCGGCAGGGCGTCACCGTCACCGCCACGCGGTACTTCCCCCAGCCCACCGTCGAGCTGACCTGGGCGCTGATCCTCGCCGCGGCCCGCCTGATCCCCGAGAACGTCGCCTCGGTGCGGAGCGGCGGCTGGCAGGTGGGGCTTGGGACGAGCCTGAACCGGGCCACCCTCGGCATCCTGGGCCTCGGCGTCATCGGCCGCCGGGTCGCCGAGGTCGGCCGGGCCTTCGGGATGGAGACCGTCGCCTGGAGCCAGAACCTGCGCCCGGAGGATGCGCAGGCCCAGGGGGTGACGTACGTGTCGCGCGAGGAGCTGTTCGCCCACGCCGACGTGCTCAGCGTCCACCTGCGGCTCAGCGAGCGGACCCGCGGCATCGTCGGCGCGGAGGAGCTGCACCTGATGAAGCCCACCGCGATCCTGGTCAACACCTCCCGCGGGCCGCTGGTCGACGAGGCCGCGCTGCTCGACGCCCTGGACCAGCGCCGGATCGCGGTCGCGGCGCTGGACGTCTTCGACCGCGAACCGCTGCCCGCCGGGCATCCGCTCCGCTCCGCACCGAACGCGCTGCTGACCCCGCACGTCGGCTACGTGACCAGGGACCTGTTCGAGGTCTTCTACCGCGACGCGGTCGAGGACATCGCGGCCTGGGCCGCCGGAGCCCCGGTGCGCGTCCTGGCCTGACCGTCCTCGCGGCCCCGTCAGGCGAGTCGCGCGGGGAAGCCGCCGGTGGCGATCGGGCCCCAGCGCTCCGGGGTGATCCGGAGGAGCGCCTTGCCCTGCTCGACCATCGCCTCGCGGTACTCCGCCCAGTCCGGGTGCTCTCCGGAGATGTTGCGGAAGTACTCGACGAACGCGTCGAGCGCGGCCGGCCCCTCGGCGGCCTCGAGCACCTCGGCACGCCCGTCCACCTGCACCCACGGCCCGTCCCACTCGTCGGACAGCACCAGGACGCTGACCTCGGGGCGCAACCGCGCGTTGCGGACCTTGGCCCGCTCGGGGTAGCTGGAGACGACGATCCGGCCGGAGTCGTCGACCCCGCCGGTCAGCGGCGACGCCTGCGGCGTGCCGTCGGCGCGCCGGGTGATCAGGATCATCCGGTGACGCGGGCGGACGAACTCCAGCAGGTCCTCACGCTCGACCTTGGTGGTGGTGGCGATGCTCCGTGCCATCAGTTCCCTCTCCTCGCAGCGGCCTTCGCCCACCCTATCCGGGCTCCAGTCCGCTCGGCCGGAGCGCTCAGTCCATGGTGCGCAGGACGAGCTTGCCGCGGGTGCGGCCCTGCTCGCCACGGGCGTGGGCCTCGGCGGCCCGCTCCAGCGGGAAGGACTCCTCGACCTCGACCACGACCTGGCCCGCGTCGATCAGCTCGGCGATCGTGGTCAGCGCCGGGCCGTCCGGCTCGACCAGGAACGGGGTGACCCGGGCCCTCGCCACTGCCGCGGCCTCGGCCAGCTCGGGGGAGACCCCGGCCGGGATCGCCACCAGCAGGCCGTCCTGGCGAAGCACCCGCAGCGAGCGCCGCGAGGTCTCGCCGTGGGCGTCGCCGACCAGGTCGATGACGACGTCGACGTCCCGCACGGCGTCCTCGAAGCGGACGGCGGTGTAGTCGATCGTCTCGTCCGCGCCCAGCTCCTTGAGCCACGCGTGGCGCCCCGGGCTCGCCGTGGCGACCACGGACGCGCCCAGGTGCCGGGCGAACTGCACCGCCAGGTGTCCCACGCCGCCGGCGGCGGCGTGGATCAGCACCCGCTGCCCGGGCCGGACGTCGGCGGTGTCCACCAGCGCCTGCCACGCCGTCAGCGCCGCGAGCGGCACCGCCGCGGCCTGCTCGTGCGTCACCGTGGCCGGCTTGCGGGCGAACTGCCGGGCGGGCGCGGTGACGTACTCGGCGTAGCCGCCGGCCGCGCGCGGGAACCACGGCATCCCGTAGACCTCGTCGCCCACGGCGAGGGTGGTGACGCCGAAGCCGACGGCCTCCACCACGCCGGAGACGTCCCAGCCCAGGACGAACGGCGGCTCCCCGAGCACCCCGGCCATCCCGCTGCCGGACCGGGTCTTCCAGTCCACCGGGTTCACGCCGGCGGCGTGCACACGCACCAGCACCTCGGTCGGCAGCGGCTCCGGCCGTGGCACCCGCTCCACCCGGAGCACCTCCGGTCCGCCGAAGGAGTCCTGGACCACCGCGCGCATCGTCGACTGCTGTTCGGACATGGCTCATCCCCTGAGAAGGCCTGGTGCGGAGGCCTCGGGCGCTCCGCGCTGACGGGAATGAAGCTAGGTCCGCGGGTGTAGTTACCCGCAAGAGGAGCTACTTCCTCTTGGGAAGTATCCAGGTGAGGAGTGTTCTACATGGCCACCAACTGCCCGACCGGCCGCCACGCGCACCACGACGTCTACGCCGCCCAGTGCCCCTGCCGGGCGCTGCTGGACCTGTTGGCCAACAAGTGGTCCACGCTCGCCGTGGGAGCGCTGGAGGAGGGACCGCAGCGCTTCGGGGCGCTGCAGCGCAGGCTCCAGGGCATCAGCCCCAAGGTGCTGACCCAGACCCTGCGCCGGCTGGAGGACTTCGGCCTGGTCGACCGCACCGTCTACCCGGCCGTTCCGCTGCACGTCGAGTACGCGCTCACCGCCCTCGGCAAGAGCGCGGCCGTCCCGCTGAACGCGCTGCGCACCTGGGTGGAGGAGAACATCGACTCGGCCGGTGCCGTGAGCGCCGACGCGGGGGAGTAGCCGCGCCGTCCGCGCGCCCTCACCCGGCGTCGGCCCGGGGTGCGGCCGGCGTCGCGGGCGGGGCGGGGACGGTGCGCAGCGTGAGGCGGGAGGGCGGGGCGGCGTCGAGCGCCGTGGGCAGTTCGCTGCGGCCGCGGATGTTCAGCTTGCGGTAGGTGCTGGTCAGGTGGGTCTCCACGGTGCGCCGGGCCAGGTGCAGCAGCGCGGCGATCTCGGTGTTGGTGCGGCCGTCGGCCGCGAGGCGGGCGATGCGCAGCTCGCTCTCGGTCAGCGCGTCCACACCGCTGTGGCGGGTCGACCGGAGCCTGGGGCTGCCGGTGCGCAGCGCCTGCTCCGCCTGGTCCAGCAGCCTTACGGCGCCCTCGCGTTCGGCGACGGCCGCGGCCTCGCGGAGCAGCGCGCGGGCCTGCAGGCGCTGCCCGGCGGTCGTGAGGCGGCGGCCCTGGGCGATCAACGCGGCCGCCAGCTCGGAGGTCAGCCCCGGCTGCCCGCCGGCGCCGCGCAGCGTCTCGACGGCCCGAGCGGTCAGCTCCAGGCCGCGCCGGCCGTTGGCCGCCGCGCCGAGCACGCGCAGCGCGCGGCCGAGCACCCGCGGGGTACCCCAGACCGCCGCGAGTCGGTACTCCTCCTCGGCGAGCGGCAACGCGGTCTCCGGTGAGCCGAGGAGGAGCAGGCACTCGGCGGCCGCGGAGCGCCACGGCGTCACCACGGGGCTGAGCACGTCGCGGGTCTGCTGCCTGCGGCCGGACTCCAGGAAGTCGTCGACCGCGGCCTGCAGCCGGCCCGAGGCCGCGCGCACCACGCCCCTGGCATACAGGAAGCGGTTCAACTCCCACGTGTCGTGGGCGTCCTGGACGTCGACTGCGGCGGCGAGCCGTTCGGCCTCGGCCGCGCGGCCGGTGGCCACCAGCGCGAGCAGGACGTGCGCCGTCAGGTTGCCCGGTCGGTGCGGCGCGCCGTCGCGGCGCTCGAACTCGGCCAGCAGCCGGGCGTGCCCGCCGCGCGCCGCGGTGATGTCCCACTGCGTGTTGCGCAGGGACTGGTGCATCGGATGGAGCGCGGGCAGCCGGAACGCCGTCATGCTCTGCCGCACCAGCCGCTCGGCCTCGTCGAGTTCGTCCGCCCACTGGGCGACGGCGGCGGCCGTGCCCAGCAGATACGGCATCAGCGGGGCTTCCTCGCCGGACGAGAGGAGAGCGCGGACCCGCCGCATGGCCTCCTCGGCGGAGACCAGACCGGCGGTCGCGTCATGACGGACCAACAGCGCCCGCTCGGCCGCGCCGATTCGGGACGGGGCCCGCTCGGCGGTCTCGCGCAGCTCCTCGTAGACCTGGCGGCGCACCTCCTGGTCGTGGTCGGACAGCAGCGCCGAGGCCAGCCGGACGGTGCGGGTCAGCACCGGGTGGTCGGCCAAGGTCCCGTCGGCGTCCAGGTCGTGGAGCAGGGCGACGCCGGCGTGCGCGTCGCCGCGCCGGGCCAGCGCGAGGCCCAACGCCACCGTGGCCTGGGCGCGTTCCCGCGGTTCCTCCCGCAGGCGCAGCGCCTCGGTCAGCCGGGGTATCCCGGTGCCGCACAGCGAGGCGAGCTCCAACGAACCGAGTTCGGTGAGCACTTCGGCTCGGCGCGCGCGGGAGACGGGCTCCTCCAGCGCGCGGCGCAGCAGCGCGACGGCGTCGGAGGTCCGACCGGTGCGCACGGCCGACGCGGCCGCGTCCCGCAGCGAGTCCACCGCCCAGCCGGCGCCCGCGGCGGGGGTACGCAGCAGGTGGGCGGCGACCGCCTCGGCCGGGTCGCCCCGGCGCTGCCGGAAGGCGGCGGCCTGGTGGTGGGCCGCCTGCCGGTCGGCGGGTCGCCAGCCGTCCAGCACGGCGTCGCCGAGCAGCGGGTGGGCGAAGCGCACCGCGCCGCGCTCGCCGTCCTCGCGGAGCAGACCCAGCCGCACCATGGCGGTCATCCAGCCCGCCGCCCGCGCCGGATCGGCCCCGGCCACACGGGCGACTAAATCGACGTCACCGGACGCGTCCTCCAGGCCGCCCGCCAACCCCACCTGGGTGAGGTCGGCCAACGCGCGTGCCACGGCCGCGGTCTCCGGTCCCGCGCTCTCCAACCACCAGGCGACGGCGGCCGGATAGGCGCCGGGGTAGAGGTCGGCGCAGCGCTCCGGGAAGGCCGCCGGGGCGGGCCCCTCGACCGGACCCGCGCTCAGGTCCTCGAGCAGGGCGCGCAGTAGCAGCGGGTTGCCGGCGCTGGCCCGCAGGCAGCCGTCCACCCGGGCGTCGGTCGTCTGCTCGCCGAGGTGGTCGCGCACCATCGCCTCCGCGGCCCGCCGGCTGAGCGGCGCGAGGACGTGGCTGCGGACCAGCGTCGGCGAGAGGGTGTGCGCGAGCCCGGGCACGGGCGTGGCGATGTCGTACTGGCCGCGCTCGGTGGCCACGATCAGCAGCGGCAGCGTGTCCAGCCGCCGGGCCGCCTCGGTGAGGAACCGCCGCGAGGCCGCGTCGGCGAGATGGACGTCGTCCACGGCCAGCAGCAGCGGCGCCTCGGCCGCGCGGTCGCGCAGCAGCCGCCAGAGCCGGTCGGCGATCCCCGGGGCGTGCATCCGCGCACCGGCCCCCGGGGCGTCGGCCGCCCGGCCGTCGGCCCCGTCCGTCCGCGTGGTCGCGGTCAGCGCCGTGGTCGTGGTGCGTTCCAGGTCCAGCAGGTGGCGCAGCGCGCCGAACGCGGTGTCGGAGCGCTCGGCGGAGCAGCGGGCGCGCAGCACCCGCAGCCCCTGCGCGGCGCCGTTCGCCGCGACGGTCTCCAGCAGCGCGCTGCGCCCCGTGCCGGTGGCGCCGCGCAGCAGCACCAGTCGCCCGGAACCGGCCCGCGCACGGCGGGCCTCCAAGGCCACCAGGCGCAGGGCGTCCTCACGTTCGCACAGCGGCCCGTCGCCGAGGTGCTTGCAGGTCGAGGTCATCGGATCCCCCTGGATGTCCGGACAGTGGTCTTGGGTGTCGTGGTGCCTCTCGTGGTGCGTCTCGTGGTGTCTGTCGTGGTGCCCCTCGTGGTGTTCGTCCCGGACGCGCTCGTGGCGCATCCCGTGGTAACCCACGATTGCGGAGGTGGTTCGGTTCAACGGAGGCTTGGTTCCATCGGGTCGACTTTGTCACACATCGGTCAACAGGCCTGGAAAGTGGGGATGGTGGGTCATGGTGGTGCGCACGTGTTCCGGGTCGACGGAGGTCGTCGGCGCCGTGCCGTCCGGCGCCATCCCCGTCGCCGTGTACGCCGACGACCCGATCTCGCTCGCCGGGGTGCGCAGCCAGCTGCGTCCGCAGCCGGGGGTCGATCTGGTCGACACCGTCTCGGGCCGGGCCGGTGCGGTCGCGGTGTTGGTGGCCGAGGCGCCGGACGAGCCCACGCTCTCCTCGTTGCGCCGTCTCGCGCGCACCGACGGCACCCGTGCCGTCCTGGTCGCGGCCACGGTCCGCGAGGCCGAGCTGCTCCAGGTGATCGAGTGCGGGGTCGGCGCCATCGTCTGGCGTCGTGAGGCCACCGGCCACCGGCTGCACCAGGCGGTCGTGGCCGCCTCCCGCGGCGACGGCGACCTTCCGGCGGACCTGTTGGGCCGGCTGATGACCCAGGTGGGCACGATGCAGCGCGGCGCCCCCGGTTCGTCCGACGCCCCCGTGCACGGTCTGGCGCCGCGCGAGGTCGACGTGGTGAGGCTGGTCGCCGAGGGAATGGACACCGGGGAAATCGCCAGCAAGCTCTCGTACTCCGAACGAACCGTCAAGAACGTGATGCACGGGCTCACCACCCGGCTCCACCTGCGGAACCGCGCGCACGCCGTGGCCTATGCCCTGAGGGAAGGCTACATCTGACGGTTGGGGCGTACACCCATGACCCCCCGGGCACGTCGCGTTGCCCCCGGAACGTCCCCCGCAAGCCTGCCGGGGCAGGGCCGCGCGGGTGCAGGCTGATGAACTGCAGGTGACGGCAAGCGAAGGGCGCGGCAGTGATCCACGAGGTGGACGAGGTCCTCAGGAGACTGCTGACCGGAGGTGCCCTCGCGGGCAGCGGCGTCGAGATCGCCTTCGAGGCGCCGACCCGCGACTGGGCCGCCCGGCGCAACAACCCCACCGTCGACTGCTACCTCTACGACATCCGCGAGGACACCACGCGGCGCGAACGCGGGGCCCTCCCGGTCCGCAACGAACAGGGCGTCACCGTCGGCCGCCGGCGCCCCCCGCGCTGGTTCCGGCTGGCCTACCTCGTCACCGCCTGGACCAAGCGTCCGCAGGACGAGCACCGGATGCTCTCCGCGGTCCTCGCCACGCTGCTGCCGCGCGAGCTGCTGCCGCCCGACGAGCTGACCGGCTCCCTGGCGGAGCTCGGCCTCACCGTCCCACTGAGCGTCGCCTCACTGAGCATGGAGGCACGCTCCACCGCCGAGCTCTGGTCCGCGCTCGGCGGCGAACTCAAGCCCTCCGTCGACGTGGTGGTCACCGTCCCGATGCCCTCCTTCCCGGACTACGACGCCGGTCCGCCGGTCACCGAGCTCGGGGTGCAGGTGCGCGGCCTCGACGGCACGTTGGCGGACGCGCCCGAACGTCACCTCCCGCGTCGCCCGCTCTCCCGGAGCGTCGCTGAGTGAACCCTCCGGTTCCCCTGCTCGCCCGCCTCGACCGGCTGCGCGACCGGGTCGCCCGCCTGGTCGCCTCCCGCAGCGCCGACGACCCCACCGCCGAGGACCCCCTCCGCGGCCTCTACCTCACCCCGGAGGCCGTCAGTCACGTGCTCCGCCGCGCGAACGCCGGACTGGCCCCCGAGGGCTCCGGGGAGGCCCGGAACGCGGTCCCGGCGGAGCCCGGGGAGGCGGTAGGTGACGACCGGCTGCACGTGCTCGCCGACCGACTGCGCCTCACAGCGCTCGACGCCGAGCTGCTGCTCGTCGCGCTCGCGCCCGATCTGGAGCGCGCGTTCGAGCCGCTCTACGGGTACCTCAACGACGACGTCAGCCGTCGGCGGGCCACCGTCGGCCTGGCCCTGGAGCTCTGCGGGCTCCCCGCGTACGCGGTCGAGGCGCGCGCCCGTCTCCACCCCACGGCGCCGCTGCGCGCGCTGGGCCTGCTCCGGGTCGAGGAGCCGGAACGGCCGTTCCTGAGCCGGTCGTTGCGCGTTCCGGACCGGGTCGTCGCGCATCTGCTCGGCGACGACACCCAGGATCCCGGGCTGGAGGGTCGCGTCCGGCCGCTCGCCGCACCGCTCGACCAGCTGGAGGCGGACCTGCTGACCCAGCGCCTCGCCAAGCGTCTGGCGGCCGGACCGCTGACCGCCTACCTCCGCGAACACCGGGCGGGCGACGGATCCGTCTGCGCCGCCGCCGCTCTGCGCGCCGCCGGGCTGGAGGCCCTGCACTACACCCCGGAAGCCCCCGCCGACGCCGGTGTCGACGCCGGTGATCACGAGATCCGGGCGCTGCTGCGCGAGACCCGGCTGCGCGGCTGCGCACTCGTGGTCTCCCCGCTGCCCGATCAGCCCGGAACGCTGGTGCGGACCCTGGCCGTTGACGACGTCCCGGTCCTGTTCGCCGGGATCGCGGCCTACGACCCGCAGTGGTGCGACGGCCGGCCCGACCCACTGGTCCTCGACGCCCCGCGGCAGCGCTCCGGCGGTCTGGACGCGTGGTCCGCCGCCCTCGGCGAGCCCGTCCACGAGCTGGCCGAGGTCGTCGCGCCCTACCGGCTCGGCGGCGAGCAGATCCGCCGCGCCGCGCGCGCGGCCCAGCAGTTGGCCGCCTTCGAGGACGCCCCGGTCTCCGGCGTCCACCTGCGCCGCGCCGCCCGCCAGCAGTCGGCCTCCGGCCTGGAGCAGCACGCCCGCCGGATCCGGCCCGCGGTCGGCTGGGACGACCTGGTGCTGCCCGAGGCGCCCCAGGCGCATCTGCGGGAACTCGCCCTGCGGGCCCGGCACCGCGACCGCGTGCTCGGCGACTGGCGGCTCAGCGCGGGAGGTGGCCGGGGACGGGGCGTACTGGCGCTGTTCGCGGGCGAGTCCGGGACCGGCAAGACGCTCTCCGCCGAGGTCGTCGCCGCCGAACTCGGCCTCGACCTCTACGTCGTGCAGCTCTCGTCCGTCGTCGACAAGTACGTCGGCGAGACGGAGAAGAACCTGGAACGGATCTTCACCGAGGCCGACCGCACCGACGCCGTGCTGCTCTTCGACGAGGCCGACGCCGTCTTCGGCAAACGCTCCGAGGTCAAGGACTCCCACGACCGCTACGCCAACCTGGAGAGCGCGTACCTCCTGCAGCGGCTGGAGTCCTTCGACGGCATCGCCGTGCTCACCACCAACCTGCGCGCCAACATCGACGACGCCTTCACCCGGCGCCTCGACCTGGTGGTCGACTTCCCCTTCCCCGACGCCGCCCAGCGGCTCGCCCTGTGGCGGCACAGCCTGGTCTCCGTGCCCTGCGTCCCCGGCATCGACCCCGAGCGCTGCGCCCGGGAGTTCGAGTTGGCCGGGGGGTCGATCCGCAGCGCCGTCGTCACCGCCGCCTACGCCGCCGCCGGGCGGGGCGAACCCGTCACCGACGCCGACCTGCTGGCCGGCGCCCAGCGCGAGTACCGCAAGGCCGGGCGCCTGGTCCTGGACGAGTACAACGCCTGGTGACGGCGGGGGTCCGTCACCAGGCGTCGGATTCGGGCGGGCCTCAGGGCTTGGCCTGGACCCACTTCTGGTTGGAGTTGCCGGTGCACTCCCACAGCTGCAGCCTGGTCCCGTTGCCGGTCCCCTGGGCGTTCGCGTCCACGCACTTGTTGGCGAGGATGCTCACCAGGTCGCCGCCGGCGGTGGTGTTGAGGGTCCAGACCTGGGCCGGACCGCCGTTGCAGTTGGCGAGTTGGACGGTGGTGCCGTCGGCCGTGTTGGCGTTGGCCACGTCCATGCACAGGCCCAGCGAGTGGATGGTGCCCCGGTTGTCGGAGGTCCCGTCCAGGACGAAGGTCCACTGCTGCCAGACGGCTCCGCTGCAGTCCCACAGCTCCAGCGGCTTGCCGTCCTTGCCGCCGGGCGCGGCCCCGTCGGTCACCGTGATGCACCGGTTGGAGCCCCGGCCGACCAGCTCGACGGCCGATCCGTTGCCGGCGGGCGGGTTCGGGGGCGGATTGCCGCCGCCCCCGCTGCTCCCGCCGCTGCCGCCACCACTGCCGCCGCCGTTGCCGCCGGCGGGCGGCGCGGCCGGCGGCGCGGTGGTGGGCGCGGGCGCCCCGCCGCCCGGGGTGGTGGCGACGGGCTGGGTGGGCGCGGGCGCGGGCGCCAGGCTCGGCGTGGGCAACGCGCTCGGGGTGACCTGGGCGGCCAGCGGGGTCGCCGCGCTGCTGAAGGCGGGCGGGTTGGTGAACCAGAGCGCGACGAAGGCGATGACCAGCCCCAGACAGAGGCTCAGCGCCGTGAAGAGCCAGCGGGGCAGGAAGCCGCGCTGGACGTAGGTGCCGTCCACGGTCAGCGGGTTGACCCCGGAGCGGCGCACCGACAGCCGGTACGGGCGGTTCTGCTTGTGGCCGATCCAGATGATCTGACGGGGCTTCAGCGTGGCGTTGACGAAGGCCGCCCGGCCCGGCTCGATCTGGACGTTGGCGGGGACCACCTCGTACCCGAGCTGGTCGCCGTTGTCGTCCCCGGCCACGGAGGCGGTGAGGGTGGTGTTGCCGAGGTTGTCGATGGCCAGCTTGGGCCGGCCCCGGAAGCGCCCCTTGACGGTGTGCGGGACCAGTTCGGCGCGCACCTCCATGAACGGCGTCACCGTGATGTTGCCCTCGGGGACGGTGGTCGCCTCGGGGTGCTCGGTCGGCGTGACCTGCACGGCGTAGGGGTGCGGCCCGGCCGCGGCGTCCGGGGTGCGCGGTGGTGCGACCGTGAGCTCGACCGTGCCCGTGGTGCCCGGGTAGAGCCGCAGGGAGGGTGGCTCGACGGTGACATAGGGCGCCAGATCACCGACCACGGTGACGCGGTACTCGTCGACGACGTCGCCGGTGTTGCGGATCCGCAGGCGTACGGTGGCGGTGCTGCCCGCGTCGACCGTCGTGGACGCGGGCTCCAGAGAAGTCCATAGGCTCACCTGGGGAACCTACTCGGCGGGCCGACGCCGGGTCAGGAAGCTACGGGGCAGGGTCGGCGTCCCAAAGGGCCTACTGCGCTGCCCCGTCGGGCAGCCGAGGCGGGCCGCAGCCGACGCCGCTCCGCGGGATGCCCCCAGGTCTGCCCGAAGGTACCTGTTCCCCGGGGTGGTTCGGGGGTATCCAGTTGCCAGGCCCACACCCTCGCCGGAGGCAGGTTTCATGCGCGTCCCCGCCCACGACAAGGCAGCAGCCCAGGCCCGGACGGACGACCCCGTCCGTTCCCTCCGGGGACGCGAACCGCAACAGCCCTCGACGGCGCCCAGAGGGGTCGCCGAACTGCTGGCCCTGCAGCGGGCGGCGGGCAACGCCGCGGTGACGCGCACGCTGGCCTCGGTCCAACGGTCCGCAGCGGAACAGGAGTCGGAGGGTCGGCCGGTCCAGCGGGCGACGGCCCACCAGGTGCTCCGGTCGGCGGGGCAGCCCCTCCAGGAGCCCCTGCGTCGCGAGATGGAGTTCCGGCTCGGCGCCGACTTCTCCGACGTCCGGATCCACACGGACCCCGTCGCGCAGCGGTCCGCCGCCGAGGTCGGGGCGCACGCCTACACCTCCGGCCACCACGTGGTCCTCACGGACGGCGGCCAGGACAAGCACACCCTCGCCCATGAGCTGACCCACGTCATCCAGCAGCGGCGCGGGCCGGTCGCCGGCACGGACAACGGCGAGGGGCTGAGCGTCAGCGACCCGGGTGACCGCTTCGAGCGCGAGGCCGAGACCAACGCGACGCGGGTGATGGCCGCGCATCCGCCCGTCCAGCGTGCCGTCTCCGGGCAGGCGCACGAGGCGCACGAGGCGTGCGAGCACGCCGAGGGCACCACCCCGGTGGCTTCCGGCGCGCCGATCGCCGTGCAGCGCAAGGGCTTCGACGAGATCAGCGGGGGGCTCCCGGCCGAGCCGTCGGCGCCCACCGGTGGGTTGTTCGGAAAGCTGCAGGCGCTGACCGGGAACCAGGCGCGACCGGACGGCCCGGTGGCGGCCAAGGTGCGTGCCGACATCGCCGCGTACGACCGCGACGGGAACCGCGACCCCATGCACTGCCTGATGGCGCTGTCGCGCATCCAGCACCAGTTGATCTCGGCGGAGGGGACCGCTGAGGGGTCGTCGCCCTTCCTGGCCGCCGCAGGGAGGGCGGTCGACGCAGAACTGGCGCTGATCAGGGGGCAGATCTCCCGTGACGACAGCTTCCCCGAGGACGCCCGCCGGCCGTTCCGTGCGATGACCGACCAGGGCATGCTCTGGAACCATCCGGACTGGGCGGACAGCGCGGCCGCGTTCCACATGCGGGGCCCCAGCTACTTCCGCGAACTCTCCGAGCTGAACCGGGCCGGAATGGCCAAGGAGATCGCCCGGCGGGGCGAGCAGCCCTGGGTCGCCGACGTCAGGAGCCGGCTGACCCGGGCGCTCGACAACAGCGTGCTGTGCCACTACACGCCCAAGTCCCGGGCCCAGGTGATGCTGGACCACGAGCAGCAGATCAAGTCGAAGACCGAGCTGCTCGCAGCCGACAAGGACGCCCCGAACAACTCCGAGGCGTACGACCGGCACGGCCTGGCCAACGAGGGATTCGTCTTCTTCTACCTGGAGGTGCCGAACAGCCCGTTCCGCGACTCGCGGTTCGCCGGCAAGGACGAACCGGCCCGGGTCGAGCTCCCGCTGACCCGTTCCCCTCTGATGTCGCAGGGCTGGCTGATGCTCAGCGACTTCGCCCAGCGCGAGTACCCGACGCTGCGCACCGACCCCCAGGACCCGGGTTCGCTGCAGAGCCGGCTGCCCACCCGTGAGGAGGGGTTCTCGGACCGGTTCACCCGACCGGTGCGGCGCTTCGACGTGGGCACGGGCCGCGCGGAGCTGGACTTCGACAAGGTCACGAGTGGGATGGAGCAGGAGCCGGACCGGGACCGCCGAGGCCAGATGATGTTCCTCGCGAGCCAGGCCGCCGCGGATCCGCACAGCGCGATGACGTACGGCGCCGCCCCGGGTCCCCAGACCGCTCACCCCGAACGGCTGCGCTCCAACACGCTGATGGGCAGCGACATCGTCCCGGGTCTGGTCGAGCGGGCGATCGTGGAGATCCAGCGCATCGGCGAGGTCGACCGGCACCTCGCCGACCGCCTGAAGGCCATGTCCGGCAACGAGCTGCTGCGTTTCCTCCTCAAGGACGCGCTGCGACCGCAGGCGATGCTGCCGAACACCGTGAGCCTCGCCCAGGCCAGGGTCGTCCTGTCCAGCGGCGAGGAGCTCCACCCGACGCCCGTCCCGGCCTGACCTGAACCGATCGGATCTGATCTGACGACTGCACCCGGGTGCACCTCCCGGGGCAACGGCGGTGCCCCGGGGGAGGTACCGGGGGACGTTTCGGGAACGCGTACGAACAGCGACAGTTGTCGTGGTCCTGTCTTGTACCGCGAGGAGCACCCAGTATGCCGTCGTACCTGTCGCCAGGCGTCTATGTGGAGGAGGTCGCCAGCGGCTCGCGCCCCATCGAGGGTGTGGGCACGTCGGTGGCCGCGTTCGTCGGCCTCGCGCCGAACGGGCCTCTCAACGAGCCGACGCTGGTGACCAACTGGTCGCAGTACGTCGCCTCGTTCGGCGAGTTCACCGAGGGCTACTACCTCGCGCACTCGGTCTACGGCTTCTTCAACAACGGCGGCAGCGCCGCCTACGTCGTGCGGGTCGGCGGCGTGCCCGGTGGCGTCTCCGACGCCACCCCCCAGGCTTCGGCCGCGCTGGCCGGCGGCACCGGCCCCGCCGCGCTGCTGCCGGGCGAAGCCAAGGAGCTTGGCACCTTCAAGGTGTCCGCCATCGCTGCCGGCGAGAGCGGCGCGCTGAGCGTCGAGGTCGCCGACGCGGAGGGCGAGGGCCCGGCCGACCGCTTCCGCCTGGTCGTCAAGGACGGCGAGAAGCCGGTCGAGACCTTCGACGTGTCGGCGAAGCGTGGCGGTCGCAGCTACGTCGTCACCCAGGTCAAGGAGCGCTCCAAGCTCATCAGCATTCAGGAGGCGACCCCGGCCGGGCAGTTGGTCCGCCCGGAGAACCAGACGGTCGCGCTGCCCGCGCCGTCCGCCGCCCCCGTTCCCGCCAACGCCCCGGTCCCGGTGGGCGAGGGCGAGCAGGTCGGCGTCCGCGAGTACGTGGGCGACTCGGCCGACCGCACCGGCTTCGGCGGCCTGGAGGCCGTGGACGAGGTCTCCATGGTCTCCGTCCCGGACCTGATGGCCGCCTACCAGCGCGGCGCCATCGACCTGGAGTCCGTCAAGGCCGTCCAGCTCGCACTGATCGCGCACTGCGAGTTGATGGGCGACCGGCTCGCGATCATCGACCCGCCGCCGGGTCTGAATGCCCGTCAGATCAGGGTCTGGCGCCAGGAGACGGCCGGTTACGACTCCAAGTACGCCGCGCTGTACTACCCCTGGGTCAAGGTCTTCGACCCGGCCTCCGCGCAGACGCGTCTGGTGCCGCCGAGCGGCCACGTGGCGGGCATCTGGGCCCGCAACGACTTCGAGCGCGGCGTCCACAAGGCCCCCGCCAACGAGATCGTGCGCGGCGCGGTGGACCTGGAGATGCAGATCACCCGCGGCGAGCAGGACCTGCTCAACCCGCTGGGCATCAACTGCATCCGGGCCTTCCCCGGCCGCGGCATCCGGATCTGGGGCGCGCGCACCCTCTCCTCCGACCCGGCCTGGCGCTACCTCAACGTCCGCCGGTACTTCAACTACCTCGAGGAGTCCATCCTCACCGGCACCCAGTGGGTGGTCTTCGAGCCGAACGACCAGGCCCTGTGGGCCAGGATCCGGCGCAACATCTCCGCCTTCCTGGTCACCGAGTGGCGCAGCGGCGCCCTCTTCGGCGCCACACCCGACGACGCCTACTACGTGAAGTGCGACGCCGAGACCAACCCCCCGGAGTCGGTGGACCTCGGCCGGGTCATCTGCGAGATCGGCGTCTCCCCGGTCAAGCCGGCCGAGTTCGTGATCTTCCGGCTGGCGCAGTTCTCCAGCGGAGCGGGTGAGTTGGAGGAGTAGCGGCGGGGGTGACCTCGTCGCCCCTCGGCTCCCTCCACCGCACGCGTGCCACGACCCCAGCCCGAGCAGAAGTAAGGAACACCCGGCATGAGCCTCCAGCCCGGCGATTCGCTCACATCGCACAATTTCGGCCTCCAGATCGACGGCGTCATGGTCGAGTACCTCCAGGAGGTCTCCGGCCTGGACATGAACCAGGACGTCATCGAGTTCCAGCAGGTCTCCGCCAACGGCCAGCCCGTCACCAAGAAGCTGCCCGGCGTGAAGCGCGCCGGCGAGGCCACGGTGGTCCGCGGCATGACCCAGTCCCGGGCCTTCAACGACTGGATCAACGCCTCCGTCCGCGGGGACATGGGCTCCGCCCGCAAGAACGCCAGCATCATCGTCATGGACTACCAGAACAACCCGGTGAAGCGGTACCACCTGCGCCAGGCCTGGTGCAGCAAGGTCTCCGCGAGCACGGTCAAGGCCGGCGAGGCGTCCGCGCTGACCGAGACCGTCACCATCACCTACGAAGAAATGATCATGGAGTAATGCGCCGCGGAGCAGCGACCAGGACCGGCGGCCTCACCGCCGGCGCCGACTCCGCCCCGGCCGCCGACGCCGCCTTCGCGGTGCCGGCGGCCCCGGCCCCGGTCGAACCCGCCCCCGTGCGGCGGCAGTTGCGCACGGAGTTCGCCTTCGAGCTGCCGCGCGGCTACGTGGACGAGCACGGCACCGTCCATCGCGAGGGCGTCATGCGCCTGGCGACCGCCAGGGACGAGCTCATCCCGCTGCGCGACATCCGGGTGCAGGAGAACCCCGCCTACCTGTCGGTGGTGCTGCTCGCCCGGGTGATCACCCGGCTGGGC
>NZ_QKYN01000236.1 GCF_003258295.1 Streptacidiphilus pinicola | reverse complement strand
CGCCCTCGCCCACCCCGAAGCCGAGCCCTTCGGGCTCGCCCTCCGGCAGCCCGTCCCCGAGCCCGTCCCCTTCGGTGTCCCCGTCGTCCTCGGTCTCGCCGTCGGCGATCCCGTCGACGACGGCGAGCACCAAGGTGTCGCTGAAGCAGTAGCCCGGGGCGGCTACTCCTGCTCCTCCTTCTCCAGGCGCACGACGACCGACTTCGAGGTCGGCGTGTTGCTGGTGTCCGCCGTGCTGTCGAGCGGGACCAGGACGTTGGTCTCCGGGTAGTACGCCGCCGCGCAGCCGCGGGTCGTGGGGTAGAGGACGACGCGGAAGTGCGGGGCGCGACGGTCGACGCCGTCCTTCCACTCGCTGACGAGGTCGACGTACTCGCCCTCGGCCACGCCGAACGCGGCGGCGTCCTCGGGGTTGAGCAGGACGACCCGGCGCCCGCCGGTGATGCCGCGGTAGCGGTCGTCGAGGCCGTAGATGGTGGTGTTGTACTGGTCGTGCGAGCGCAGCGTCTGCAGCAGCAGGCGGCCTTCCGGCACCTCGGGGGCGGTCATCGCGTTGACGGTGAAGTTCGCCTTGCCGGTCCTGGTGGGGAAGGCCCGGGTGTCGCGCGGGCCGTGCGGGAGCGCGAAGCCGCCCGGGGCCTTGATCTTGGTGTTGTAGTTCTCGAACCCCGGGATCACCCGCGCGATCCGGTCGCGGATGTTGCTGTAGGAGGCGTTGAAGTCCTCCCAGGGCACGGTGTTCTTCGGGCCGAGCGTCCGGCGCGCGAGCTTGCACACGATCGCCACCTCGGACAGCAGGTCCGGCGCCGGCGGCTTCAGCGCGCCGCGCGAGGCGTGGACCATGCCCATGGAGTCCTCGACGGTGACCTCCTGCGGGCCCGAGGCCTGCCGGTCGAGGTCGGTGCGGCCGAGCGTCGGCAGGATCAGTGCGCGGGCGCCGGTCACCACGTGCGAGCGGTTCAGCTTGGTGGAGACGTGCACGGTGAGTCGGCAGTTGCGCATGGCCGCCTCGGTGACGTCGGTGTCCGGCGTCGCGGCGACGAAGTTGCCGCCCATGGCGAAGAAGACCCGGACCTTGCCGTCGCGCATGCCGCGGATCGAGTTGACCACGTCCATGCCGTGCTCGCGTGGCGGCTCGAAGTGGAACTCCTTGCCGAGCGCGTCGAGGAACGCGTCCGCGGGCCGTTCGAAGATGCCCATGGTGCGGTCGCCCTGGACGTTGCTGTGCCCGCGCACCGGGCAGACGCCGGCGCCCGGCCGGCCGACGTTGCCGCGCAGCAGCAGGAAGTTGACCACCTCGCGGATGGTGGGCACGGAGTGCTGGTGCTGGGTGAGGCCCATCGCCCAGCAGACGATGATCTTCTCGGACTTCAGCACCAGCTCGGACAGCTCCAGGATCTGGCTGTCCGGCAGGCCCGTCGCGGCGTGGACGTCGGCCCAGTCGGTGCGCTTGGCCTCCGCCGCGAACTCCTCGAAGCCGGCGCAGTGTTCCTCGATGAAGGCGCGGTCCAGCACGGTGCCGGGGGCCTTCTCCTCGGCCTCCAGCAGCAGCAGGTTGAGCGCGCGGAAGAGCGCGAGGTCGCCGCCGAGGCGGATCTGCAGGAACAGGTCCGTCAGCCTGGTACCGGTGCCGACGAGGCCGCGGGCGTTCTGCGGGTTCTTGAACCGCTCCAGCCCGGCCTCCGGCAGCGGGTTCACGCTGACGACCGTCGCGCCCGCGCGCTTGGCGCGCTCCAGCGCGGAGAGCATCCGCGGGTGGTTGGTGCCCGGGTTCTGGCCGGCCACGATGATCAGGTCGGCCTGGTAGAGGTCCTTGAGGCTGACGCTGCCCTTGCCGACGCCGAGCGTCTCCACCAGCGCGGAACCGGAGGACTCGTGGCACATGTTGGAGCAGTCCGGCAGGTTGTTGGTGCCCAGCTGCCGGGCGAAGAGCTGGTAGGCGAAGGCGGCCTCGTTGGAGGTGCGGCCGGAGGTGTAGAAGACGGCCTGGTCCGGGTGCTCCACGGTCTGCAGTTCGTCGGCGACGAGCTGCAGCGCGTCGTCCCAGGAGAGCGGCGTGTAGTGGGTGGCACCCTCGTCCAGCAGCATCGGCGTGGTCAGCCGGCCCTGCTGGCCGAGCCAGTAGCCGCTGCGCTCGGCGAGTTCGGCCACGGCGTGCTCGGCGAAGAACTCCGGCCCGATCCGGCGCAGCGTCGCCTCCTCGGCGACCGCCTTGGCGCCGTTCTCGCAGAACTCGGCGGTGTGCGTGTGGTCCGGCTCGGGCCAGGCGCAGCCGGGGCAGTCGAAGCCGTCGGGCTGGTTCAGCTTCAGCAGCGTCCCGACCGCGCGCGGCAGACCCATCTGCGCCGCGGCGATCTGCGTCGTGTGCTTGAGCGCGGGCAGACCCGCGGCGGCGTGCGCCGGCTCACCGGTCCTGGGCGCGTCCTGCTCCGGGTCCGTGATGGGAGCCTTGCGGGCCATGCGCCTCACCTCTCGCTGCGACTGCGCTGTGTTTCGTCGTCTCCGTTGACCACCACATCTTTCCACTAGCCCCCGGGGTGCGTGAATAGCCCCATTCAGACACGGTGCGACGCCTTTGCTACTCGTCCGTATCGCGGGCGCCCCATGGCCGGGTGCGGGCGTGACCTGCTAGAAACGGATCTCCTTCTCTCCAGCGACGGTGGGCGACCGGACCGTCCCGATCGCAAGGTGGGTGATCGCAGGTGCGATTCCTGCGCATTGGACCTGCGGGCGCCGAGCGTCCCGCACTACTGCTTGACGCTGACGCGCAGGTGGCGCACGACCTGTCGGCGCTGACGCCCGACATCGACGGCGCCTTCCTCGCCTCACTGACGCCCGAGCGCCGGGCGGAACTCGCCGCGCGCGCGGCCTCGGGCGAGCTGCCGCAGCTGCCGCTGCCGGGCGCGCGCGTCGGCGCGCCCGTCGCCCGCCCGGGCAAGGTCGTCTGTATCGGCCTCAACTACCGTGACCACGCGGAGGAGACGGGCGCGGCGATCCCGGCCGAGCCGGTCGTCTTCATGAAGGCCAGCGACACCGTCGTGGGCCCCTACGACGAGGTCCTCATCCCGCGCGGCAGCGTCAAGACCGACTGGGAGGTCGAACTCGCCATCGTCATCGGCGCCCGCGCCCGCTACCTCGCGTCCCCCGCGGACGCGGACTCGGTGATCGCCGGCTACTCGATCAGCAACGACGTCTCCGAGCGCGAGTGGCAGCTGGAGCGCGGCGGCACCTGGGACAAGGGCAAGTCCTGCGAGACCTTCAACCCCCTCGGCCCCTGGCTGGTCACCGCGGACGAGGTCCCCGACCCCCAGTCCCTCGGCCTCCGCCTCCGCGTCAACGGCGAGGTGCGCCAGAACGGCTCCACGGCGAACATGATCTTCGACGTGCGCCACGTCATCTGGTACCTCAGCCAGTTCATGGTCCTGGAACCCGGGGACATCGTGAACACCGGCACCCCGGCCGGCGTGGCCATGGGCACCCCGGGCCAGCCGTGGCTCCAGCCGGGCGACGTCATGGAACTCGAGATCGACGGCCTGGGCGCGCAGAAGCTGCCGGTCGGCAAGGCGTAAGCCACCCTCAGGGGCGCGGGGCTCTGCTGACTTGCGCCTCCGGCGCGCGGGCGCGACCGGTCTGGTGTGCTCCCGCGGGTCGTTGCACTCTCTAGGGGCGCGGGGAACTGCGCGACAAACCACCCACGTGGTGAGTCGCTCAGCGAGCAGGGCCATCCGCATGTCGGTGGTTGCTCGCGCAGTTCCTCGCGCCCCTAAAGCAGGCCGCCCAGGCCTTCGAGGAGTTGCGCGCCGGGGCCGATGCCGCCCTGGCGGGCGAGCAGCTGCTTCAGGACGGTCTCGCTCTGGGGGTCGTGGAGGGCGGTCACCGCGAACATGGCGACGAACTGGTCCACCAGCCAGTCCCGCAGGGACTCCGGCTCGCCGATGTCGCCCTCGTCGAGGGACGTCAGGGCCGTGGCCTCGACCACCGCGATCCAGGAGCGGATCAGCAGGCCCAGGCGGGGACCGGGGTCGGAGACCCCGAGGTCTTGGACGATGCTGCGGAAAGCAGCCCTGCGGACCTCGTCCACCATCGCCGTGGTCCGCTGGGTCTCGACGGCGGAGCCGCCGCGCAGCAGCGCGCCGTATCCAGCGGCGTGGTCGTGGACGAAGGAGAGGTAGCGGTCCAGCGCGTGGGCGAGACGCTCCGTCGGGGAGCCCTCGGTCGGTTCGATGAACCGGCTGATCAGCTCGCTGGCCGCGCTCTTCAGTGCGGCCTCGTACAACTGCTGCTTCCCGCCGGGGAAGTAGCGGTAGACCAGCGGGCGCGACGCCTCCGCCGCAGTGGCGACGTCGTCGAGGGAGACCTCCTCCGGCGCGTGCCGGCTGAACAGCTCCAGCGCCACCGCGATCAACTGCTCGCGACGCTGCTCGACCGGCAGTCGCCGGTACGGTCCGCGTCGCGCGCGCGGCGCGGCCGGCGCCGGGCTCGCGGCCTCGGGTGTCTCGTCGACGGTCGCTCGGGTCGTCACCCGCCCACCTTACGCCGCACGGCCCCCCTCGGAGCAGGCCGGATCCGGGGCGGCGGGACGGGTGATCGTCCGCGGCACGCCTGAAGATCGCGCACAATGGCGGCATGGGACGCGTCGCGCGGGTCGCCCGCCACGTCTGGCGTTACATCTGCTCCGCGCCGGGCACCTACCTCTGGCTGTTGTTCCTCGGGCTGAACACGCTCGCGCTGACGCGGATGCCGCCGCGCTACAGACACTGGTGGCTGGAGACGCACAGCACCAATCTGGCCGAGCTGAGCCACCACCCGGTCAAGGTCCTGATCAGCAGCGCCTTCTGGACGCAGACACCCAGCTTCTTCTTCTGGTTCGTGGTGTTCAACATCTTCCTGGTGCCGGCCGAGCGCCGGCTCGGCACCGGCCGGTGGCTCGCCGTCGTGGCGCTCGCGCACATCGGGGCGACGCTGATCAGCGAGGGCACGGTCCGGCTGTTGATCGACGCGGGGCTGGACTCGCGCAGCGAGGTGTTCGTGCTCGACATCGGGGTCAGCTACGGCGTGGCCGGCGGGGTCGGCGTGCTGGTGTGGCTGGTGGCCAAGCCGTGGCGCTGGTGGTACCTCGGTGTCACCGCCGTCTTCTTCGTGCTGCTGCTCGCCTCCGGCACCGATTACACCAATCTCGGGCACCTTTGCGCGTATCTGATCGGTTTGGCGTGCAAGCCATTGACGCGGGGGAGGGTGAATCGGGGAATCGATCCGGGAAAGGTTTTCCAGCAGGTTCGACAACGGGTCGGAAAAAGCCAGGGTTAGCACCCCTCCGCGTGGTGCAAGATGAACCGCATGGCAGACTCCCTCACCCCGCGCGGAATCGCCGACGACTACGTCGAGGCGATGGCCCGCCAGAATCCCGCTGTCGCCGCCTCCCTCGGCCTCAATCCAGGCGACCGGCGGCAGCCCGATCTGTCCCCGGCCGGTTTCGACGCCGACGCCGCGCTCGCCCGCGAGGCGCTCGCCGCCCTCGACCGGCTCCCCGCCGAGGCCCTGGACGACCCGGCCGAGGCCGCCTGCGCCCGGCTGCTGCGCGAACGCCTCACCGCGGAGCTCGCCGTGCACGACGCCGGTGACCACTTCCGCTCGCTCAACAACATCGCGTCGCCGGTCCACGTCGTCCGCGAAGTCTTCACCATGACGCCGAGCGAGACCGAGGCCGACTGGGAGCTGCTGGTCGACCGGATGCGGAACACGGCCGGCGCCGTCCGCGGCTACCAGGAGACCCTCGCCGAGGGCCTGCGGCGTGACCTCGTCAGCGGTCCGCGCCAGGTGGCGATCGTGGGCGAGCAGCTCGGCGCCTGGTTCGAGGACGAGGACAGCTGGTACCGCGGGTTCGCTGCGGACTGCCCCGCGTCGCTCCGCCCCGCGCTCGACGCCGCCGCGGAGCCCGTCGCGGCCGCCGTCGCCGAGCTCCGCGCCTTCCTGCGCGACGAGTACGCGCCCGTCGCCGCCGACCGCCCCGACACCGCCGGCCGCGAGCTCTACCTGCGCTCCGCGCGCCTCCACACCGGCGCCGACCTCGACCTGGACGAGGCCTACGCCTGGGCGTGGACCGAGTTCCACCGCCTGCACGGCGAGATCCGCGCCGAGGCCGAGAAGGTCAAGCCCGGCGCGACGCCGGAGGAGGCCATCGAGTACCTGGAGACCGCCGGTCACGCGATCAACGGCGTGGAGGAGATCCGGGTCTGGCTGCAGGACATCATGGACGAGGCCATCGAGGCGCTCGACGGCAAGCACTTCGACATCAGCGGCCCGATCCGGCGCGTCGAGTCGCGCATCGCGCCGGCGGGCAGTGCGGGCGCGCCGTACTACACCGAGCCCAGCCTGGACTTCTCCCGCCCCGGCCGCACCTGGCTGCCGACGATGGGCCGGGACACGTTCACCACCTGGCAGATCGTCAGCACCTGGTACCACGAGGGCGTCCCCGGCCACCACCTGCAGCTCGCGACCTGGGTCGCGTCCGCGGACAAGCTCTCCAAGTACCAGGTCACGCTGGGCGGCGTCAGCGCCAACCTCGAGGGCTGGGCGCTGTACGCGGAGCGGCTGATGGACGAGCTCGGCTTCTTCGTCGACCCGGGCCGCCGGCTCGGCTTCCTGGACGAGCAGATGCTGCGCACGATCCGGGTCATCATCGACATCGGCATGCACCTCGGCCTCACCATTCCCGCGGACTCCCCGTTCCACCCCGGCGAGACCTGGACCCCGGAGCTGGCCAACGACTTCTTCGCGGCCTACACCGGCAGCCCGGCGGAGCTGCGCGAGAGCGAGATCATCCGCTACCTCGGCTGGCCGGGCCAGGCCATCGGCTACAAGCTCGGCGAGCGCGCGTGGCGGCAGGGCCGCGAGGCGGCGCGCCGCGCCGCGGAGGAGCGGGGCGAGGAGTTCGACCTCAAGTCCTGGCACATGAAGGCTCTCGCCCAGGGCAGCTTCGGGCTCGACGACCTGGTCGCGGAACTCGCCGCGCTCTGACGCTGCGCTGGGCTCCCTCCCGGTGTTGCACCAACCCAGGGGCGCGGGGCTGTGCCGATCTGCGGCTTCGCCGCGTGGGCGCGACCGGTCGCTGATGCTCCCGCGGTTAGTTGCACTTTCCAGGGGCGCGGGGAGCTGCGCGATAACCCACTGACGAACAGATGGTCCTCACTGAACAGGGCCATCCGTGCAGGGTGGTTTCTCGCGCAGTTCCTCGCGCCCCTGTGGGCGCTCAGCGGATACCGTGGGGATCCGGTCGTGGGAGGGGGTTGCCGTGGGGCGGGAAGTGGGCGCGGGGTCGTGGTTGGACGCCGTCACCGTGTACGCGTCCGGGGCGTTGTGCCAGCGACGGGTCGTGGTCGACGGAGCGCCGGACGGCGTGAGCCGGGTGCGGGTCGGTGGGCTGCCGCTGGCGGCGGACGCCGGCAGTCTGCGCGCCCGCGCGGTCAGTCCCGGCGTCGGGGTGACCGACGTGCGACGCGAACTCCGCGCCGAACCGCAAGCGCCCGAGCGCCTCGCGGCGCTGAAGCAGGACGTCGACGCCG
>NZ_QKYN01000235.1:6254-6475 GCF_003258295.1 Streptacidiphilus pinicola | reverse complement strand
GCGTCGACGGCCGAACCGGTCGTGGCGACGGAGGGTCAGCCTGTGGGGGAGCAGGGCGCGGACACGGGTGCGCAGCACAGCACCGACGCGCCGGTGGAGTCGGACGTGGAGGCAGGGAACGTGGCGGAACAGGTCGTCGAGCAGGCGTCGGAGACGCAGGAGAGCCAGACGGCCCAGGAGCCGCAGCCGGTGGCGGCGGTCGAACCGACCGTTCCGCGGCC
>NZ_QKYN01000235.1:0-6188 GCF_003258295.1 Streptacidiphilus pinicola | reverse complement strand
GGCGGCCGGCGAGCCGGCCGCCCAGGGTGACGCCGAGCAGGTCGTGCCGGCCGAGGCCTTCGCGGAGTCCCCGGAGTCCGCCGGGCTCGCGCCCGAGGTGGACGACCTCGGCGACGCCGCCCCCGCCTACGACGAGGACATGCGCGAGGCGGTCCACCGCGTCATGCGCGAGCGCCGCGACATCCGCAACGGCTTCCGCTCCGACCCGATCCCGCACGAGGTGCTGATCCGCGTCCTGGAGGCCGCGCACACCGCGCCCAGCGTCGGCTACTCGCAGCCCTGGGACTTCGTGGTCATCCGCTCCGCGAAGACCCGCGCCCGGATGCACGAGCTGGCCGAGCGTCAGCGCGACGTCTACGCCGAGTCGCTCCCCAAGGGCCGCGCCAAGCAGTTCAAGGAACTGAAGATCGAGGCCATCCGGGAGACCCCGGTCAACATCGTGGTCACCGCCGACCGCACCCGCGGCGGCCGCCACACCCTGGGCCGGCACACCCAGCCGCAGATGGCGCCGTACTCGGCCGCCCTCGCGGTGGAGAACCTCTGGCTCGCCGCGCGCGCCGAGGGCCTCGGCGTCGGCTGGGTCAGCTTCTTCGACGAGGAGGAGCTGGTCCGCGAGCTCGGCCTGCCCGAGCACCTGGAGGTCGTGGCCTACCTCTGCGTCGGCTACGTCAACGAGTTCCCGGACGAGCCGGAGCTGGCGCAGGCCGGCTGGGCCAAGAAGCGTCCGCTCTCCTGGGTCGTCCACGAGGAGACCTACGGCCGCCGCGCCCTGCCGGGCGAGGAGCCGCACAGCGTGCTGCAGGAGACCCTGCGCGGCATCCGCCCGCTGGACGCCAAGGCGCTCGGCGAGGCCTGGGACCGCCAGAAGCGGATGACCAAGCCGGCCGGCTCGCTCGGCATGCTGGAGATAATCTCCGCCCAGCTCTGCGGTCTCTCCCGCAAGTGCCCGCCGCCGATCCCGGAGCCGGCGTGCGTCGCGATCTTCGCGGGCGACCACGGCGTGCACGCCCAGGGCGTCACCCCGTGGCCGCAGGAGGTCACCGCGCAGATGGTCGGCAACTTCCTGGCCGGCGGCGCCGTCATCAACTCCTTCGCCAGTCAGCTGGGCGCCGAGGTCTGCGTCGTCGACGTGGGCGTCGCCTCCGAGCTGCCCCCGGCGATCGACTCCGGCCGTACCACCGGTCTGCTGCCGCGCAAGGTCCGTCCCGGCACCGCCGACATGACGCAGGGCCCCGCGATGTCGCGCGAGGAGGCCATGCGCGCGCTCGAGGTCGGCATCGAGACGGCGCGGGACCTGGTCGCGGCGGGCAACAAGGCGCTGGTCACCGGCGACATGGGCATCGCCAACACCACGGCGGCGGCCGCGCTGATCTCCGTCTTCACCGGCGAGGACCCGGCGGCCGTCACGGGCCGCGGCACGGGCATCGACGACGAGACCCACGCCCGCAAGGTCGCGGTCATCCGTCAGGCGCTGGACCTGCACCGTCCGGACCCGTCCGACCCGATCGGCGTGCTGGCCGCGGTCGGCGGTCTGGAGCACGCCGCGATCGCGGGCTTCCTGCTGGGCGCGGCGTCGCTGCGCACCCCGGTCATCCTCGACGGCGTGATCGCCGGCTCGGCGGCGCTGGTCGCCAAGGCGATCGCCCCCGAGGTCCTGGCGGCGTGCATCGCCGGCCACCGGTCGGCGGAGCCGGGCCACAAGGCCGCTCTCGCGAAGCTGGGTCTGCGTCCGCTGATCGACCTCGACCTCCGCCTCGGCGAGGGCACGGGCGCGCTTCTCGCCCTGCCGCTGGTCCAGTCGGCGGCGCGGGCGATGCACGACGTGGCCACGTTCGACTCGGCGGGCGTCACCGAGAAGCACTAGCCCCTTCCCGGGCGAATCGCTTCTGCATGTGAGTACCGCAGGGGCGCGAGGAACTGTGCGCCCAGCCACGTGCGGCGGATCACCTTTCGCTGCCGCATGTGGTTGCACTATCTAAAGAGCGAGCACCACTGATGAGCGGTCGGCGCTGCCCGCTCGGCGTTCGAGGTCGCGGGTGGTTCCTCGCGCCCACGCCGCGGCGCCGCGTCATCGGCAGAGCCCCGCGCCCCTGGTGTGTTCCCCACGTCCGTACCAAAGTTCTCCGGAGTGCCGCTGATGCCCACCGCACCGCTCGACGACGACACCACCCCGCCGTACCCGGTAGGCCTGCGCCTCGCCGGCCGCAGGGTCGTCGTGATCGGGGGTGGCGTGGTCGCGCAGCGCCGGCTGCCGGCGCTGCTGAACGCCGGGGCCGACGTCGTGGTGGTCTCGCCGGAGACCACCCCCGCCGTGCAGGCGATGGCGGACTCGGGCGAGCTGCGCTGGGAGCGGCGTGCGTACCAGGCCGGTGACCTCGCCGACGCCTGGTACGCCATGATCGCCACCTCCGACCCCGAGACCAATGCCGCCGCAGCGGCCGAGGCAGAGGCCGAGCGGATCTTCTGCGCGCGTAGTGACGACGCCTCCGCCGCCACCGCGTGGACCCCGGCGAGTGGGCGCGCGGAGGGGACCGTCGTCGCGGTGCTCTCCGGTGACCCGCGACGTTCCGTCGCCCTGCGCGACGCCATCGTCGGCGGCCTGCGCGACGGCAGCCTCGCCGCCGCGCACCACCGGGGAAGGACCGCAGGGGTCGCGCTCGTCGGCGGCGGCCCGGGTGACCCGGAGCTGATCACCGTGAAGGGCCGCCGGCTCCTCGCCGAGGCGGACGTGGTCGTCGCCGACCGCCTCGCGCCGCGCGAGCTGCTGGACGAGCTGCCGCCGAACGTCGAGGTGATCGACGCGTCGAAGATCCCCTACGGCCGATTCATGGCGCAGGAGGCGATCAACAACGCGCTGATCGAGCACGCCCGGGCGGGCAAGTTCGTGGTGCGGCTCAAGGGTGGCGACCCGTACGTCTTCGGGCGCGGCATGGAGGAGCTGATCGCGTGCGTCGAGGCCGGCGTGCCGGTCGTCGAGGTGCCGGGCATCTCCAGCTCCATCAGCGTGCCGGCCGCCGCCGGGATCCCGGTGACGCACCGCGGCGTGACGCACGAGTTCAGTGTCATCTCCGGGCACGTCGCGCCCGAGGACCCGCGTTCGCTCGTGGACTGGGACGCGGCCGCGAGGATGCGCGGCACGCTGGTGCTGCTGATGGCCGTCGAGCGGATCGCGGCGATCTCCGCCGCGCTCGTCGCGGGCGGGCGTGCGCCGGAGACGCCGGTCGCGGTGATCCAGGAGGGCACCACGGCCGCGCAACGGGTGGTGCGGGCGACGCTCGCGACGGTCGCCGAGGTCGTCGCGGCCGAGGAGATCCGGCCGCCGGCGATCGTCGTGATCGGTGACGTCGTCGCCTTGGCAGTTTGAGGCCGAACGGGCAGGATCGACCCGTGGCCGAGCTCATCACCATCGAGGACCCGGAGGACCCGCGCCTCCACGACTACGTCGCGCTCACCGACGTGGAACTGCGCCGCCGCCGCGAGCCGGAGGAGGGCCTGTTCATCGCGGAGGGCGAGAAGGTGATCCGGCGTGCCCGGATCGCCGGGTACAAGATGCGGTCGATGCTGCTCTCGGCCAAGTGGGTCGACCAGATGAAGGACGTCATCGACGAGGTCCCCGCGCCCGTCTACGCCGTGACGCCCGCCGTCGCCGAGCAGGTGACCGGCTATCACGTGCACCGGGGTGCGCTCGCGTCGATGCAGCGGAAGCCGGCCGCGCCGGTCAAGGACGTGCTGGCGGGCGCGCGCCGGGTCGCCGTCTTCGAGGACCTGGTCGACCACGCCAACACCGGCGCGGCCTTCCGCAACGCCGCCGCGCTCGGCGTCGACGCCGTGCTGCTCAGCCCGCGCTGCGCCGACCCGCTCTACCGACGCTCCGTCAAGGTCTCCATGGGCGCCGTTCTCAGCCTTCCCTACGCCGTCCTCGACCCCTGGCCGGACGGGCTGACCCTGCTGCGTGACGCGGGCTTCACCATCGCGGCGCTCTGCCTGGCGGACAACTCCGTCTCGCTGGACGAGTTCGCCGCCCGGCGGCACGAGCGCGTCGCGCTCGTCTTCGGCACCGAGGGCAACGGCCTCAGCACGGCCGCCCTGCGGGCGGCGGACGAGTGGGTCACCATCCCCATGTCCAACAACGTCGACTCCCTCAACGTG
The DNA here is from genome assembly GCF_003258295.1 of Streptacidiphilus pinicola. Lineage (GTDB taxonomy): Bacteria > Actinomycetota > Actinomycetes > Streptomycetales > Streptomycetaceae > Streptacidiphilus > Streptacidiphilus pinicola. Next base: position 2,039 of record NZ_QKYN01000235.1, on the reverse strand, counting down.
GCCGCCGCCTCGGCCGTGGCGTTCTACGCGACGCGCCCCTGACCGGAGGCCCGGAGCGGACTCAGAGGCCCAGCAGCTCGGCGAGGGTCCCGCCCAGGACCCGGTCGCGCAGCGCGCCCGGCTTGGTCACGCGCTCGACGGCCGCGCGGGCGAGGACCGGGTCGCCGTAGGGGGCGTCGGATCCGAAGAGCGTGCGGTCGGGGACTTCCGTCACGGCGAGCCGCACCGCGAGGACCACCCCGGCCGTCGAGAGGTCCAGATACAGGTTGGGCGTCTCCCGGGCCAGCTCGATCGCCGTCAGCCAGTTCAGCCCGCCGAGCTGACTGATCACCAGCGGCACCCGCGGATGCCGGCGGGCGAGGGCGGCCAGCGTCGCCAGATCCCGGGCGGTGGTGGGGGCGTAGCCGTGGACGACGACCGGCAGCCCGCCGTGGTCCGCGGCCGCGGCGAGGACGGGCTCGACGAGCTCGGCCCGGTCCGGCGGCGGGGTGAGCTCCCCGACGCCGCGGAACCCGCGGCCCAGGACCTCCCGCTCGACCTGCGCGGCGATCTCCTCCGGGGCCACGTCCAGCCGGACCTTGCCGAATCCGATGAAGCGGTCGGGCTGCGCCGCGACGGCGGCCTGCAGCTCGTCCCACGCCGTCTCGTACGCGTCGGCCCCGGTGGCCGCGCCGCTGACCGTCTCGTGCAGCACGGCCATCTCGTGTCGGAACGACGCGAGGCCGTCGGCCCGCTCCGGATGCGGCCGGGTGCCGAGCAGGACGGTCCGGTCGACGCCGGCCTCGTCGAGCAGGGCGAGGTGGCCGTGGACCGGGTCGTGCACGTGGCTGTGGGCGTCGATGATCAACGGAGGTCTCCTGGTCGGACGGGTGGCGGCGGAATGCCGCCGACGTCGGCCAGTGTTGAACATTGACACGGTGGCAAGGTCAAGACGAGGGGGCGCGGACCGATGCGGATCGGGCAGCTGGCGGAACGGACGGGGACGAGCGAGCGGTTGCTCCGCTACTACGAACGCGTGGGCCTGCTCAGCTCGGCGAGGCTGCCCAACGGCTACCGCGCCTACGAGCCGGCGGCCGAGCAGACGGTCCTCCGGATCCGGGCGTTGCTGGCCGCGGGGCTGCCCACGGCCGTGATCCGCGAGGTGCTGCCCTGCGGCCGCTCCGACGGCTCCCTCCGCGCCTGCCCGGGGGTCCTGGAACGGCTCCGCGACCGGCTGGCCGATCTCGACGACCGGGCGGCCGAGCTCGACCGCGCCCGCGACACCCTCCGCGCGGCGATCGCCGCCACGGAGAACCGGCCTCGGACCGAGCTGCCTCAGCCGTTCGCGGGGGAGCCGGTCGGGGAGGAGCCGAGGGCCTGGGCCGGGGTGGAGGGGGACGCCGGGGGCGAGGAGGCCGAGCCGGTGCCGGGCCAGGTCTCGGTCATGGTGCCCTTGGCGGCCACCGTGTAGCGGGTGGTGCTCACCGTGCGGCCGCCGCTCTGCGGCGTGTGCTCCTGCCGCAGCACCGAGCCGTTCTGGATCTGCCAGACGCTGGTGCCGTTGGGGTCGCCCGTGGTGGCGTGAGCGGCCAGCAGAACCGGTTCTGCACCCTGGCGTACCCGGTAGAGCTCGATCATGTCCTCGGGCACGGCCCGGTCACGCCGGGTCAGCACGACGACGGCCGCCGGTTCGCCCTGGTAGCGGGCGGGCAGCACGGTCGTGAGCGTCACCGGCGCTCCGGGGGCGGTGCCGTGACCGTTCGACAGGTCGATGCGCGAGCCGTCGGCCGGGTCCTGGTACGAGCGCGAACCCCAGTCCACCGCCGTGACCGCGGTGGCCTCCGCGTCGCCGGCCGGGAGGGCGGTCAGGCCCGCCGCGGCGTCCTGGGCGACGGGTGTCGCGCCCGCGGACGCGGAGGCGCGGGCGCCCTGCGACGGCGACACCGGACCGCTTCCCTTGGCCGTGCGGTTCTCGCAGCCCTGCGCGGCCGCGATGGCCAGCGCCACGCCCAGCGTGACCGTGATGAACACGATCAGCCGCTGCCGGAGCAGCCGGCGCC
>NZ_QKYN01000039.1 GCF_003258295.1 Streptacidiphilus pinicola | reverse complement strand
CGCTCCCTCCCCCGGGCAGGCCGGACAGGCCTGCCCGGGGGAGGGAGCGGGTCATGAGGGTCAGCGTCTTCGGGCTCGGCTACGTCGGTTGCGTGTCGGCCGCGTGCCTGGCCGGTCAGGGCCACGAGGTCGTCGGGGTGGACGTGAACCGGGTGAAGGTGGACCTGGTCAACGCCGGCAAGGCGCCCGTGGTCGAGGAGCGGATCGGCGAGCTCACCGCCGAGGTGGTGCGGGCCGGATCGCTGCGGGCCACCACCGACGTCCGTGAGGCGATCAAGGGGAGCGAGGTGTCGCTGGTCTGCGTGGGCACCCCGTCGGAGCCCAACGGCAGCCTGTGCACCACCTATCTGGAGCGGGTCACCGAGCAGATCGGCGCCGCGGTGGCGGAACGGGGCGGGCGGCAGACCGTGGTGTTCCGCAGCACCATGCTCCCCGGCACCTGTCTGAACCTGCTGGTGCCGATCCTGGAGAAGCAGTCGGGCGGCACGGCGGGCGTGGACTTCGGCGTCGCCGTCAATCCCGAGTTCCTCCGTGAGGGCACCAGCGTGCGGGACTTCTTCGACCCGCCCAAGACCGTCATCGGGGAGCTCGATCCGGCCAGCGGCGACGTGGTGGCGGCGCTCTACGAGGGCCTGCCCGGCGAGGTCTTCCGGGTGCCGATCCCGACGGCCGAGGCGATCAAGTACGCCGACAACGCCTTCCACGGCCTCAAGATCGGCTTCGCGAACGAACTGGGCGCGGTCTACCAGGCGCTCGGCGTGGACGCGCACCAGGTGATGGACGTGTTCCTGGCCGACCGCAAGCTCAACATCAGCTCCGCCTACCTCCGGCCCGGCTTCGCCTTCGGCGGTTCCTGCCTGCCCAAGGACCTGCGCAGCCTGGTCCACGCGGCGCAGCGGGCCGACGTCTCGGTGCCCATCCTCGCCCACGTTTTGCCCTCCAACACCGAACACCTGCGTCGGGCCGTGGAGTTGGTCGAGCGCACCGGAAAGCGCCGGGTCGGACTGTTCGGCCTGTCCTTCAAACCCGGCACGGACGACCTCCGCGAGAGCCCGCTCGTCGAGCTGGCGGAGCGGCTCTACGGCAAGGGGTACGACCTGCGCATCTACGACGCCAACGTGAAGCTCTCCCAACTCATGGGCGCCAACCGCGAGTACATCGAGACCAGGCTGCCGCACCTCGCGCAGTTGCTCGCGGACTCCGTCGGCGAGGTGCTCGACCACGCCGAGGTGTGCGTGGTCGGCACCAGGGATCCGGCCGTGCTGTCCGCGCTGCCCCAGGGCGGCGGCGCGGCGCTGATCGACCTCATCCACCTCCCCGACGCCGACGCGCGCCGGGCCGAACCGGGGTACACGGGCCTTGCTTGGTGACACGACCGGCCGCGACGGTTCGGGCCGGCGCGCGCTGATTCTGGTGGAGAACCTGTCGGTGCCGTTCGACCGACGGGTGTGGCAGGAGTGCACGACCCTGCGGGACGCGGGCTGGCAGGTGGAGGTGATCTGTCCCCGGGGGACGGCTCGCGACACGGAGCCGGAGGCGGAGATCGACGGGGTGCGCATCCACCGCTACCCCCTGCACGCCGCGACCGGCGGGCCGGTCGGCTATCTGCGGGAGTACGGGGCGGCGTTGCGGCACACCCTCCGGCTGGCCCGCCGCGTCGGCCCGGTCGACGTGGTCCACGCCTGCAACCCGCCCGACCTGTTGTTCCTGCCCGCCCTGTGGCTGAAGCGGCGCGGCGCGCGGTTCGTCTTCGACCAGCACGACCTGGTGCCCGAGCTCTACCTGTCCCGGTTCGGCCGCGGCGAGGACCTGCTCTACCGCGCGGTCCGCCTGCTCGAACGGCTGACCTACCGCTCCGCCGACGTCGTGCTCGCCACGAACGAGAGCTACCGGCAGGTCGCGCTGAGCCGGGGCGGAAAGCGACCGGAGGACGTCTTCGTGGTGCGCAGCGCCCCCGACGTCGACCGCTTCCGCCCGGTCCCGCCCGAGCCGGAGCTCAAGCGCGGCAAGCCCCATCTGCTCTGCTACCTCGGCGTCATGGGCCCGCAGGACGGGGTCGACTACGCCCTGCGCGCGCTGGCGAAGCTGCGCGACGAGCTCGGGCGGACGGACTGGCACGCGGTGTTCGTGGGCGCCGGCGACGCCTTCGACGCGATGGTCGAACTGTCGGGGCGGCTCGGGCTCTCCGAGCAGGTCCAGTTCACCGGACGGGTGTCGGACGCCGACCTGCTGCGCTATCTGTCCACCGCGGACGTCTGCCTCTCGCCCGACCCGCGCAATCCGCTCAACGACGTGTCGACGATGAACAAGGTCCTGGAGTACATGGCGATGGGCCGGCCGATCGTCTCCTTCGAGCTGCGCGAGGCACGCGTCTCGGCCGGGGACGCCGCCGTCTACGCGCCCGCCGACGACGAGGCCGAGTTCGCCAAGCTCGTGGCCCGGCTGCTGGACGATCCGGAGGAGCGGGCCCGGATGGGTGCGATCGGCCAGGAGCGGGTCAGCGGCGAGCTCTCCTGGCGCAACTCGCAGCGATCGCTGCTCCAGGCCTACGCCGCCGCCTGCGGCGACCGCTCCCGGGTTCCGCTGGGCGAACCGGTCAGGACCGGGAGGAGCACGTCCAGATGAACGACGACACGATCCGGTTGGCCACCGTCGGGCGGATCCTCCGCCGCCGCGGGCGGCTGCTGGTCGTCCTCGCGCTGCTCGGTGCGCTCGCCGGGTACGGCGTCTCCGTGCTCATGCCGCCGCAGTACACGACGACCGCGTCGGTGTTGCTGACGGGTGGTCAGTGGGACGCTCGCGGGCTGGCGACCCAGGCCGAGGTCGCGAACAGCTCTGTCGTGCTCGACCGTACGGCCGACGCGCTCGGCCTTCCCGGTGTCACCGGCGCCACGCTGCAGAAACGCGTGAGCGCCGCCGCGTCCAGCGACGGGAACATCATCACCGTCTCCGGAACGGCCGACACCCCGAAGCAGGCGCAGCAGCTCGCCGACGAGGTGGCCCGGCAGTTCGTCGCCTTCGCCGGGCAGGTCGCCGGTGACAACTCGGGCTCCGCGGCGGCGACACAGGCCGACCAGCTGCGGCAGCTGGTGACGGCGACCAGCCGCCGGATCACCGAGCTGGCCGCCGGGAGCAACCCGGGGCAGACCGTGGAGAGCGTGCAGTCCCGCACCGAGCTCGAGCAGTTGCGCACCGACCTGGAAGCCGCGATGAACAAGCTGGACCAGAGCGGCCCCGCCGTCGCCCAGGCCAACATGGTCGTGATGGGCTCGGCGGCCCGGCCCACCGGCGCGGCCCCGCCGACCAGGACGCAGCTCGTCGCCGGAGGAGCGCTGCTGGCGTTGCTGGCCGCCGTCATCGGCCATCTGGCCGCCGCACGGGTGGGACGACGGGCGCGCAGCGAGGGGGAGATCACCGGGGCGCTGGGCTCGGTGCTGCTCGGTGTCGTCGACGTGCTCGACGAACGGGGTCTGCGCCGGACCGGTGGCCGGGGCCCGCGGGCCTGGCTGCGCCGACTGCTGGGCACCGACACCCGGTGGGACGTGCCGGTCCCGCAGGCCTCCGGCGACGAGGACGGCCGCCGGATCCGGATCCAGCGGGTCTGCGCCCGGCTCCGGGAGCAACTGGCGGCCCCGCGTCGGCTGTTGGTCCTGGTGCCGGACGGCGACCCGACCGCCGCCCGGGCCGCCGAGCGGCTCGCGGCCGAGGCCGGGGAGGATCCCCGGCTGCGGGTGTGGGAGGTGTCGGCGGCCCGGCCGGTGGTGCCGGACCGCGCCGCCGAGTCCGGCGTCGTGGTCGTGCTCAGCGCCGGCAGTTGGACGGCCGGGGAGTTGGCCGGCATCGCCGAGGCCGCTGCGGACGCGGGGCACGAGGTCGTCGGCGTCGTCATCGCCGGCCGGGTCCGCGACCGTGGGGCGCGCCCGGGCCGTCCGGCGTCGGAGGAGGTCACGCCTTCCCTGCCGGTCGGCGAGTACGTGAGAGGGGGCTCGGCGTGACGACGAACACGAGTGGGCAGCCGTCGACCGCCGCACCGCTGGTGGATCTGCAGGGGCTGGTGGTGGCGGTGCGCAGGCGCCGTCGGCTGTGGAGCGCCCTGGCGCTGCTGGGGCTGCTCGTCGGCGCGGCGGCGGCGGCGCTGATGCCGGCCGCGCCGACCGCGGAGACCAAGGTGCTGGTCGCGCATCAGGCGGACCAGCCGAACGACCCCGGCACGCTGATCAAGACCGACGTGGCCGTGCTGGAGACTACGCGGATCGCGGGTCTGGCCCTGAAGTCCCTCGGGTCCTCCGAGGATCCGGCGCTCTTCCTGAAGGACTACCAGGGCGTCGGCCTGACCAACAACGTCCTGCAGATCACGGTGACCGGCACCACCCGGGAACAGGCGCTGGCCCGGGCCAAGGCGCTGGCGAACGCCTTCGTGGCGGACCACGTGAGCCAACTGCGGGCGGAGGCGAACGCCCAGGCCGACGCCCTGCTCGGGGAGGGCAACCGGCTGCGGACCGAACTCGCCCAGGTGAACACGGAGATCGGGAAGGAGCCGGCCCAGGGCAGCGACCCGAGCGCGGCGGCGACCCTCGAGTCGCTCTTCGCCCGCCGGGCCGCGCTCACCTCGCAGATCGACGACTACACCCAACGCGCCCAGGACGCCCGGGTGGGCACGCCCCAACTCGTGGTCGGCACCCAGGTCGTGGACGGGCCACAGGCGGTGGTGAAGTCGCTGCCCAAGGTCGCCGCCACCGACGCCGGGATCGGGCTCGCGCTCGGGCTCGTCCTCGGGCTGGCGATCTCCGCCGTCGGCACCGTGGTGGCGGACCGGCCGGTGCTGCGCCGGGACATCGCGGCGAACCTGGGCGCCTCGGTGATCGCGGAGCTGCGTCAGGTACCGCGTCGCTCGACCGGGTTGCGCTGGCGTCGGCGGACCCGGACCGCGCGGGAACGGCTCACCGTGACGCTGGCCCGCACCGTGCGCGGCTCGGCGGAACCGGTGTCGCTGCTGGAGCTCGGGTGCGCGCGCAGCGCGGCCGTGATCGCCCTGGACCTGGGCAGAACCCTGGCCGCGGACGGCCCGTTGGTGATCGTCGACGGTCTGCCGGGCCGGTGGTTCGACAACCGCCGGCAGAAGCCGGGAGACCCGGTCGTGGTCGGCAGCGAGCGGGTCACGACCGGGGTGCCGCAGGAGCGCCGCCTCGGCGTCGGCTCGGTCGCCCCGGGCACGGCCTGGACCGACCTCCAGCACCTCGGCACCCGCACGGTGCTCCTGGTCCGGGCCGGACACGGCAGCGCCGCCTGGCTGCACACCGTGGCCCGGCAGTTGGCGGACCTGCGCATTCCGGTGCTGGGCGTGGTGGTGATCGACGCCGACCCGCGCGACCGGACCGACGGGACGCTGTGGGACGGGCTGCAGACCGCGCTGCGCGGCCGCGTGGAGCGACCGGCACAGCAGAACGGCACGGCACAGCCGCGGACGGAGCGCCCGTCCTGGGTCGTGCGCGTCCCGGACAGCGATCGGGAGGCACGCTAAGTCATGTGCGGCATCGCAGGCGCGTACCACTGGCCGGACGGGAAGGCCGTGGTCGAGCGTCTCACCGACGTCCTCGCCCACCGCGGGCCGGACGGGGAGGGCCGGTACGGCCACTCCGCCGGAGCGGGCGAGGTGCACCTCGGCCACCGTCGGCTGGCGATCATCGACCTGACCGGGACCGGCGCCCAGCCGATGGTCTCCGGCGGTCTCGCCCTCACCTACAACGGCGAGCTCTACAACGCGCCCGAGCTGCGGGCCGAGTTGGCCGGGCACGGGGTGCGCTTCCGCGGCACCTCCGACACCGAGGTGGTGCTGGAGGCCTGGCGGCGCTGGGGCACGGACTGCCTGCCCCGGCTGCGCGGCATGTTCGCGTTCGGGGTCTTCGACGAGCGCACCGGTGAGCTGGTGCTCGCCCGCGACCAGCTCGGCATCAAGCCGCTGTTCCTGCTGCGGAGGGGCGAGGGGCTGGTGTTCGCCTCCGAGCTCAAGGCGCTCGCCGCCGTGACCGGCGGGTCGTTGCAGGTGGACCACGGGGCGCTGGTGGCCTCGCTGCTGTACTACTGGGTGCCCGACTCGCGGTGCGCCTTCCGCGAGGCGGAGAAGCTGCCGCCGGGGAGCTGGCTGCGCTGCCGGCCCGACGGCCGGGTGGAGCGCGGCCGGTTCTGGAACCTGAAGGACGTCGCCGCCGAGGGGCGCGAGCGGGCCCTGGCCGGTGAGCAGCCGGACCTGGCGGCGGTCGTCGAGGAGTCGACCCGGCGACACCTGGTCTCCGACGTTCCGGTGGCGACTTTCCTCTCCGGCGGGCTGGACTCCAGCTACCTGACTGCGCTGGCGGCCCGTCACCAGGCCGGGATCTCCGCCTACACGATCGGGTTCCGGGCCGAGGACGCCAGGTTCGAGGCGATGCCGGACGACCTGCGCTACGCCCGCCAGGTGGCGGCGCGCTTCGGCGTCGAGCTGCACGAGATCGAGATCGCCCCGCAGGTGCTCGATCTGTTGCCGCGGATGACGTACCACCTGGACGAACCGATCGGCGACCCGGCCGCGATCAACACCTTCCTGATCTGCTCGGCCGCCCGGGAGGCCGGGGTCAAGGTGATGCTCTCCGGGATGGGGGCCGACGAGCTGTTCGCCGGCTACCGCAAACACCTGGCCAACCTGATCGCGCTGCGCTACCAACGCGTCCCCGGGCCGCTGCGGCGCGGGGTGTCGGCGGCGGTGGACCGGCTGCCGGTCGCCACCGCCCGGCGCGGGTACCGGTCGGTGCGCTTCGCGAAGCGGTTCCTCTCCTTCGCCGACCTGCCGGAGGAGACGGCGTTCCGGCGCAGCTACACCATGTACGACCGGGACGAGCTGCTCGCTCTGGTCGACCCCGACCTCGCCGGGACCGTCCAGGACGTGCTGGACGAGCACGCGGACGTCTACCGCGACAACGAGCTCGACGACTTCGTCAACCGGATGTGCCTGGCCGACTCCCGGATGTTCCTGCCGGGCCTGAACCTCGCCTACACCGACCGGTCCAGCATGGCCGCCTCGACCGAGGTGCGGGTGCCGTACGTGGACGTCGAGGTGGTCAGGGCCGCGTTCGCGGTGCCCGGCGACCGCAAGATCGTCGGGCGGCAGGGCAAGGCCGCCCTCAAGCAGGCGGCCACCACGATTCTGCCCCGGGAGATCGTGTACCGGCCCAAGGGCCTGTTCAGCGCACCCCTGCGGGCCTGGATGAGCCGGGATCTGGCGCCGCTGGTCCGGGAGGTGGTCAACGACGGCGAGCTCGTGCGTGCCGGGATCCTGCGCCGCGACGCGCTGGCCCGGCTCGTCGCCGCGGACGCCGCCGGGCAACACGACTACTCCAAGCATCTGTGGCATGTGCTGACGCTCGAGTACTGGTACCGCGGCGCGACCTCCGGGTCCGCCCCGAGCGCTCTCCTGACGGGCGCGGGAACAGAGGAGATCCGGTGAAGCAGGTCGTGCAGAACTACAAGAGCGGCGAGTTGGCGCTGCTCGAGGTGCCGGTGCCCGGCTGCAAGCCGGGCGGGGTGCTGGTCCGCAGCGCCTTCTCGCTGATCTCCACCGGGACCGAGCTGATGAAGGTCTCCGAGGCCGGCATGTCGATGATCGGCAAGGCGCGCTCGCGGCCGGACCAGGTGGCCAAGGTCCTGCAGAGCGTGGCCACCAACGGGGTGCCCGCCACCTATCGCAAGGTGATGAACCGGCTCGACTCGTACACGCCGCTGGGCTACTCGCTGTGCGGGGTGGTCGAGCAGGTCGGCCCCGGGATCGACGACGTGGCCGTCGGCGACCTGGTAGCTTGCGCCGGCAACGAGCACGCGCTGCACGCCGAACTGAACTGGGTGCCGAGGAACCTCTACACCCGGGTGCCGGACGGCCTCGCGGCCCGGCACGCCGCCTTCGGCACCGTCGGGTCGATCGCCCTGCAGGGCGTCCGCCGGGGGGAGCCGCAGCTCGGCGAGACGGCCCTGGTCATCGGCCTGGGGCTGATCGGGCAGTTGGTGGTGCAGCTGCTGGCCGCCTCCGGGGTCCGCGTCGTCGGCGTCGACCCCGATCCGGCGCGCTGCGAACTCGCCGAGCGGCTGGGCGCCGTGGCCTGCGGCGACCCCGGATCCGCGGCGGTGGAGGCCGCCGTCGCCGAGCTGACGGACGGTCACGGGGTGGACCAGGTGTACCTGGCCGCGGGCGGCGGCAGCAACCAGCCCGTCGAGCTGGCGGCCAGGCTGAGCCGGGACCGGGGCCGGGTGGTCGACATCGGCAAGTGCCGCCTCGACCTGCCGTGGAACGCGTACTACGAGAAGGAGCTCGACGTCCGCTTCTCCCGTTCGTACGGTCCCGGGCGCTACGACCCGGAGTACGAACTCGAGGGCCGCGACTACCCGATCGGCTACGTGCGCTGGACCGAGCGACGCAACCTGGCCTGCTTCCTCGACCTGGTCGCCCGCGGCCGCGTCGACGTGGAGCCGCTGGTCTCCCACGTCGCCGACTTCGACGACGCCGTGGACACCTACCAGCGGCTGCGGGACGGCGAACTGAAGGCCGTGGCCGTGCTGTTCCGCTACCCGGAGGCCGCCGCCGAGGCCGCGGCGGCGACGGCAGCCGCCGTGACGGTGCCCACGGTGAAGGTGCCGTCTCGCTCCCTCCCCGCACGGTCCGCCGCGGCGCCGGTACGGCTGGCGTTCGTCGGCGCGGGCAACTACGCGACGTCGATGCTGCTGCCGCACCTGGCCGGGCGCGAGGGCGTGGAGCTCGCCACGGTGGTCACCACGACGGCGCTGTCCGGCGCCAACGCCCAGCGGAAGTTCGGCTTCGGCCGGGCCACCACCGATCTCCACGCGGTGCTCGACGACCCGTCCGTCGACGCGGTGTTCGTGGTCACCCGGCACAGTTCGCACGCCGCGCTGACCCGGAAGGCGCTGCTGGCCGGCAAGGCGGTGTTCGTGGAGAAGCCGCTGGCGCTCGCCGAGGACGAACTGGCCGACGTGCTCGCAGCGGTGGAGGAGTCAGGCAACGACCGGCTGCAGGTGGGCTTCAACCGCCGGTTCTCGCCGCTGCTGGAGGAGGCCAGGAGGCGGCTCGGCTCGCGCACCGGTCCGGCGAGCCTGCGCTACCTGGTCAACGCCGGCCGGCTGGACCACGGCAGCTGGTACCTGCGGCAGGACACCGAGGGCTCACGGTTCGCGGGCGAGGGCGGCCACTTCATCGACACGGCGAGCTGGCTGCTGGCGGCCGATCCGTTCTCGGTCTACGCGGTCACCACGCCCGGCAACGAGGACCTGCAGGTCGTGCTGCGCTACCCCGGTGGATCCACGGCGACCATCAGCTACCTCACCAACGGCGCGCCCGGCTTCCCCAAGGAGACCCTGGACCTGCTCACGGACGGCCACGCGCTGCGGCTCGACGACTTCGTCCGGGCCTCGGTCTACGGCGGCAAGCGGTGGGTCAGCTCGCGGCTGCCCAAGGGCCGGGACAAGGGGCAACGCGCGGAGCTGGACGCCTTCCTGGAGGCCGTGCGGACCGGCAGGCCGATGCCGGTCGCGCTGGAGTCGCTGGCCACCACCACGGCGGCGACCCTCGCGGTCCGGGCCAGCCTGGTCAGCGGTGCGCCGGTGACGCTGGAGCGGGCGCGATGAGCACGAGCACGACCGCGGGCTGGTACCTGCGGCGACTGTCCCGGATGGGTCCGGCGGAGGTCGGCGGCCGGGTGGGCGACACGGTGCGCCGCAGGCGGTGGCGCACAGCGCTGCCGGACGGCCCTCGGGTGTCCGGCGCCCGGTTCACCGCTCCGCTGCCCGCCGGGACGCTCGACGCGGTGCCGTCGGACGCCGCCAAGCGCCTCGTCGCCGAGGCGGACCGGCTGATGGACGGTCAGGCGGAGTTCTTCGGCGTGGTCCGCGACGACCTCGCCGCCCCCGACTGGTGTCTCGACCCGAAGACTGGGCGCCGCGCCCCCTCGGGCTACGCCTTCGACGTGCCGTACCGGGACGAGGAGGCGGTCGGGGACGTCAAGCAGATCTGGGAGCCGTCCCGGCACCAGTACCTGACCGTGCTCGCCGCGGCCTACGCGGTCACCGGGGAGGAGCGCTACGCCGAGCGCGTGGGGGAGCACCTGCGGTCCTGGTGGGAGGCCAACCCCCCGCTGCGCGGGGTGCACTGGGTGAGCGGGATCGAGCTGGGCATCCGGCTGCTCTCCTGGGTGTGGATTCGCCGCCTGCTCGACGGCTGGCCGGGCGCGCCCGGGCTGTTCGAGGCGAACCCCGGGGCGCTGCGGCAGATCTGGCACCACCAGCGCTGGCTGGCCGCCTTCCCCAGCCGCGGGTCCTCCGCCAACAACCACGTGGTGGCCGAGGCCGCCGGGCAGTTCGCCGCGGCCTGCGCGTTCGGGTGGTTCCCCGAGTCCCCGCACTGGCGGGCGGGTGCGCTGCGGTCGCTGGAGCGGCACCTGCGGAGCAACACGTTCGACTCCGGCCTCAACCGCGAGCTGGCCACCGAGTACCACGGCCTGGTGCTGGAGCTCGGCCTGGCCGCGCTGGCCGAGGCCGACGCGGTCGGTGTGCCGGTCCCCGTGTCGATCCGGACGGTGCTGCTGCGGATGACCGACGCGCTCGCGGCCGTCGTGGACGTCCGGCTGCGGCCGCCGCGCCAGGGGGACGCGGACGACGGGTACGGCCTGGTCGTCGACGGCGCGGGCACCGACCGCTGGGCCTCGCTGCTGACCACCGGGGAGGCCGTGTTCGGGCGCCTCGCCTGGTGGCCGGCGGTGACCGGCACCGATGTGCGCACCTCGCTGCTGGCCGCGCTGATCCGGCCCACCACACCGGCGGAGATCCGCCCCGCGCGCCGGCCGGACCACCTCGCCGACGCGGGGATGACCCTCCTGCGTGACCCGGGTGCGGGCGGCGCGGGGGAGATCTGGTGCCGCTGCGACGGCGGCCCGCACGGCTTCCTGTCCATCGCCGCGCACGCCCACGCGGACGCCCTGTCCGTGGAGGTCCGGCACGACGGCGTCGACGTGCTCGCCGACCCGGGGACGTACTGCTACCACGGCCAGCCCGAGTGGCGGCGGTACTTCCGCTCGACCCTCGGTCACAACACCCTCCAGCTGGACGGCGCCGACCAGTCCGTCTCCGGCGGCCCGTTCCTGTGGACCCGGCACGCCCGCAGCCGTGTCCTGCTCGCGGACACCTCCGAGGAGGGCGTCCTCCGCTGGGGCGCCGAGCACTCCGGGTACCGGCCGACCGTGCACCGCCGCTGGGTCGAGCTGACGGCCGCGCGCCGGGAGCTGCGCGTGGTCGACGAGGTGCGCGGGCCGAGCCCGGAGGTGCGCCTGGCCTTCCACCTCGGTCCGACGATCGCCGCGGAGCTGACCGGGAGCCGGGCGGAGCTGCGCTGGACCCGCGACGGCGAGGACCGCTCGGCGGTGCTCGACCTGCCGGAGCAACTGAGCTGGCGGGCCCATCGGGGCGAGATCGACCCGCCGCTGGGCTGGTACTCGGTCGGCTTCGGGCGCAGGGAACCCGCCACGGTCCTGGTCGGCACCGGCCCGGCCGACCGGGTGCGGGGACTGACGACGGTGCTCACGTTCGGGTAGCCGGGGAGTCCGGGACCAGGGAGGGGAGGACGGGTGGGGGGCACGATGCGGCGTCGGACGCTGTCGCTCGCGTGGCCGGTGGCGGCTCTGCTGGCGTTGGCCGGCTGTGTGAGCACGCCGGGCACGGGCACGGTGCCCTCTGCTGTGCCCTCCACGTCCGCCGCGCCCGTGGCCCGGGTGTGCGCCGCACCCGCGGCCGGACCGGCGCAGGCGCCCGCGGGCGCGGTGACGGTCGACCCGGCGGTGGTCGGCGACCTGGCCACGAAGACCCTCGACAGCCCTCCGCACACCACGTTCTGGCTCCGACCGGGCACCCACACCCTGAAGCCGGACCGCTACGCCCAGGTCGTCCCCAAGGAGGGGGACGTCTATCTCGGCGCGCCCGGCGCGGTGCTCGACGGCCGGAAGGTCAACGCGTACGCGTTCAGCGGCCCCGCCACCGGCGTCGTGATCCGCGACCTGACGGTGCAGCACTTCGTCGCCCCGCCCGACGAGGGAGTGGTCAACCACGACTCGGCCGACGGCTGGGTGATCGACCACGCGACGGTGCAGGAGAACTCCGGCGCCGGGCTGATGGCCGGCGCCCATCAGCAGGTCCGCGACAGCTGTCTGCGCGCCAACGGCCAGTACGGCATGAACGCCTACAAGGGCACCGGCGCCCTCACCGGTCTGGTGCTGGAGGGCAACGAGATCACCGGCAACAACACCGACGACTGGGAGCACAGGCGCCCGGGGTGCGGCTGTTCCGGGGGCGTCAAGTTCTGGGCCGTCAACGGCGCCGACGTCCGCGGCAACTGGGTGCACGACAACCGGGGGGCCGGGTTGTGGGCGGACACGAACAACAACGACTTCCTCATCGAGGACAACGTGATCGAGGCCAACGACGGCCCCGCGCTGATCTACGAGATCAGCTACAACGCGGTCATCCGGAACAACACGATCCGGCGGAACACCTGGGTCGAGGGACGCGCGTACGCCGACCGCGGCGACGACTTCCCCTACGGATCGGTCTACGTCTCTGAGTCCGGCGGCGAACCGCGGATCCCGGCCCGCACGAACAAGATCGACATCTACGGCAACCTGCTGGACGACAACTTCTCCGGGATCACCCTGTGGGAGAACGCCGACCGGTTCTGCAACAGCCCCGCCAACACCTCCTCGGGTGACTGCACGCTGCTGGTGAAGTCCGCCGGCAGCTGTGTGCGGCCGGGGATCGCCGCCGCTCCGCTCTACGACGACTGCCGGTGGCGGACCCAGCGGGTGGACATCCACGACAACCGCTTCGTGCTGGGCGCGGACGCCGCCGAGTGCCCGGGGAGCTGCGGCCGGATGGCCCTGCTCTCCAACTACGGCACCTATCCCGACTGGTCGCCCTACCAGGGCGACCGGGTGGCCGACGCGATCACCTTCAAGCAGCAGAACGTCTGGCACGACAACCTCTACGTCGGACCGTGGAGCTTCGTCGTCCACGACGCGAGCCAGACCATCGACTACGCGCGGTGGCGGGACACGCCCTACCAGCAGGACGCGGGCAGCACCTACCGTCCCGGGGACGGTGACTACGATGGCTGAAGCCAGCGGCACACCGAAGACCGTCGGGACCGTCTGGGGCCTGCTGATCCTCAACACGCTCGGCTCCGCCGGCGCGAAGACCATCGTCCCGCTGCCCCGCTCCTTCATCCAGATGGTCACCATGGGAGCGCTGGTCAGCGCCTTCCTGCTGGCGCTGGTCCTCAACCCCCGGGTGCGCATCCGCACCAGCGCCTACCTGCTGCTGCTGACCCTGCTCCTGGTGGCGAGCGTGGTGTCCAGCGCCCGCCTGGAGTCCGGGCTCGGCTCGCTGTTCCGCTGCTTCCGGCTGACGCTCTTCGTCGGCACGCTGTGGCTGCTCAGCCGCTGGTGGGACGGTGGCCTGGGCTTCGTCCGGCATCACGTCCGGTGGTACTTCGCGGTGCTGGTGACGGTGGCCGCGGGCCTCGCCGTCTCACCGGGCGCGGCCCTGCCCGATCTCTACGGCGGGCGACTGGTCGGCGATCTGTGGCCGCTCACCCCGCCACAGATCGGGCAGTACGCCGCGGTGATCATCGGACTCGCGGTGCTGCTCGCGCTGGGCCGGCAGACCACCTGGCGCAGTGCGGCGGTCGTCATCGTGCCGTCGTTCGTCCTGCTGGCGCTCACCCACACCCGGACGGCCACCCTCGGCCTGATCGTCGGTCTGGTGCTGGCGATCGGCTCGCTCATCCTGACCAGCGCCGCCGCGCGCCGGTTCTTCTCCTGGACGGTGCTGATCGCCCTGGTGGCGGCGGTCGGGTTCAGTTCGGCGCTGCAGACGTGGTTCCTGCGCGGACAGAGCCAGGACAACTTCAGCAGTCTCACCGGCCGGGCCAAGGTCTGGGACGCCCTGCTGACGGCCCCTCGGACGGCCCTGGAGACGACGTTCGGGGTGGGCCTGGGCGACAAGTCGTACGGCGGGCTGCCGATCGACAACAGCTGGCTGGCCGTCTTCCACGAGCAGGGCCTGGTCGGCGTCGCGCTGGTGGCCGCGTTCCTGCTGGTGCTGGGCGGCATCGCGCTGCTGCGGCCGCCGTCGCTGGCGCGGGCCTGCGCGATCTTCCTGATCAGCTACTGCGTGTCCGCCTCCTACACCGAGGCCGGGTTGGGCGACGCGTCTCCCTATCTGCTGCATCTGGCCCTGGCCGCCTCGCTGTTGGCGGCTCCCGCCCAGGCGGTGAACGTCCCGGTGCCCCCGCTGCCCCGGCCTCGGCGGCCCCGACCCCGGGCCCCCGGCACCACCGCGGCCGGCCCCACGGCAGAACGCGCCACGGCAGAACACACCACGGCAGGAAGGGAGGTGGCCTGAGCATGCACGTCCTCGTCGTGCACAACCGCTACTCCTCGGGGCAGCCGAGCGGGGAGAACAACGTCGTCGACCAGGAGGTGGGTCTGCTGCGCGAGGCGGGCCACCGGGCCGAGGTGCTCGAGCGCCGCAGCGACGACATCGCCCGCAGGTCCCTGGCGGGCAAGGTGGCGGTGCCGCTGCTGGTGCCGTGGAACCCGGCGGTCCGCGCGGAGCTCGCCGCCCGGCTCCGTACCGAGCGGCCGGATGTCGTGCACGTCCACAACGTCTTCCCGCTGCTGTCGCCCGCGGTGCTGGCCGCCTGCGCCGACGTCGGCGTGCCCGTCGTCGCCACGCTGCACAACTACACCCAGGTCTGCCCGCCCGGCACGCTGCAGCGGGACGGGCGGCCGTGCGGCGAGTGCGTCGGGTCGGCCCCGCTGCCCGCGGTCCGGCACGGCTGCTACCGGGGTTCCCGACTGGCGACGGTGCCGCTGGCGGTCAGCCTGGCGGTCAACCGGCGGCGGTGGTGGTCCGGGGTGGAGCGCTTCTTCTGCATCTCCGCGGCGCAGCGCGACGTCCTGGTGCGGGCCGGCATGCCGGCCGAACGGCTGGCGGTGAAGCACAACTTCGTGCCGGACCCGGGTGCGCTCCGGGTCGGGGCCGGCGAACACGTGCTCTTCCTCGGCCGGCTGGCGGAGGCCAAGGGGCTGCGGCTGCTCATGGCCGCCTGGGACGCGCTCGCAGCGGACGGCGGCGTGGGTGTGCCGCTGGTGGTCGCCGGCGCGGGGCCACTGGAGGGCGAGGTCGCCGCCTGGGCGGCGGGCCGTCAGGACGTGCGCCACCTCGGCCTGTGCGACCGGGCGGAGAGCCGGGCGCTGCTCGCACGGTCGGTCGCGGTGGTGGCCCCCTCGACGTGGCTGGAGGCCTTCGGCCTGGTGGTCGTCGAGGCGATGGCGGCCGGGGTCCCCACCGTCGCGGCCGGCCACGGGGCCTTCGTCGAGCTCGTCGAGGACGGGGTGACCGGGTTGCTGCACCGGCCGGGCGAGGCCGACTCGCTCGCGTCGTGCATCCGCCGGATCACCGCCGATCCGGCGCGCGGACAGGCGATGGGCCAAGCGGCCCGGCGCCGTTACGAGCAGGGTTTCAGCCCGGCTGTCGGGCTGGAGCGACTGGTGGAGGGGTACCGCTCCGCGATCGCGGAGCGGTCCGGCGGCGGGGACTTCGCGCCGCCGGTGGAACCGGGAGAAACAGCCTCGCGCGGGGATGCCCGCGCGAGCGCGGATGGGGGGCAGTAGATGACCCGATGCCGACTCTGCGGCTCGGCGGCGCTGGCCAGCGTCGTCGACCTGGGGGCGACACCGCCGTGCGAGAGCTTTCTCGCGGCGGACGAACTGGACCGGCCGGAGCCGGCGTACCCGCTGCACCTGCGGGTCTGCACCGACTGCTGGCTGGCGCAGATCCCGCCGCTGGTCACGCCGGAGGAGACGTTCACCGAGTACGCGTACTTCTCCTCCTACTCGACCTCCTGGGTGGAGCATGCCCGGACCTTCGTCGCCGACGCGGTCCGGCGGCTGGACCTCGGACCGGACGCCTTCGTGACCGAGGTCGCGAGCAACGACGGCTACCTGCTGCGGCATGTGGTGGACCGCGGCATCCGGTGCCTCGGCATCGAGCCGTCGGCGAACGTCGGTGCCACGGCGCGGGAGGCCGGGGTGCCCACGCTCACCGCGTTCCTCTCCCCGGACACCGGTGCGGCGGTCCGCGCCGAGCACGGTCCGGCGGACCTGGTCGTGGCGAACAACGTGTACGCGCACATCCCGGACGTGGTCGGGTTCACCGAGGGGCTGCGGGCCCTGGTCGCCGACGACGGCTGGGTCTCGATCGAGGTGCAGCACCTGCTGACCCTGATTGAGCAGAACCAGTACGACACCATCTACCACGAGCACTTCCAGTACTACACGGTCGCGTCCGCGATCCGCGCGTTGGCGAGCGGCGGCCTGACCCTGGTGGACGTCGAGCTGCTGCCGACGCACGGAGGCTCCGTCCGGCTCTGGGCCAGGCCGGCGGAGGCGGCGGGCGAGCCGACCCAGCGCGTGCTCGACGTGCTGGCCAGGGAGAAGGCGGCCGGGCTGCAGGAGCTGTCCGGCTACACCGAGTTCTCCGCCCGGGTGGCCAAGGTCCGCCGGGACCTGCTGCGGTTCCTGATCGAGGCGGCCGACCGCGGCGAGACGGTGGTCGGCTACGGCGCCCCGGGCAAGGGCAACACCCTGCTCAACCACTGCGGCATCCGGCCCGACCTGCTGCCGTACACGGTGGACCGGAACCCCTACAAGCACGGCCGGTTCACCCCCGGCACCCGGATTCCGATCCTGCCGCCCGAGCAGATCGCCGTCGACCGGCCCGACTACGTGCTCGTCCTGCCGTGGAACCTGCGGGCCGAACTGGTCGAGCAACTCGCGTTCGTGCACGCCTGGGGCGGCCGACTGGTCTTTCCCATCCCGGAACTGAGCATTGTCGAGGTGGAGCGATGAAGGTCGTCCTGTTCTGCGGCGGTTACGGACAGCGCATGCGCAACGGCGCCTCCGACGACACCCCCAAGCCCATGGCGATGGTCGGCCCGCGCCCGCTGATCTGGCACGTCATGCGCTACTACGCGCACTACGGGCACAAGGACTTCATCCTCTGCCTCGGCTACGGGGCGCACCACATCAAGGAGTTCTTCCTCAACTACGAGGAGACGACCTCCAACGACTTCGTGCTGCGCTACGGCCGGACCGAGCTGCTGTCCACGGACATCGCCGACTGGACGATCACCTTCGCGCAGACCGGGATCGAGTCGCCGATCGGTGAGCGGCTGCGCCGGGTGCGGCACCACCTGGACGGCGACGAGATGTTCCTCGCCAACTACGCCGACGTGCTCACCGACGCCCCGCTGCCGGAGATGATCGACCGGTTCGCCGGGGTCGACGCCGGCGCGTCGCTGATGGTGGTGCCGCCGCAGTCCTCGTTCCACTGCGTGGACCTGGGCGAGGACGGCATGGTGGGCGGCATCACCGCGGTCAGCGAGATGCCGCTGTGGGAGAACGGCGGCTACTTCGTGCTCCGGCAGGAGGTCTTCGACCACATCCCGGAGAACGGCGACCTGGTGGCCGACGGCTGCGCCCAACTGGCCAAGCGCGGCCGGCTGGCCGCCTACCGGCACCGCGGCTTCTGGAAGCCGACCGACACCGTGAAGGAGCGGGCCCAGCTCGACGCCGCCTACACCCGTGGCGACCGCCCTTGGGTCGTCTGGGAACGGGACCGGGACGGCGCCGCGGTGGGTACCGCGTGATCCGGCTCGGGACCGGGCGGCTGCACCGGATCGTCGCGGTGGGCGCGCACTGCGACGACATCGCCATCGGCGCCGGCGGCACGCTGCTGGCCATGAGCCGCGCCCGGCCGGGCCTGCGTGTGGACGCCATGGTGCTCTCCGGCGGTGGCACCGAGCGGGAACGGGAGGAGCACGCCGCGCTCGCCGCCTTCTGCCCGGACGCCGAACTCCGGTTGACCGTCCACAAGGTGCCGGACGGACGGCTGCCCGCGCACTGGGACGAGGCCAAGGCGGCCGTCGAGGAGCTGCGCGCGCAGAGCGACCCCGACCTGGTGCTGGCGCCACGCACCGACGACGCGCACCAGGACCACCGGGGCCTCGCGAAGCTGATGACCACCGCCTTCCGCGACCACCTCGTGCTCGGCTACGAGATCACCAAGTGGGACGGCGATCTCGGCCGCCCGGCCGCCTACCAGCCGCTCTCGCCGGACACGGCCGAGCGCAAGGTGCGGCTGCTGCAGGAGCACTACCCCTCACAACGGCACCGGCCCTGGTACGACCGCGAGGCCTTCCTCGGGCTCGCCCGGATCCGTGGCATCGAATGCCACGCGCGCTACGCCGAGGCGTTCGCCGTCACCAAACTCACTCTGAACCTGGGGGATTGACCCGTGCGCGTGCTGCTGACCGGACACCAGGGCTACCTGGGCACCGTGATGGCCCCGATCCTCACCGCCGCCGGACACGAGGTCGTCGGCCTCGACGCCGGCCTCTTCGCCGACTGCGTGCTGGGCCCGACGCCCGCCGACCCGCCCGGGGTGCGGGTGGACCTGCGCGACGTCACGGCCGACCACCTGGCGGGCGTGGACGCGGTGATCCACCTGGCCGCGCTCTCCAACGACCCGCTGGGGTCGCTGGCGCCCGAGCTCACCTACGACATCAACCACCGCGCGTCCGTGCGGCTGGCCCGGCTGGCCCGCGACGCCGGGGTACGACGGTTCCTGTACGCCTCGACCTGCTCGGTCTACGGAGCCGCCGGCGGCGACGACCTGGTCGCCGAGGACGCCCCGCTGCGCCCGGTGACGCCCTACGCGGAGTCCAAGGTGCGGGTGGAGGACGACCTGCACGCGCTGGCCGACGGGGACTTCACCCCGGTGTACATGCGCAACGCCACCGCGTTCGGCCACTCGCCCCGGCTCCGCGCCGACATCGTGCTGAACAACCTGGTGGGCCACGCCTGCCTGTCCGGCGAGGTCCGGGTGCTCTCCGACGGCACCCCGTGGCGCCCGCTGGTGCACGCCGCCGACATCGCGCGGGCCTTCACGGCCGCCCTCGAAGCGCCCCGGGAGGCGGTGCACGACCGGGCGTTCAACATTGGCAGCGAGAGCAACAACGTCACGGTCGCCGAGATCGCCGGTCAGGTCGCCGAGGCCGTCGCCGGGTCACAGGTGGTGATCACCGGGGAGACCGGCGCCGACCCGCGCTCGTACCGGGTGGACTTCTCCCGGTTCCGCGCCGCGGTGCCCGGCTTCGACTGCGAGTGGTCGGTCAAACGCGGCGCGCTC
Source organism: Streptacidiphilus pinicola (assembly GCF_003258295.1). Classification (GTDB taxonomy): domain Bacteria; phylum Actinomycetota; class Actinomycetes; order Streptomycetales; family Streptomycetaceae; genus Streptacidiphilus; species Streptacidiphilus pinicola. Next base: position 48,713 of record NZ_QKYN01000039.1, on the reverse strand, counting down.
GAACTCGCCGACGCCTACCGGGCCCACGGGCTGACCGCGGTGGACTTCGAGCGGCGCTTCACCCGGCTGGCCGTGCTCCGCGCGGCCGCCGAGGCCGGGTCCGTCGACGAGACCCTGCGGTGGCGCCGATGAGCTCGACCGGCGAGGACATGTACGGGCTGGTGGAGCGGCTGTACCCGCTCTGCCGGAGCATCACCGGCGACGGGGTGCGCGCCACCCTGGACATCGTCGGCGAGTACCTGCCGCTGGACGTGCACGAGGTGCCGACGGGGACTCAGGTGCTCGACTGGACGGTGCCGCAGGAGTGGAACATCCGCGACGCGTACGTCGCCGACACCACCGGCCGCCGGGTCGTCGACTTCGCCGCGTCCAACCTCCACGTGCTCGGCTACAGCGTGCCGGTGTCGGCCACCATGCCGCTCGCCGAGCTCCGCGCCCATCTGCACACCCTGCCGGAGCAGCCGACCCTGGTGCCCTACCGCACCAGCTACTACGCGCCGACGTGGGGGTTCTGCCTGTCCCAGGAGACCCTGGACGCGCTGCCGGACGGCGAGTACGAGGTGCGGATCGACTCCACCCTCGCGGACGGCCACCTCACCTACGCCGAGCACGTGGTGCCCGGTCAGGTCGCCGAGGAGGTGATCGTCTCCTGCCACGTCTGCCACCCCTCGCTGGCCAACGACAATCTGGCCGGGATCGCGGTGGCGACCTTCCTGGCCCGGGAGTTGGCGGAGCGGACCCCGTGGTACACCTACCGCTTCCTGTTCGCCCCCGGCACCATCGGGGCGATCACCTGGCTGGCCCGCAACCGAGTGGAACGGGTCCGCCACGGGCTGGTGCTGGCCTGCGCGGGCGACCCCGGGCAGCTGACGTACAAGCGGAGCAGGCGCGGCGACGCGGACATCGACCGGGTGCTGCAGCACGTGCTGACCGCATCCGAACGCCCGCACCGCGTCGTGGAGTTCACGCCCTACGGCTACGACGAGCGGCAGTTCTGCTCACCCGGCTTCGACCTCGGCGTGGGCTCGCTCACCCGGACCCCGTACGCCGGCTACCCCGAGTACCACACCTCGGCGGACAACCTGGACTTCGTCTCCCCGGAGGCGATGGCCGACACCCTGGCCGTCTGCCGCGAGGCCTGCGCGGTGCTGGACCGCAACCGGCGCTACCTCAACCTCAGCCCCTACGGCGAACCGCAGTTGGGCCGCCGAGGGCTGTACGGGTCGCTCGGCGGCCGCAGCGACGCGAAGGACGCCCAGTTGGCCATGCTGTGGGTGCTCAACCTCTCCGACGGAGAGCACAGCCTGCTGGACGTCGCCGAGCGGTCCGGCCTGCCGTTCGCGTCGGTGGCCGCCGCGGCCGACGCCCTGGACGAGGCCGGGCTGATCAAGGCGGGGAGCCCGTGACCACGGACAGCGGGACGGCGCCGCCGGGGACCGCGACCGGAGCCGCCCCCGCCTGGCGGACCGCCACGCGGGCCGTGGCCGGCCGGCTGTCCTGGGGGCTGGCCGACCAGGCGGCCTGCAGCCTCAGCAACTTCGCGGTGGGGATCTATGTCGCCCGCTCGCTGGGGCTGGCCGCCTTCGGTGTGTTCAGCCTGGCGTGGGCGACCTACGGCGTGGTCATCAACGTCTCCCGCGGTCTGGCCACCGACCCGCTCATGGTGCGCTTCAGCGGTGTGCCGGTCGCGTCCTGGCGCGGAGCGGTGGCCAAGGCGACGGGCACCGCGCTCGGGGTCGGGGCCGCGCTCGGCACGGCGTGTCTGGTGCTCGGCCTGGGCGTCGGCGGCCAGGTGGGGTCCGCGTACGTGAGCCTCGGCGTCATCCTGCCGGGCCTGCTGCTCCAGGACGCCTGGCGGTTCTCGTTCTTCGCGGCCGGCACCGGGCGGAAGGCGTTCGCCAACGACGTCGTCTGGGGCGTGGCGTTGATCCCGGCCATGGTGGTGGCGGCCCGGGTGGGCAGCGTGGCCGCCTTCCTGCTCGCCTGGGGCGCCTCCGCCGCGGTGGCCGCGGGCTACGGCTGCCTCCAGTCCGGCCTCCGGCCGCAGGTGACCGGAGTGCGCGGATGGCTGCGCGAGCAGCGCGACCTCGGCTACCGGTACCTGGTCGAGAACGTCAGCCTCAGCGGCGCGTACCAGCTGCGGGCGTCCGGACTCACCGCGCTCGTCGGGGTCAGCGCGGTGGGGGTGGTCCGGGGCGTCGAGCTGCTGCTCGGGCCGTTCTACGCGGTGCTGACCGGGCTGTCCCTGGTCACCGTGGCGGAGGCGGCGCGGGTGCTGCGGCGGGCCCCGCACCGGCTGGGCCAGTTCTGCCTGCTGCTCAGCGTCGGGCAGGCCGTCGCGGCGCTGCTCTGGGGCGGGGCGCTGCTGCTGATGCCGGACCGGGTCGGCCACCTCCTGCTCGGCGGGGTCTGGCACTCCTCCGAGCAGCTCATCGTGCCGGCCACCCTCAGCGTCGCCGGCGCCAGCCTCGGCATCGGCGCGACGGCCGGGCTGCGCGCGCTCGGCGTGGCCCGGCGCAGCCTGCGCGGCCAGCTTTTCGCCTCCGCCTGCTACGCGGGCGGCGGGATCGGCGGGGCGGCCGTGGCCGGCACCGTCGGCTCCGCCTGGGGCGCCGCCGCCGCGACCTTCAGCGGCTCGGTCGTGTGGTGGCTGCAACTGCGGACCGCCCTGCGCGAGCACCAAGAGAACCCATCCGTGAAGTGAGGACGCCATGACCGCGCCCAGGACCGCCCGGCCCCGGCTGAGCATCGGCCTGCCCGTCTACAACGGCGAGGAGTACCTCGCCGAGTCGCTCGACGCCCTGCTGGGCCAGACCTTCGAGGACTTCGAACTCGTCATCTCGGACAACGCCTCGACCGACGGGACCGCGGACATCTGCCGCCGGTACGCCGCGCGGGACTCGCGCATCCGCTACCTGCGGCTGCCCCGGAACATCGGGGCCGCGCCGAACCACGGCCACGTCTTCGACGAGAGCCGCGGCGAGCTGTTCAAGTGGGCCTCGCACGACGACCTCTACGCCCGGGACCTGCTGCGGCGCTGCGTGGAGGCGCTGGACGAGCGACCGGGGGTGATCCTCGCGCACGCCGACGAGGCCGTCGTCGACGAGGACGGCAAGGTCAAGGTCCCCTACGAGTACCGGATCGCCACCGACTCGCCCCGCGCGCCCGAGCGCTTCCGCAGCCTGCTGTTCGAGCCCGGCGGCGACGACTACTACGGGGTGATCCGCGCCGACGTGCTGCGCCGGGTGAAGCCGCTCGACAGCTACCACCACGCCGACCGCACCTTCGTCGCCGAGATCGCCCTGCACGGGCCGTTCCACCAGGTGCCGGAGCTGCTGTACTTCCGCCGCGACCACCCCACCCGCGCCGAGCGGGCCAACCCGGACAAGCGCTCCCGCTGCGTCAACCTCGACCCGCGCCGGGCCGGGCCGCTGCACCCGACACCCCGTCTGCTCGCCGAGTACGTCTGGGGTTTCGTCTCGGTGGTCCGGCGGGCGCCGCTGAGCCCGGCCGACAAGCGCGCCTGCTACCGCCACCTGGTCGACTGGGCGGCCAGCCGGGCCCGGCCCGGAGCCGGCGAGCGGGTCGAGGACCGCGCCCCGGTCGACCCCGGCCTGCTCAGCGTCTCCGTCGACGAGCTGGTCGCCGGGCGCGAGGGGAGGCGGGCATGACCTCCGCGAACGGGACCCGAACTCCGGTGCGGATCGGGGTGTTCGGGCTGCTCGGCTCCGGCAACCTGGGCAACGACGGCTCCTTGGAGGCCCTGCTCGGCCACCTGAGCGCCGAGCACCCGGAGGCCGTTGTGGACGCGCTGTGCGGCGGGCCCGAGTTCGTCTCCGCCCGGTTCGGGATCCCCGCGACACGCATGCACTGGAACCGCGGCGAGTACCGCACCGCCTCGCGGGCGGGCGCCCTCGCGACGAAGAGCCTCGGCAAACTCCTCGACGTCGCCCGCACTGCCGCGTGGGTGCGCCGGCACGACGTGGTGATCGTGCCGGGCATGGGCGTCCTGGAGGCCACGCTGCCGTTGCGCCCCTGGGGCTTCCCCTACGCGCTGTTCCTGCTCTGCGCGACCGGCCGGCTGTTCGGCACCCCGGTCGCGCTGGTCAGCGTCGGCGCCGCCGTGATCGGCAACCCGGCGACCCGCGCCCTGGTGCGCTGGTCGGCGCGGCTGGCCCGGTACCGGTCCTACCGGGACGCCCCGTCCCGGGAGGCGATGCGGGCGATGGGCGTGAACACCGCGCGCGACGGGGTCTACCCGGACCTCGCCTTCGCGCTGCCCACCCTTCCGGCGAGCGCCCCCGCGGACCCGCGCGGACCCGTCTGCGTCGGCGTCATGGACTACCACGGCAGCGACGACGACCGCGCCCGGGCGGACGAGATCCACCGGCGCTACCTCGACGGGACGATCCGTTTCGTCCGCACGCTGGTCGAGGACGGCCGGCCGGTCCGACTGCTGTACGGCGACGGGGTGGACGCGCCGGTGGTCGCCGCGATCCTCGACGCGGTGCCCTCGCCGCTGCTCACCGCCGCCGACGTGACCTCGCTGGCCGACCTGATGAAGGAGACGGCGGCCGCCGCGACCGTGGTGGCGATCCGCTACCACAACCTGATCTCCGCCTTGAAGGTCGGCACGCCCACCCTCGCCCTCAGCTACGCGGCCAAGACCGAGGCGCTGATGGCGGACCTGGGGCTGGCCGCGTACTGCCACCCGGCCCGCGCCGTCGACGCCGACCGACTGCTGGAGCAGTTCCGGGAGTTGGAACGGCACTCGGCACAGCTGCGGCAGACCCTCGCCGAGCGGAACGTGGTCGCCGCCCGGCGCGTCCAGGACCAGTTCACCGATCTGACCGCGGCTCTCTTCCCGGTCGCCCAGGAGGCCCGATGAAAGCGACCGAGGTCCCGGCCATCGCCGGCGCGTACCTCTTCGAGCCGACACCGCACGCGGACGAACGCGGCTTCTTCTGCCGCACCTTCGACGCCGACGTGCTCCGCTCCGTGGGCCTGGACCCGGACGCCTTCGTCCAGGACAGCGTCTCCCGCTCGGTCGAGGGCGTCCTGCGCGGGCTGCACCTGCGCTCCGGCGCCGGCGAGGCCAAGCTGGTGCGCTGCTCCTACGGCAAGGTCTTCGATGTCGTCGTGGACCTGCGGCCGGGCTCGCCGACCTATCGCAACCGGGCCTTCTTCGAGCTGTCCGGCGAGACCCAGACCACCCTCTACGTCCCGGCGGGCTGCGCCCACGGCTTCCAGGCGCTGACCGGGACTGCCGACGTCTCCTACCGGATCGACCGGCCGCACGATCCGGCCGAGGACGTGACGATCGCCTTCGACGACCCCGAACTCGCCATTCCCTGGCCGCTGCCGGTCACCTCCATGTCCAAGCGGGACGCGGACGCACCCCGGCTCGCCGAGGTCGTCCGAACGAACGAGAAGTGAGGTCGGTGTGCACTCCGAAGAGCTCCTCCTGCCCCGCTCGCGGCAGGCCAACGAGCGACTGCACGCCCTGATCCCCGGGGGCGCGCACACCTACGCCAAGGGCGACGACCAGTACCCCGAGAACCTCGCGCCGGTCATCAGCCACGGCCGCGGCGCCCACGTCTGGGACGTCGACGGCAACCGGTACGTCGAGTACGGCTCCGGCCTGCGGTCGGTCAGCCTCGGCCACGCCCACCCGCGCGTCACCGAGGCGGTGCGGCGGGAGCTCGACCGCGGCAGCAACTTCGTCCGGCCGTCCATCCTCGAGGTCGAGGCCGCGGAGCTCTTCCTGGCCACGGTGCCGACCGCGGAGATGGTGAAGTTCGCCAAGAACGGCTCCGACGTCACCACCGCCGCGGTACGCCTCGCCCGCGCCGTCACCGGACGTCCGCTGGTGGCCGTCTGCGCCGACCACCCGTTCTTCTCCGTCGACGACTGGTTCATCGGCACCACGCCGATGTCCGCCGGCATCCCGGCGGAGACCACCGCGCTCACCGTGGCCTTCCCCTACGGGGACCTGGCCGCCACGGAGGCCCTGCTGGCCCGGCACCAGGGGGAGGTGGCGTGCCTGATCCTCGAACCCGCCACCGCCACCGAGCCTCCGCCCGGGTACCTCGCCGGGCTGCGCGAGCTGGCCGACCGGCACGGCTGCGTCCTGGTCTTCGATGAGATGATCACCGGCTTCCGCTGGTCCGAGGCCGGCGCCCAGGGCCTCTACGGCGTCACCCCGGATCTCTCCACCTTCGGCAAGGCGCTCGGCAACGGGTTCGCCGTCGCCGCGCTGGCCGGGCGCCGCGAGCTGATGGAGTGGGGCGGGCTGCGCCACTGCGGCGAGCGGGTCTTCCTGCTGTCCACCACGCACGGCGCGGAGACGCACGCGTTGGCCGCGGCGATGGCCGTGCTCGACACCTATGTCGAGGAGGGCGTCAGCGCCCGGCTGGCCGCCCTCGGCGAACGCCTGGCCGCCGGTGTCCGCCAGGCCGCGGCCACCATGGGCGTCGGCGAGCACGTCGTCGTCCGCGGCCGGGCCGCCAACCTGGTCTTCGCCACCCTCGACGAGCAGCGGCAGCCGTCGCAGTCCTACCGCACCCTGTTCCTGCGCCAGCTCCTGCTGGGCGGGGTGCTGGCCCCGTCGTTCGTGGTGAGCAGCGCGCTCGGCGAGGACGACGTCGACCGCACCGTCGAGGCGGTGGCCCAGGCCTGCGCGGTGTACCGGAAGGCCCTGGACGCCGCCGATCCCACCCCCTGGACGGGCGGGCGACCGGTGAAACCCGCCTTCCGTCGCCGGGTGTGAGCCGACGTCAGCGCCGCCCCGGCCGAGCGGCGTCGACGGTCCGGTCGATCAGCCAGGCGGTCGCCGGAAGCACCGTCAGTGCGGTGCACCAGCCGGCGAGTGCGTCGGTCGGGTAGTGCGCGCCCAGGGAGACCTGGGCCCAGCCCGCGGCGGCCCCGGCGACCAGCGCCGCGGTGAGGACGAGCAGCGTGCCGGCCGTCCTGCCCAGCCGGGCCCGGCCGGTCACCGGCAGCGCCACCGCGAGGGCGAGCGCGGTCAGCAGGGCGGTGTGCCCGCTCGGGTAGGAGAGGTTGTCGCCGTGGATGGTGCGCCCCACCAGGTGCTTGAGCAGCGTCGTCGTCACCACCGTCAGGCCGGCGCCGACGACCACGAGCGCCGCCGCGCGAGGACCGCGCAGCGGCAGGCAGCCCACCGCGAGGACGCCGACCAGCAGCACCGCGCCGACCGGTTGCCCCAGGAAGTCCAGCGCCAGCGCGATGGTCCGCCACGGCGAGGAGAGCTCGGTCGAGGCGGGCTGGACCCAGGTGTCCACCCGGCCCGGCTCGCTGTGGCTCGCGGAGACGACCCCGAGCAGCACGACCACGAGCGCGCCGAGCGCGGCGGCCAGGCCGAGCGGTGCGCGCAGTGACGCGGGCAGCGCCGGAGGCGGAGTCGCTCGGACGTCCGGGCGGCTCCGGGTCTCCGTCACGTTCCCCACCGCCCCCGTGCGGACCTCCGCGCCGCAGCAGGCGCAGGTCATCGTGACGCTCAACTCATGTGCTGGTCAAGAGTCCTGGATGTCGCCGTCGACGTAGACCCAGGCGCCGTCCTCGCGGCGGAAACGGCTGTTCTCGTGGAGCACCCCGCCGCCCCGGCCCTCGCGGAAGTGGGCGCGGAACTCGACCGTGCCCTGCTGGTGGAAGGGGCCGCCTTCCGTCGTGCCCACGATCTCCAGGCGCTCCCAGCGCAGGTCCGGCTCGAGATCGATCGCCGGCGGACGCGTCTCCGGGGCCCAGGTGCGCAGCAGGTAGGGAACCTCGCGCTTGGCGAAGGCCGAGAAGCGGGAGCGCATCAGGGCTTCGGCGGTCGGGGCCTGGGCGTTGCCCGCGTGGAAGGGGCCGCAGCAGAAGGCGTAGGGGCGGCCGGTGCCGCAAGGGCAGAGGGCGGTGCTGGTCATGGGGTCATTCTGCCGCGTGGGCGCGCGCGTGCCGGACGAGGCGGAGTGCGACGGACGGAGCGGCGGTCCAGTGGAGGTGGAGGTAGGAGGCGTGCAGGGACGGGGAGGTGAAGCCCTCGGTGGTCAGCTTGCCGTCGTGGGGGCGCCAGCCCCAGGCAGGGGAGGGGCCGGATCCGGGGACGGTGCGGGTGCGGTGGAACTCGTGTCCCGGGAGGCGCAGGCCCGCCGGCGCGAGGGGGCTGTCGCTGAGGGCGACGGCCTCGCGGTAGCCGAGGGTGAGGCGGGGGGACATGCACGCCTCCGCGTCGAGGACGCCGCACATGGGGGCGCCGTCCAGCGAGCGGCAGAGATAGAGGAGCCCGGCGCACTCCGCCGCGATCGGCGCCCCGGACGCCGCGAGAGCGGTGATCTCGTCGCGGAGCGCCTGGTTGGCGGAGAGCTCCGACGCGTAGATCTCCGGGAAGCCGCCGCCGACGACGAGGGCGGACGCGCGCTCGGGCAGCTTCTCGTCGTGCAGCGGGTCGAAGGTGACCACCTCCGCACCGGCGGCGGTGAGCAGCTCGGCGTTCTCGGCGTAGGAGAACGAGAACGCCGCACCGCCCGCCAACGCGATCACGGGACGCGGCTGTGACGCGTGCTCAGGATCGAGAGCGGTGATCTCCTCCACCGGATCCCACGGCAGGTCCGGCAAAGCGGGTGCGCTGCGAGCCAGGGCGAGCAGCGCGTCCAGGTCCACCCCGGCGGCCACCAGCTCGCCCATCGCCCGAACGGCCTCCAGCGCCGCCGCGTCCCGCTCGACCGCCGGCACCAGCCCCAGGTGGCGCGACGGCGTCGCCACCGCGTCCGTCCGCCGCAGCGCGCCGAGCACCGGCACGCCGCCGCCCTCCTCCAGCGCCTCCCGCAGCATCGCCTCGTGCCGGTCGGAGGCGACCCGGTTGAGGATCACCCCGCCCAGCCGCACCTCGGGATCCCAGGACGCGAAGCCGTGCACCAGTGCGGCCACGGACCGGCTCTGCGAGGAGCCGTCCACGACCAGGACCACCGGCGCCCGCAGCAACTTGGCGACGTGCGCCGTGGACGCCAACTCGCCCCGTCCGGCCGCGCCGTCGAACAGGCCCATCACGCCCTCGACGACGGCCACGTCCGCCCCGGCCGCGCCGTGCAGGAACAGCGGCGCGATCCGCTCGGGGCCGCTCATGAAGGCGTCCAGGTTGCGCCCCGGACGGCCGGTGGCGAGCGCGTGGTAGCCGGGATCGATGTAGTCGGGCCCGACTTTGTGTGGGGAGACCCGCAGGCCGCGCGCGGTCAGCGCCGCCATCAGGCCCGTCGCCACGGTCGTCTTGCCGCTGCCCGAGGCGGGCGCGGCCAGGACGACGCGCGGCACGTCCGCTACCACTCGATGCCCCGCTGCCCCTTGCGGCCGGCGTCCATCGGGTGCTTCACCTTGGTCATCTCGGTGACCAGGTCGGCGGCCTCGACGAGCTTCTCGGGCGCGTAGCGGCCGGTGATGACGACGTGCTGCGAGCCGGGCCGATCGGCCAGCACCTCCAGCACCTCGTCCACGTCGATCCAGCCCCAGTGCATCGGGTAGGTGAACTCGTCGAGCACGTAGAAGCGGTAGGTCTCGGCGGCGAGGTCGCGCTTGACCTGCTCCCAGCCCTCGCGCGCCGCGTCCTCGGACTCGGCGATCTCGCGCTGGACCCAGGACCAGCCCTCGCCCATCTTGTGCCACGAGACGGTGCCGCCCTCGTCGCTCGCACCGAGGACCTTCAGCGCGTGCTCCTCGCCGACCTTCCACTTGGCGGACTTGACGAACTGGAACACCCCGATCGGCCAGCCCTGGTTCCAGGCACGCAGCGCCATGCCGAAGGCGGCAGTCGACTTGCCCTTGCCGGGGCCGGTGTGGACGGCCAGCACGGGCAGGGTGCGGCGCTGACGCGTGGTCAGGCCGTCGTCGGGAACGCTGGTCGGCTGTCCCTGGGGCATCGCTACGCCGCCTTCTTCTGCATCGTCTTCTGCGTCGTCATCGTCTGTACCAGCGCGGTCATGGTGTCCGCGCGCAACTCGTCCAGCCGGACGGCCGGGGCCTGCAGGTGACCGGCCAGCTCGCCGGCCAGTCCGAGCCGCACCGGACCGCTCTCGCAGTCCACCACCACGCTCGCCGCGCCGGACGCGGCCAGCAGCCCCGCGGCGCGCCGGGCGTCGTCCAGCGCGGAGCGGGCGCCGGTCGCGCGGCCGTCCGTCACCAGCACAACGAGCGGACGGCGCAGCGGATCGCGCAGCCGCTCGACGCGGAGCGTCTCGTGGGCGCGCAGCAGCCCCGCCGCGAGCGGTGTCCGGCCGCCCGTCGGCAGCAGCTCCAGCCGCGCCGCGCCCGCCTCGACCGAGGAGGTGGGCGGCAGCAGCAGCTCGGCGCTCGCGCCGCGGAAGGAGATCATCCCGATCTTGTCCCGGCGCTGGTAGGCGTCCATCAGCAGGGAGAGCACCGCGCCCTTGACCGCCGACATCCGCTGCCGCGCGGCCATCGAGCCCGAGGCGTCGACGACGAAGAGGACGAGGTTGCCTTCGCGGCCCTCGCGCACCTGTTGGCGGAAGTCGTCACGGCGCAACACCAGCGCGCGCCCGTCGCGCCCGCGCGCGAGCTGGTGCGGAGCGGCGGCCTGGAGCGTGGCGGACAGGTGCAGGCGCTGGAGCGCGCCGGTGGGGCGCGCCGCGCGGATGGTGTGCCCGCCGTCGGTCTCGGCGCGCGAGCGGCGGCCCTGCACGCCCTGACCGGTGCCGGGCACCTTGAACAGCCGCGTCCGGTAGGGCTGGTCGGCCGCGACCGGCGTCGCCTCGCGCGGAGCGGGCGCCCCGGCGGTGGGCTGCGGCTGATCCGAGGCGGGGGTATCGGCCGGGCTCTCGGGAGCGGACGCCTCCGACTCCGGTCCGCCGGGTGCGTCCTGGCCCCCGCCTCCGCCACCACCGCCGTTGTCGGGACCGTCCGGGCCGTCACCATCGGGGTCGCCGTCGGGGTCCGTCTCACCGTCTTCGGAGTCCGCGGTCTCGCCCGCGAACTGCTGGAGCGTCTCGTCCAGCTTCTCCTCGTCCAACCCCGGTGCGTCGAACGGGTTGCGGCGTCGCCGATGCGGCAGCGCCAGCTGCGCGGCGACGCGGACGTCCTCGGCCAGCACCTGCGTGCGGCCGGCCCAGGCGGCCAGCGCGACGGCCGTACGGGCCATCACGATGTCCGCGCGCAGCCCGTCCACCTCGAACGCCGCGCAGACGGCGGTGATCTGACGCAGCGCCGCATCGCCGAGCACCACCTGCGGCAGCAGCTCCCGTGCGGTGACGATGTGCTGGGCCAACGCCCGTTCCTCGTCACGCCAGCGTGCGGCGAAGCCGTCCGGGTCGGCGTCGTAGCCGAGGCGACGCCGCACGACCTCCGCGCGCTGCTCGGGCTCGCGGGTGGCGGCGATCTCGACGGTCAGCCCGAAGCGGTCCAGCAGCTGCGGCCGCAGCTCGCCCTCCTCCGGGTTCATCGTCCCGACGAGCAGGAACCGGGCGGCGTGCCGCACCGACACGCCCTCGCGCTCCACGTAGGAGCGACCCATCGCGGCCGCGTCGAGCAGCAGGTCCACGAGGTGGTCGTGGAGCAGGTTGACCTCGTCGATGTAGAGCACGCCCCGATGAGCCGCTGCCAACAGGCCCGGCTCGTAGGCCTTGACGCCCTCGGCGAGGGCACGCTCCAGGTCCAGCGAACCGACGATGCGGTCCTCGCTGACACCGACCGGCAGTTCGACCAGCGAGGTCGGGCGCTCGTCCGCCACGGTGCCCACGTGCGGCCCGTCCGGGCACTGCCGGTCCGGCGACGCGGGGTCGCAGGCGAAGCGGCAGCCGGACACGACGCCGATCGCGGGCAGCAGCCCGGCCAGCGCGCGGACCATGGTCGACTTGGCGGTGCCCTTCTCGCCGCGCACCAGCACCCCGCCGACCTGCGGCGAGACGGCGTTCAGCAGCAGCGCGAGCCGCAGGTCGTCCATGCCGACGACGGCGGTGAACGGGTAGCGGGCGTCCTGGTTCTCGGTGGTGGTCACTCCGCGTCCCCTTCCAGGTCGCCTTCGAGCTCCAGATAGGTCGCTCGCAGCCGGTCCAGCGTCTCCTGGTCGGGTTCGGCCCAGAGCTTGCGCTCGGCCGCCTCCAACAACCGTTCGGTGATGCCGCGCAGCGCCCAGGGGTTGGACGTGCGCATGAACTCCTGGTTGGTGGGGTCGAAGACGTACTCCGCCGCCAGCTTCTCGTACATCCAGTCGTCGACGACGCCCGCCGTGGCGTCGTAGCCGAACAGGTAGTCGACGGTCGCGGCCATCTCGAACGCGCCCTTGTAGCCGTGGCGGCGCATGGCCGCCATCCAGCGCGGGTTGACCACGCGGGCGCGGAAGACGCGGTGCGTCTCCTCGCCCAGGGTGCGGGTCTTGACCTGGCTCGGCGTGGCGCTGTCGCCGACGTAGGCGGCGGGGGAGTCGCCGGTGAGGTGACGGACCATCGCCACCATGCCGCCGTGGTACTGGAAGTAGTCGTCCGCGTCGACCAGGTCGTGCTCCCGCGTGTCGACGTTCTTCGCCGCCACGGAGATGCGGCGGAACGCCTGCTCCATGTCCCCACGGGCGGCTCGGCCGTCGAGGCCGCGGCCGTAGGCGTAGCCGCCCCAGACGGCGTAGACCTCGGCCAGGTCGGCGTCGGAGCGCCAGTTGCGGGCGTCGATCAGCGGCAGCAGGCCCGCGCCGTAGGCACCGGGCTTGGAGCCGAAGATGCGGGCGGTGGCGCGGCGGCGGTCGCCGTGCTCGACCGTGTCCTCGTCCACGTGCGCCCGCACGTAGTTGGCGTCGGCGGGCTCGTCCAGCTCCGCCACGGCCCGCACCGCGTCGTCCAGCAGCGCGACGACGTGCGGGAAGGCGTCGCGGAAGAAGCCGGAGATGCGGACGGTCACGTCGATGCGCGGACGGCCCAGCTCCGCGAGCGGCACGACCTCGAAGCCCGTGACGCGCCGCGAGGCGTCGTCCCAGACCGGGCGGCAGCCGAGCAGCGCCAGGATCTCGGCGATGTCGTCGCCCTGGGTGCGCATGCAGGAGGTGCCCCAGACCGTGAGGCCCACGGACTTGGGGTAGGCGCCGGTGTCCTGGAGGTAGCGCGCGACGAGCGAGTCCGCGAGCGCATGCCCGACCTCCCAACTCAGGCGCGACGGGATGGCCTTCGGGTCGACCGAGTAGAAGTTCCGGCCCGTCGGCAGCACGTTGACCAGCCCGCGCGTCGGCGAGCCGGACGGGCCGGCGGGCACGTAGCCGCCGCGCAGCGCGCGCAGGATGTGGTCCAACTCGTCGGTGGTGCGGGCCAGTCGGGGCACGACCTCCTCGGCCGCGAACTCCAGCACCGCGACGGCGGTGTCGAGTGGTCCGCCCAGCACCTCCAGCACCAGGCCCGGAGCGGCCTCGACCGCCCAGCCCCGCGCCTCCATGCCCTCGGCGAGCCGCCGGCACAGCTGCTCCAGCAGGTCCAGCGCGTCGGCGCCCGTCCGTGCCGGGCCGTCCACGAGCACCCGCAGCTGCGGCGAGACCGTCACGACCGCGCCCGGCTCGCCCAGCAACTCCTTCTCGACCAGCCCGAAGTGGGTGGCCAGCGCGGCCCGCAGGCCGGGCAGCGCGTCCGCGCGCCCGCCCCAGATCTGCGCCGAACGCAGCACCGCCAGCACCAGGTTGACGCGCGCCTCGTCCACCGGGCCGCCGCCCAGGATGTGCAGGCCGTCGCGGATCTGCACGTCCTTGATCTCGCACAGGTAGCCGTCGATGTGCATGACGAACGAGTCGAACTCGTCGTCGTCCGGCTGCTCGTCCACGTGCAGGTCGTGGTGGAGCTCGGCGGCCTTGACGAGGGTCCAGATCTGCGCGCGGACAGCCGGGGCCTTGGTCGGGTCCAGGTCGCTGACCAGCGCGTACTCGTCCAGCAGCTGCTCCAGCTTGGCCAGGTCGCCGTAGGTGTCGGCGCGCGCCATCGGCGGCACCAGATGGTCGACGATGGTGGCGTGCCCGCGCCGCTTGGCCTGCGTGCCCTCGCCGGGGTCGTTCACGATGAACGGGTAGATCAGCGGCAGTTCGCCCAGCACCGCGTCCGGCGCGCAGCCCCGCGACAGGCCGAGGCCCTTGCCCGGCAGCCACTCCATCGTGCCGTGCTTGCCCAGGTGCACCACGGCGTCGGCGCCGAAGCCGCCCGACGATGTCGCAGCCTCCAGCCACCGGTAGGCGGCGAGGTAGTGGTGCGACGGCGGCAGGTCGGGGTCGTGGTAGATCGCGATCGGGTTCTCGCCGAAGCCGCGCGGCGGCTGGATCATCAGCACGACGTTGCCGAACGCCAGCGAGGCGAGCACGATCTCGTCGCCGTCGACGTAGAGCTGGCCGGGGGCCTCGCCCCAGTGCTCCAGCACGCCCTCGCGCAACTCCTCGTCCAGCGCGTCGAACCACTGCTGGTAGTCCTTGAGCGGCACGCGCGCGGGCGCGGCCCGCAGCTGTTCCTCCGTCAGCCACTCGACGTCGTGGCCCCCTGCGGCGATGAGCGAATGGATCAGCTCGTCGCCGTTGTCGGGGTAGCCGTCGACGGTGTAGCCGGCGCCGCGCAGCGCGTCGAGCAGGCGGACGGCCGAGGCCGGGGTGTCCAGGCCGACGGCGTTGCCGACGCGGGAGTGCTTGGTCGGGTAGGCGGTGAAGACGATCGCGAGCTTCTTCTCGGCGTTCGGCTTGTGGCGCAGCGCGGCGTGCCGCAGCGCGATCCCGGCGACGCGGGCGGCACGCTCCTCGTCGGCGACGTAGACGGGGATGCCGTCGGCGCCGGTCTCCTTGAAGGAGAAGGGCACGGAGATCAGCCGGCCGTCGAACTCGGGGATGGCGACCTGCATGGCCGCGTCCATCGGCGACAGCGCGGCGTCGGACTCGTCCCAGACGGCACGGGAGGTGGTGAGGCAGAGGCCTTGGACGACGGGGATGTCCAGCTCGGCGAGCTGCCCGACGTCCCAGCTCTCCTCGCCGTCCCCGCCCGCCGAGGCGTCCGCGGCCACCGTCCCGCCGGCCGCCAGCACCGTAGTGACCAGCGCGTCGCACCGGCCCACCAGCTCGAAGAGACCGGCGTCGGCGCCACGCAGCGAACCGCAGTAGATCGGCAGGGCGTTGCCGCCCTTGGCCTCGATCGCCCGCACCAGCGTGTCCACGAACGCGGTGTTCCCCGACAGCTCGTGGGCGCGGTAGAAGAGCACGCCCACGGTGGGACGGCCCTCCCGGACGTCACCGGCGCCCCGCACGCCGTACTGCGGCATGGCCTGCGGAGGCGCGAATCCCTCGCCGGTCAGCAGGACCGTGTCGGACAGGAAGCGGGCCAGCTCCGCGAGGTTGGCCGCGCCGCCCTCGACGAGGTAGCGCAGCGCCTCGGCGACGACGCCCGCGGGGGCCGAGGACAGGCCCATCAGCTCGGCGTCCGGCACGGCCTCGCCGCCCAGCAGCACCGTCGGCACGCCGGAGGCGGCGATGGCGTCCAGGCCGTCCTCCCAGGCGCGGCGGCCGCCGAGCAGGCGGACCACGACGACGTCCGCGTCGGCGAGCAGCCCGGGGAGCTCGGAGGCGACGTCCGTCCGGGTCGGGTTGCCGATCAGGTACCGCGCCCCGGAGGCGCGTGCCGCGAGCAGGTCGGTGTCGGCGGTCGACAGCAGCAGGACCGTGGTCCCGCGCTCCCGGTTCTCAGCCACCCGGTCAACTCCCTCGTTCGTGTTGCTGGTTGGTGCGAATTGATGGCTCATGCGGGCGCCCCCGGCGGCACGAACGGCAGGCCCTGCGGCGCGCCGCCCTCGATCAGCCGCCACAGCGCGTCGGTGTCGGCGTGCTCGGCGATCAGGTCGCCGAGGCGGTCCAGCCGCTCCTCGCGGGCGGCTTCGAAGCAGGTGTCGGGCGCGGGCACGAAGGCGCGCCCGGCGGCCGCGGCGACCTCGCGCAGGAAGCCGCGGCGGAAGCCGTCGTTCTCCAGCGCGCCGTGCCAGGTGGTGCCCCACACGGACCCCGCGCGGCACCCGTCCAGCCACTTCTCGCCGCCCTCGACGGTCCCGGTGCCGTGGTGGATCTCGTAGCCGTGCACGACCTCGCCGTAGCCCTCGCCGACCGGTCGGGCCAGCGTCTTCTCCTGCGCGAACGCGATCCGCACGGGCAGCAGGCCGAGGCCGTCGACCTCGCCCTGCTTCGACTCGAAGCGGTCGTCGATGGTGCGGGCCAGCATCTGGTAGCCGCCGCAGACGCCCAGCACCGGCAGCCCGCGCGCCGCGCGCTCGGTGACGGCCTTGTCCAGGCCCTGGTCGCGCAGCCAGGCCAGGTCGGCGACGGTGGCGCGGGTCCCGGGCAGGACGACCAGGTCGGCGTCGGCCAGCTCCTCGGGGCGCGTCGCCCAGCGGACCAGCACGCCGGGCTCCTGGGCGAGGGCGTCGATGTCGGTGAAGTTCGACAGTCGGGGCAGCCGCACCACCGAGACCCGCAGCACGTCGTCGCCGACGGGCGGGCCGGAGGCGCCGCGGGCCATGACCCCGGCCAGGTCGAGCGAGTCCTCGGCGTCCAGCCACAGGCCCGGCAGCATCGGCAGCACGCCGAGCGCCGGTCGGTGTGTCACCTGGCGCAGCATGTCCAGTCCGGGCCGGAGCAGCCGCGCGTCGCCGCGGAACTTGTTCACCAGCCATCCGGCGATGTGTGCCTGGTCCTCCGCGGACAGCAGCGCCAGCGTGCCGAACATCGAGGCGAAGACGCCGCCCCGGTCGATGTCGCCGACCACGACGACGGGCAGGTCCGCGGCGACGGCGAGGCCCATGTTGGCGATGTCCCGGTCCCGCAGGTTGATCTCGGCGGGGGAGCCGGCGCCCTCACAGATCACCACGTCGTGACGGCTGCGCAGGTCGGCCAGGCAGTCGAGCGCGATGCGCAGCAGCGCGGGCTTGCGGTCGCGGTAGTCGAGCGCGCCGACCTCCGCCACCGGCTTGCCCAGCACCACGACCTGGCTGCGCCCGTCGCCGCCGGGCTTGAGCAGCACCGGGTTCATCGCCGCCTCCGGCTCGACCCCGGCGGCGGCCGCCTGCATCGCCTGGGCCCGGCCGATCTCCGCGCCGTCGAGGGTGACGAAGGAGTTCAGCGACATGTTCTGCGCCTTGAACGGCGCGACCTTGACGCCCTGACGTCTCAGCCAGCGGCAGATCCCCGCCGTGACGACGCTCTTGCCCGCGTCCGAGGTCGTCCCGGCGACCAGCAGTGCCCCACTCACTTGTGCGTCCCCCTCAGCAGTGCCACCGCGACGGTGGTCGCCAGTGCCAGCGCGCCGACCCGGCGCGACAGCCGGCAGGCGCGTTCCACGTCCCCGACCGCGACCGGCCGCAGTTCCGCGCCGAGCACGGGCCGGTGTTCCGTCTTCGCCCCGTACTGGAGCGTGCCCCCGAGCCGGACGCCCAACGCGCCCGCGAAGGCCGCCTCGGCGTGTCCGGCGTTCGGGCTGGGGTGCGAGGCGGCGTCACGCCGCCACACCCGCCACGCGCGCCCCGGGTCCTCGCTCGCGGCCACGGTCAGCAGCCCGGTCAGCCGCGCGCCCGGCCAGCCCGCGACGTCGTCGAGGCGGGCCGAGGCCCAGCCGAAGCGGATCAGCCGCGGGTTGCGGTGCCCGACCATCGCGTCCAGGGTGTTGACGGCCCGAAAGGCCAGCAGGCCGGGCGTGCCGGCCAGGGCGCCCCAGGTCAGCGCGTTGACGACGGCGTCGGCGGTGTTCTCGGCGACGGACTCCACCACGGCGCGCGCGAGCTGCTGCGCGTCCAGGGCGCTCGGGTCGCGCCCGCACAGGTGCGGCAGGCGCTCGCGCGCTGCCGCGACGTCACCCCGCTCCAGCGCACCCGCGATGACGCGCGCCTCGCGCGTGAGTGACGCGCCGCCCAGCACGGTCCACGTCGCGGCGGCGGCGAGCGCCGCCTGCGCCGCGGGCGACCGGCGGGTGGCGCGCTCCGCGGCCAGCGCGGCGGCGGTGACGGCGCCCACGGCGGCGAGGGTGAAGGCGGTCCCGACGCCGCGATGGTCCCGGTAGAGGCGCTGTTCCAACGCGCCCGCGAACCGACCGAAGCCTGCTACGGGGTGACCACGCCTGGGGTCGCCGAACATGGCGTCCGCCGCGTAACCCACCACGGCCCCGAACGCGAATGCGCTGTTGCGCATGGTGCTGGTGCGCACCGGTGCGTGTCCTCACTCAGGGTCCGCGCCCTGGATCGACGATCCGAAGGCGAGAGTCTCCTGGCTTCCGGATCGACGCACCGGCGGGCCTTCCAGCAGCGTCGCGCTGCCGTGGCCGTCGTTCGCAGGTGCTCCCCGGTGACAGTGGCGGGACCGCGCCGGATTCGCACCGGCTTCCTCTCCTTGCCTCCGATTGGCGTAGAGATCCCACCATGTCGCCGGAGGCAGCGTCAACCGGTCCTGCCGGTGTCACCGGTCACGGTCACGCACGGGGCTTGTTGAGCAGTTCTACGGCCTTCTGCAGGGCCTGGTCCGCGGGGCTCGCGGGCGGACGGAGGACGTGGTCCTCGAACCAGGAGAGGCCGAGGATCAGGACGAGTCCCAGCGGGGCGACAAGCAGGCACAAGATGACAGACATGGGCACCCCAAGGTGTCGAATGCTGCTGCGGCCTGGACGGACCCCGATCCGTCCTCCCAACAGAGTCCGACAAAACGGACACATCCGCACCTTTTGAGGGGCGCCCCTGGAGGGTGTCTAGTGCCGTCCTGAGATCACGTCGGCGACGCGCGCAACCGGAGAGGTCGTCGCGCGGCCGCCGCGCTCCTGTGCGTCGGCGAAGTGGTAGGCCGCGTACATGCCGTGGACGCCGAGCCAGCGGAAGGGTTCCGGTTCCCACTTGCGGACCTTGTGGTCCACCCACGGCAGGGCGGTCAGCTCCGTGTGCTCCCCGAGCACCAGATCACGCAGGGTCCGCGCGGCGAGGTTGGTCGTGGTGACGCCGCTGCCGACGTAGCCGCCGGCCCAGCCGAGGCCCGTCGCCGGGTCGACGGCGACGGTGGTGCACCAGTCGCGCGGGACGCCCAGCACGCCGGACCAGGCCTGGTCGATCGGGACACCCCGCGCCGCGGGGAAGAACCGGGTCAGGATCTCCGTCAGCTGCTCGACCGTCCTGGCCTGGGTGGTGCCGTCGTTGTCCGTCCGGGATCCGAAGCGGTAGGGGACGCCGCGGCCGCCCAGCGCGATGCGGTCGTCCGCCGTGCGCTGCGCGTACATGTACGCGTGCGCGAAGTCGCCCAGCGTCTCGCGGCCGCGCCAGCCGACGGAGTCCCAGAACGAGGCCGGCAGCGGCGCGGTGACGATCATGGAGGAGTTCATCGGCAGCCAGGTGCGCTTCTCGCCCTGCAGGTTCGCGGTGAAGCCCTCCGTGCAGCGCAGCACGTACTTCGCCGAGACGGTGCCGCGCCCGGTGACCGCGCGGGCGGGGGCCGCGCCGCGCGCGGGGTGGATCTCGGTGACCGCGGTCTGCTCGTAGATCTTGACACCGAGCCGCTCCGCGGCCTCCGCGAGGCCGCGCACCAGCTTGGCCGGCTGCACGCGCGCGCCGTGCGGGGTCCAACTCCCGCCCAGGGCACCGGCGACGGCGATCCGCTCGGACGCCTCCGCGGCCGTCAGCCGCTGTACGTCCTTCTCGCCGAAGGCGTGCTCGCCCGCGACGAAGGCGTCCAGCCGCTCCAGCTGGGCGGGGGTGAGCGCGACCTCCAGAACGCCGCCCTTGGTCTGGTCGGCGTCGATGTCCTCGGTGTCGCAGACCCGCAGCACCTCGTCCACCGCGGCGTTCATCGCCTGCTGCAGGGCGACGGCGCGCGGCTTGCCGTAGCGCCTGGCGAAGACGGAGCGGCCGGCGAACCCGTTGTAGAGCCAGCCGCCGTTGCGGCCGGAGGCGCCATAGCCGCAGAAGCGCTGCTCCAGGACGGCCACCCGCAGGGTCGGCTCGGCCTGTTTGAGGTAGTAGGCCGTCCACAGGCCCGTGAAGCCGCCGCCGACGACGGCGACGTCCACCTCGACGGAGCCGTCCAGCGCGGGGCGCGGCGCGGGGAGGCCGATCGCGGAGTACCAGAAGGAGACACCGCCGTTGACGGTGGTGGACGTGGTCACTTCAGACCTGCTTCCTCTGTCGTCCCTGGGGAGATCCGGGCACGCTATCCGGGGCTGCGAGCTGCGGCAATGCACAGAGTGTCAAGGTCGGGTCCGTTTCTTGGGACAAAGCGTCGACTGACAGCGGACGTGTCCCGCGCGCCCCGTCCGGGCGCGCCCCGGTGGCGGGCGGAGGTCCGGGGTACTGGGATGGAGAGAACATCCGATCGAGGGTCCGTCGGGAGAGCGACATGCGTTGGGGCAAGGCAGCCGTTGTGGTCACCGCCTCCGCCGTCGGCGCGGGTGCGGCGGCGCTCGTGGTGGGACGGGTGGTCTCCGAGATCTCGGTGCGGTCGGGTGGCGCGGCGCCCGCCTCCGTGGGCGGTCTGCGGGTGCACTCGGTGGCGGCGGACCGGGTGGAGCTGACCCGCGCTCCGGAGACGGAGCGGCCGGGGGTCTGGGCGCTGGAGTGGGGGGCGGACGGCCACCTTGTCCTCGGCGACTTGCTGTCCACGACAGCGCAGACCGTCGTGCGCGCGATCCGCTCCGAGGGCGCGACGCTGCCGAAGCCGGGCGAGAAGGTCGTGCTGACGCCGTGGGTGCTGCGCGGGGACCCGCGCTCCGCGCTGGGCCTGGAATTCTCCGAGACCGCGGTGGCCACCGAGTTGGGCGCGATGCCGGCCTGGTACCTGCCCGGCCTGCGCGACCCGTGGGTGATCGCCGTGCACGGCACGGGCGCGGACCGCGGCCAGGTGCTGCCGCTGCTGCCGATGTTCGAGCGGTTCAAGCTGCCCGTACTCAGCGTCAGCTACCGCAACGACCCGGGCGCGCCGCCGTCGCCGGACGGGATCGGTCACTTCGGTGAGACCGAGTGGCGCGACGTGGAGGCGGCGATCCGCCTCGCCGTGGACTCCGGCGCGAGCCGGGTGCTGCTGCTCGGCTGGGGGGTGGGCGCGACCATGGCGTTGCAGGCCGCGGAGCGGTCCGCGTGGCGGGAGGTGATCCGCGGGCTGGTGCTGGACTCGCCGGTCCTCGACTTCCGCACGTCGGTGCGGCGACAGGCGACCCGCCGCGGCGTCCCGCACGCCCTCGCGGAGCTCGGCGCCCGTGCGGCGGAGGGCCGCGCGGGTGTCGACACGACCACCTTCGCCCACTTGGCGTCCGGCGACGGCCTCCAGGTCCCGGCGCTGGTGCTGCACAGCCCGGACGACACCATCGCCCCCATCGAACCGGTCCGAAGGCTGGCTTCCCGCCGGGACGACCTGGTCCTCTTCCGCGAGTTCCCCGGCACCGAGCACGAGGCGTTGTGGAACGCCGACCCCCACGCCTACGAGGACATCCTCCGCCGGTTCGTGACGCCACTGCTGTAATCGCACTCACCTGAGCGAGTGCAACGTGACGTGCGTCACGGAGTCTCCCGGTGGTTCGGGGTCCGCGCAGGCGGTGAACGTGCAACTTGGCTGCTGTCTTGTCCCGCCTGACGCAGCCCGCACCGCGCCACGCCTGGGAATGTGACAAGTTGCCGTATGACGGGGAAGACTGCACCGCGTGACGTCCCGGAATCCGCGTGACCGTGATGCCGATATCCCTGCCGCCCGTGTGGCCCGGCTGCCCCGCCCCAAGGGGCAGGTGCGTCGGACGCCGCCGGCTGATCTGCCCGGACCGGGCAACCTCGCGCCGCCGGCGCGGCGTCTGCTCGCGGACGCGGTGCGGGTCGCCCGCTGGGCGGGCGAGCTGGAGGCCGTGGACCGGCGCGGGGACCTGCTGCCGACGGACGCCGCGGACGCGGCGAAGGAACTGGATCTGACCGTGGACCAGGCCCTCGCGGCCTGGGAGCGGGCGCGGCTGACGGGCCTGGTGGAGCTGCGGGGTGCCGGGGCCGGCCCCGGTTGGCGGTTGCACGCCTGGGCGCACGACGACGAGGCGGTGCTGCGCGGGTGGGCCGCGCTCTTCGACGCGTGGACGCTGCTGGTCTCCGTCCCGGACCGGGCGCTGACCCGGCTGGCGGGTCGGGCCGTCGACCACGCGCCGCAACTGCTGTCGTTCCTGCACCTGGTGGACGCGCCGGTCGCCGAGACCGAACTGCTGGAGCTGCTCCGTCGCGGACTGGAGGAGCAGTGGTTCGCCGGTCTGCACCCCACCGCCGCCACGCCCGTGCCGCACGCCGCGCTCGCGGTCTCCGCGGTCCGCGCCGACGCGCGGGACGGGGACGCGGCCGCGCCGCCGTCCCAGGGCGAGATCGTGGCCGTGCTGCGCTGGATGCTGGACGGTTTCCGCGCGGTGGGGGCCCTGGTGCGCAGAACCGGTCCGGAGGACCCGGAGCAGAGCTACGAGTTGACCCCGCTCGGCCACTGGGCGGTGCGCGCCAAGCTGGAGGAGATCTGCACGGTCGCGCAGACCGCGGCCGGGCACATCGAGCAGTCCGCCCACGAGCTGCTGGCCGCCTGCGCCGGCTACTCGCCCGGCCCGGCGCGCGCGGAGTACCGCGCCTGGCTGGCGGCCCGTCAGGTGGACCGCGCGGTCGCGGACCTGCTGGACGTGGCCCGCGGCGAGGACGCGCTGCTGCGCGGGCTTGCCTTCGAGGCGCTGCGCGTGGCGGGACAGCCGGCGGAGCCGAGCGTCCGGCACGCGGTGGACGAGCCGATGCTGCGCCCGTACGCGCTGCTGTGGCTGGCCGAGCACGCCGACGAGGGGGTGCTGCCGGCCGATGTGCTGGGCCAGCAGGACGCCGCCTGGCTCTGGGTGGACACCGGCGCGGCGGTGCTGGAGCACGGCGACACCGGCATGCTGGTGCGGCACGTGCAGGGGGCGGCCGACGGCGATCCCGGGCGCCTCTTCGCTCTCGCGCGCCAGGTGGGTCACCCGCGCGCCGGGCATGTCCTGGCGGCTGTGGCGTCCGCGCACCCCGATCCTGGTGTGGCGAGGGCCGCCCGGCGCAGCGCGTTCAGCGTGCACGACGGCGGCGCCTGACGACTCGCCCGACGGCGGGGACCGACCCGGAAAGGGGCCACAGGTGGACCAGGGCCAAGAGCCGCCCACGGCGGACATGCCGCACGGCCGGACGCCCGAGGAGGCCCGCGCCGAGGCGCGGTTGACCGCGGCGCGGCTCAGCGGCGAGGGCGTCGTCGCGCTCGCGCTCACCTGGGTCGACAACGCCGGCGTGGCCCGCGTCAAGGGCGTTCCGCTGCAGCGGCTGCCGGAGGTCGCGGTGGAGGGCGTCGGCTTCTCGCCGGTCTTCGACGTGTTCCTGGTCGACGACGCGGTCACCACCAGCCGCTATCTCGGCGGCCCCGACGGGGATCTGCGGGTCTTCCCGGTGCTGGACCGGGCCGTGGCGCTGGCGGCGCAGCCGGGCTGGGCCCTCGCGCCCGGCGAGCGGTACCGGCAGGACGGTCTGCCCCACCCCGCCTGCCAGCGGCGTTTCGCCGCGCGCATGGTGGAGGCCGCGGCCGAGCGCGGCATCGCCTTCCGGGCCGCGTTCGAGACCGAGTGGATCGTGCAGCGCGCCGCGGACGGCTCCTACCCGACCGACGGCCCGGCCTACGGCCTGCACCGGGTGACCGACTGCTCCGACTACCTGCGCGACGTCCTGCTGGCCCTGGAGGCCCAGGGGTTGACCGTGCAGCAGCTCCATCCCGAGTACTCGCCCGGGCAGTTCGAGGTCTCCGTGGCCGCGAAGGACCCGCTCGGCGCGGCCGACGACGCGGTGCTGGTCCGGGCGACGATCCGCGGGGTGTCCGCGCAGCACGGGCTGCGCGCCTCCTTCGCCCCGGCCTTCGAGCCCGACGGCGTCGGCAACGGCGGCCACCTGCACCTCAGCGCCTGGCGCGACGGACACAACCTGCTGGCGGGACCGGCGGGGGAGCGCCCGGCCGGTGACGGCGCGTCGTTCCTGGCCGGGGTGCTGCGGGAGCTGCCCGCGCTGCTCGCGCTCGGCGCGCCCAGCCCGGCGAGCTACCTGCGGCTGGTGCCCTCGCACTGGGCCGGCTGCTTCCGCTGCTGGGGCGTGGAGAACCGCGAGGCCGCGCTGCGGCTGATCCAGGGCGCGGACGACCAGGCCAACGCCGAGGTCAAGTGCTTCGACCAGGCCGCCAACCCCTACCTCGCCGTCGGCGGCGTCATCGCGGCGGGACTGGCCGGGCTGGACGCCAAGGCGCCCCTCCCCGAGCCCGTCCAGGGCGACCCGGCGCTGCTGCCGCCCGAACGGCAGCCTCCGCGCCTGCCCACCAGCCTGGACGCCACCCTGACCGCCTTCCGCACCTCGACGGCGCTCCGCGACGCCCTCGGCGACGTCCTCTTCGAGGCGATCGCCGCCGTCCGCGCCGCCGAGAACGCGGCCTACGCCGAACTCCCGCCCGAGGACCTGATCGCCGCGACCCGGTGGCGGTACTGATGCACGAGCTCGGGGCTCCTGTCCTCATCGATCAGCACTGTCACAGTGTCGTCGGTGCGGAGCTCGGTGAGGACGCGTTCGCGTCCCTGCTCACCGAGTCGGACCGGCCGCTCGGGCCCGGGGCGTCGCCGTGGGACAGCGCGTTGGGGCTGGCTGTGCGGCGGTGGTGCGCGCCGGTGCTGGAGCTGCCGCAGTTCGCGTCCGTCGAGGCGTACCGGGAACGGCGGCGGGAGCTCGGCGTCGCCGAGGCGACGCGGCGGTTGCTGCGGGCGGCGGGGCTGGGTGCCTGCCTGGTGGACACCGGCCTCACGGAGGCGGCCGGGGTGCCGCTGCTGTCCCCGGAGGAGCTCGGTGGGGTCGCGCACGCGGACGTGCACGAGATCGTGCGGATCGAGCGGGTCGCCGAGCTGGCGACGACGCCCGCCACCGCCGCGCACACCTGGGCGGCGACGGTCGGAGACGCGCTGCGCCGGGCGGCGCGGAACGCGGTGGGACTCAAGTCGGTGGTGGCGTACCGCTGCGGGCTGGACTTCGACGCGCGCCGGCCGGCCCCGGCCGAGGTCGCCAACGCCGCGGCGGTCCACCTGGCCTCCGGCGGCGGCAGGTTGACGCACCCGGTGCTGCTGCGCCATCTGCTCTGGGAGGCGCTGGAGCTGCGCCTGCCCCTGCAACTGCACACCGGCTTCGGTGATCCGGACCTGGTGCTGCACCGCAGCGACCCGTCGCTGCTCACCGGGTTCATCCGCGCGGTCGAGCCGTTGGGCACGCCGCTGGTGCTGCTGCACGGCTGGCCGTACCACCGCCAGGCGGCCTGGCTGGCCCAGGCCTTCCCGCACGTCTACTGCGACCTGGGCCTGACGCTCACTCACGTCGGTGCGGGCGCCCGGCGGGTGCTGGCCGAGACCCTCGAACTGGCGCCGTTCCACAAGCTGTTGTTCTCCACCGACGCCTACGGGCTTCCCGAGCTCTACCTGGTCGGGTCCGCCGCCTTCACCGACGCCCTGGACGCGTGGCTCGGCGAGGCCGTGCCCGTACCCGCCGAGGCGGCCAGGATCGTCGCGCTCATCAGCGGCGAAAACGCCCGAAGGCTGTACAAGCTGCCCTAAGTGCCGCAGTTGGCGCGATCGGGTCCGAAGTGACCAGGTGTCACTCCAGCCTCGATAACGGTTGGATAAATCGCGGCTCCTTCCCGTAGCTGTCACCCCCGTGAGTGTGGTCAAGTCGCTCGCGGCCTGTCACCCAGGCCGTGCACAGCGCAACGAACCGGTGGGCATCCACACGTCCGGGGAGGACCCGTTGACCATCCCGCACCGCGGCCGCAGGCGCCTTGTCCTGCTCTCGATAGCCACCGCCGCCGCAGGCGCGCTGGTGGCCACCACGCCGGCGATCGGCATGCCGGTCCACCACCGCCACCCCGTCAGCGGCGGCATGCACGCCCAGGTCAGCACCGGTGGCGGTGACGACGGCGGCGGCGAGGAGTCGGACTCCATCCAGGAGGGCGCCGACCAGCGCGCCGAGGCGCGCAACTCGCCCGGTGTCGTCCAGCCCGGCGCGTACGGCGCGGCCTGGGCCGCGATGCAGGGCCTGAAGCGCACCGGCGGCGACTGGCGTCAGGTGACCAAGCTGCCCTACAACTCGGACGACCCGCGCTACCGCGACTACAACTCCAACTCCACCGCGGGCATGGGCAATGTGACCGGCCGCGCCGCGGCCGTCGTCGCCGACAACCACGGTGACGTCTACGCCGGTTCGGCCGGCGGCGGCGTGTGGCGGTCCACCAGCGGCGGTGGCAACTGGCAGTCGATCAGCGACCAGCTGCCCGCCCAGGCCACCGGCGCGCTGGCGCTGGACGGCAGGGGCCGTCTCTGGCTCGGCACCGGCGAGGCGACCACCAACGCGGACGCCTACCTCGGCGCCGGCGTCTACATGCTGGACGACCCGTCCCACAGCCGCTTCTCGCCGCACAACCGCATCGGCGGCGACGAGCTGCAGAGCACGAGCATCCACGAGCTGCGCATCTCGGGCGACAAGATCTGGGCCGCCACCACCGAGGGCCTGTGGTCGCACTCGATCACGAACCTCGGCGGGCCGTGGAAGCTGGAGTTCGCGCCGAACCCCGACTACCTGCCGGGCCACTCGCTGGCGAGCGACTCCAACGCCGCCTACGAGAACATCGTCAGCGACGTCGCCTTCGACCCGGCCAACCCCGACCACGTGCTGGCGGCCGTGGGCTGGCGCTCCGGCGTGCTGCCCAACGGCTCCAGCTACAACGGGTACTACACCAACACCGGCGGCAGCTGGCAGCTCGTCACCTCCGGCCTGGGCGACCTGCCGACGGACGCAGGCAACGTGGGCGCGGTCACCTTCGCGGCCTCCGTGGACCACCAGCGCTACTACGCGATCACCGAGTCCCCGAAGTCGCTGAACGCGGGCGGCGGCCTCGGTGGCATCTACGTCTCCAAGTCGGGCTCCCCGTTCGGTCCGTGGACCCAGATCGCGAACGCCACGACGCTCGCGGCCTCGGGCTCGGCGCTGTCGAACGTCGGCGGCCAGTCCTGGTACGACGAGTCGCTGATCGTGGACCCGAACAACCACGACCACGTCTACGCGGGCCTGGAGGAGGTCTTCCAGACCACCGACGGCGGCGCCACCTGGACCACCCCGGGCATCTACTGGAACTTCCCGCTCGCCTGCTGGAGCCTGGACCCCAACGCGCAGAGCGGCACCTGCCCGCAGACCACCCACCCGGACCAGCACGGTCTGGCCATCGGCAGCATGAACGGCCAGAGCTACGTCGTCGCGGCCAACGACGGCGGCCTGTACCGGCGCCCGGTCGACGGTGCGGCCAACTCCCTCGGCCACGCGACCGACTGGACCTCGCTCAACGACGGAACCATCGACACCCTGCAGTTCTACTCGGTCGGCGTCGGCAACGACCCGGCGGGCAAGGGCGTCGTCGTCACCGGCGGTCTGCAGGACAACGGGCAGTCGGTGCTGCGCGGTTACGGCTCCAAGGCCGTCGACACGGTGATGGGCTCCAACTTCGGCGGCGACGGCGGCATGACGCTGGTCGACCCGACCAACGGCTGCAACGAGGCCCAGGAGTACGTCTACCTGGAGATCAACGTCACCCAGGACTGCGCCGTCAACAACGGTCTGACCGCGCCGACGACGTATGACGTGCCGCCGCCGGACCAGGCCACCTCCGCGGCGCGCTTCATCGCGCCGTTCACGGCGGACCTGAAGAACCCGAACCTGTGGGTCGCCGGCGGCCAGCACGTCTGGGTGCAGAACCAGGGCTTCGCCATCCGCTCCTCCTCGGCCTGGACCAGCGCGTTCGACCTCGGCGCGGGCCACGTGGCCACGGCGGTCGCCTCCTCCGGCGGCAAGGTCTACGCGGCCTGGTGCGGCCCGTGCAACAGCCAGGGCTTCACGCACGGCGTCGCCGTCGGCAACGCGGACGGCACCGGCTGGCAGCAGCTCGCGCTGCCGGCGAACCTGCCGAACCGTTACATCAGCGACATCACCGTCGACCCGGCGGACAGCTCGCACGCCTACCTCACGTTCAGCGGCTTCTCCCGCGAGTGGAACGAGGGGCCGGGCTCGGGCATCGGCCACGTCTTCGAGACCCACGACTCGGGCGCGAGCTGGACGGACATCTCGGCGAACCTGCCGGACGTCCCGGTCAACTCGCTGTCGCTGACCCCGGCCGGCGGTCTGCTCGTCGGCACGGACCTGGGTGCGGTCTACCGCGCCCCGGGCCGCGCCCAGTGGCGCGCGATGGCCGAGCTCCCGGCGGTCTCCGTCGACCAGATCCTGCTCGGCCCGGACGGCCGCGTCTACGCGGCCACCCACGGCCGCGGTATCTACTCGATCGAGCTGCGCGACCTCGGCAACGGCTGAGCCCCCTCCGCACCACCGGTGCCCCCGTCCGCTCTTCGCGGACGGGGGCACCGTGCTTTCCGGTAGCGTCGAGCCATCCTGTCGCCTGCCCCCGGGAGGTTCCCGTGCCGCAGATCCTCGTCGACCACTCCGCCGAAATCCCCTTCGACCGCCAGGCTTTCGCCAAGGAGCTGCATCCGCTGATCGCCGAGGTGATCGAGGCCAGGATCTCCGAGTGCAAGACCGTCTTCCGTGCCGCCGCGGACGACTTCGTCGGCGACGGCGCCGCCGGTCACCCGGTCGTGCTGCTCGAGGTCAAGCTGCTCTCCGGCCGCAGCGCCGAACTCCGCGCCGAGCTCTCCGCCCGCGTCCTCGCGCTGCTCCAGCGGCACATCCCGGTCCCGGCCTCCCTCGCGGTCGAGATCACCGAACTGGACCGCGCCACCTACCGCTCCGTCCACTCGGTGGGGTGATCCGGAGCCGTGACCGCCTACGAGCTGCGCCCGATCGGGCATGTCGAGTCCCCGCTCACCCGGCGGGAGGGTGCACCCCGCCAGCCCGACGAGGGAGCGCCCGCCGCCTGGCTGGTCTTCCAGGAGGCGTACGCCGCCGCCCTGGACGGGCTGGCTCCCGGCCAGGAGGTGCTGCTCCTCACCTGGCTGGACCGGGCCGACCGGGCCACGCTCACGGTGCGCCCGCGTGGCGACGCCACCCGCCCGCCCACCGGGGTCTTCGCCACCCGCTCGCCGGACCGGCCGAACCCGATCGGCCTGCACGACGTCCACGTCCTCGCCGTCGAGGGGCTGCGGGTCCGGGTGCGCGGTCTGGAGGCGCTCGACGGGACGCCGATCCTGGACGTCAAGCCGCACCTCACCGGAGACCGCTGACCGGGCCGGGGCCGGGGAATGAAATCTGAGCAGTCAGATGTTCTGGGGAGTGGAAGCGCGGAGAATCCGCTCCTCATGACATGAAAGGCCCAGCTCATGGCCAAGATCGCTGTTCTCGGAGCCAAGGGTGCCATCGGATCCCGGGTCGTCACCGAGGCGCTCGCCCGGGGCCACCAGGTGACCGCCGTCGTCCGGGACCCCGCCACGTACAGCGCGCCGGAGGGCGTCACCGCCGTGGTGGCCGGTGACGTGCTGGAGTCCGCCGCCGTCGCCGAGGCCGCGACCGGGCAGGACGTGCTGGTCAGCGCCGTCGGCGGGGGCGACGGACCGGGGCACGCCGCGGTGATGGTGCCCGCCGCGCAGTCGCTGGTGCAGGGCCTGCGTGGGCTGGGCTCGGCGGCCCCGCGCCTGATCGCCGTCGGCGGCGCCGGCAGCCTGGAGACCGCGCCCGGCGTCAAGGTCTGGGACGCGCCGGGCCTGCCGGACTGGCTGCTGCAGATCATGCACGCCCACGGCGACGCCCAGGCGTTCTACAACACCGTCGACGACGTCACCTGGACCGTGCTCAGCCCCGCCGCCCTGATCCAGCCCGGCGAGCGCACCGGCAGCTACCGCACCGGCCTGGAACAGCTGGTGGTCGACGCCGAGGGCAACAGCCACATCAGCACCGAGGACTACGCCGTCGCGCTGGTCGACGAGATCGAGCAGCCGGCCCACCTCGGCCGCCGCTTCACGGTCGGCCGCTAACGGCCGACCGCCCCGGAGGGTAGTCGGTGACGAACGGGCGGTAACGTGTGCACGATCCCCTGGGGAAGGAGCCGCACGATGACCGCTGCCAGCATCAGTATCCGGACCGCCGCCGACGCCGTGGCCGACGAACGGGTCCAGGCGTTCGGGGTCCTGCTGACGGCGGCCGCACGGTTGGAGCGACTGCTCGGCGCGGCCATGGAGCGCGAGAGCGGCATCTCGCACGCGATGTTCGAGGTGCTGCTCCGGCTCGCCGCCGTGCCCGAGGGCGCGACCATGGGGGACCTCTCCCGTGACGCCGTCCTCACCAGCGGCGGCGCCACGCGCCTGGTGGACCGGATGGTCGAGGCGGGACTGGTGCTGCGCGAGCGCTCCCGCACCGACCGCCGGATCCAGGTCGTCACCATCACACCGCTCGGCGAGAGCAAGCTCGCCGAGGCGGCCCAGCGGCACGCCCGCGCGATCGACGAGCACGTCTTCCAGGTGCTCAAGCCGGAGCAACTCGCCGCCACCATCGAGGGCCTGGACGAGCTGGGGCAGCACGCCCAGCAGGCCCTGCCGCCGCTGGGCTGAGCCGGGCCGGCATCGCCGAGTTCGTCCGCCTGGGCGCCCGCGTGCTGAGCGCGGCGGAGAAGGCCAAGCTGGAGGAGTTCGTCTTCGGCGTCACCGCGGGCGGCGCCAACTGCGGTGGCGCAAAGCTGAACGCGGCGGTGGTCGGCCGGTCGCCGCAGTGGATCGCCGAGCAGGCGGGCTTCGAGGTCCCGGACGGTACCGCGATCCTGCTCGCCGAGTGCGCCGAGTGCGCCGAGGTCGGCCCGGCCGAGCCGCTGACCCGTGAGAAGCTCTCGCCGATCCTGGCCGCGCTGCGCGCCGACGATGCCGCGCACGGCATCGAACTGTCCGCGCGGATGGTCGAGTTCGACGGCCTGGGCCACTCCGCCGCGATCCACACCGAGGACGAGGCGCTGGTCGAGGCGTTCGGCCGGGCCGTCAAGGCGGTCCGGGTGATCGTCAACGCGCCCTCCACCTTCGGCGGCATCGGCGACGTCTACAACGCCTTCCTGCCCTCGCTGACCCTCGGCTGCGGCTCCTACGGCCGCAACTCGGTGTCGAACAACGTCACCGCGGTCAACCTGCTCAACATCAGGCGGATAGGACGACGCAACACCAACATGCAGTGGCACACGGTCCCGCCGAAGATCTACTTCGAGCGCAACTCGCTGCGCCACCTGGGCGAGATGGACGGAATCCACCGCGTCTCGCTGGTCACCGACAAGACCATGGGCGCGATCGGCATCGTCCGGCGCGTCACCGACATCCTGAACGCCCGTCAGGAGCCGGTCGCCATTCAGGTCATCGACAATGTCGAGCCCAACCCCGAGCTGGAGACGGTGGTCCAGGGCGCCGCGATGATGCGGGACGTCCAGCCCGACACCATCGTCGCGCTGGGCGGCGGCTCGCCGATGGACACCGCGAAGATCATGTGGTTGATGTACGAGCACCCCGAGGTGGCCTTCGCGGACACCAAGGAGAAGTTCTTCGACATCCGCAAGCGCGCCTACACCTTCCCGCAGTTGGGTGAGAAGGCGCAGCTGGTCGCGATCCCCACCACCTCGGGCACCGGCTCCGAGGTCACCCCGTTCGCGGTCATCTCCGACCCGGCCGCCGCGCAGAAGTACCCGCTGGCCGACTACGCGCTGACCCCGTCCGTCGCGATCGTCGACCCGGTGCTGCCGATGAACCTGCCACCGACCGTCACCGCCGACTCCGGCTTCGACGCGCTGACCCACGCGACGGAGGCCTATGTCTCCGCCTACGCCAGCGACTTCACCGACGGCCAGTGCCTGCAGGTGATCCGCCTGATCTTCGAGAACCTGGAGCGCTGCGTCACCGACGGCGCCAAGGACCCGGAGGCGCGCGAGAAGATGCACAACGCGTCCACCATCGCGGGCATGGCCTTCGCCAGGGCCGTCGAGGAGCTGCGCGACCGCTGCGGCAGCCCGCGCTCCTTCCAGGGCGAGGGCGTCGACGAGCAGGCCTTCCTGGCCGCCCTCCCGCAGCAGGCGCTCAACGCCTACGCCGACCAGTGCGCGCCCGCGAACCCGCGGATGCCGATGATCGACGGCATGAAGCGGCTGATGACCCGGGCCTACTACGGTCGCTGAACCGACCCCACCGCGGTGACCAGGAGCTTCCCGCCTATGCTGACGGTCATGTTCCGCTTTTCCCGCGCCGCCGTGGCGCTCTCCTGCCTGCCCGTGATCGCACTCGCCGCCGGATGCTCGGGCCACTCCGGGCCCACCCCGGCCGAGGCGAGCGCCTCGGCGGCGAGCGCGTCCGCGGCGGCGGCGAGCAAGGCGGCCGCGGCCGTCCACGCGGCCCAGCTGGCCGCCGGGGCGCAGCGCCAGGCGGAGTACCGGCGGGTCGGGCAGCAGCTGGACCAGGCCCTGGAGCGGGCGGGGATCACCGAATCCGGCCGGAAGGACGCCGCGTACCCGGCCTCGCCCACGGGCTGCCTGGTGGGCTACGCCTTCTACCTCCCGGAGGGCGTCGAGCCGGACCTCGCGCAGACGCTGCACAAGGAACTGCTCCAGGACGGGTGGACCCAGGCGCCGCCCGTGTCCGACGGCTACGAGCTGACCTGGCACAACTGGCAGGCCTGGATCAACCCCACCAAGCTCCCGAATCCGGCCTGGGTCGACGTCCCCTTCTCCGGCCCCGGCCAGGTCGTCGAGGTCAGGGCCCAGAGCGGCGACGCCGACTGCCAGTGACGCTCAGGCGGCGGTCTCGGCCGCCGTCTCCTGCTCCGCGGTCTCCTCGGCGGAGGCGGGCGCCCCGGCCGGGTGCTGCTCGCGGCGGGTGAAGAGGTAGAGGGCGCTGAGGGTGAGGAGCGCGGCGGCGGCGTAGGCGATGTCGCGGTAGAAGACCACGGAGATCAGCGCCGAACCGGCGGCCATGCCGAGCGCCTGGCCGGCGGTGATGGCGAAGGCGCGGGCGCCGGAGACGCGGCCGAGGAGCTCGTTCGGGGTGGTCAGCTGGAGTGCCGTGATCGCGCCGACGATGATGCAGGGCAGCCCGAAGCCGAAGAGCAGGGCGGCCGCGACGACCACGGCCGTCATCGGCACGGCCATGCCCAGCGCGCCCACACCGAACAGGGCCAGGCCCAGGGCGGTGAGCCTCCCCGCGCCGAGCGGGGTGAGCAGCCTGCCGGCCAGCAGGCCGCTGAGGATCCCGGACACGCCCATCACGGTGACCAGCACGCCGACCCAGGTCGGCGCGCGGTGCAGGCCGACGGTGGTGACCGCCAGCGAGAGCGTCTCGAACATGCCGATCACGAACAGGCCGAGGACCATCGCGCCGGTCAGCTGCCGCAGCGACGGCGTGCGCAGCAGGAAGCCGAAGCCGGCCGTGGTCTCCTGACGCCAGTTCAGCTCGGTGGGCCGCGGGCGCGGGTCGTCGACCTTGATGAAGGCCCAGCACAGGAAGCCCACGGCGAAGGAGGCCGCGTCGATCGCGGCCACCACGCCGCCGCCGAAGGCGGCCAGCAGCCCGATGCCGAGCGCCGGGGTGATCAGCCGCTGGCCCTGGGTCAGCGCCTGCGTCAGACCGTTGGCCGCGCCGAGCTGTTCCGGAGCGACCAGGCGCGGCAGCAGTGCCGTCGTCGCGGAGTCGGTGAGCGAGACGGCGAGGCCGTTGACGAACATGACGGCGTAGATCAGCCACACGTCGCCGGCCCCGTGCACCTGGGTGAGCGCGAGGACCAGCAGGCCGGTGACGGCGTTGGTGGCCAGCAGCAGCGGCTTGCGGCGCATGCTGTCCGCGACGTAGCCGGCGACGGGGGAGAGCAGCGTGCCGAGGATCAGGGCCAGCATGCACAGACCCGCCTGCGCGGTCGAGCCGGTGAGCTCCTTGACCCAGACACCCGCGGCGAGCCAGAGCGCGTAGTCGCCGACGGTGCTGAGCGTGGTGCCGAGGAAGTACAGGCGCATACGCGGTTGTGAGAGCAGGGTGCGCACGGGTGGTCCCCCTATCGGATCATCATGGGCATGACAGATATACCCTCGCCGTGACGGAGGGGGTAGGTGTTCGACCTGAGTCGCCGCTCAGGCTTCCGGCTCGACTGCGAACGGGACGTTGGAGACGACGACCTCGAACGGCACCGAGCCCTCCGGTCGCGCGGACGGGTCCTCGACGCGGTTCTGGAACCGCATCAGCAGGGCGAAGACCTCGTCCTTGACCTGTTCCATCTCCTCCGGTGTCACGAACAGGACCGCCTGGCCCTGGCCGGCGGCGCGCCGGACCGGCTCGGGGTACTGGTCGCGGGTCTGCTGGTAGCGCCGCCGCCGCTCGGCCCAGCGCTCGCTGAGCACGTCGGACAGGGCCGTCGCCGCCTGGGCGACGCTCGGGTCCGCGTCGTTCTCGTCGAACGACATTCCGGCGCCGTCCAGCCGCCACGGCCGCTCGCGCCCGGCGCCGCCGTCGGCGTGGGTGACGTACCCGTGCGCGGCGAGCGTCCGCAGGTGGTACGAGGCGTTCGAGGCGTTCCCCCCGACGATCTCCGCGGCCTCGGTCGCCGTCAGCGTCCCGCGCACGGCGAGCGCCTCCAGCAGCGCGATCCGCACCGGATGCGCCAGCGCCCGCAGCGTCCGCGGATCGCGGACGGACCGGAGAGGAGGGGTCGGTTCGGTTGGGCTCATGGCAGGAGCGTAGCCCTTGGGCGGGAGGTTGGAAAGAGTTCTTTCGAAAGAAGTCTTTCAGATCAGGACGAAGCAGCCCCGGACCGCGAGCTCGGCGAGCAGCGCCTCGCCCGGCCGGACGTCGGTCCAGCGCAGGTCGAGCTTCTCCAGGGCCGGGAGCCCGCTGAGCCAGCCGGGGAGGGTGGCCACGCGGTTGCCGCGCAGGTCGAGGTGGCGCAGCCGGGGGAGGGCCCGCAGGGCGTCGGGGACGGCGGTGAGGGCGTTGTCGCGCAGCTCCAGCACGCGCAGCTCCCGCAGCCCGGCCAGCTCGCCCGGCAGCGTGGTCAGCGCGTTGCCGCGCAGGTGCAGCTCGCGCAGCCGCGCCAGTCGGCCGAGCGAGGCGGGCAGGGCCGTCAGGCCGCAGTCCTGGG
This sequence comes from Streptacidiphilus pinicola, assembly GCF_003258295.1. Taxonomy (GTDB): domain Bacteria; phylum Actinomycetota; class Actinomycetes; order Streptomycetales; family Streptomycetaceae; genus Streptacidiphilus; species Streptacidiphilus pinicola. The sequence continues at coordinate 13,598 of NZ_QKYN01000039.1, read as the reverse complement.
CCCGCAGTTCGACCAGCGCCGTCATCCCCCCGAGCGTCTCCGGGAGCCCGCCGAGCGGATTCTCGCCCACGTTGAGGTAGCGCAGCGCGTCCAGGCGCCCGAGGGAGTCCGGCAGCGCGGTCAGCCGGTTGTCGTGCAGGTAGAGGCAGTCCGCCAGCCCCACGAGCTCGCCGAGCTCCTCCGGCACGGCCGCCAGCGCGTTGTGGCCGACGTCCAGCGTCCGCAGCCGCCGCAGCCCGCCGATCCGCGGGGAGAGCCGGGTCAGCCCGGTGTCGGCCAGGATCAGCACCTCGGCCTCGCGGTCCGCCCACACCTCCTCCGGCACCTCGTCGAGCCGCTGTCGCCAGAGGTTGATCACGGTCGCCAACGCGGCTCCTTCCACGAAAAGGCGAGGGCGCCCGGCCGCAGTGCGGCCGGGCGCCCTCGGGACGTGTCGTCAGACGTCAGTTCGTCGCGCTCCGTGCCTCGGCGCGCTTGGCACGGACGTCGCCGACCTTGCGGCGGATGACCATGAGCGGAGCCATCAGCGCCAGGGCGACCTGGAGCGAGGCGCCGATCTGCAGCAGGGTCGCGCCGCCCGGCAGGCCCGTGGCCCAGGCCGTGAGGCAGCCCATCGAGACGACGATCCAGACCAGCGTGGCCGTGGCCAGCTTGCCCTGCGGCTTGGGGTACTCGACCTGGCTGACCATGAGCGCCGAGACCGCCACGATGCCGACCGCGCCCAGTGCGAACGGTGGGTTCAGCAGCACGATGGAGATCACCGTCAGCGCGCCCATCGGCGAGGGCATGCCCTGGAAGACGCCAGGACGGGCGGCCGTGCAGGAGAAGCGCGCGAGCCGCAGCACCACCGCCAGCAGCACCATGATCGCGATACCGGCGCTGATGCGCTGGTGCGCGCCGCCGGCGGTCATGCCCCAGACGACGACGAAGTACGCCGGCGCGATGCCGAAGCTGATCAGGTCCGCGAGGTTGTCCAGCTCCGCGCCCAGCGCGGAGGAGCGCAGCTTGCGCGCCACCAGGCCGTCGAAGAGGTCGCACATCGAGCCGATGAGCAGCAGCGTCACCGCGGCGGCCGCACTGCGGCGGTCCCCGCTCGTCGCCACGCCGGTGAGGTGCGGGATGAGCACGCCCGTCGTGGTGCAGTAGATCGCCAGGAAGCCGCAGACGGCGTTGCCCAGCGTGAACAGGTCCGCCGTGGAGAGGTGCTGGGGCGACAGCGGGCGGCGCAGCTCGCGGTCGCGGGCCCAGCGCAGCCGGCGCGCGACGCGCTCCTGCTCCTCGTCGTCCTGGTCGGCGTAGGCCGGTTCGTAGTGTTCAGGGTCAGTCACGGTCAAGGCGAGTCACCCCTGCCGTCGTCTTCTGCCCCACCTCGACGCCGGGCTGGACGCCCTCCGGGAGGTAGGTGTCGACGCGCGAGCCGAAGCGGATCAGGCCGACCCGCTCGCCGCGCTCGACCTTGGTGCCACTGGTGACGTACGGGACGATGCGACGGGCCACCGCGCCCGCGATCTGCACCATCTCGATGTCACCGAGCTCGGTGTCGAAGTGCCAGACGACCCGCTCGTTGCGGTCGCTGTCCTTGTTGAACGCCGGCACGTACCCGCCGGGCACGTGCTCGACGGAGCGCACGACGCCGTCCAGGGGAGCCCGGTTGACGTGCACGTTGAGCGGGCTCATGAAGATCGCCACGCGGGTGCGGCCGTCTGGCCAGGCGTCGATGCTCTGGACCACGCCGTCGGCGGGGGAGATCACGCGGCCGGCACCGAGCTCGCGCTCGGGGTCACGGAAGAACCAGAGCATGCCCGCGCTCAGCGCGGAGGCCGGTACCGCCGCCAGGGCCCATCTGCCGTTGCGCCGGGTGAGGGCGGTGCACGCGGCGGCCGTGAGCACGGTCGGGACGAGCCAGGGGGACGCTCCGCGGGCCAGCGTCACGCGCGGCCGGGAGGCGTCGGTCGGAAGGGACGGACGAAGGGGCATCGAAGACCTTTGTCGCGACCGACAAGGTCGCGGTGTCGAGGGGTTCGGGGACGACTGTGTCGAAGGCGACCTGTAATCGTCCGAGGGGATGCTATCGGCAGCGGGTGGTGCCGAAGCAAGCTCCGGGAACCCTGGTGGGGTGCTCCCGCGTTTCTCTCGGCTTTCTCTTTGCTCCGCCAAGGTAAGCCGGTTGGGCTGCCTGGGCCAAGGGTTGTAGGCGAACGGTGACAAACCCCTCAGATCCCTGGCCTGCGGGCCAGTTGAGCAGGGCAGGGAGGAACACAAGGAAATGGGGGCGTGAATCCTTACGATTCACGCCCCCAGGCTGCCGAAGTGCGCCATGCTCCCCAGCCTGCGCGCCCGGCAAGTCTGCTGCCTCACTCTGCGAGCTTGTACTCCTCCAGCAGGCGGCGGCCCACGATCATCTTCTGGATCTCCGCAGTACCTTCACCGATGAGCAGCATCGGGGCCTCGCGGTAGAGGCGCTCGATCTCGTACTCCTTGGAGAAGCCGTAGCCGCCGTGGATCCGGAAGGAGTCCTCGACGACCTCCTTGCAGTACTCGGAGGCCAGGTACTTGGCCATGCCGGCCTCGAGGTCGTTGCGCTGGCCGGAGTCCTTCTTGCGCGCGGCCATCACCATCATCTGGTGCGCGGCCTCGACCTTGGTGGCCATCTCGGCCAGCTTGAACTGGATGGCCTGGTGCTCGGCGATCTTCTTGCCGAAGGTCTGCCGCTGCTGCGCGTAGCGGATACCCAGCTCGAAGGCGCGCTGCGCGACACCGCAGCCGCGGGCGGCGACGTTGACGCGGCCGACCTCGACGCCGTCCATCATCTGGTAGAAGCCGCGGCCGGGGACGCCGCCCAGGATCCGGTCGGCGGGCAGCTTGACGTCCTCGAGCACCAGCTCGGTGGTGTCGACGCCCTTGTAGCCCATCTTCTCGATCTTGCCGGGGACGGTCAGACCCTTGACCGTCTCGTTCGGGCCGAAGCCCGGGGTCTTCTCGATCAGGAAGGTGGTGAGGTTCTTGTACGGCGAGGCGTGGCCCTCGTCCGTCTTGACCAGGCAGGCGATCACGGAGGACGTGCCACCGTTGGTCAGCCACATCTTCTGGCCGTTGAGGACGTAGAACTCGCCGCTCTCGTCCCTGGTCGCCTTGGTGGAGATGGCGGAGACGTCGGAACCCAGGCCCGGCTCGGACATGGAGAACGCGCCGCGGATCTCGCCGGTGGCCATGCGCGGCAGGAAGTAGTCCTTCTGCTCCTGCGTGCCGTGGGCGTTGATCATGTAGGCCACGATGAAGTGGGTGTTGATGATGCCCGACACCGACATCCAGCCGCGGGCGATCTCCTCCACGGTCAGCGCGTAGGTGAGCAGCGACTCGCCTAGGCCGCCGTACTCCTCCGGGATCATCAGGCCGAAGATCCCCATCTCCTTGAGGCCCTCGACGATGTCGGTGGGGTACTCGTCGCGGTGCTCCAGCTCGGTGGCGACCGGAATGATCTCCTTGTCGACAAAGCTGCGAACGGTCGCGAGGATCTCCTGCTGGATCTCGTTGAGACCTTCGGTCTGGGCGAGGCGTCCCATGGGTCGTGTCCTTCTGCGTCGGCGGCTGGGGGCCGGTCCGGGCGCCCCACGGGCGTGGCATACACCGTGGAGCGCCCGAGCACTGGGGGGGGGAGGGTCAGTCCTGGAGCTCCGGGCGGCCGGGCTGCTCGCCCCCGCGCTCCTTGATGTACGTCTCGGTCGGCACCATGACCTTGCGGCGGAAGACGCAGACCAGGGTGCCGTCCTGCTTGTAGCCCTTGGTCTCGACGTAGACGATGCCGCGGTCCGGCTTCGAGGTCATGTTCTTGTCGAGGACCGTGGTCTCGCCGTAGATCGTGTCGCCGTGGAAGGTCGGCGCCACGTGCTTGAGCGACTCGATCTCCAGGTTGGCGATCGCCTTGCCGGACACGTCCGGGACGGACATGCCGAGCAGCAGCGAGTAGATGTAGTTGCCGACCACGACGTTCTTGCCCTGCACGGTGGTGGTCGCGTAGTTCGCGTCCATGTGCAGCGGGTGGTGGTTCATCGTGAGCAGGCAGAAGAGGTGGTCGTCGTACTCGGTGACGGTCTTTCCGGGCCAGTGCTTGTAGACCGCGCCGACCTCGAACTCCTCGTAGGTGCGTCCGAACTGCATCGCGCCCCTCAGCTTTCCGGAATCTCGAACTTGGTGGTGCGCTGCATGCCGGCGGCGCGGCCCTTGCCGGAGATGACCAGGGCCATCTTGCGGGAGGCCTCGTCGATCATCTCGTCGCCGAGCATCGCGGAGCCCTTCTTGCCGCCCGCCTCGGAGGTGCACCAGTCGTAGGCGTCCAGGATCAGCTCGGCGTGGTCGTAGTCCTCCTGGGAGGGCGAGTAGACCTCGTTGGCGGCGTCGACCTGGCCGGGGTGCAGCACCCACTTGCCGTCGAAGCCCAGCGCGGCGCTGCGGCCGGCGACCTCGCGGTAGCCGTCGACGTTCTTGATCTGCAGGTAGGGGCCGTCGATGGCCTGCAGGTCGTTGGCGCGGGCCGCCATCAGGATGCGCATCAGGATGTAGTGGTACGCGTCGGCCGGGTAGCCGGGCGGCTGCTCACCGACGACCAGGGACTTCATGTTGATGGAGGCCATGAAGTCGGCCGGGCCGAAGATGATGGTCTCCAGACGCGGGCTCGCCTCGGCGATCGCGTCCACGTTGATCAGGCCCTTGGCGTTCTCGATCTGCGCCTCGATGCCGATCTTGCCGACCTCGAAGCCCATGGTCTTCTCGATCTGCGTCAGCAGCAGGTCCAGCGCGACGATCTGCTGGGCGTCCTGGACCTTGGGCAGCATGATGCAGTCCAGGTTCTGCCCGGCGCCCTCGACGACGGTGACGACGTCACGGTAGGTCCAGTGCGTGGTCCAGTCGTTGACCCGGACCACGCGGGTCTTGCCGGTCCAGTCGCCGTTGTTCAGGAAGTCGACGATGGTGTGGCGGGCGCCCTCCTTCGCCAGCGGCGCGCAGGCGTCCTCCAGGTCCAGGAAGACCTGGTCGGCGGGCAGGCCCTGGGCCTTCTCCAGGAAGCGCGGGTTCGAGCCGGGGACGGCCAGGCAGGAACGGCGCGGACGCAAGCGGTTGACGTTGCTCATGAGGCGAGGGTCTCTTCCTTCTGAGTCTTACGGGTGGTGAAGATCGGGTCCAGGCCGTGGGCCAGACGGATCTCGTCGACGATACGGCCGATGATCGCGGTGATCCCGAAGTCCTTCGGAGTGAACACCGCCGCCACGCCCTGGGCAAGCAGGGCCTGCTCGTCCGCGGCGGGGATGATCCCGCCGACCACGACCGGCATGTCCTCGACTCCCGCGCGCCGCAGGCGCTGGAGCACGTCCGGCACCAGCTCGGCGTGGGCGCCGGAGAGGATCGACAGACCGACGCAGTGGACGTCCTCGGCGATGGCCGCGGCCGTGATCTGCTCGGGCGTCAGCCGGATGCCCTGGTAGACGACCTCGAAGCCGGCGTCGCGGGCGCGCACGGCGATCTGCTCGGCGCCGTTGGAGTGGCCGTCCAGGCCGGGCTTGCCGACCAGCAGCCGCAGCTTGCCGCTGCCGAGCTCCTCGGCCGTGCGGGCGACGGCCTCGCGGACCGTGAGCAGCTCGGAGCCGGACTCCGGGTCGATCGTGCCGGTGATCGGCGCGCCGCCGACGCCCGTGGGGGCACGGTACTCGCCGAAGACGTCCCGCAGCGCCTGGGCCCACTCGCCCGTGGTGACGCCCGCGCGGACGCAGGCCAGGGTGGCGGTCATCAGGTTGGCGTCGGTCGCGGCCTGTGCCTTGAGCTCGCCCAGCGCCGCCTGCGCGGCGGCCTCGTCGCGCTCGGCCAGCCAGCCGGTGAAGGCCTCGGCCACGGCACGCTCGGCGTCCCCGTCCACGACCATGATCGCGGTGTCCAGGTCGGCGGTCAGCGGGCTCGGCTCGGTGGTCTCGTAGCAGTTGACGCCGACGACCTTGTCCTCGCCCGACTCGATCCGGGCGCGCCGCTCGGCGTGCGAGGCGACCAGTGCGGCCTTCAGGTAGCCGGACTCGACGGCGGCCACGGCCCCGCCCATCTCCTGCACCTTGGCGATCTCCGCCTCGGCGCCGGCGAGCAGCTCGGCGACCTTGGCCTCGACCACGACGGAGCCGGTGAACAGGTCCCCGTACTCCAGCAGGTCCGACTCGAACGCCAGGACCTGCTGGATGCGCAGCGACCACTGCTGGTCCCAGGGCCGGGGCAGACCCAGCGCCTCGTTCCAGGCCGGCAGCTGCACGGCGCGCGCCCGCGCGTCCTTCGAGAGCGTCACGGCGAGCATCTCCAGCACGATGCGCTGGACGTTGTTCTCCGGCTGCGCCTCGGTCAGGCCCAGAGAGTTGACCTGGACGCCGTAGCGGAACCGGCGCTGCTTGGGGTCGGTGACGCCGTAACGCTCCAGCGTCACCTTCTCCCACAGCTGGGCGAAGGCCCGCAGCTTGCACATCTCCTCGACGAAGCGGACGCCCGCGTTGACGAAGAAGGAGATCCGGGCGACGACCTCGCCCATCTGCTCCGGCTTGACCTGGCCGCTGTCACGGACCGCGTCGAGCACGGCGATGGCCGTGCACATCGCGAACGCCAGCTCCTGCACCGGCGTGGCCCCGGCCTCCTGCAGGTGGTAGCTGCAGATGTTGATCGGGTTCCACTTGGGGATGTTGGCGACCGTGTACGCGATCATGTCGGTGGTCAGCCGGATGGAGGGCCCGGGCGGGAAGACGTGCGTCCCGCGCGACAGGTACTCCTTGATGATGTCGTTCTGGGTGGTCCCGGTCAGCTTGGCGATGTCCGCGCCCTGCTCCTCGGCGACCACCTGGTACATCGCCAGCAGCCACATGGCCGTGGCGTTGATGGTCATCGAGGTGTTGGTGCGCTCCAGCGGGATGCCCTCGAAGAGGGTCCGCATGTCGCCCACGTGGCTGACCGGGACTCCGACCCGCCCGACCTCGCCGCGGGCGAGGACGTGGTCGGGGTTGTAGCCGGTCTGCGTCGGCAGGTCGAAGGCGACGGAGAGGCCCGTCTGACCCTTCGCCAGGTTCTTCCGGTACAGCTCGTTCGAGGCGGCCGCGGAGGAGTGCCCCGCGTACGTCCTCATCAGCCAGGGCCGGTCCCGATGGACAGTCATCTCTGGTTACTCCCCGCGGAAGCGGTTGATGGCCGGGAGGTGCTTGGCGCGGAGCTCGTGGTCCGTGACGCCGAGGCCCTCCTCCGGCGCCAGGCACAGGACGCCGACCTTGCCCTGGTGCTTGTTGTGGTGCACGTCCAGCGAGGCCTGGCCGGTCTCGGCGAGGGTGTAGGTCTTCGACAGCGTCGGGTGGATCTTGCCCTTGGCGATCAGGCGGTTGGCCTCCCACGCCTCGCGGTAGTTCGCGAAGTGCGAACCGACGATGCGCTTGAGGGACATCCACAGGTAGCGGTTGTCGTACTGGTGCATGTAGCCCGAGGTCGAGGCGCAGGTGACGACGGTGCCGCCCTTGCGGGTGACGTAGACCGAGGCGCCGAAGGTCTCGCGGCCCGGGTGCTCGAAGACGATGTCGACGTCCTCACCGCCGGTCAGCTCGCGGATCTTGCCGCCGAAGCGCTTCCACTCGCGCGGGTCCTGGTTGTGCTCGTCCTTCCAGAACTTGTAGCCCTCGGCGGAGCGGTCGATGATCGCCTCGGCGCCCATCTCCTCGCAGATCTTCGCCTTGGCCGGGCTGGAGACGACGCAGATCGGGTTGGCGCCGCCGGCCAGCGCGTACTGGGTGGCGTAGGAGCCGAGGCCGCCGGAGGCGCCCCAGATCAGCACGTTGTCGCCCTGCTTCATACCGGCGCCGTTGCGGGAGACCAGCTGACGGTAGGCGGTGGAGTTGACCAGGCCCGGGGAGGCGGCCTCCTCCCAGGTGAGGTGCTCCGGCTTGGGCATCAGCTGGTTGGACTTGACCAGCGCGATCTCGGCCAGACCGCCGTAGTTGGTCTCGAAGCCCCAGATGCGCTGCTCGGGGTCCAGCATGGTGTCGTTGTGGCCGTCGGCGCTCTCCAGCTCGACGCTGAGACAGTGGGCGACCACCTTGTCGCCGGGCTTCCATGCGTGCACGCCCGGCCCGGTGCGCAGCACCACGCCCGCCAGGTCGGAGCCGAGGACGTGGAAGTCCTGGTTGTGACGCGCGGTCTCGGGCGAGAGGCGGCCATAACGCTCCAGGAATCCGAAGGTGGAGACCGGCTCGAAGATCGAGCTCCACACGGTGTTGTAGTTGACCGCGCTGGCCATCACCGCGACCAGGGCCTCGCCCGGGCCGAGCTCCGGCAGGGCGATCTCGTCCAGGTGCAGGGACTTGCGCGGGTCCTTGTTGCGGCTCTCCTGGCCCGCGAACATCTCCTGCTCGTCCTTGTGGAGCGTGATCGCGCGGTAGGACTCCGGGAGCTCCAGCGCCGCGTATTCGGCGGCGGTGGTCTCCGGGTTCTGGATCGCGGCGAGGATTTCCTTCATGGCTGCCATGGCTGCCTCCGGCGGCGGCGTACCTGCACGAGGGATGCAGGGTGCGTCAGTGGGACGGGGGGCGGTCTGTTGTGTGGCCGGGAGCGGACGCCGGCTACGTCAGTCGCGGTAAGGATCTGAAACGGTGCTGCTTCGAGATTGGGGCCTGCGCAGGGGTGGCGCGCGGGCGGGAGGTCGAGGCGCGCCGGGGTGGGGAGCCGCGGCGCCGCGACCAGTGGGTAACAACGTACTGGCACCCTGTGCCACTCGTAAAGACACTGCGTGCCACCAATTGCATCCAGTGTCACGTGAGCGTCATCACCTTGCAACACGACACAGCAGTCCCCCGCCGAATCCGGCGGGGGACTGCTGTGTGTGACTGGTGTGACCTGCGATTATTCCTCGTTCTGGCCGGTCAGGGCGGCGCGGATGCCGGCCATGACCTGGTCCAGCGGGGCGTCCGCGCGGGCGACGGTGATGACGAAGTCGTCGCCGTGGGTGTCACTCGGTGCCAGCTGGAGTGCCGGGCGGTCGCCGCGGCGGGTGGAGAGGTCGCCCCAGAAGGTCCGCCGGATGGCCTCGAAGGCGTGGTCCAACTGGGACTCCACCTCGCCCCGGCCGCCGGCCCGCAGCCAGCGCCGCAGCACGTGGTTGTGGGCCGCGACGACGGCCGCCGCCGAGACCTCGGCGAGCATCGCGTCGTCGCCCTGGTCGGTGTCGAACCGGCCCAGCAGGTAGCGGGTGAACAGCCGCTCGTAGCGGGCGACCACCGCGATCTCGCGCTCGCGCAGCGTCGGCACCTGACGGATCAGCCGGTAGCGGGCCACCGAGACCGAGGGGGTGGCCGCGTACATCCGCAGCACCTCCTTGATGCCCCGGCAGACCACGTCCAGCGGATGCTCGCTCGGGTCGGCGCTGGCCAGCAGGTCGGCCACCCGGACCAGGGTGTCGTCGTGGTCCGGGAAGATCGCCTCCTCCTTCGACCGGAAGTACCGGAAGAAGGTGCGCCGGGCGACGCCCGCCGCCGCGGCGATCTGGTCGACCGTCGTCTCCTCGTAGCCCTGCGAGGCGAACAGCTCCATGGCCGCTGTGGCCAGTTCCTGGCGCATCAGCTGCCGTTGGGCCGTCGCCCGGCGGGTGGCACCGCCGTTGCCGCCGGACGTCCCCGCGTCGCTTGCGGCGCCGTCCAGGCCCGCCTGCTCCAGCAGCTGCTGTTCCGTGGTCATGACGGGAAGGCTACCTGGCCTCATCGACGCGCGTGGTCGCGGAAGCCGCGGCCGGTCTTGCGGCCCAGGCAGCCCGCGGTCACCAGGTGCTCCAGCAGCGGTGCCGGCGCCAGGCCCGGCTCGCGGAACTCCGCGTGCAGCACCTTCTCGATGGTCAGCGAGACGTCCAGGCCGACCACGTCCAGCAGCTCGAACGGGCCCATCGGATAGCCGCAGCCCAGCTTCATCGCGGTGTCGACGTCGTCGACCGAGGCGTAGTGCTCCTCGATCATCCGCACGGCGTCGTTGAGGTACGGGAAGAGCAGCGCGTTCACGATGAAGCCGGCCCGGTCGCCGCACTCCACCGGGTGCTTGCGGACCGTGGCGCACAGGTCCAGCACGGTCTCGGTGACGTCCTCGGCGGTCAGCACGGTGGAGACCACCTCGACCAGCTTCATGGCCGGGGCCGGGTTGAAGAAGTGCATGCCGATGACGTCCTGCGGGCGGCTGGTGGCCGTCGCGCACTGGATCACCGGGAGCGAGGAGGTGGTCGTGGCCAGCACCGCGCCCGGCTTGCAGATCTTGTCGAGGGTGGCGAACAGCTCGCGCTTGACCGCCAGGTCCTCGGCGACGGCCTCCAGGACCAGGTCGACGCCGTGCAGGTCCTCGTAGCTGCCGCTCGGGGTGACCCGGGCCAGGGTGGCGTCGCGGTCCTCCTCGGAGAGGCGGCCCTTGGCGACCATGCGGTCCAGCGACTTCTGGATCGCGGCCTTGGACCGGTCGGCCTTCTCCTGGCTGCGGGCGACCTGGGTGACGGTGTAACCCGCCTTGGCGAAGACCTCGGCGATGCCGTTGGCCATCGTGCCCGAGCCGCAGACTCCGACGCTGCGCACCTCGCGGCCCGCGACGCGCACCTTGTTGGCGGAGCCCTCCTCGGCGACGACCTCGGAGGAGCCGGGCGCGGCGTAGCTGTAGAAGCCGCGACCCGACTTGCGGCCCAGCAGGCCCGCGGCGGCCAGCTGGCCGAGGATCGGCGCGGGCGCGTGCAGGCGGTCGTGGGACTGCGCGTACATCGCCTCCAGCACGGTCTTGGCGGTGTCGATGCCGATCAGGTCCAGCAGGGCCAGCGGGCCCATCGGCAGACCGCAGCCGAAGCGCATCGCGGCGTCGATGTCCTCGCGGCTGGCGTAGCGCGACTCGAACATCGCGGCGGCCTGGTTCAGGTAGGCGAAGAGCAGCCCGTTGACGATGAACCCGGCCCGGTCCCCGGCGGCGACCGGCGACTTGCCGAGCGAGCGGGCGAACTCCGCCGCGTCCTCGGCGGCCTGTGGGCTCGTCAGCACCGTGCGGACCACCTCGACCAGCTGCATCACCGGCGCGGGGTTGAAGAAGTGCAGGCCGAGGATGCGCTCCGGGCGGCCGGTCGCGGCGGCGATGCGGGTGACCGAGAGGGCGGTGGTGCCGGTCGCGAGGACGGTCTCCGGCGGGCAGATCTTGTCGAGCTCGGCGAAGATCTCGCGCTTCAGCTCCAGCTGCTCCGGCACCTCCTCGATCACCAGCTGCGCCCCGGCGGCGGCGGTGAGCTCCTCGGTCACCGTGATCCGCCCGAGCAGCGCGGCGCGCTCCTCCTCGGACAGTCGGCCACGGCGCACGGAGTGCGCGGTGGCCTCCTCGATCCGCGCCCGCGCGGCGTGCGCCTCGGCGGCGGTGGCCTCGATGCCGATCACCTGGCGGCCGCTGCGGGCGACGATCTCGGCGATCCCGGCACCCATGGTGCCGAGGCCGACGACGGCGACGGTGGGGAAGACGGAATTCTCGGACATGGCGTGACTCCTGGGAAGCAGGGAGTACGCCGCGGTCGTTCCGCTCCGACGCGGCGGCGAGAGAAAAGGGTGCACACGGTGCGACTGAGGACCGTGAAGAGAAGTCGCCGAGGGCGCAGGCTCAGCGTGAAGAAGGCCGTGGTGATGAACCACGTGAACGCTCCGTCGCGGCGGCTCCCAACGCCGACGGAGGTGGTGCCGACACCATACCCCGGCTACCGCCCGGTAGGAAGAGGGCGCCGAGCGTCAGCGCGAACTGCAGCGCTGTCCCGAGGACCATGGCCAGCCAGACCCCCTGCGCGCCCCCGGCGCTGCTCAGCGCCCAGGCGAGGGCGATCTGGACCGCCGCGCCGACCAGGGTGATCCGGAACATGACCGGGGCCCGGCCCGTCGCCAGCAGCGCCCCGGCGAGGGCGACGACCCCGGCGAGGGCGAGCAGGTAGCCGGCCAGGTAGCGCAGCAGGACCACGCCGGTGTGGACGACGGCGGCGTCGTGGGTGAACAGGCGCAGCAGCGGTTCGGGCGCGGCGAGCAGGACCGCGTCCGCGACGAGCGCCGCACTCCAGGCGAGGCGCAGCGCCTCGCGTCCGATCGGGGCGAGCGCGTCCGGGGCGGTGCTGAGCCGGATCGAGGCCGCCTGACGGACGGCGTAGAACGCCATGGTGGCGAGCAGCATGATCCGGGTGCCGATGCCGTAGGCGGCGAGCGGTACCGCGCCGAAGCGTGCCGTCAGCGCGACCATGGCCAGGCCGATCAGCATCCGGGTGACGAAGTCGGCGGCGGTCGGCACGCCGACGCGCAGGATACGCCGGGCGGCCTGGCGGGTGGTCAGGCGGTCGGTCGGGCCGGATGTGCTCGCGTCGTCGCGTCCCAGCAGGCGGCGCACCCGGAGCAGGCTGATAACCAGCGGCGCCACCCGGGAGGCGACCAGGGCGAGCGCGGCGCCGGTGACGCCGAGTCTCGGCGCGCCGAGCAGCCCGTAGATCAGCACCGGGTCCAGGACGAGCAGGGTGGCGTTGGCCAGCAGGGCCATCCGCATCGGTGTCCGGGTGTCGCCGAGTCCCTTGAAGACGCCGTCGACGACGTTCTGCGCGAAGAAGACGGCGATCCCGGGCATCGAGATCGCGAGAAAGGCGGCGGTCGGCCCGCTCTGAGCGGCGTCGCCGCCGGTCAGCGCGGCGGCCAGCGGCGCGCGGGCGGCCCAGCCGCCCAGCGCCACCAGCGGGGTGACGGCCAGCCAGAGCAGGCCCGCCGCCCGGGCCGTGACCCGCAGCGCGCCGCGGTCGGGGGCGAGCAGCACGGTGGCGCCGATGCCGATCGCCAGCACCACCCCGAGCAGCACGTTCTCGACGGTGCTCGCGACGGCGACCGCCCCGATCGCGGTGCGTCCCAGCCGGGCGACCCAGAAGGTGTCGACGATCCCGGCGACCACGCCCGAGAGCAGTTCCACGTAGACGGGCCCGGCGAGTCCGAGCAGCTTGGAGGAGGCCATGGGCAGGAGGCTACCTCTCATCGAGTGTCTCGAATAGAGGTAGCCTGAGAATGGTGGTCGTCGCTCGTCGTCGCTCACGGAAAGGAGTCGGCCCGGTGCTCACCCTGGCCGTCCTCGGCTTCCTCGCGGAGGAGCCGCTGCACGCCTACGAGCTGCGGCGACGCATCTCCGATCTGATGGGCCACGCCCGCCCCGTCAGCGACGGCGCGCTCTACCCGGCCCTCAACCGACTCCAGAAGGCCGGCCTCCTGACCCGCCACGCGGAGGAGACGGGCACCGGCCCGACCCGCCAGGTCCTCACCCTGACCGAACCCGGCCGGGCGGAACTCCTGCGGCGCCTCACCGAGCCGTCCGAGATCGAGATCTCCGACGGCTCCTCCTTCTTCACCCTCCTCGCCTTCCTCGGCCACCTGCCCGACCCGGCCGACCAGGCACGCGTCCTGCGCCGCCGGCTCGCCTTCCTCACCGGGCCGGCCGGCTTCTTCCATGCGGACGGCCGTCCGCTGCGCGCGGCCGAGGTCAGCGACCGGTACCGCAAGGGGATGCTGGTGGTGGCCCGCGCCCAGAGCAAGGCC
>NZ_QKYN01000234.1 GCF_003258295.1 Streptacidiphilus pinicola | reverse complement strand
CTCCCCCACCTCCGCTGCCGCCCCCGCTCCCCGGCGGCCGCCGGGGAGCGGGGGCGGCAGCGGAGGTGGGGGAGCGAAGGCGGGGGCGGGCGCGGTCCGGGTCATGCCCGCACTCTCGCGCTCCGCCCGGACAACCCTGCCCCGGTCCGGGCAAGTTGTGGACAACCGGCGCCCTGTGGAAAACCTCGCGACTCGCTCGAGTGAGCGCGCGCCCCCGGGCGAGGTCGCCCGGTGTCCGGCGCGTCCCGTACACTTCTTTCGCGACCCGGCGTGCCGGGTCGACTTCGCACGCCCAGCGCCGGTCCTCCGGCGCAGTGCCGCTCGGTCCTCGGCGAACCCCTCGTGGGAGCCCAGGAACCGGCACGAAGCAGGGCGTCAGGCGCCACGGCCACCGGCCGCGGCGGAACAACCGAGCAACCTCAAGGAGCACGGCCATGGCCGTCGTCACGATGCGGGAGCTGCTGGAGAGCGGCGTCCACTTCGGTCACCAGACCCGTCGTTGGAACCCGAAGATGAAGCGCTTCATCTTCACGGAGCGCAACGGCATCTACATCATCGACCTGCTGCAGTCGCTGAACTACATCGACCGCGCGTACGAGTTCGTCAAGGAGACGGTCGCCCACGGCGGCTCCGTCCTCTTCGTCGGCACCAAGAAGCAGGCCCAGGAGGCCATCGCGGAGCAGGCCGGTCGCGTGGGCATGCCCTACGTCAACCAGCGCTGGCTCGGTGGCATGCTGACCAACTTCTCCACCGTCTACAAGCGTCTGCAGCGCCTCAAGGAGCTCAGCGAGATCGACTTCACGGATGTGGCCGGCTCCGGCCTCACCAAGAAGGAGCTCCTCGTCCTGCAGCGCGAGTACGAGAAGCTCGAGAAGACCCTCGGCGGTATCCGCGACATGCAGCGCGTGCCGTCCGCCGTGTGGATCGTCGACACCAAGAAGGAGCACATCGCCGTCGGCGAGGCTCGCAAGCTCAACATCCCGGTCGTCGCGATCCTCGACACCAACTGCGACCCGGACGAGGTCGACTACAAGATCCCGGGCAACGACGACGCGATCCGCTCCGTCACCCTGCTGACCCGCGTGGTCGCCGACGCCGTCGCCGAGGGCCTGATCGCCCGCTCCGGTGCCGCCAAGGCCGACGCCAAGCCGGCCGAGTCGGGTGCCGACCAGCCGCTGGCCGAGTGGGAGCTCGAGCAGCTCGCCGGTGCCGAGAAGAAGGCCGCCGACGCCGAGGCCCCCGCTGCCGAGGCCGCTGCTGCCGAGGCCCCCGCCGCCGAGGCCGAGGTCCAGACCTCCGCGGAGACCGAGAAGGTCGCCGACGCCGAGGCCGAGCAGGCCTGACCCGCCTGAACGCTTGACCGGGGAGGGGTACGGCGGCGATCGCCGACGTACCCCTCCCGTGTGTCGGATCGTGGGTGGAACCAACGGAACCACCCCGATTCTTCGCTCACTTCACAAGACAACGCGAGAAGAGACTCAGGAACCATGGCGAACTTTTCCGCCGCGGACGTCAAGAAGCTCCGCGAGCTCACCGGCGCCGGGATGATGGACTGCAAGAAGGCGCTGGACGAGGCCGAGGGCGACGTCGAGAAGGCTGTCGAGCTGCTCCGCATCAAGGGCCAGAAGGGCGTGGCCAAGCGTGAGGGCCGCGACGCCTCCAACGGCGCCGTCGTCTCCCTGATCGAGGGCACCTCCGGCGTCCTGGTCGAGCTGAACTGCGAGACCGACTTCGTCGCCAAGGGTGACAAGTTCGTGGCCGTCGCCAACGAGCTGGCCGCCTTCGTCGCCGAGAACTCCCCGGCCGACATCGACGCCGCCCTGGCTGCCGAGATCGAGCCCGGCAAGACCGTCCAGCAGTTCGTGGACGAGGCCAACGCGAGCCTGGGCGAGAAGATCGTCTTCCGTCGCTTCGCCCAGTTCAACGACGGCAACTACGTCAACGTCTACATGCACCGCACCGACCCGGACCTCCCGCCGGCCATCGGTGTCATGGTCGAGCTCGACGCCGAGAACGAGGACGTCGCCAAGGGCGTCGCCCAGCACATCGCCGCCTTCGGCCCGACCTACCTCTCCCGTGAGGAGATCCCGGCCGAGGTGCTCGACAACGAGCGCCGCATCGCCGAGGCCACCGCGCGTGAGGAGGGCAAGCCCGAGGCCGCCCTGCCGAAGATCGTCGAGGGTCGCGTCACCGGCTTCGTCAAGGAGAGCGCGGTCCTGGAGCAGGCCTACGCCCGCGACAACAAGAAGACCGTCCAGAAGGTCCTGGACGAGGCCGGCGTCAAGCTGGTCCGCTTCGTCCGCTTCCGCGTCGGCGCCTGATCCACCGGATCGAGCAGCGGGGACGGCTCCGGCCAGCCCCTACGATGTGAGTCGTGAGAACGACGAGGAGGCCACTGCCCTGCGGGTGACCGAACAGGTTCCGGCGGCAGTGGCCTCTTTCTCATACCCAGCTGTGCTTCACAAGGAGGAGCCGATGCAGATGACCGATGACGAGGGCACCACGCGTCGCCGCGTACTGCTCAAGCTTTCCGGCGAGGCCTTCGCCGGCGGCGGTGGCCTGGGCGTCGACCCGGACGTGGTGCACGCGATCGCCCGGGAGATCGCCACCGTGGTGCGCGGCGGCACCGAGGTGGCCGTGGTCATCGGCGGCGGCAACTTCTTCCGCGGCGCGGAGCTGCAGCAACGTGGCATGGACCGGGCCCGCTCGGACTACATGGGCATGCTCGGCACCGTGATGAACTCCCTGGCCCTGCAGGACTTCCTGAACAAGGAGGGCATCGAGACGCGGGTCCAGACCGCGATCACGATGGGCCAGGTCGCCGAGCCCTACCTGCCGCTGCGCGCGGTGCGGCACCTGGAGAAGGGCCGCGTCGTGATCTTCGGCGCCGGTATGGGCATGCCCTACTTCTCCACGGACACCACGGCCGTCCAGCGAGCCCTGGAGATCCACGCCGAGGTGTTGCTGATGGGCAAGAACGGTGTGGACGGCGTCTACGACTCGGACCCGCGCACCAACCCGGCGGCCGTCAAGTTCGACGCCCTGGAATACTCCGAGGTGATCGCCCGGGACCTGAAGGTCGCCGACCTCACCGCGATCACGCTCTGCAAGGACAACGACCTCCCGATCCGCGTGTTCGAGCTGCTCAAGGAGGGCAATATCGCCCGGGCGGTTCGCAATGAGAAGATCGGGACGTTGATCAGCACGGACGCGCCCGACGCCTGAGCGTCCGCTCCCGCTCGCGGGGGATGGACAACCGGGCGGCATTCAGTGAACGTGCCCGGTGGAAGCGAAGTAGTTCCAGCAGTTCGAGACCGGGTCGCCCCGGACAGGAGCAGATTGTGATCGAAGAGACCCTCCTCGAGGCCGAGGAGAAGATGGAGAAGGCCGTCAGCGTCGCCAAGGACGACTTCGCCGCGATCCGCACCGGTCGTGCGCACCCCGCGATGTTCGCCAAGATCGTCGCCGAGTACTACGGCACGATGACCCCGATCAACCAGCTTGCGTCCTTCTCGGTGCCGGAGCCCCGGATGGCGGTCGTCTCGCCGTTCGACAAGAGCTCGCTGCGCGTGATCGAGGAGGCCATCCGCAACTCGGACCTCGGCGTCAACCCGAGCAACGACGGATCGATCATCCGCGTGAACTTCCCGCAGCTCACCGAGGAGCGGCGCAAGGAGTACATCAAGGTCGCCCGCAACAAGGCCGAGGACGCCAAGATCTCGATCCGCAACGTCCGCCGCAAGGCCAAGGACACGCTCGACAAGCTCGTCAAGGACGGCGAGGCGGGCGAGGACGAGGTGCGCCGCGCCGAGAAGGAGCTCGACGACGTCACCAGCCGCTACGTCGCCCAGGTGGACGAGCTGCTCAAGCACAAGGAAGCCGAGCTGCTCGAGGTCTGATGAACGACGATTCCTTCTGGGGGCCCACTCTTGGAGACAGGGGTGCCGGGGCCCACGCACAGGGCCACGGACTGCCACTGGAGGGATCGGCGCCGGAGGGACCGGCGCCGCTCGCTGACGACCAGGCCACCACGCTGCTGCCGCCCGTGACCGACCACGGGCCGGCGGCGGGGCCCGGCCAGGACCCGTACGGGTCGCAGCCCGGCTACGGCCACCCGTCGCAGCCGGCTCAGCAGCCGTATCCGCCGCAGTACGGACAGGCGTCGGCGTACGGGGAGGCCGCATACGGCCCGCCCGGGCCGGGCGGTCCGGTCGCGCCCGGCGGTCAGCCTCCGTACGGTCCCGAGTTCGGCGCCTCGTACGGCCCGTACGGTGCCGAGCCGTCCCAGGGTCTGCACGTGGACCCGGCCATGGCGCACACTCAGTACATGCCTCCCGTCCCGCCGGCCCCCGAGCAGCAGCCCGGAGGCCGGGCCCAGGCCGCCACGGGCGGCTCCGGCGCGCCTGGCGACGGGCCCGGCGCCGGCCTGCCCCCGCACGGCGCTCCCGGTGGTCCCGGCGGGCAGGCACCCCGGTCGGCCCAGGGTGGCCGGGGGAATCAGGCCACCACGCCCGGCCAGCCCGGCAAGGCGAAGAAGGGCCAGAAGGGCGCGCCCAAGGCCGGACGCGACCTGCGGGCCGCCGTCGGCGTGGGGCTCGGCCTCGGCGTCGTCATCCTGGCCTCGCTGTTCGTGGTCAAGTGGCTCTTCGTCGGCGTGGTCGTTGCCCCCGCCCGGCTGCTGATCGCGCGCAGCATCAGGCTGCGCTGCCTGG